>VXOG01000082.1 GCA_009840165.1 Chloroflexota bacterium
CCAAGGCCCGACTCAGTATTTCCTGGATCGTCTCTCATTGCCTTCTCCCGGCGGTAGCTCCGCGGGTGGCGCAGAGGTGTTTGAGGGTGGCGCGTGATTGTCTGAATCAGGATTATCGAGATTAGAGGATTTTCAGGATTGGGAGTTTCCGGGTATTTGGAATGGGGCGATTGGACGGCTAGGTTAAATGGTACGGATGGATGGAGGGTTAGGACAAGGGGGACTTGTCATTTGTTGTCAAACCAAGTGGACGATTTCAACGTCGCCCCAATGCCTTTGCAGGTGCTCGGCGACCAGCCGGCGATGGCAGCGGTCGGCGGTGGGTTCGCTGCACAGCAGGCAACTGTCGGCGATTATATCTTGGGGAATAGCGGCGTGAATGAGCCGGCGCTCAATCTGGCGCGTGAATATGGGCACATACTCATCCCAGGTGATCTGCTTCTTGCGGTAGGCGTCCAGAAGTTCATCCGTAGGAGCCAGCCGGGGCAGGTGTATGTAGTCCATGCCGCAAAGCTCGCGCAGAAACCACGCCAGATCGTCCTTCTTGGAGAATCCAGCGAGACCGGAGGTGTTGCGCCGCCGAATGTCCACCACCCGCCGCGCCCCCGAATCACTCAGCAACCCGAAGAACTGGGCGGCCGACTTGCGGGTGAAACCGATGGTGTAGAGCCTCATCACGCGGCGTCCCATTCGTCCCGGTCGGCGGGCGTCTGCTCACCTACGTAGCCGAACTTGCGGGCTTGACGTTCCAGGGCCTCGGCGATCGCGCGCCAGAGCATACGCACTATTGCGCCGCTCTTCCTGATGACCCGAGCTGCGCAGGTACTATGTGGCTATCCCCCCAGCAGGACACACGATGGTCTTCACGAACGCCGCAAGTATGCCGATAAGCACTCACCGAAAGGAATTTGCCATCGGGGGGCGACGCCTGACCGCGGGGATTTGCGCCCCAGCACGCCACCGTCACATTGGTCCGGACGCCGCAACCGTGGTGGGTGCCCATATCAAATGAGGCAAACACTCCGGAAGGCGGGTCCAAATACTCTTCACCGGCCTCGCCCCAACACACTATTTCACCGCTCTCGCGCAGAGCGCATGCGCCCCATGTAGCCAGACTCACTGACCTGAACCTGCCGTCCGGAACCGACGCCCAATCCTTATCAGCGAGCCAGCCCCAGCACGCCAGGGCGCCGTCATCGCGCACCGCACATGCCCACGCACCATCATTCGATAGCGATACAAAGGAACCCTCCGGTTCGTTCGACAAATTGTCTGTTCCCCAGCATTTCAGCAGTCCGTCCAATTGGATCCCGCAGGTGGATCCGCTCGTGGTGTCAACCGCTTTGAACTTCGTGAAGCGCTTGCTCCCGCCGTCCACGCTGCCCCAGCACTTCAGGCGATCATCGTCCCGGAGCGCGCAACTGCCGTGAGTCCCGGAGCTGACCGCCACATAGGTGTCCCCCTTTGGCACGTCCAATTGGCCCTTCTCCTCATCGGCATTGTCGTGCCCCCAACAATACAGCGACCCGTCCAGCCGCAGGCCGCAAGTGAACACGGAACCGGCGCTCACCGCCCGAAAACGTGCATCCCGTTCCATAGGCGTGTACCAGTCGGGAAATGGGTCTCTTCGATGAGGGTCCCAGTCGAAAGTATCTCCTGATCCTCAGCCCGGTCGTGCGCGGCACAGGCTGCGAAGACCAGCCCGGTCATGATTAACACGGCCATCAGCGCAAGGCGATGTGTCAAAGACCGCCATAGCGTAACATTCATCATGGTCATCCTACAGGGCCAGTTTGATAACAATCACAGCGACGAAAGTATCAGAGGCATGAGAAACGTATGCGGGAGCAGCGAGAGCATTCCAATCGTAGCGAACACGAAAGGCATGGTGTCGCCGCCATCGGTATAGCAACATTCCTGCGGCGACACTTCTTCATCATGCCGGGCGCTTACGGGGCGAATCCAGCCGCCGAGACGATCGTCAGGCAACAACTCCTTGCCGGCGACGCAACGGCCACCTCTCTTGCGGGAGTTGGCGAGACAGACAATGCGCTTGACGGTGGAGACAGTAATGTTTGAGCCGCCTTTGCCGTTTCCCAAGTCAGTCCGCTGCCGCATTTGTGGCTTTTTGTTCAAGACGCCTGCGGTAGTCGGCTTCCGCCCTGAGCCAGAAGCTGGCCTCTAAACTGAATTCGCTTCCGAAGATAGCGGCCAGTTCCTCATCAATGGGAGCGCTCCCAGCGATGACGCCTTCAATAAGCTCCGTTGCAAGCGAATGCTTCCGGGCGAATTCAACAGGGGTCAGGCCCTTGGCCTCAATATGGTCTTGCAGGACGTACCCCGGAGGGGTCGCATAGTCGGGGCAATATGGGTAGGTTCGTGTTTGCTTTCGATCCACCATTTTCGTGTCTCCTGTTAGTGGTAGTCTATCACTTCTGTGATGACGACAGCAGTTACCTGGTCCGTATCAACCCCACCATCGGGCCGGCGGGGGATTGGATCATGGTCAGGTATAAACACGAGCCTATACTGGCGGTCAATATCAATCGCGTACTGTTCGTCGCGATTCCCGGTAAGTTGATGGCGACGCTCCGGCGGTGTGGTCGGGACTTGCGATAGCGTGGCCCGCTGGCGCAACACAACCAACCTGGCCAGTATTGACTGTGCACGACGATTACCGAAAGTCCGTATTAGGTCGGATTCGTTGTGAAATAGACGATGCAACCGGCTGGTTCTAAAATTCACTTCCATCGCCGCTAGTGCTTTCCCTGTTCCGTTGATTATCTCGTTGCAGCAGCCGGCGCGCCGCCCCCAGATACGCCACCGCCGCCCCAACGTCCAGCACATCATCCGCATCCCGCAGCCGCCCCTCAGCATCTATGCTCACACCAGCCCACCGAGGCAGCAGCGGCGTCAGCAACTTTTCGATGTTGTCGGCGTGCAAACCGCCAGCAACGACCAACCCCAACTCCGCCGCGACATCAGCGATGCCATCCAGGTATTCGGCGGAGCGAGCGGCGTCCAGCGGCAGCCCCAGGCCCTCCGAAGCGTCCACCAGCACGTCGGTTACGATGCCGACGTACTCGGCGCAACGCTCGGCGAGTCTGGCGGGATCGCCGTCCACGGACGCCATCGCCTCCCGGCCGGCTTGCAGGACAATACGTTGGGGTTGGCTGCGTTCGCGGTATTCGACCAACGCCGCCGGATCGAGCCAGGGCACGCCGCGGGTGGCATTGATCTGCACGCCGTGGCAGTTGGGGCCGCCGATTGCACTGGCCCGCGCCAGCGCATCCGCGAGGTTCGCCCCCGGCTGCGGCCGGTAGTGGACCAGGTTCACGCAGCGCGGATCGTCGGAGAAGATGCCGGCGATGGCTTCGGTTGGCGGGCAACGGTTGGGTGCGTCGCTGGACTCGCCGGACAGTAGGGCATTGCTGAGCAGGACGCCGCACATCAGCAG
This sequence comes from Chloroflexota bacterium, assembly GCA_009840165.1. Classification (GTDB taxonomy): domain Bacteria; phylum Chloroflexota; class Dehalococcoidia; order Lucifugimonadales; family UBA3495; genus Bin87. Next base: position 3,458 of record VXOG01000082.1, read on the forward strand.
CCGCTCCGGCGCGTCCGGCAGCGACGCGAGAACGGCGGCGACTTCGGCGGGTGTAGTGAATCCTGTGATGCCGATATATGGTGTCATCTGTTGGCAACCGTCCTGTCAGCTTGCGGCATCTGGATTCCCGCTTTCGCGGGAATGACGGGTAGAGAGAGGCGGGAACGATGGGTAGAGAGGAAGGAATGACGGGCAGAGAGGCGGGAACGAGATTGCCGTGCTGCGCTGGCAATGACAACTCCCTAGCCGGCCAAGCCCAACTGCTCAGCGGCCATCTGGCGCAGCAGGTATTTCTGCACCTTGCCGCTGGAGGTCATGGGGTAGTCATCCACGACCAGCAGGTGGCGCGGTATTTTGAAGCTGGCCATCTTGCCCCGGCAGTAGGCGTCCAGGTCGGCGTCGGTAATGCCCTGGCCCGGCTCGACAACCACGCAGGCGCACGCGACTTCCGACAGGCGCGGGTCGGGTACGCCGATGACCTGCGCCTTGCTGATGGCCGGGTGGTCCAGCAGGAACGCTTCAACCTCCGTGGGATCAACGTTCTCGCCGCCCACCTTGAGCATATCCTTGTAGCGGCCCAGGAAGCGCACGCTGCCGTCGTCGCGGATGGTGGCGACGTCGCCGGTGTGGAACCAGCCGTCGCCGTCAATCGCCTCCGCCGTGGCCTCGGGACGCTTGTAGTAGCCCTGCATGGTGGCGTATCCGCGCACGCAAAGCTCGCCCATGGTGGACGGAGGCAGCATGTCGCCCGTGTCGGGGTCGATGACCTTGAACTCGTAGCCGGGCAACGGGTGTCCGCTCTCCACGCAGCGGTCATCGGTGGGCGCGTCCAGGAAGGTGCGGGTCGCGCCGACGCCCACCTCGGTCATGCCCCACGCCGAGAGGGTCGGACAGAACTTCTCCTGTGCCAGCCGCGCCACGGGTTCGCTGCTCGCCATGCCCACCGCCAGCAGGATGGTGCGAAGACTGCTGCGGTCGGTCTTGTCCACGTTGGGATGATGGCACAGGTCGTAGAAGTGGGCGTCGAAACCGTCCATCACCGTGGCCCGCTCGGACTCGATGAGGCGCAGGGTCTCACCGGCCTCAAACATGGTGGTCAGCACGACCCGCGCGCCCGTAACCCACGACATCAGCGGCCCCTCGTACAGGCCGAAGCAGTGGAACAGGGGCAGGTACATGAGGATCACGTCGCGGGAGGACATGCCCATGCGGTTGGCGGCGTCGGTGATGGTGCGGATAGGGTTGTGGCAGTGCATCACGCCCTTGGGGAAGCCGGTGGTGCCGGAGGTGTACATCAGCAGGAACGTATCGTCGGGGCTGACTCCAGCCTCCCGCTGCGTCAGTTCGCTGGCGGGAACCTCGTCAGCGCCGGCGACCAATGCGTCCCAGCCGATGGCGCCGGCTGGGCGCTCGTCGCCTACGATGATAACGTTGCGCAACGCCGGAAACGCGGCGGGCCGCAGATTGGCAGCGTCACCGTTGTCCACCTCCGGCGCCACTTCCCGGAGCATGTCCAGATAGTTCACCGGGCCAGACTGGTCCATCAGGATGAGCGCGGCGGAATCGGAGTGGTTGACCAGGTACTCCATGTCGCCCGTGCGGAAGCGGGTGTTGATGGGCACCAGGATCGCCCCGATCTTGGCAACGGCGCCGAACAGAAACAGCCACTCCGCCCGGTTGGGCATCCAGATGGACACCTTATCGCCCGGCTGGATGCCCAGATTGATCAGCGCGCGAGCGACGCGGTCAACTTCTCCCCGAAATTCATCGAACGTCCAGCGCTGGCCCTCGTACATCAAAGCCTCGCGAGGGCCAAAACGGTCGGCGGCCTGGTTCAGCAGGTCGCCCAGAGTCTGCTTGTCAAACCAGTCGGGCATAGGGCTATTCCTCACTCTGCTGTTTTTCGCAACTGGACATATTCGCGCAGCACTTGGTTGATGGCCGTCTGACAGTCAATATCGGTTTTGGTATTGGACTTGAACCAGGCGATTATGTCGGCATCCAGGTCCAGGGTAATCCGCTTCTTGGTCAGTCGGTAAAACACGCCGCGTTTGGCGTTAGACCAGTCCGTAACTTCGGGAATGTCGCTGGTGTCAATCTCGTCTTCAGACATTGCAGCCAGGGCGGCGAGTTCGGCCTTTTGCTGGTCGGTCATATCAAAAATCTCCTTCCTCGTAAGCGCGTCTCTCAACCCTGGTGGCTCTCCGGGCGCTGATGATACGTCCAGCCCGTTGGCCGGAGTTGGCATCAGGCCGTGTATGGACTATGAGCAGGGTGACCAAATTAACAGTTCCGACAGTTTGCCAACGTGGTTCGTAAGGGTACGGATCGGGCCGCATCAGGGCAAGCGGGTCGTCGAAAACCAGTTGCGCTGTCTCAAAACTGATGCGATGTTTATCCCTGTTGATGCGGTCTTTGTCCGGGTCCCAAATCCAATTCAAGGACGCGCCTCCGTTCAGTCTAAACTACGCGAGCCGGCGCGACGGGATTCATAAATTTCCTGCTGCACACGCTCCCAGTGCGCGTCGTTTTGCGGACGCACTGCTATTGTAACGCACACCACGCTGGCCATTAGCGTCAGCGCAGTTGGACATGGAATTGCGCAGGGTTTTCGCCGTATGCTTCTAGTAGTTGAGAGATTCTCGCCATTGTTTGTGATGCAGAGAAGTTGGTATTTAACCACATCCCGTTTTTGAGTTTTCGGGATTTGAATGCTCCTGAATCAAACTGCACCTGCTCGTCGCTGAAATGGCTTTGAACCTTGTTCGGAATGTTTTGCTGCGATAAACGTCCGTTGTCTATAAGCCAGTCAGCTACCGTGACGTACAGCCTTCGCCAATCATTGATTGACTCTTCGGTCCCGTCGGGAAAGGAAATGGATTTAGGTCTGAGGCCGGTCATTGATTTCATTCCGCACAGGTCAAATATGCTGAGCTCATCAGTATCGCCATCGGTTTGCTGTTTCGTATCAGCGGCATCATCGGAGGGCTCTGGAGCGTCGGTATGGCCCTCACTTATCGGTTCTGTCGTTTGCGCTGCGCGTTGCAGCAGGTGCAATGCCTTATTCCGTGCGCTGTTGAAAATCGACTGATTGTCAACCGGCCGATTTTCCAATGCGTTCAATTCGTCCCTCCAGCTAGCCAACTCTGCTTTGAGAGTGCCCTCCCAATCTCCATACATCTGGAGTTCACGAATTCGATTTGGACGTGGCGACAATGTGGCGATGTATTCGTCGAATTGCTGGACTAGATCATCTTCATCATTCAACACCGCCTCTCGCTCTTCGATCAACCTGTGCAACTCCTCCCGCCGCGCGTCATCCGCCCCTGCGATGCTTTGCCTCTCTGATTCCAGCAGTTCTTTAAACAGGGCCAACAGACGATTGGCGAGGTCGTCGTCAATCTCAACATCACTTCGGAACGTCATTTCGTCCTCCGGGTCATATAGCCTTACCAGTTCGTCCAGCGGTGGCGTAACCGGCAAATGCGCCTGGATGTGGGCGTCAATGTGGCACAAGTCGCAAACCAGTTGGTGCTTGTCGCCGCAGTGCTGTTCATACTGCCAGCGCCGGCGAGCGCGCCACCGTCCGCAACGCTCACAATCCTTGCCGAATGAAAATCCGCAAACCCGACAATTATGGCTGGCCGCCGGCGACGCCGCTTCGCACAATGGCATCGGACACAATCTCACCGGAGCCTCGCCCGATTTCTGCGCCCCGCGTGGTTCCAGCGACCATTCTCGGTAGTCTTCGGGCAGGCCGTGGGTTACGGAGTTGGCGGCCAGGTCTAGGATGAGGCAGTCGCCGCCGCCTTTGGGGCGCAGGCCGCGGCCTACCATTTGCAGATATAGCGCGAGGCTCATGGTTGGACGGGCGATGATGATGCAGGATGCGTCGGGCAGGTCGAACCCCTCGGTGGCGACGATTACGTTGACCAGCACCCTGATGCTGCCGTCCTGAAAGCCGGCGATAGCCTGGTCCCGTTCCTCCCGGTTGGTGTCGCCCAGGATGACCGCCGCCGGAATGCCGGCCTCGTTGAACACTGCCGCCAGGTTGTGCGCGTGGTCCACGGACACGGCGTAGGCAATCGTCTGCCGGTTATCAGCGTGCTTCTGCCAGAAGGCCAGCGCGCCGGCCGTCATTATGTCCGGCCTATCCCGGTTGGCCTGCTCGATGCCGGACTCGGTGTAGTCGCCGGTGCGGTCAACCGCGCCGCCGGCGATGCGCTCTTCCGGAGGCGGTATGAACACCTGCGCGTCACAGAGTGAGCCGAAGCTCTGCAAGTCGGCCGTCTGCGGCCCACAGAGCAGATCTCCAAAAAGATGGTCGAAACCCTCTTTCTCCGACAGCCGCCACGGCGTGGCCGTCATGCCGACGATGGGGCCGGGCCATTGGCGCATCGCCCGTTCCCAGCCGGGCGCAGCAGCATGGTGGGCCTCGTCGATCACCAGCAGGTCGTTGGGGCCGTAGCGGTTCCACACTTCGCGGCGAGCGTTGCGCCGGCCCACGGTTTGCGCCATCAGGATGACTGCGCCGCCGGCCATGGCGGGCGCGTCTTCGCCCGGAGTCCAGTTGACGTTGGCGATGGCGGAAACGCCGGCGTCGGTGAGCATCCCACGCGTCTGCTCGGCCAGTTCCTTGCGGTGGGTGAGCCAGACTGCCTTGCGTCCATCTTGCAGCCAGTCAGCCAGGAACGCGCCGGCGATTACCGTCTTACCGCCGCCGGTGGGCAGTTGGAGCATCACCCGTCCTTTGAGGTCGGCGGCCAGCGCATCCTGCGTCTGTTTGAGCAGAGCCTGCTGGTAGGGGCGGAGTTGGAACATCGTTAATCGCTAATCCAGGGCTTTCAACTCCGGCATCACCTCAGCCGCGAACAACCTCATGCTGGACTCGGCCATATCGTAGGGCATGGCGGCGTAACTGAACGCGCCCACGTAGGTGTCGTGGCCGGTGCGCTCCCTGATTTGCATGATTTTCTCGTAGCACTGCTCCGGCGTACCCCAGACTTGCAGGTTGACAAAGAAGTCCACCACCTCGTCGTCGCCGTAGTCAATCATCTTCTCGGCGACCTTGCCGTAGTATTCGTAGCCCTTGATGTCCTTGTGGAGGTCGGCCTTGAACTGGTAGTGATCCATGACGGTGTGCCAGTAGCCGCCGATGTAGCGGCGGGCCATGTCGCGGGCATAGTCGGCGTCCTCGTGGCAGAACGTCCAGCAGGCAACCACGGGAGCCGGCGGTGAACTATCGTCGCCGAGCGCGCTGTGGCTCTCGTCCCACGAGTTGCGGTAGTTTGGACAGGTCGCGCTCCACTTCGTCCCACGGTTTCTGCGGGATCACCAGCATCCCGACGCCGAGTTGTGCCATGATGCGGCTGCTCTCGGGAGAGATGGCGGCGGCGTAGGTGCGATCCTTGAAGCTGCGGGAGGGATTGGGTCGGATTTCCCGGCGCGGCTGCTTGATGTACTCGCCGTCGAACTCGCAGAAGCCCGATTCCAGGCCGGCCAGCAGGCACTCGGCCGACTCGATGAACCGGGTACGCGACTCGTTCATGTCCACCCGAAAGCCGTCGTACTCCACCTTGGCCAGGCCGCGGCCCACACCCAGGATGAACCGCCCGTCGCTCAGGTTGTCCAGCATGGATACCTGCTCGGCAACGCGCATCGGGTCGTGCCACGGCAAAACACACACCATGCTGCCGAGTTTCATGTCGGTGGTGCGTCCGGCCATGTAGGTCAGGAACTGCAACACGTCAGGGCACATCGTGTAGTCGGTGAAATGGTGCTCCACGCCCCAGATGGACTGGAAACCCAGCGGCTCGGCCAAGTCGGCCAGCCGCAACTCCTCACGATACACCTGGTAGTCGGAGGTGAACCTGGCGGGATTCTGAAAGATGGTAGCGGCGCCTACGTGCATGATGGGCCTCCGTCGCAAAGTCTTTGACGCCTGGATCGGTCAATCAGGCCAAAGCCGCCCGCACCCGCTCCGGCGCGCAGGCGTGCATGACAGCTTGCGTGGACGCGATCTCCGGTCGGGCGGCGATGACGCGCACCAGCGCCACGTCCAAGCCCTCGGCCAGCTTGGCGAAGGCAGCGGCGGCTCCGTCGGGCTTGCCGTAGTAGCCGACGGCCAACAAAGCCTCGGACGGGTAGGCGTCGGCCACGGCGTCCATGTCGCCGCCCTCGCGTCGGATGGCGTCGGCGCCGGCCAGCTCCTCGGTGTAACCCATGCGCTCGAAATGGGCGCGGTAGCCGAACTGCCGCTCGCGGTCGGTGGGCACGGCGGCGCCCAGCGGATAGCCCAGGCAGTTCTTGGCGAAGGAACGGCGGGCAACCTCCTCGTCGTCGTCCACGCAGATGCGGATGTACTCCACAACCTTGACCTCAGACGGATCGCGCCCCACGCGCTCCGCTCCCTCAGCGATGCGCTCCCGGCTCCAGGCGATCTGCTCCGGCGTACACCAGTTGAGGCACACGCCGTCGGCGATCTCGCCGGCCAGCCGCAGCATCTCGGGGCCCAGAGTGCCCAGATAGACGGGCGTGTTGGGCGCGGGCCGGATGGCCATGCGGATGTTGTTGTAGTTGATGTACTCGCCCTGGTGGGACACCCGCTCGCCATTGACCAGTCCCTTGATGGTGGTCAGGTAGTCGCGCATCAGGTTCAGCGCGGACACCCGGGGGAACCCCAAATCCCGGCGGTTGGCCGGCCGGTAGGCGCTGCCGGCGCCGATGCCCATGATGAACTTGCCGCCGGTCTGCTGGCTCAGCGTGCCGCCGGACATGGCGAACCCGATGGGCGTCCGGTACATCACCGGCGACACGCCGATGCCGGTGGTCAGGCCCCCGTCAACAACGTCGCAAGTAGCCTGCCAGCGCCGGGCGCACACCTGGAAGGAATCGGTGCCGATGTTCTCGGGAGTCCAGATGCTTTCGTAGCCCAGCTCAGCAGCCTCGCGGGCCAGGTTGGCCTGGTCGTCCCAGTTCATGCCCAGGGTGTGGTCCAGTCCGACGCCGATTTCCATAGGTATTCCTCCTGCCTAGTATCCGTCAAATGCGAATTTAGGCAGGATTGTATCACGCAGGATTTCTCACCCGAACTCTACCCAACCAGCGGTTCGATAGCCCTGACGTCAGTGGCAGCGCGAGCTACATCAAGGTCGTACATCCGCTGCAAATTCAGCCAATACTCCGGCGTTGTGCCCAGGGCTTTCCCAATCCGCAACGCAGTGTCGGCAGTGATGGAACGTTTGCCATGCACTATTTCGTTGATGCGGCGCGGCGGCGTGTCGATAGCCTTGGCCAAGCGGTATTGACTTATACCAAGCTCCTCAAGTATCTCGGCCAGGTGCTCCCCAGGATGGATTGGCTCAATATTGGACATCGTTCGCTCCTTCATACCTTCACATCTACAATGATAACGCGCTGCGACAAAGACTCCTCGACTGTGTAGGGGCGAATAAATATTCGCCCCTGCTCTGGATTCCGGCCCCGTATCAAGTACGGGGTGACGTTCTTTCGCCGGAATGACGGTGGGGAGCCAACTCCCGGTGCTATAATCACCGCCGTTTTGCGAGGGAGGGTTCATCCAGTTGGCCCGATTGGTCAAGAGTACGGGGCTGGGCGAGCGGGCGGGCGAGACTTTCGGCTCGTTCCGGACCCGCGATTTCTCGTTGGTCTGGGTGTCGGCGAACATTGCCATGGCCGGCCGGCAGATGGAAGTTATCGCCGTTCTGTGGCTGGTGCTGGAGTTAACCGGCGACCCCCTGTTGGTGGGACTGGCCGGTGGCTCCGCGTTGGGTCTGGCGTTCTTGTCTGTGTTTGCCGGCGCGGTGGTGGACCGTCTCCCCCGGCGGCTGCTGATGGCGGGAGGGCAATTCATTGCGGCGGCGCTGGCGTTTGTCCTGATGGCGCTGCTGCTGACCGACGGCCTGAAAGTCTGGATGATCTTCGTCATCATCATCGGCGGGGGAGCATTCCGCACCATCGAGTTGCCGGTCACCAACGCGCTGCTGATCGATACCGTGCCCCGGGAGCGGCTCACCAACGCGGTGGCCATGCTGGGCCTGGGGCAGAACCTCACCCAGTTCGTGGGGCCCATCGTCGGCGGATTTCTCTACACTCCGCTAACGCCGGCCGGCTTGTTCGGTTTCATCGGAGTCTTTTACGTGATCGGCGGCGTGATGGCCCTCATGGTACGGACCCGAAACATCACCGTGGGCGGCACCACGCCGCGCCAGGTGATTATCGGCGTGGCCGCCGGACTGCGCCACGTCTGGCAGCGCAAGGAGTTGTTCATGGCTCTGCTCATCGCCGCCATGTACAACGTCACCGGCTTCCCGTTCACCACCGCGTTGATGCCCATCTTCGCCCACGACACCCTCATGGGCGGGGTCGAGGCGTTGGGACTGCTCAACGGAGCCATGGGCGCCGGCGCGGTGCTGGGCGCGCTGGTCGTGGCCGGCCTGGGCAACGTGCGACGGCAGGGCTGGTGGCTGGTGTGGGCGGTCAATGGCGGCTGGCACGGCTCCATGATCCTGTTCGCCGTCGCCGTGATGACCCTGCCGGGACTGCTGCCCTACGGCGTGGTGCTGGCCATCGCCATGGCCATCAAGGTGCTGACCGGCATCGGCCGCTCGGTGTCGCTGGTGCTGGTAATGACGTTGCTGATGGGCAACTCCGACCCGGAGTATCGCGGACGCATGGGCGGAATGCGCGTGCTGGCAATCCAGGCCCACTTCCCGGCCAGCGCCCTCAACGGCTGGATGGTAACGCAAATCGGCGCGCCGCTGACCGCCCTATCCCTGGGCATCGCCGGCTCCGTCGCTGTGTTCCTGTGCCTGCTGTCGCGGAGGCTGCGGGAAGCGTGAAATCCGCGCCGCTGCGGATCAGGAACGGGTGGCCGGCATGGCGGGTTCGGTTGCCGACATTCGCCGGCTCGACAGACCGTCCCGCATCAACAGGCCGGCCACGCACAGCGACAGCGACGTGAAGCTGACCACGGCCAGGGACAGGCGCAGGTCTCCGGTTGCCTGCTGCAACGCTCCGCAAATCAGCGGGCCGATGGTGATGCCGGCCGAACTGGACATCTGGATGAACGACAGGCTCACCGCGATTTCCCGGGGACGGACGCCCGGCAGGTGGAACGGCGTTGAATAGAGGACGGGCCAAAATCCGAAGGCGATGCCATTGACGAAGGTTAATGCCAGCAGCGCGGGCAGCGAACCGGTAAAGGTCATACCGGCGAACGTCGCGCCAATGACCACACCGTTAACCAAAAGGATGGTGCGTCCCTTGTCGTGCGCGGTCGCGACCCAACCCAGCCCCAGGCCGGCAACACCGCCCATCAGCACACCCACGGCCAGTATGCCACCCGACCAGATGAGCGGCATCTGATAACTGTCCAGCATGAGCGTTGGGTAGAAACTCAGGAAAGCCGACCAGGCCGCAGTCGGTCCCACGAAACCGAAGCCTGCGATCCAGAGGTCCCGGTGCCGCAGAGTTCCCTTCAGCACGTTCACGTCCTGCGCGCTCATTTGCCCTCGGTACTCCGTCGTCTCCCGTTCGCGTCCCCAGATAATCCAGAGCACGGTGAAGACCCCGAACAGGGCGGTGAAGGACAGCAGGGTGGCCCGCCAGTTGTCGCCCAGTGCGGCGAAGATGAACGGTGAGGCGGCAATGCCGCCCCCAACCACCAGCCCGAACATCGCATTGGAAATGCTGTTCAGCAGCACCACCTGGCGGGACGGGAACCACTGCTGCGTCAGGAACGCCCGGGCCGGCTGACGAGCGATGACGGTGATTCCGAAAGCCACGCGGCCCAGAATAAGCAGCGCGAAACCCGGCGACAGGGCCTGGGCCAGCAGGCACAGCGTGCCCAGCACCATGGTGACGGTGGTCAGTATCTTGGGCGCGAACCGGGAGGCCCACCAACCTACGGGGATTGCCAGCGTCAGGTTTCCCCAGTAGGCGGCGGAACCCAACATCCCCTGCTGAAAGGGCGACAACCCCAATTCGGCGCTGATAGCCGGCATCAGGATGCCGATGGTGGAGATAATCATGAATGCGACCACGCTGGACGTGAGCCAGACACCCATGACCACCCAGCGGTATGCCGATGCGGATTCCCGCAAGGTTTCGCCGGCAACGCTGCTCATGGGAAAAGAACCCTCGGTGCAATGTATGTATCGGCTACCATCATCCCGGCTCAACCATCGCCATTACCGCATGACTACCGTCATTCCCGCGAAAGCGGGAATCCAGTAGCCTGAATCGGTAGTTTCAGCGCCAGAACAAAGCGGATTGTACTCTCTGGACTCCTGCGCGCCATAGGCGCATCTACGACTTTTGCAGGAGTCACGGCTTATTTCACACAACATAGCCTTAGGATTTGGCATGATTTACGTTGACCCTGCCGGCCCAGCGCAATAGAATCGGGCACAATCGAAAACGAAATAGCGCGACGCTGCGGACGCATGACGGAGGGAACATCATGACTACGCCGGCTATTCCCACGGAAGAACAGGTCCTAAGTTGGTTCGACTCATTGAGCAACTGGGGACGCTGGGGTGACGACGACGAACTCGGCACGCTGAACCTCATCACTGAGGCCAAACGCAAGGAGGCCGCCGCGCTGGTGAGCGAGGGCATTTCGGTCACCTGCTCGCGCCTGCTGGTGCCGGAGATGGCGCCCGACGTCACCAGCATCCCGCCCCTTCATTACATGGTATCCACCGGCGAGTCGGCCCCGTCGGAAGGTGGCGGCGGCGCCAGCGATTTTCTCGGTGTATCGTTCCACGGCCTGACCGTCACCCACCTGGACAGTCTGTGCCACCAGTTCTGGAACGGCAAGATGTACAACGGCAAGGACGCGAGCCTGATTAACAACGCCAACAAGGCCGGCGCGGGCGCAATCGACAACGTGAAGCACGGCGTCATCACCCGCGGCGTGTTGCTGGACATCACCGCCGTCAAGGGCCGGGATTGGCTGGACGCCAACGAGCCAGTGTTCACCGCCGACCTGGAAGCGGCTGAGGAAGCCCAGGGTGTCCGCGTCACCGACGGCGACGCGCTGTGCATTCGATTGGGCTGGTACAAGCGCCGGCAGGAGGTCGGCCCGCCCACCGCCGCGGAGGGACGACCCGGCCTCCACGCCGAGACCCTGCCCTGGCTGCGCGAGCGCGGCGTATCCATCGCCGCCTGCGACGCCTCTTGGGACGTTGCCCCCGGCGAGTATCCCTATGTGGGCCTGCCTATCCACAAGGTCGGCATCGTTGGCATGGGCCTGTGGCTCATCGACGCGGCCAATTTCGACGAACTCGCCCCGTTGTGCCGCCGTCTCAACCGCTGGGAGTTCATGTTCACCGTAGCCCCGCTGCGCTGGCACAACGCCACCGGATCGCCGGTCAACCCACTGGCGACGTTTTAGACGGTGTTGACATCCAATGTCTGAATCAGGATTTGCCGGATTTAAGGATTCACGGAATTGAGTCTCTTATGTCAGAGTGGCGACAATCCTGACAATCCAATGATCTTGAGAATCCTGATTCAGACAATCGTATCCGGCAAGGGTTTACTCAATGACGAATGACGACTACGGCCCCGGCCTCCTGGCACCCTACCGGGTCCTCGACCTCACCGACGGGCGGGGCCTGCTCTGTGGCAAGATGCTGGGGGACCTGGGCGCGGACGTAGTGCAGGTGGAACCCCCGGGCGGCAGCCCCGCCCGTAACGTCGGCCCGTTCTATCACGACGAACCGGGAGCCGAGCGCAGCCTATTCTGGTGGGCCTACTGCGCCAACAAGCGGGGCATCACCCTGGACATCGCCACCGATGACGGGGCCGCGCTGCTCCGACGCCTGGTCTCCAACGCTGACTTCCTCATCGAGTCCGGCGACCCGGGACGCATGGCGTCGCTGGGTTTGGGATACGACGACTTGCAGGCCATCAACTCCCGGCTGGTGATGGTGTCCATCACCGCCTTCGGGCAGGATGGCCCTTATGCTGACTACCAGGCGTCGGACATCGTAGGCATGGCCCTCGGAGGATTCATGCACCTCACCGGAGACGGCGACCGTCCGCCCCTGCGGGTCAGCATGCCCCAGTTCTACCAGCACGGCAGCGCCGCCGGTGCCGCTGCCGCCATGATCGCCCACACCCACCGACAGCTCACCGGAGAGGGCCAGCACGTGGACGTGTCCTGCCAGCAGGCCGTGGCCCGCACCCTGGCCCATGCTCCGCAGTACTGGGACCTGGAGCAGACCATCCTGCGCCGCATGGGAGCCTACCGGGAATCCGCCGGAGGCACCTTCACCCGCATCAACTGGCCGTGCAAAGACGGCTACGTGAATTTCCAACCCGGCGGAGGCACCGCCGGTTCTGCCCGCAGCGTCCGCGCCGTGCTGGAATGGATGACCGAAGAAGGCATGGGCAGCCCCGAGCTGGACGCCGTGAACTGGGAGGAGTTGGGCTATGGCACCGCCCGCGCCGAGATCATGGAGCAGACCGTCTCCGACGTCGCCCCATTCTTCATGACCCACACCCGCAACGAGCTTGCCGACGGCGCGCTGGAGCGGCGCATCCTGCTGTTCCCCGTGGCCACGCCGTCCGACATCCTGGCCCACCGCCAACTGGCTGCCCGCGACTACTACGACCGGATTGAGCACGACGACATCGGCGAAACCGTCACCTACCCCGGCCACTTCGTCAAGGATATGCAGGACGCCAAACGGGTCGGCATACGCCGCCGCGCCCCCCGCGTCGGAGAGCACAACCGCGAAATCCTATGCGGCGAACTCGGCCTGAACGACCGCGACCTCGCCCGCCTCACACAATTGGGAGTCGTTTAGGTCTTTACATCGATATACAGGATCGACAGGATTCAGATATTTCAATCCTGTTTATCCTGTGAATCGATGTAAAATAATTGAGATTGGAGTTGAGTTGATGGCCGACTTGCCGTTGCAAGGACTGAAGGTTCTCGATTTCTGCTGGGTGGCCGTGGGGCCAATGACCACCAAGTACCTGTCGGAGTACGGCGCAACGGTGCTGCGGGTGGAATCGGCCAAGCGCCCCGAAACTCTGCGCCGCGCTGGCCCATTCGCCGGCGGCCAGTCGGGCATCAACCGCTCCGGCTACTTCGCCAACTACAACGCCAACAAGTTCGGCCTGTCCATCGACATGGGCCACCCCAGGGCGCCGGAGTTGATCCTGCGCATCGCTGAGTGGGCCTGGCTTGACGGTAGGCAGTACCATCTTTGAGATGTGGATGGGCCTGTAGCCTTTGGGGAATCGAGTTGATGGCCGCGTGCCGACGATTGCGGGCGATCCAAGATGTACCAACGTTCCAACCCGAACGGCTGGACAGCTCGATTGCTAAACGAAGGGTAGCAAGCTCCTTGCCCATTCGATAACCTTGATTGCGGCCGCAATCATGGGGAGAGTTTTCACAGCCCGCCACGCAGCGGTCAATTGGCGTTCGGTCTTCGTTGACCGTTCCGTTGGGGGAGGGGCGTCGAGTTCCCTGGCGAGCGTCTCCGCTGCCACTCTCGCCACAACCTCCGGGGCGTTGATGGCGCGTTCCAAGGCGAGCAGCCCAAACCGGTTCTGCACGCTCTGGTGCGTATTCGGGAGGAAAAGACCGGGGTTCAACACCATCTCCCTGCGCAGGGCCACGGCGCCCGCGCCGTCGTCAACTGTGGAGCCAAGTTGCAGGTCAAGCGGCAACACGGGCTTGCACGAGGCGATCATCTCAGCGCCAGCGGAATAGGTGCCCTTGCCGCCGCCGATGGCAAGCATAACGTCGGCTCTTTCGACCATCACCTTTCGGTACTCGCCGCCGGTGAACACCTCTCGCCGTATGGGGCAAAGTTCTACGACGTTTCTCTGCTCCAGATTTCTCAGCAGGCGCAGATTGTCGGCGTCCATCTTCGACTCCGGGGCTTCGTCAGACATGACGACCCTCGCGTACGTGCGCAGGTTGTCGGTCGTGTTCTCGGCATAGTTCTCGTCTTCGCGCAGGACCAGCCAGTCGAACACGTGCGGCACGCCGTGCTCGTCCCTGGTGGACGCTTCATCCCCCGCAAGCACCACCAGGCCGCCGCCCCGTCTCAGCACCTCTCCAGCGAAGCTCCGAACGAACTGCAAAGCAATGTCCAACTTGTCAGCGGGACACGCGAGGCTTGCGCTGCCGGACAGCATTATGAATTTGCCGTTCATCGGAATTTGCCGGCCTCAGTCCCCTTCACAGAACAGGGCGTTGAACTTCGCCCTGGTCGTGCAGGAGTTGACGTTGGCGCGCATCTGGGAAAAGTAGGTTGAGGCGCGGTTGCGAAGTCTGGAGTTCGCTGGGCCCAGATATTCGTCCACGTATCCGGATTGCCCGGTGGTATCGGCGATTGGGCTCTTCACCGCCGTCGCCGAGTGGGTGAGGAAGTGCTTGAGCATGGCCTTTGGGTCCTGGGACCCCTGATAGTTCCTGAAGGCGTTGATTGCCAGAGACTCCAGGTGATACCCGCTGAACTTCCTGCTGGGACGGCTGACGTGGCAGTTTGCCATGGCCTTGGCGAGCTTGATTACCTGTACCACTCTGCCGTTGTTGGCGTCGTTGACTTCGGCGAGCCTGCGGGCGAAGTTTTCAGGGTGCACCACGTTGCTCCAACCGGCGCTTCCCGGCTCGGCAATACGTACACCGCCGCTGGTGGTCCGAATGGCAGGCAGCACCTGGATTTCGATCCCACTGGCATAACTGACCGTCACCGCCAGGTTGCCTGCCCTCACGGAATTATTGGGCAGCCGCTCCTTTATGGTTCTTCGTACCTGCTGTATCACCACTGCCGGGGACTGGTTCAACAATGAAGACTGGTTCACTATCAAAAGGACATCGACGTCGCTGAGGCCGGTGACGTAGGTGCCTCGCTGCACGGAACCCCCGTACATGGTCTGCACCACGTGCCCTGCGCTGCGGATTATGGTGCACAGGCTTTCAAGGTGTCTCGTGACCACCTGCTGGTTTCGGCGGACGTACTTTGCGAGCAATTCTTCGCAGTAGCGGTTGAAGTTATCGTTCGGCATGGATCACATTCCTGGTTATGGCCGTGCCTGGCTTCCGTCTCCGAGAAGGTCCTCCAAGACGACAATGGGCAAGCCTGGGACACGGCGAAAGTCGGTGTCGTTGGTGACGAAGAGCGCGCAGCCATACCGAAGGGCTGTCGCCGCGTGGAGGGCGTCGGGCATCTTCAGACCGGTCTAGGCGCGCAGACGGGCAGCGTCTTCAAACACCTGGTACGAGGCATCAAGCAGTCTCACCGCATTGGACGCAAATAGCTCCCGGTATTGTAATTCAATCTCCGTGTTGCCATCCCGGAGCGGCTTTACCAGCGCCTCGACCACTAGGACGGGGCTGCTCACAACGGCGAGGTTGCCATCCTGAGCTTCCTGCCACATCGGTTCCAGCAGTGAGCGGTACGGCTCCACTCGCTCCACGCTGTAGATGAGGCCGCTGGCGTCGAGATAAACCAAGCCAGCAAGGGGAAGGGTCAGCGGTCCCATGCCGCTTTCTCTTCCGACAGGTACGCCTTCACTTCCTCGGCGGTCTCAAACAGGCGGCGCTCCGGCCCGCCGTTGAGAATTTCCATGATCGGACGGCCCTTGACGCTGGACTCGTGCAGCACCACGACGTCCACCGTCTGCCCCGCTTCCAACTCCGGGTTGACAAACTCCACCTTGCCTCCCGGCTGAACCGTCGTCCGCAGGTGCAATGCTTTCTGCATGGTCGAAACTCCTTACTTGGCCCAGTCCCTCTCGAAAGGCTCGCAGAGTTGAGCCAGGATTGTCGGGTCGACGCTCGGAAACAACTTCTCTAGAATGCACCGGGTTGCGATCTCAAGGGAGCCGCACGCATTTCTGATACGCCGGGCTGCCGTTAGGGGATCGGGAGGCAACTCCGACACAAGTTCCTGAGCTCGCCGGTATGACGCCATCCCAACTTTCTGGGGTTCCATGCCATGGCAGCGTTGGGCGTGGTCCGAAAAGGCGACGGCGATTCCTTCCGACAGCCAGTTCCCGTTTCCGGGCAGAGGGTTTAGCAAGTGCACTGTCTCATGGGCCAATTCATAGACGGCCGTCGGCCAGTATGCTTCGGCGCTTCTACTCAACTCGGCGAACGCTCCATCAAGACTCGGCGTGTTGCGAATGTTTGGGCCAGCGTCGGCAAAAACCGGCTGGTGCATGACCCTTGAGCCGTCCCGCGGCCCAAGAACGCCCTCGGCGAGCTCCAGCAACTGCAATTGTAGTGACCACACGGCGCTGGGGTCTTGCCCCGGCGATGAAGCCGCCGGCAGAGTCAGTTCCATGTCTTACCCTCCCGCCCAACGCGGTACTTGATGTCGCAACTGTTTATGAAGTCCGCCTCATCGCCTCATCGCTCTTCAGGGATGCCTCGACTCTGAGCGCAGGCGAGCGACTCTGGTCGAGGATATTGAGCGCCACTCGACGCACCAGCGAGCGAATCTCAACCAACCCAAGCGTGGGATGGGGTTTAGTTTAATCGTCGTCGATGATCGTCATTATCCCTTCACCGTCTGCTATGGTCGCGCCCTTGGGGTTGGACAGGATGACCAGGAACACCTCATCCCGCTCGCGCCAGTCATCGTCATTCAGGTAGATCTCCGCGCTCCGGCTGGTTTGGCCGGGCTGGAATACCAACTCTCCGGACATGTGCCAGTACTCAGTGGCCAGAGCGTAATTCTGTACGGAGCCGTAGAACTCCGGTTTCCAACTCACCCTCACCTCGTGGTCGACTGCTTCCGACAGCGCAACCTGGAACTCCACCTCTTTGCCTTCCGGCCCGGAAGCGTCCATGATGGAAACGGTTGGGCCATGCAGCCGCAGCATCAACCGGTCGCCGGCGTTCCAGGGCCGGGTGGCCTGGCTCCAGGTATAGGTTCCGGCGGAAGCGTCCACCGTGGCCGACTTCGCTTCCAGACTGAGGGAGACGGTTCCGTCCAGCGCGATGAAGTCCAGGGTCTGGCCCAGCAGTGAAACGTAGGGCGAGAGGGTCATGATGACTTTCTTATCCTGCCAAACCAGGCTCTTGACTGTGGCGGCGTAGCCCTGGGCGGTGATTGCCATAGGTTTCAAAACCCCGTTAGTTGCGTTGGCGCCCACGCCTTGGCCGATGGCCACAGGGTCAAAAAACGCCTCGTGCAGCGCGCCTGCCGGAGCCGTAGCCGACACTACGAAGCTCAGTTGATTATTCACCGGTGCAAAGCCACAGACGTTGAATTCATGCCGGCGGCTGTGATTGGTAAATGCGTAGTTTCCAAAGGGTAGCGGTCGCCGATTGATTATCTGGTATTTGAAGCCATCCGTAGGGTCGTCGTTGTCGTCCACTATCTGCCCCTGAAACAACTCCGCATCTTCCCCGGTGAGGAAATTCTTTGGATATCCCCTTTCGCGGATTGTTCCATAATCGACCACAACGCTCCCGCCGGGGGATCCGGGAACGAAGTCCTTCTCACTTTGCTGCGGGGTCCGGGCCTCTCCAAAATAAGCCGCTACGTCCCTGTAATGCTTGAGGTAGTTGATAGATCGCTCAACGCAATAGTCGTACTCCGGCGTTCCGTCCCCCTTAACCCACTTGATGCGGGCCGTGACCTCCTGCAAGGTCATGAAGCCGGTCGGCTGGCCAGCGTCCAGATCCAGGACGAACCCCTGATTTCGGATGGCTTCCCCGATCTCCTGCCCGGTCATAGTTGCCATCTTCTGGTGTAACTCGTAGGGGCTGTGAGTCCTATCCCAATCGGTGGCGTAGGTAGTTTCCTCCGACGCTCGCTGAACGCCTTCCGCAGCTACCGATGCGGCGCCGGCGGCCGGCAACCACACCGGGTTACGGGAATTTATTGTGTATTGGTCAGGATGATCTTCATGCACCGAGGCGAAGACGAAAGCTTGGGGAGGCGAATCGCTTCCGGAGCTTGCAGCTGCGGAGGATGCCGATGATTCTTTCTGGGAGTTCAGGAAAAGCAGGGCTTCTCCGTCATCCCAGTCGTCATTGCCATTGGAGGTTTTTCCCACCAACTCAAACTCAGCAGGCCCGGCGCCCTTCAGGTATTCCAGAGCCTTGAAGCGATAAGTGGTGAGTATAGGGCTTGGGACAGGCTTGCCCGCCATTAGCAACTGGAGGACGTCAGGCGATTGCGCCGACAACAGCTGCGCCAGGACGATGACTTCTGATTTGAGGATGCGCTCCTCTAGAGGTGGGGGCGCGATATTGTCGTTCGCAATGTAGTGATTGTGGAGAACTTGGGTTCCCCCTTCCCCCACCAGCGGCGAATCTTCCTGCTGGACAGCAGGGACATCGTGGGGGGCATGGTCATTATAATCGGGGGGCGGCTGAGCCCTCTGTGATGGCGTTACAGCGGATTCTTCGCCATGGGCCCGTCCCTGAAGCGCCGGGCCGGGCTCACGGGGAGGCGCAACGACCATTGCATCAGGGGTTGCTGCCCCCGGAGTATGGCCTTGCGCGGCTTTGCTCTCGGCGCAACCGGTTAGAGCGAGAAAAATCACGCCCGCCGCCAACCATGGCGCAAAGACGTTCGAGAAGACGATTCGGCGCCGGAGGGCGCTTATTTCGAACATGTATCAACCTCACTCGTATAGGTGCTTGATACCTTCCAGGTCGTAGTCGGTGGGTTCCGTGTGCATTTGCCCGTAAGCCATTAATGAATTCACACCGCGCCTCGGGTGACTCAGCCCTGCGGTGTGTCCGAACTCGTGCATCGCCACCATCGGCAGATAGATGTAGTTATCGGGATCATTTCTAGCCAGGTCGGAAATGTAGGTCCACTTGAGGGGAGCGCCACTGGCGCCCACTGGAGGAAATTCAAACCACATATCCGAATGTCCCAGAGTTCCATCGTCCCGATAAACATTACAGACGCAAGCAACAGCCCCTGCTGAGCACACGGGTACTCTTCCACAGAGTGGGGCTTTCACATCACTACCCCCATCAGCATTCCAAAACCCTTTAATTGTTACGTTTTGAGAACTGTCCGCTTCCTCGAAAGCGAAGTACTCCTTTCCGTACTTCCTCTCTTGGTGAAATTCCCAACCGTTATCTCCAGACCGCACTCCGACCTCGAATTCCTTTGCCGTATTCAATTTATCTTTGTAGGCTTCACTAAAATCCTTGGGCGGTTGTTCTTTCAGCAGCGACGTGTCCAGCTTGTAGTTAACTTTCTTGCCTGGCCGGTGGAATGCCTTTGGAATTGTCGCCAGAGTAGTCGTAGAGCTAATTGAGAGGTTCTCCCCTGAGCGGCTTTCCAAAACCAATTCCCCTCTCCCGGTTCCTTGTTTGCATCCCGACAACCAAAGAGAGATGGAGGCAGGGTCTGCCCAGATGGTCTCGGTAGGCGTAGATGAATTCCAGTTGCACATGCGAGCAATTTCCCAACCGGGGGTGTTCTTGACCCTCAGCCGATACTGGTGGCCGTCTATCCTTTTACCTTCAGGGATAATCCAGTCCAGTAGCATCACGATGGGAGGAATATTGTCATCGGGATTGTCATCATAAGGGATGTGATCGAATACCTGCCATGAAGCTAGACTGCGGTAAAAATTAATCGGTGAGACAACGTTGATTGTTACCACTGCGGTCGCGACATGACCTTGTCGGTCACGGGCCGTAACAGACACGGTAGCCGCTCCTTGAGAAAGGCTCCCATCTACTCTGATTACGCCAGTTTCCGAATCAATCTTGAACTTGCCAGGTCCTATGGCGTAGGTTATGACATCGCCAGGGTCAGGGTCGGTGGCATTTACTCTTCCTACAAAAGCCCCGTCTGTAACGTCCTTTGGTATGAAGAATTTATACGTTGCTGCATTCATCTTCGGAGGCTCGCACAGGTCGGTTTGCCGCGACACCGGGACGGACGCGTCGCCCCACCCCTTTGCGCGGGTCTTTCCATCGCCATAGGCCCGCACTTGAAAATCGTATGCAGTGCCGCAGCTCAAGCCGCTCACTATCCCGACGCCAGCTGTCCCTGAGTAGATGATGGTCTTGGAGTTCCATGTTTTGGAATCCGTGCCGGTCTTTCCGTACTCGATCCTTTGCAGCGCGGCTCCAGACGGCGGCCGCCAATTCAAGGTCACGCTGTCCTTGGTGGGTGACTTCGCCACGAGGTTGGCGGGCGCAGACACCGCCCGCGTTGGCCGGGGCGTCGATGTCGGACGCGGTGTGGCGGTGGGTCGAGGCGTCGACGTCGGGTGGGGTGTTGATGTCGGTGGGCGTGTGGACGTCGTGCATTGGGTGGTTCCCCTGGCGGTGTTGGACGGCCCGCTGTAGGTCAACGAATGGGATTTGCCGTCGCCGCGCACCCGCACCCGGAACTGGTAGGTCGCATCCGCCGCCAGTCGGGAAACTCTGTATGCAGAACCAGTATAGACGTAGGTGTTGTGTCGCCAGGTCCCGGAGGTTCCCGTCCGGTACTCGATCTTGTACGAAGACCAGTCCGGCACGTCGTTCCAGTCCAGACTGACGCTGTTGCACGTTCTGGCGGTGACAGTGAGGCCGGTGGGCGGCGGCAACACTGTTACCGGCGTGCATGAAACCGTTTTCGCCTCAGCGACGTTCGAGTCCGGACCGAAGGACCTCGAGTAACTGATGCCGTCGCCCTGGGCGTCAACCACGAACTGGTAGGTCTTACCGCAGCTGAGGGAACCCAGGGTAGTGTAGGCGCCGGTTCCGGCGTACTGTCCGTGGCGCCAGTAGGTATCGACGTTCTTCTCCCGGTATTGGACGCGGTACCGGGTCGCGCCGGTCACCGCGTTCCAGCGCAGGCTCACGCCGGTTCCGGTGACATTGGTGGCCCGCAGGCCCGAAGGCGCCGCCACCCGGCACAATCCCGAGGTGGCCGAGAGGAACGACGACCAGTTGCTCCACTGGGCCGCGTAGGTTTTACCGTCACCCTTCGCCCTGACGCTGAAGGTGTAACCCGTGGCGCAGGACAATGAACCCACCGAATAGGCGCTGCCGGGATACCGGTAATGCTTGTAACTCCAACCGCCGGAGCCGCTTTTCTTGTACGCAATGTAGTATTCCGCCACTCCGGACACGTGACTCCAGCCGATGCGGACGCTGTTGTAGCTGTCCGATACCTTCCTCAGCCCGGTGGGCGCGGGCGGTGGCGTTAGGGTCGTGGCGCTGTCGCTAACGGCGTCCGGCGTCGGCGCGTCCGGGTCGGAAACGCCTTCTGGCAGCGGTACGTCCGGACCCCAGGGTTCGGGATCAGGTTCAATTCGGTCACCAAACTTCGGCCCGTTGTTGTCCTGCGCCCCTTGCAGGGAGTCCGCGGGGATGCCTTCGGGTATCGGATCGTCCAATTGCGCGATGTCCACGTCGGGGTGCGGCGTTGCCGACGGCTGCGCCGTTGGTTCCGCGGTGGGTTGCGCCTGGTTTTGAAATGTCGGAGACTTCTCCGGGAGCGTCGTTCCGGCGTGGGCCACGGTAATCAGCCCGAAAACCGCCGCCATTAGAACCATTACCGTACCCAGCAAGAGAAATTGTTTTGTCATTATCGTGGCTACACCACCCGGGCATCATTTGCCGTCCAGCATATCACCATCCCGGCGCAATCGTAACGAGCAACTGCACCACCGGGCAGGCCCGTCTAATCATCCAACCCCTCCACCCGCCAGGCCAGGATGACATCGCCTCATTCCTCCGGGCCGTCGCCCACGCCCGCCAGCTGTTCACGGACTGCG
This sequence comes from Chloroflexota bacterium, assembly GCA_009840165.1. Classification (GTDB taxonomy): domain Bacteria; phylum Chloroflexota; class Dehalococcoidia; order Lucifugimonadales; family UBA3495; genus Bin87. Next base: position 25,211 of record VXOG01000082.1, read on the forward strand.
CCGCCCATCGCGTCCGCCGGGTATCGCAGCAATTGGCCAGGGTGCGGTTGTCCACTGCCAGCACTTGGGCCGTCAGCACTCCGCTCCAGGCGTCCACCAGGGCGTCTGCCGGGTCCGGCAGGAGGTCGTCCGGTAGGGAGGATTCGGCCTGGCCGGAAGCGCCAACGTCGCCACCGGGACGGACTGGCTCATCCTCCATCTGATGGCTCGTCTTGCATCAGAAGTGCAATGACTACAATACAATCAGTGCAATCTCGTTGCCACCGAGCGTCAAACAGATCGCTTGCCAGAATTTCCGTCGGTACGGCCAAACGAACCGATTTCCAGTTCAAGACCCCGTGAATTGTATTCTGCAATCCCCTCCAATTCCCCTTTCAGCCCATGTACTGGCATACTGGCAAACCAACCACCGGGCGATTGCAGTCTGGCGCGTCAGCGTCGGCGCAAAGAGTTCCTCCGAGCCACGGGATAGCCCGGGTTGCGACTTTGAAAAGCCTTGGCGAGGTCGCATCCGTCTGGAGTGATCGCGGCAGCGTCGTGGCATAATGGCCGCGAGCTGTGGAGGGCGCAATGAGCAACCTGATCGCGCGCATAATGAAACACGCAATTCCGGCGTTGGCCGCATCGGCGCTGGTGATTGCGGGTTGGTCCGAACCGTTGCGGGAATCGTCCGAAGTCTGGGCGCAGCCGGTCTTGCCCGCGCCAACCAACGTGTCCGTTGCCAGGGGCTCCGTACTCGGCGAAGCCGTCATTTCCTGGGACCCCGTTCCCGAAGCCGCGTTTTATCGCATTGGGTGGTCCGCCGCGCCCGATTTCAGCGCGGCCATCGACGAAGGCCGATACTGGCGGGAAACTTACACCTACGTCAACGTAGTCAATCAAGGGCAGTCCTCGCACACCGTCACGCGGCTCACTCCCGGAACCTTCTATCTTTTCACCATGGGAACCATCTCCTCACGCCACGCCGTTCCCCGGTGGGCCGAACCCAGTGGCGCCGATGAGATATCGCTAGCGCATGATCCCTCCGGGGAATCCGACATCGGCTCCATTGCCATCGAGGTTCCCCTGGATCCCAGCTCGGACGCCTATTACCAGATTGGATGGATCGCCTTTGCGGACTACGACGCCGCCGTTGCGGAAGGCCGCGACTGGCGGGAAGTCTTCAACTTCGTCGAGGTGCGCAATTACGGGCAAGCCGCCCACACCGTGCCCCGATTGACTCCCGGCGTCCGGTACGCATTCAACGTCACCGTCAAGGATTCTCTCGGAGGAATACCCCAATGGGCCGACCAGTGGCAAGTTCGCGCGCCTGAGCCTGAACCCCAGGGTTCGGCGCTCCCGGAGCCGGCCACGGCGACCGTTTGCCCCGCTCCTGGCTTCCCGGCCGCCGTGGTGCCGGAGAGACCGCCCAAAGGCGCGCCGGGCGATTACGACGGTGACGACGACGGACTCATCGAAGTCGCCAATCTGCAACAACTGGACGCCATTCGTTACGATCTCCAGGGGGCCGGAACTCCTACCGACCGGCAGCTCTACGACGCTGCCTTCCCCGACGCCAATCCCGGAATGGGCTGTCCAGAGGACGGCTGCACCGGCTACGAACTGGTGGCCGACCTTGACTTCGACGCCAACGGCAACGGAGAGCATGACTCCGAAGACCCTTTCTGGAACGACGGCGCCGGCTGGCTGCCCATCGGCGACGGGTCAAATCCATTCGCCGCCGATTTTGACGGCGGCGGCCACACCATATCCCACCTGCATGTCTCTCGGCCCCAGAGCAGCGACATCGGGCTTTTCGGCAGCCACTATCCGCCCGGCGCGCGGTCCGTAGAGATACGCCACGTCGGCCTGGTCTCGATCATAGTAGTTGGCATGGATAACGTCGGCGGCCTGGTGGGGAAAGGTTCCCGCGTCCTGCGCAGCTACGCCAGCGGCCTGGTTTTGGGCCGGAACAACGTTGGCGGGTTGGTTGGTGAAGGCGGCACAATTCGTGGCAGTTGCGCCGAGGCTTTCGTGGGCGGCACGTCGTCCGTGGGAGGTTTGCTCGGCCATGGCTCCGTGGTCGAAGGAAGCTACGTCGTTGACTACATGGACTCCCCGGGCGGCGTGTCCGGTAATAGGAGCGTCGGCGGGCTGGTCGGCTCTGTCCCTTATAGTGGCAGCGTTCGCAAGAGCTACTCCACCGTCGGGGTGAGCGGTGGGAGCGAGGTCGGTGGCCTGGTCGGGAGCGGCTGGGGAGCCGGCGGCAGTCCGAACGCCAACAATACATCCGGCCGTGGCAGCGCCGCCGGCCGGCTCGGGGAAGCGATCAATATCTCCTACGCCCGGCACACCTACCCCCACCCCGGTTCCATCAGCGACAGCTACGCCACGGGAGAGGTGCGCGGCGACGGCGACAACATCGGAGGCCTCCTCGGGCGCGGCGCTCCCGGCAACATCAGCAACAGCCACGCGACTGGCGCCGTTACCGGTTACAGCTACGGCGATAACCTCGGCGGCCTGGTCGGTAAATTCGATTCCGACCGGGGGGAAGACGTCCCGACCTGGGCTGTTGTGTATGGCGAGATCAACAACAGCTACTCCACCGGCAGCGTGACCGGCCGCGAGAACAACAACGTCGGCGGTCTGGTCGGTTTAAGTGAAGGCCGCATTCGCGCCAGCTACGCCACCGGCAGGGTGGTCGGCGACGACGACAACGTCGGCGGTCTGGTTGGGTTGAATAGAAGCTACCTTACCGCCAGCTACGCCACCGGCGAGGTGGTCAGCCACGAAGATAATGTAGGCGGCCTGGTCGGACATAACAGTGGGTACATTTATTCCAGCTACGCCACCGGCGATGTCTCAGGCATCACCTCCGTGGGCGGCTTGGCAGGGTTCAGCGCGAGCCTGATTCACTCCAGCTACTCCACTGGGCGGGCATCGGGCGCCGATCTCGTCGGTGGGCTGGTTGGCGTCAACTCCGGTTCGGTGTCGTACAGCTATTGGGACGTCGACGCCAGCGGCAATCAGCACAGCAACGGCGGCCTGGGCAAGACAACCGCTGAGTTGCAGGAGCCCACGGCCTACACGGGGATCTACGCCAACTGGAACCTGAATAACGACGACCTCTGGGAGTTCGGCGCTTCGAATGAATATCCAGCCCTGAAGTACGGCGGGTTGAGCGTTGCCGACCAGAGGGCGGGGCAGCCGCGAAGACGCTCACGTCGCCAGGTACGACTGCGCCGAGTCCAACCGCAGACTGAATGTTCCGGATGCCTCGCGGTTCGGCACAATGGGTTTGTACGGCGGGCCTGATGGTCGTGGACTGGATCATACACGCCGGCTGTCTGGCAATCTGGGTTTTGATCTGGGCCGGGTACTACTTGTGGACCGAACTAACGGATCGTGGCGGGTTTGCGGCTTGGGTTGCGTGTTTGATGCTAACGGCCGCTGCATCGCTGATTTACTACGTTGTGACCGATTTGGTTTGGGGAATCTATTTTTCCATCACCGAAATTTCTTTCGGTTGGTGGTGATACATCGTAAGCCTGCGGGCTGGAACCGCGCTACCTGAGACTCACGTTTGCCCACGGCGAGCGCAGCGCGACAGCCCCGCCAGTAGAGACGGGCACCGGTCTGGCGACGAGGTCGGAACGTGGCTGCGCTCCTCGCTTGGCGAGGCTACGAACGGACGCTGAAATTGCCCTGACGTGCGGGAAGAGCCTGCCGGCGAGAACCGGCGAGTTTGAACAATCAGGGTTGCCGGCGCCCGCCGCAGGTTTGATGCCTCGCAGACTCTGGACTTGTTTCCGGCAGCGGCCCGATTCCCTACGGAAAGCATAGCCTCCCCCTCGACAGCGGGCGAATGACCGCTCATGGTTTGTGTGCCACCTCCACCAGACCCATCAGTCCGGCAGGTACTGGGCCACGATTTCGTCTTCCAGGTCCCTGGTCTCCTGCGGCCAGTACACCCGGGATAAGGTCAACCCCTGTCCACGGTGTGTGGCTGACGAAAGATGGACCTCGGGAAAGGCATTCCCCAACTCCTTGATGTGCCCGACCGGCACCAGCACCGCCAAGTGGTTGGGAGCAACACCGCTATCCTCGGAAGCGGGCACCACGTAAACGTTCTTTTCCTTCAGCCAGGCACGGATGGACGAGATGGTGCCGGCGTCGGGAGCGTTCATGCCCACCACCACGCTGTCGTCCCTGGCGAACATGGCGTACTGCGCGGCGCTCTCGGCGGGAACGCCGTAGGCAAATGCCGCAACCACCATGCGCAGCGCGTCGTAGGGTCGGGTATTGACGAACGGTCCCTCCGAAACGGGTTCCGGTTCTATCCGCACCTCAACCACGTCGGGCCGTTGCACCACCCCCAGTATCTCACCGGTGGGCAGGTCCCACGTGTGGGACGCCACTTGCTCTCCGCCCAGGGACGCGATGAACTCCTCAAGGCCCGGGTTGATGTCAAATTCAGTGTAGGAACCGATGGAGACGGTTATCCTGTCCGGTACGGAAAGGCCCTCAGCCTGACTTTGCAGCAGACCCCATAGGTAGGGGTCTATATACGTTGTGCCAGGGCCCGGGTCTATGATGACCCGTTGGCTTTCCCCCGATTGGCCAGCGCCGCCCTGTCCCGTCGGACCCGAGTCCTCTAGACCACAAACTTGGCTGGCCCGGATGAATTTCGCCGGAGTCTCCCCCAGGCTGGCGCTCTGCATGGCCGCCACCAGTTCCGCCGGTCCGCCCAGCGCTTCCAACAGGCAGACGAACCCGGCACGATCCCCAGGGGTCATCCCCAATCGCGGCGCGTAGTTCTCCCATTCGGCGTCGTTCAAGCAGGCCACGGAAACGCCCAGGGCAGCCATGCTCAGGGCCAGGGAGTTGGCGGGAGCCTGTCCGGCAACGGAGGGCGCCAGCAGCACCCGCAGGTCCAGGGGTACGAATCCCTGACGAATGCGCGCGGCGGTTTCCATCTCGAAGGGACCCACCTGCCCGACCAGTTGGGTCAGGAACAGCCGCAACACCGTATCGTCCTGGAGGCAGTTGACGATGCCTACCGTGACCTCCGGAGAGCCTCCGGGCGGCGGGTCCGACAGCATCCCCAACTCGCGGGGTCCCATGCCCTTGTCGCCCAGGCAGGAGCGTTCCCCGAGTGAAAGTTCAGCAAGGAATAGCTGCGGGTCGTCCAGTTTTACCGGGCGCAGTTCGTCCGGCGGCAATCCTTGGCTCTCGACATCCTCGGGCGTGGGCTGGCTGGGGGCAATCACCGCCGCAATTGTCGCAGTCGCTTCAATCGTGGGAGGGGCAGTCGGCGTCGCCGCCTTGACCGCAGTGTCCATGGTCGCCCGGGCATCCGGTGTGGGCTGTGGATAGGATTCACTTCCACATCCCAACGCCGCACCTGATAGCAGCCCGGCGGTCGCAATCAGCGCCATGCATCGGACGACGGAGCTAGTAATCAGATGAAACATGGAATTTGACGGAATCTTCATTGCACATACCGCACCTACCATAAAGGGGGCCAGGGTCGCAGGCTACGGCGTTATTCCCAATTTATTCCAGGTTAGGTCCCGCCTTGGCGTCGCTCACCGAAGGTTCCCTTGCCAGTTCCCGCCGCAGAGTGGCAACCCATTCGGGGTCAAGGCCCAGAGCCTGGCTGACCACATCGTCGATCTGCCGGCGCGCCGGGTCCTCGTGCATCTTGGGGAAGGGCAGCATGGTTTGGTTCGCCAGCCAGTCGAACCAACCGCCCAGCAGATCCCGTTCTGCGTCGCCGAGTTCCGTGAAATCGGGCGCCGTCAGGGACCGCAGCGTGTCCAGCGAGAAGGACGGATAGGAAGGAACGCGATTGTCCCGCGCTCCCAGCAGAGACAGCAGGCCGGGCGTGGAGTTCAGGTACAGGCACAGGGCCTTAGTTATGCCTGGATCGCGGGGGCGGCAAGGAGTCCAGATCGAGCCAACCGCCGGTTCTGGCAGCGTGACTGCGATTACCCGCGCCAGGTTGAGCCGCAACCGATGGGGTAATAGCATAGAACTGCATTGTTCCCAATAGCTGTCGGCCAGGTGACGTTTCGCTTCCTTCGGCTCGATGTAAACGTCGGTCTGGGCCATCATGGACCGGGTGACGTCCGTCTTGTGGTACCAGAGGGCGCGGCGGCCCGACGCGGTGGGCATGTCCGAGTTGGTGTAGGAGTCTCGAATCCGTCTTCCCTCTGGCCCGATTTCAGCCAGTTGGCCCAGCGGTACGCTCGCCACCGACATCGGATTACCCTCGCTGAGGGTCCGGTAGGCATCCACTAGGAAGGGCGCAGGAAGTTGACGGCAAACCAGTCACCACGCTCAATGCGCTCCGCCGCCACGTGCTGGACCGTGAAGTCGTGGGAAACCGTCTCTCCGCTTTCACCAACTCTTTCGATTCTCGCAGCTGTATCCACCGATTCCAACGGCGTAGCCGGGTTGCGCGCCAGGTTGATTACCCGCGTCGCAGGCTTCGGACCTTCGGCGCTCCACCGCCGACAGACCAGTAGAATCTCGCCGATGCTGGTATTCTCCGAAAAGAAGATACGGTCCGGGTCGTGGGAACTGACGATGGTGTCGATGTGGAATCACTGGGCAAGGTACCTCCGTGTCTGAGACGCGGCTGGATTGGTGGCCATTACAGTCGGAAGCACGACCGCCAGGGTCCCGCCGTCTTCCCTCAGTATCTGGTCTCCCAGAACCATGAACGCGTTGGCTGAGCCGGAAAGCCGAGCAGCTTCCCGGTACGGTTGGCCCTCCAGAACCTCCTTCTCCCGCCGCTTGATGGCCTGTTCTTCGGCCCGGCTGAACTGGTCATGACGCAGGCTGTCGCGCGTGAAGGGCGGGTTCATTATCACCAGGTCCATAGGCGGGGGAGGCTCCGAGGTCCCCCGTTCGCTGTCCACCTGCCGAGTTGTAGTGGGCCAGGCAGCCAGCCGCGCTTGACCGGAGAGAAAATCCAAAGAACCCAGGTATGGCTGCCCGTCGAAAACTCCCAGCAGCGCCCGGTGCACGTTCATGCGGTTGAACCTGGTGGAAGGTGATAGCATCCCCAGGGTGCTTGCCGCCATGTGAGTTGCGGTCAGGTTCACGTCGTATCCCCACAGCACATCTTCCACCAGCATCAGGCCCAGAGCCTCTTCGTCGTCTGGATCGCCGGAACCGGCGTTGTTCCGCAGGTCGCGGATGCGTTCCGCCGCCGCCATCAGCAGCGTCCCGGTGCCGCAGGCGGGATCGCATATTCGCAGATTGGAGACGGCGTTGGCGTCCACCCAATCGACCTCGCCCTCCCGCAGGGCCAGCGATGCCAGCAGCACCGCTGCGGCAGTGGAGGTGTAGAAGGAACCGTCGTAACGGGCGGTGTCCAGCACCCGGTGGAAAATGCGCCCCAGCAGGTCGTGGCGCAGTCCGGTGACCCGTTCCGAAACCCGATCCACCATTTCCGCCAAGCTCCTCACCGCCTGGCCGGTATCCGGGTCTGCCGAGAGCGCCGCCAACGCCGCCCGTCCGGTCTCGAACACCGGCCGGTAGTCCACGGCCAGGATTCCGCGCCAGGACTCCCGGAAAGCGTTGATCACGGATTCCTGCTCGGCGCACGCGACGGCGCTGGGAGGAGGCCAATCCCCGTCGTAACCGTCCGGGCGTTCAGTCGGGAGATGACCCTGTAGGCGGTGGTGGAAGAGCATGGCCGTCGCCACCACCAGCATCCCGCGCTTGGCCGCCACGAAGTACCGGTCGCTTTGCACTTTGCCGTCCGGCCTTGTGGCGGGAAGGTCAAGCGCTCTTGCCAGGGCTTGGCGTACCGGCGCGGTCAACCGCTGTACTGCAGCGTCCAAGCCGTCGGAAAGCATCTGCGCCGCCATGTCCGCCCCGCTCAGGGATCTGGGCGCCTGCTGAACAGCCTGGGCCAGTCGGGACACGTCGCCCACGGACCATTCACCCGACGGCTCCCCGGCCTTCACCCGAACCGTCCAGGTCAAGGTAGCATCGGCCAGGTTGTCCTCCGTAACACCCTCGGGGTAGCAAACGGCAAAGACGACCGTCGCCAGGCGCTGGCGCAGCCGGGCGTCGGCGTCCTTGACGGCCTGGGCCTTGCGGTGGAAGCCGGTTTCCGCCTCCAGCACAACGCGCAGGCCCTCCACATCGGCGACAATATCCATCCGCCGGCGCCCTGCTCGCTGCTCAAAGTCGGTGGAAATCCCACGCTCGGCAAGCAGTAGGGCCAATGCCCGGTTCTGAAAGTCTTCCTGTTTATTCATACTGACCGGGCGAATCTGTAACCGATTCGCAATCCTCTGAGCGGAGCAAATCCGAGCAATCAGCCATCCGGTTCCTCGAAGGGGTTCAGGACCGTAACCCCGGTGGGCGAGAAGTCGCGGACGTTGCGGGTGACTACCACTAAACTATGGTGTAGTGCGATGGCGGCAATCTGCAAGTCGGAATTAGTGTAACCCAGTTCCGCGTGCAGTAGACCCCACCGCCTTGCTGCCGCCTCATCGAAGGGAAGCACCCGGTCGCGGAACGAGTTCGCCACAGTCTCCAGCCAACTATCCAGCAACTCGGCAAAGGCCGGTTGTTTCCTGCGCTGACGGGCCGCTCCGTACTTGATTTCACCTATGGTGATCACGCTGAGGTACAGGTCTTCGGGTTGCTGAACCTGCATCCACCGGGCAACCATTGCGTGTCGCTCCGGCCGTCGCAATGCCGAAACGGCCACTGTATCCAGGAGGTACATTCAGAAATCGACGGTGTTGGGCGTGTAGTCCCGGGTGCGGGCAGGCAGCTCGAAACCGTCATCGTCGCTGCCCCTAGGAATAGCCAGCAGGTGGTCCACGAAGGAGGGTGCGTCCTCAGCGTTGCTCTTGCACAACCGCTGATAATCTTCAAAGGCAACCACCACCACAACCGGCTTGCCTCGGCGGGTAACCTCTTGGGGTTCGCCGGTCAGAGCGGCGTCCACTACTGCGCTGAATCGGTTCTTGGCGTCTTGCAGTTGCCAGGTGATCATCGGAACCTCCGTCTAGTCTGTCTAGCCCATTATATCGTATGCACCGAATATCGTATGCACCGAGCAAGCCGCCAACGGGTTGCCGGCCATCCTCAGAGCACCGGCCGCGCCCCTCCAGTTCCGCCACCGCCCACACTGTCCGCATTCCCGAACTTCAGCAGCACCAGCCGCACCTGCTGAGACTCCCGGCAGATGGCCAGGGTGCGGTAGTTCACCCCCAGGACCATGGTGTCGTCCCATAGGGCGGGTGTCCGGCCTCACGCTGAGATCATACTCCGCTTTGCAGAGGGGTTCATCATGGTCTTTCACGGTCTGCGCCATCGCTCAAAACTACAATCTCCGCACTGCAATCTCTGCAATAAAGTGATTATAGAGCCGCAGTAAATTGCTCGCCCTGCAATACCCCAATCTCCGTCCCCAACGCTCAATTCCCCGTAGAAAATGCCCCTGGATTGTATTCTGCAATCCTTTCATTCTTCCTTTCAGGGCGCCCACTGTGGGAAACCGCTTGAGGGGATTGCAGTCTGACGCATCAGGACCGGAAGGCCGCCAGCACTTGCGTTGACCTCGGCGGAGTGGTCACGCCCCTCCAGTTCGCTGTCATGGGAGGTTTGGCAGGCGGGTTTTGCCGCGCTATACTGGCCGCGTCGGGAGGCAGTTCATGGACGAGTTCAGAGATTCCCTGAAGGTGTTGGTGGTTGACGATGAGGCCGACGTCGAGGTGATGTTTCGCCAACGGATGCGACGGGAGGTCCGGAGCGGCCGCTACGAGTTTGTGTTCGCGCGTTCCGGCGTCCATGCCCTGGAAGTGTTGGCGGAGCACCCGGACGTCAGCCTGGTCATCACCGACCTGAACATGCCGGAGATGGACGGATTGACGCTCTTGGATTGCCTGACGGAGGCGTGGCCGGGCGTGCCGTCGCTGGTGGTTTCGGCCTATGGCGACCCGGGGCGGATGTCAGCGGCCCGTGAGCGCGGCTCTTCCGGATTCGTCGTCAAGCCGGTTGACTTTACCGAACTACGTTCAGCGATGGCGGATTCGCTGGGTGGCGCCGGTTGAACTCTCCGGCGAAGGAATACCAACCCATTCCGTACTAGGGTCCCTTCGCAGGGTCGAATCGGATCGGCGGCCCCTGAGTCGATACGTTTCGCGGACCGTAGGCCGTAGGGAGAATGTCGGGCGCGTTGCCGACCGAGAAGGACCGAGGGTACCCACTGGCGACGTGCCGACAACGCAGGGGATGGGGATGATGAACTTCCGGGAAAATCCCGGAAGGAATGATTTGGAATCAGGAGCAGCGGAAATGCCCAAGTATCTCTTTCAAGCCAATTACACCAGCCAGGGTTACCAGGGCCTGCTGAAGGAAGGCGGCACCTCGCGCCGCCGGGTATTTGAGGACCTGGCCAGCGAGCAGGGCGGAACCCTGGAGTCCTTCTACTACGCTTTCGGCGGCGCGGACCTGTACCTGACCTTCGACCTGCCGGACGTTGCAACCGCCGCCGCCATTTCCATGTCCATCGGAGCCGCGGGCGCTCTCAGCATCAGCACTGTTCAGTTGATCACTCCCGAGGAGATCGACGACGCCTGCGGCAGGACGGTCACGTATCGCCCGCCCGGAGCATAGTCGCCCAATCAACCCACATCCAGCTTCAAATCTTCGGTGGATTCAGGCTTAACCACTGACCAGACCCCAGCAGACCCGCCGTCTCGCCCAAGGTGAGATGGCCGGAGCCAAAGCGGTCCCCGGTCGTTGTGTTCCTCAGGGACGGACGCATTCTCCACCAATATCGACATCATTCCCAAAGTCGACGCCGACGGCAAAAATCCCGAAACCCTCGGATCCCGGCCTTGCCCGAAAACTCCAGTCTCTGCCCATAAGGTCAGAACTGTGCTCGAAAAGTACGCTACGCAGACAGATTTGAGGGCATCGCTACCCGGAGATGATCGATGGCTATGGAAGAAGATTTCACAGGCTCTGTCTTACCTCATATCGACAAGGCCATCGAGATCACGAAAACTCAACTTGAAGCCCGCGACTCGAAAGACGATTTGGACGATTGGTTGGAGCCAATCATAGACCATTTAGAAACAGCCAGAGAAATGGCGAGCGGGAATTATTCCGATGCCCCAGAAGGCTCCATGCCAGCATTCGTGTACATCTTCGCCGGGGAAAAAGAGGACAGCCGAATAAAAATTGGTGTGTCTAACAACCCTCAGAAACGCTTGCAGAGCGCACAGACGACTTCGCCGGAGGTGCTCCGCATTGCAGGTATTGCTGAGTACCCCGACAAGTGGGCAGCACTGTGGGTCGAATCACGTATGCAGGAGAGGGGAAAAGACGCGGGTTTCCATGCGCATGGAGAGTGGTTCACCTCGGAATTCCTTCCGTTGGCAAAGGAGTTGGTCAACCAGAGAGATTACTTTTTGTGTTCGTACTATGATTGGTGCGAAGAAAGTGGGATTGATCCAACAACAGGGGTTGTAGTTCGTTAGGTTGCGTGGGTGCCTCATGGGAATCATGTCAGCTTCAACTGTTATAGGAGCAATTCTAATAGTCGCTGGTGCCATTACCATTGCCCTATCCTTCGCGACAGATGTGGCATTTTTTCAGCCCATCGGCCCATCAATATTGGCTCTGTTGATCGGTTGTTTTTTGTTGGTCATTGGAATACTTCGACATTGAGAGTTTCCAGGCACTTGCCACCGGCGGACGACCAGTTGCCCGAAAAGTGGTCCCAAAACCCGACTTTACGGGCAAGGCCTCGGATCCCAAGTTCTCCAGGGAGGCGACAAAGTTCACGGTTACCATGGCCTGTGTCTGTGCCGACTGATATTAGGGCCTGCTGACATTCAGCACGAGCCCGGCCTACATTTCGACACAGTTGAACACAATCATGTTTTCAGGCATAAGAACCTCCGCGACCCAGACGCGTCGGAGTTTGAACCGTTCAACTGAAGTTGGACGGAATCCGTACCGCGCCCTGCGGCGGCGCAATCCGGGTCATGGCTGAATACCACGGGAAAAGAAATGGGATCGAAGCACATCATTGTGATTATTTGGATCCTCATCCTGGTGGCAAGCACGGTCGGTTTAGCTTGGACGCAATGGCTGTCCGGCGACCGTGACGCATCTACCACCGGGTGGTATAACCAGTCGATCTACAAGAATATGGACCCGTCATTCACGAGAGAGCACATGAGAGGCCGCCTGATGAGCGCCGCCACGAGCAATCCCGGATTCGGAGGGGCATTCCTTTCCAAGCGGCAGACGGTTCTCAACATCTTCATCGCACATGATGAGAACGATCCCGGACAATGGGAGAAGGACCGACAAGCCCTTGAAGAATTGCTTGATCCCAATTCCGGCTTAGAGCTGAACGTCATCAAGGGCGGTTACACTATCACCCAGCTTTCCGAGTGGTATGACCGGATGAACTCAGAGGGAATATGGGACCAGGATGGGGTGCATATGATCGACCTGGACGAAGGCATAAACAGACTGTACATCGGAGTGCTGAGCGATTGGGAAGTCGAAGGCGTGTACACGTTTCTTGAGGGGCTAGGTATACCTCGCGAAGCCGCGGCGGTAGAGGCGGTCGAGCCGGCGAAGCCCGCTGCCAGAAGGTGAATGTCAAAAAGCCCTATGTAGAACTGAGCGGTTCCAAGATTACGAACAACAAGAGCAAAGCAGGTGGGCACAAAATCAATAGGATTAATGTGGCGGCCGCAGTTTTCCCGGCGCCTTCCCTCGTGTCTTGGACAGCCATAATTCTGTCGCCAACACTGGGGCGCACACGAACAGCAGAAGTACCATCAGGGTCAGAAACATCGTGCTTCACCTCCGAACTGTCCCCACAGAGTAGGTCTCCTACTCGAAGGTGGAGCCGTCTTCGCCCAACCACTTGAAGATGAGGGCGTTCAGCGTCCCGTCGGCCTTCATCTCCGCCAGCCCAGCATTGAGCTTGGCCTTCAACTCGCTGCCGGGGCGCACGCCCATACCCAGGCCACGGTCCAGCAGCACCCGCGGCCCCGCCATCTCCAGCAGTCCCGCGTGCTGCGCCAGCTTCTGCACCCCGTAGCCGTGGTCCACCATAACCGCGTCCACTTCGCCGCTCAGCGCCGCGTCCGCCGCGTCCAATTCATGGTCCAGGGGAACAAAGGGTATGCCCTGCTCCGATAGGTAGTCGGAAAATATGGTGTGGGCTGAAACTCCGATCCTGCCCTGGAGGGCCGCGTCGCCCTCTCCCGCCCGGACCAGGTACACCGATGGCGTGGGCGGATAGTAGGCTTGGGTGAAGTCAATCAGCCGCTCCCGTTGGTCGGTGATGCTCATGCCGGCGAGGATGACGTCGAACTCTTCATCCAGCAGGTGCGGGATCATCGTCTCCCAATCGTTCAGAACCCACCGGTACTTCAAACCGGCGCGGCGGCACAGGTCGTCCCCCAGGGCCCGCTCCAGGCCGTCGATCTCGCCCTGGTCGTTGACGAAGTTGAAGGGGTGATAGTCGCGGCCGGTGGCAATCATCACCGTGTCCGTTGCGCCACACCCGGCCAGTAGGAGGACCATAGCTGCCAGCAGTAGTCCGCCAACCGCGCGGGTGAACCAACTCTTCAACGTCAATCCCTCCATTGTTTGTGGCGGTTGCATGCCCTACGCCGGCCTGCTCATCGGTCAACCAGCTCCGGCGTTCATTCTCAACGGCCGGAACTCCACCATGGCGATGGCGGCGGCGCCCACCGCCGAAGCCTTGCCGTCAGACGCTCGCCCGTTCCCCAACCCTTCGCCAAGCGTTGAACGCCAGGGCGGCGACCATCAAGTACCCGCCGAGCAGTTTCTTGAACGCCGCCTGCAACTCTCCGTCCTTCAAGCTGGTCCACG
>VXOG01000101.1 GCA_009840165.1 Chloroflexota bacterium
AACCGGTAAAACTAATCGACGGCAATTCGGCAAGTCTAGTTGACGCGGGACAGCAGTCCTCGGCGCAGCCGGCCGATGGCGTTCTCGACGCCACCCTTCTGCCACGGGGAGCGGGTATCGCAGAAGAAGGTCTCCATGCCCAGCTCGTGGAGCCGGTAGTGCCGGGCGAACTCGGCGCCGTTGTCGAAGGTAACGGACTTGCGCCACAGGTCTGGGATGAGGCTCAAGACTTGGGCCATGACATCCACCACCGGGTCGGCGGCCTCCCCAGGGCGTTCGGCCTGGGGCTGGCGCTTTTGGATGAATGAGGCGGGACTGCCGCCCTTGCCACCTCGTCAACCGCACGCTCTGGATTCCGGCGAAAGCCGGAATGATGGATTAACTTTGAAGAACGGCCGGCTAGTGCGGAGTGTTGAACTGGACCAGGATACCGTCGGGATCGAGCACGTAGATGCTGCGGATGTCCCCGTCGGAGTTCGTGAACGATTCAATGGGCCCGGCCAGTTCCACACCTTTGCTGAGCAGCTCCTCGGTCAACCCCTTCACATCAGCCACGCCAAATGAGATGTGGCTGATGCCCACCATGTCCAGCTTGATGGGTTCTCCGTCCGGGTCGTCGCCGGGATGGCTGGTTAGGGTCAGCGTGGGCGTGGCTCCGTCCCCGTAGGCGAGGCTGACCCAGCGGCGGGCCTGCCGTTCGCGTAGATAGTTGTGCAGGCGGCCGCCTTCCGTGGGGTCGGTCATCCGGTCACCCAGGACGCTCATCCCTAGAATGTCCCGATAGAACGCCAGCGACCGGTCCATGTCCCTGACGCAGATCCCGATGTGGGTAACGCAAGTTGCGTCCATGTGAGGTAGCCTCCTAGTACTCAGTCAATGTTGGAAAGACAGGGGTAGAAGCGATGGCATTTGCTTCTGGCGTCGGCGGTGCTGAAGCGCCAGTTGATGGGTATGCCAGCCGCGTTGCGCTGGGTTTCGTAGGCCGATACCTGGCGTTGCAGGGCCACCGGCGTGTTTGGGGGTGTGGTGAAACTCCAGGCGTTTCACGATGCGCCTCGCCTCGGCGGCGGGGAAGGTCCCGTAGAGAGCAGCCATGCGGTGGGTGTTCAGAGCCTGCCCCGTACTTGCTACGGGGTTGTCCAGGACGACGCGGATGACCAGCGCGTCGATACTCGTAGTCTTGGCGTCTGGGTCGGCCTGGGGGTGATCGTGGAGCACGCCGTCCAACCCCTCCTCGACGTACCGACGCTTGGCGCGAAACACCGTGCGAGGCGACGTGTTCAACGCCGTCGCCACTTGGGACGCGCTCCAGCCCTCGTCGGACTTGAACAGGATCCGCGCCCGATTGATGACCCAAGCCGAATGTTGGCCCTGCCCGATCAACCCCTCCAGTTGGATCCGATCTTCCCCTGACAACTGTACCGCAAATCTCTCCTGAGCCATGGATGCCGCACCTCGCGCACCACTGTTTGAGCCCCAGAGTAGCCACTATGGCTCATTGCTTCCTCTATCTCCCAATGCAGGTTTGATCGAGTACTAGTTCATCCACCTGCCAGCCAGCCCAGTTGCCCGTCAGGCCAGCCTGCACCACAGCATCCAGGTCGAAGTCGCCGGAGAACTCTGCCAGCACCGAGTCGCTGATAGCGTAGCCTTGCAGCGTGCGGCCGCCGGCATGCCAGCCGTTCTCGTAGATGTCGGTTATGGTGTCGTAGTCCACGGTATCGGCAGTCCGGGCCGCGTTCAGCAGCCCGGCGAAGTCGCGCATATCCAGGGCGAGGTGAGGTGGCGTGGGGTTCAACGTTGCTCACGGGCGTGCAATACTCACCGCCGGCATACGTTGTCATCACGCCCGTGGCTGTCCCGGACGCCAATCCGGTTCCGGTACCCGTACCGGTGCTGCCCAACCCACTCCCGAATACGGTGATGGCGGGCCGGTTCACCCCGTCGCGCCGCTTCGGTGCCAGCTTGGGCGGCCGCTTGAGCCGCTGCCGCGATCACCTTCAGGTCAGGATGCTCGCGCCGGCGGCCATCGGTCACGTTCATGGTTATGGTGCGGCTTCACCAACCGCACGCCGTGTCATTGAGCGAAGATCTCCCCGTCAGGATCGACGTCGGGTTGCGCCCCGGTTTCATCCGATTCTCGCGCTATGGGCATCCAGTATCCGGCGCGGGGCTGGGTGAAAATGTAGGTGGGATCATCGGCGTCGTCGCCCAGCTTGCGGCGGATGCTGCTGACGGCGGTGCGCATGGGACGCAAGTTGCTGCCGGGCTCCTTTCTCCAGACCTGCTGGAGCAGATAGTCGTAGGTCAGCACCTGCCCGGCGTTTGCGGCAAGTTCAGCGAGCAGCCGAAACTCAATGGAAGTCAACCGGACCGGCCGGCCGGCAAAGAGCGCCTTTCGGTCTGCGTGGTGGATGGTCAGGTCCTCCAGAACAAAGGGGTCTGGCGGTTCGGGAGCCGGAGCCTCCCGCTTGCGCAGCGCCGCCCTGATCCGGGCCGCCAGTTCCATGGGCGAGAAGGGCTTGACGATGTAGTCCACGGCTCCCATGTCCAGAGCTCGGGTTACGTTCTCCTCCCTGCCGTAGGCGGACAGGAAGATGACCGGCACGTCAGCAACAGCGGCGATCTCGCCCATCAACTCGATCCCGTCGATGCCAGGCAGCGCCAGGTCCAGCAGGACCAGGTGCGGCTGTTCTTCCTGCAACATGAGGAGCGCTTCCCCGGGATCGCCGGTGACCACCGGAACATAGCCCGCCCGGGACAGCGCGTCGCGGACGTGTCTTAGTGTTTGGGGGTCGTCGTCCACCGCGAGGATGCGGGCCTTTTCCTGCGCCGCCTGGAGCGGAGAGCCAACGGCAACGGGATTCGGGCCGACCGCTCCGGTCACCGCTTCCTCGGCCACTGGAATGGTGAAGGTGAACCGCGCGCCCAGGCCGGGCCCGTCGCTTTCCGCCCAGATGCGCCCGCCGTGGGCCTCGATTATCCCCTTGCAGATGGCCAGGCCGAGACCCGTCCGTTCCGCCCCGTCGCTTCGGCTGTCGTCGGGCGCGCGGGTGAACTTCCTGAACAGATGCGGCAGGTCTTCCGGCAGTATGCCCCGGCCATCGTCGGACACGGAAACCGCCACGTGGAACCCGTCGCGCGCCGCCGTCAGTCGTATGGCTGAGGACTCGTCCGAGTGCCGGACCGCGTTGGAGAGCAGGTCGCCCAGCACCTGCACGATGCGCAATCGGTCCGCCATCACCCAGGGCAGGGCCGGAGCGAGGTCGATGTAGAGCCGGATCCGGTTGCTGCGCCCCCCGCTCAGAAACCCTCTCCGGGCATCCTCCACCAGAACGGACAGATCCGTGGGCTCCGGGGCGATGGAAAGCGTGCCCATCTCGATGCGGGCCACGTCCAGCAGGTCGCTGATCAACTCGCGCATCCGGTCGGCCTGCGCGTCGATGATCTGGTGGAACTGCGCCGTCTCGGCCGAGCTCAGAGCGGCCGAGACGTCCAGCAGGGTGGTGATCGAACCCTTGACGGCGGCCAGGGGTGTCCTCAGCTCGTGGCTGACCATGGCCAAAAACTCGGCCCGCAGCTGTTCCATCTCCTCCAGAGGCGTCAGGTCCTGTAGAGTTACGACGAAGGACCTGACCTCGCCTCCCTCGGAGCGGATGGGGGTGGCGTTGACCAGAACGGCAACCTTCCGGCCGTCGGGGACTTGCAGCACGATCTCCTCGGCCCGGACCGTCTCGCCGATGCTCAGCGCCCGGGACAGCGGGAACTCCTGGAGAGAAACCTCCCGCCCGTCTCCCCGCAGCATGGTCAGCCCGTCCAGGAGCTGGTCCAGCGACTGGTCCGGGTTTCTGAGTTCATCAGCGATGCGGAGCGCCTCCCGGTTGAAAGACAGCGGCGCCCCCGTCCTGGCGTCAAAGACCGCCACGCCCACCGGGGAGGTGTCGATCAGAGTCTGCAAATCGTTGCGGGCGCGCTGTTCGTCCCGGTGCCGGCGCGCGTTGGCCACCACCATGGACGCCTGGGCCGCGAACATGGTCAGCGTCTCCTCGTCCTCCTGGCTGAACTCATCACCCGGCTCGATCTTGGCCAGGAAGAAGTTGCCGACCCGCTCGCCCTGGTGGAGCACCGGGGCCGCCAGGAAGGGCACCACCGGCCCCACCGCGACCGGCGGCTGGAGGTCCAGCAGGTCCGTTGACCTGATGTGTTCCAGCAGGTCCGGGAGCCTCAAAGGCTGGGGCAGGCTACTCAGGTATTCAAATAGCTGCATTCCCTCCGGCAATTGCTGGAACAGCTCCGCCTCCTGCTCGGTCATCCCCGAGAAGTGGAACTCCTGCAAACTGCCCGAGTCGTCCAGGAGGGTGACCACTCCGTAGCGGGCTCCGGTCAGCGAGCGGGCCGAGTCCAGCACCCCCTGCAGCACCGTGTCGAAGTCCAGGCTTTCGTTGATGCGCAGGCTGGCCTCGCCGAGCCGCAGCAGCCGGTCCCGCAACGCCGCATTTTCTTGAATCAGATGTTCCATTATTCTGCCGTCCACCTCAAATTGCCCAAAATTGGACAAAAATTAATTCCAAATTCAATGTCATTTGACACCCATTTTACAATAAATGGGTGTATAGTGTCTGCCGTTTTACCAAACAACGCTTTGGATTGAACCGAAACCTGCCTGGCACATAATCGCAACCCCGCGCCGGACGCCGCTGCTCCGGTTGTCTCATTGTACCAATAAAATTGATACCAAATATCGTTTCCCCGAAGTTTTTGATACTCAATCTCGCTATGCCCGGCCAAGCTGACATTTTGAACCGCGCCGCCGTTGCTGCGCAAGCAGGAACCCGGAAAATCCCCGGCAGCCCGAATGTTGCCCTTGCCGGGTGGGCGCTGGATTCCCGCCTTCGCGGGAATGACGGGGATATACGCGGGAATGACCAGAAACGTCAACAGGCCCCGATTATCAGAAATCAAGCCTCCACTGAGGCCAGCCCGGAGGCCGCCCCTGCCGCGACCCCGGAAACAACACCGCTTGTGAGTTCCGAATTCCCGGACGGGCCCCTGGAGGCGGCCGCGGGAAAAATGCGCCGGAAATACGAATCCATCCGCGCAGGGACGAAAAACGTCGCCGGACCGCCCACAAGGGCAACAATCCGGCGCACCAAAGAGTTGGGGAGCAGCCTTGGCTAGCACCTGCTGCCCCCCGGTATCCGAATCCACACAAAATGAACCGAATACGGAGTGAAAAATAACATGAGAACGAAACCCGTGCAACTTTCCGTCATGGCGGTGGCCGCGCTGGCCGTTTTCGCCGTGGCAGCCGTGATGCTGCTGTCCGGCGGCAACCCGGCCCAGGCCACCACCGCAGCAACCATCGCCCCAGACAGCGGCGCTTACGGTCCGCTACAACAAAAGGACGGCGAAACACCCAGACCCACTCCGAGAACTCATGCCACGCCTGAGCCCTGTCCCGGACAGCCCCGTAATCTCAAAACCCTCGACCATGTGGTTGATTCCGGCCAGATCGCCCTGTTCGACGTGTACTGGAACCCGGTCGAGCGGGAGCTGACCAACACCTCCTGCCCGCCGACGGTGGTGCACGTGCCGGAAAGCGAAAACGAAGACGGAGAAACCATACGGGCTAGGGATGACCGCTCCGCGTCCAGCATCAACATTGCGGAAACCGTCATCCACATCCCCAACAGCGCCAGGATCGATCTGAGCACCAGCACGACCTATACTGAGACCAAGTATCCGGAGTTGTGGGCTGCCGACAAGTTGGAAAACCGCGACACTGACGGCGACGGTACGCTTGATGGTGTGGGCGACGGCATCGTGTGGGCGCTGCCGGCGTGTCCCGACAGCCCAGCGACCACTCCTTTGTGCCTCAGCTTCTCCACCGCTCTCCTGGATGATGATGGTGCGGACTGGGTTGACCTTACCGTTGACAACGAGGGTAACGTTAGTGGCGGTATCGAGTACCACATTGACCACGTCCACCAGATTGATGTCGACAGGCAGGACCCGAGGTACACGCTGGCGTACGACCCCGGTGTAACCGGTGCGAATGCTGCCCTCTGGGATTCGTCCGATGCCCGCATCGCCGTGATGCCGGTAGCGGTTGGAGAGTATGAACGCCCCATTTGGTTCTTCACCGACCGCGGCACTTACGAACTACAGGTGCATATCAGGGGCATGCCGCAGCACGATCCCGCGGAGCTTGGTGGCCTGCCGCCTCTAGGCACCGAGGACAGCGTGACCAGCGATATGCGGGAGTACACCATCCACGTGGGCGCAGAGGCCGACCTGAGCGTCAGCGTGACGGTGGAAGAGGCAGCCACCGGAACGGCACCGCTGGAGCCCGGCGATAACGTCACCATCACGGTGACGGCCGCCAGCAATGCCGGTTCGGAAAAGGCTCCCGACACCAAGGTGGACGTGAGTCTGCCTTCTGGATTAGTGCCTCCAGTTGATGGTCAGCCCTACCCCTCCCAGGCAACTAAGGGCACCTATGCGGACGGGGTTTGGACGATCGGTAGTATGTGCAACCCAACCGTACCTGCCAAGCCCACCTCCACCCCACCCGAACCTGAGTGCCCGCAAGGGGCTACCCTCACCATCACGGCCAAAGTGGCTGCGGAAACCTACGGTCAGGAGTTGGCCGTAAAGGCGACGATTTCGGCCACGGAGACCTTGGTAATCACGGAATCCGAGGATGGCCAGAAGGTCGCGAAGACATACAATGTGCCGGTGCTGGACACGGCTCCGGACAACGACATGGCCACAGGCACGGTCACGGTAGCGACCCTTACCAACATGGACCCTATGTTCATGATCAAACGCTCCGTGAACGAGAATGCCAATGCGGGGACCACCGTGGGCGACCCGGTAGAAGCGAGCGACCCCAACATCCGTGACCGGTTGTTGCTGACCTACAGCTTGATGGATTACCGAAGTGGAAACAGCGCGGACAAATTCACAGTCTCACGCAATGCTGAAGGTGACGCGCAGATCGCCACGGCGGCGGTTCTCAACTACGAGGACGACAAGCATCACTACGTGAAACTCTGCGTGAGTGATGGGAAGAGCGAACAAGGTACGGATCCGTCCATTGACCACTGCATTCTGGTGTATATCCAGGTGGTCGATAACACCAGCGAGGTGCTCAAGGTCACGCTGTCGGCTGACGCCACATCGAAAGCGGTGAACGAGCACGTCAATTTGACCGGAACTATTTCCAACTCTCCCGTGGAGACTGCCGCACTTCAGTGCCAGTGGGCTGAGGAAAACGTTCCCACCACTGGAGACGATCAATCGGGACGTGCTTACCCGCCTTTCGAAAAGCAGGTTACGTACGGTCAGGCAGCACAGCGAGAGTACACCTTAGGGTGTCAATACCACGACGATGGCCAAGTAGTGTTCAGGGAAGCTAGCGTTACGGTCAACTGGACCAGCTAGTCCAAGCAACATCCGCTGCCGGGGGCGATGCAAGGTCCCGCCCCCGGCAGCTAACTCAACAAATGGATTCCCGCTTTCGCGGGAATCTAGGGAAATAGCAAATTGTCGAGTCTGAAATATGTACGCGCAATGGAAATGTCATATTTGGCTGACGGCGACCTTCATAGTCGTTGCCGTACTGGCTGGCGCCTTCCCGGACGAGCCCGTTGCTCACGCCCAAGGGGAGGACCATGGTTATGTGGACGTAGGTATATTCTTGGAAGTTCCCCACGACATACAATCTAATAACAGTCACGATTTAAAAATTATCGTTGTGAACCAGGGGTCCAGGACCGCTTATGACGTGGAAGTCGTAGTGGATGTGGTGTCCCCCGCGCAAAGCCATTTAGGCGATGCTGTTGGGGAGCTACCAGAAGTGCCCCTCGGGAGCGCCACGCTGGATGGAACAGCCCTCGTCTGGACCATTCCCGCGCTCGGGAGGCTGCAACGTGAACAGGTTACTGCGCAAGTAAGCCATGTAATTTATGATGGCACTACTCAAATTAAAGACAATAGCGAGTACCCACATGAACTCTTCGGAGAGGTGACCACGTCATCTTACGATAATAATCTCGGAAACAACACAGCTCGGGTCTGGTCATACGATTATACTACAAGCGACGCCAATACTAGACAGGTGTTGGGGAATTATTCGGTCAGTGTGTCAGTGGACGATCCGAACCCTTCGCCGGGGGACACCGTCAATTTCAAAATCACCGCAGATAGAGCAAATCCATACACTGGTTCATCAGGTAGCGCGCACACCCCGCCGCCGATTGACCTGAAGGTTGATATTGAGCTGACTGGCGGTCTGACCGTGACCGGCACTCCAACTTACGCCCCGGCGACCGACCGGGCAGATTCGGTGAGCTACAGCGATGGCGTGTTCACTATCGGGACACTGAAACAGGGGAAATCAAGGAAGAATTCCGTGACCCTGCCGGTCACGGTGGCAAGTACCGCTGTCGTGAATAAACAATGCCTGGAGGCGGAGCTAACCGGAAATCCTCCGCCAGGTTTCGGACAGCGTGACGACGACGTATCGGACAACGAGGCGAAGGTGTGCCTGGGGGGCCAGTTGGTGGAACCGTTCGTGAGCGGCCAAGTTGACGCTTTCACTATCTATCCTTGTGTTGGCGACACGGATCTGCCTTGTGACAGCACGGACGATGTTCGGGTACGGGCCGTCAACAATGCAAGCGGACAGGTCCTAGCGTCAGGAACCGCAGTTTTCCATATCGATCCCACAAGCGCTAGGATATACGATGACCATGAGAATAGCGGCAACGTACTACAAAGCGTCAATGACGGCAACACCGTTTCATGGCAGACATCGGTTACCGCCGGTAGAACATATACGGATGGGTTAAGCGGGGGTATTGAGCTATATTACTCCAGGGCCCCGTATGTAGGTAAGACATCTGGTTGGAATGGGCTTACCATGGGGATTGCGGCCAGGGGAGTGGATACCTCGGCAGGGAATACATTAACAGCGCTACCGGGAGAAACGGAAGGAAAACCCCCTCCACCTGGAAAGGTGTACCTGCGTAGCACGACCACTGGTAACGCATTCAGGAAGGCTGAGGGTTCAGACTTTCAAGACTTTAGGACCACTTACGGAGGCGGTACACAGCCAACCAGCAAAATAAACTATTTTCTGGAGTTCGAGAAACTGGGCACTTACCGGTTCACGTGGCAGGCAATTACCAGGCGCTCAACTTTGGACGGTGACGAAAACTGCAACCCCAACACCGCAACTCCTCCCGTCAACCAGGGCTTTTGCGCCTATGAAACCTACACCTTCGTCGTCGGCCCGATGGCGGACCTGGCGGTGGAAGACGGCGGCGCCAGTGGACACGCCGCTGCCGACCAGAGTGCGCTGGCGATAGTAGCCGTCAACAACGGGCCAGACCTTGTGGAGGCTGCGCAGGTAACCGAATTGCCCACCGACGCGGAGGTAATCCACATCAGCCATGGCAGTTACGACGGATCCGCCGGGGTATGGAACATCGGCGAATTGAAAGTCAGAGGCTACTACAGATCGCGCGGCGTGGCTGAACCAACACTGGTCCTGAGCGCAACCGCCGGATCCGAACACAGCGTCAAAATCAGCTCGGAAGACTACGCGGTCTGCATCGGCGGCAAGGACAATTCGGGGGATCTGGACCACACCACCAAAGAGGCTTGCGAAGCGGATACCGCCACCGGCGTCAGTTGGCAGAGCACGCCGGTGTACGACTACAACTCCGGCAACAACTCAGCCACCATCACCGCAACCCAGGGCGCCGGCGTCGGGCCGGGCAATCCCAGAACGCGGACGGGAACCACCACCGTGATGTGGGACGACGTCGAGACTCTGTACGGCCTGCCGGTGGCCCGCTACGAAGTCCAGTGGCTGAGCAGCGACTGGACCATGCTGGGCGACGCGGTGACCAAGAACCAGCATGTGGATACGGCGCCCAGCGGCCGGCGCGATTACCGCGTCCGCGCGGTGAATCTGGCTGGCGTGGCCGGCCCGTGGTCGGCGCCCGTCAGCGCCGTGATCAGTCGGCCCGCCCCCGTCACCGAGGTTGTCACCGTACCGTCCATCGTTGCCAAGGGCGCGATCGCCGACCAGGCGCTTGACGTGGGCGAAGCCGGCGGCCGGCTTGCCGGTACTACGGCGGCGGACCTGTTCGACTTGCGCGGGGCCGCTGCAAATTACACCGTCACGCAAAGGCCCGCCGGAACGTTCCCCAACATCAGCGATGGCGATTTCGACGCGGCTGATGGATTCACCATTCCCACCGGGGTTTCCAACGCTCCCAACGACGCCGGAAAATCCGCAACCATCACCATCACGGCGGTGGACAGCGCGGTTCGCACCAACCGGGCATCGGTTTCCTTCCGGCTGACCGTATTGCAGAACCCCATCGAGCAGGGCGGCGTGATGGTCGCCAATCCCCCCAACTGGGGCAGCGCAACCAACAGCGCCTGCGCAGTATCGTTTGACGGCGCCGCCATCTACTCCCGGCAGTGGGATCACGACAACGATGGCGCCAATGACGACCGACCCCTCGCACTGACCGCCGGCGCCAACCTGGTCTCCGGCGGCGAGTGCATCACCACCGGCGGCGACCCGGTGGAGGTTGCCATCAAGAACACCAGCGAGGATCCCGGCGTGGACCGCGATGCCGTGGTGTACATCACCCAGAACAATGGCAGCGAGTTCACCAGACTCATGCCTCAGCTGGGCCAGAAGGGCTACCAGGAGGAAGTATTCGTGCTGCCCCTCCAAACCGACGTGGCCGGCGACGGAAAGCCCGGAGAGCGGGTGATCAAGGTCGAAAAGGACATGGCCACCGAGGGCAGGGTCTATCTGATCGGCTATCTGCCCGCTGACGCTGCCGATAATTTGGACCAGAGCGACTCCACGTTCAGCGCGGACGCCGACTTCGTGGTGGAGGTCGTCTTCCTGGAAGCGCCGGACCGCAACATGTCAACCGTTGCGGTCCCCGATCAGATCGGCGCCACGGGCACCGAAACTATCACCGTCGTCGTCAAAGACCGCACCGGAAACGTCGTCGAAAACGCCAATGTCGATTTCAGGCTGGTCAACGCTGACTCAAGGATCAGGTTCAGCAACAATCGGCGGGTGCTGCTGGGTGAATCGGACTCCAATGGCATGGA
Source organism: Chloroflexota bacterium (assembly GCA_009840165.1). Lineage (GTDB taxonomy): Bacteria > Chloroflexota > Dehalococcoidia > Lucifugimonadales > UBA3495 > Bin87. The sequence continues at coordinate 11,155 of VXOG01000101.1, forward strand.
GACGGCAATAGTCAACGGCCTGCCTACGACCGGCCCCGTGCGCGTTGGCGTAGAGGTCAGCATCGGCGACGACATCACCAAGATGGTGTACCTCATCCGCAAGGGCGACCCCGCGACGGTGAACCTCAGCGCCTATGCTGACACTCCCATAACCAGGGCCACGGGCGAGTCCTTCTTCGTCCGAGCCGTGGCCTACGACTCTGCCATGAACGACGTGTCCGACGACACGGGCGCCAACCTGATGGTGGCCGGCTCCGACGACGACAGTCAGGCAGCCATCACGGTCTCCGATGCCCCGCCCGCCGAATGGTGGGACACTCTCGACTGTCCGCAGAGGAACGACGCGGTGATGCCCAGGTACGACGAGCCGGCCGCCGCTAAAGACGACTCCGGGATGGGAATCGACGACCCGGCATCCCCGTACTGCGCCATGTACGATGACCTCGAAGACGCAGCCAAAGCGGTGGCGCGTCGCGCGGCCCGGCAGTGGTTCAAGGTCGCCATCAACGACGACGCCACACCCGCCCCGGCCGGTGTGGCCTACGCCCTCAAGGCTACGGCCGGAACGGGCGACGATGCGGTGATGTCCGACCCGCTCGAGTTCGCCGTGCTGGGTGGAATCGACCTGCTCGAGTTGACCGGTCCTGAGGGGCTGGGCTCCAGCCAGGCCGTTTCCGGCTTCGCGGTCGCCGCCACCTCTGACGATGGAGCGATGCCCGGTAATGTCCAGGGCGAGATGGTTACCATCACCTTCACGCCAACGGATGCGGCGTCCGTTGTCGGAAGCGACAATCGCCAGGTGGAGTTGGATGCTCAGGGTATGGCCAGCTTCAGCATACTGGCCGACCCCGGCCGGCTGTCCGGCGGCAACCTCATCATCATCGCCTCCCACGGCGAGGGCGACGACCAGATCCTCAGCGCCCCGCTGGAGGTCGGCGCCGGCCCGACCACCACTACCACTACCACCGGAGGCACAACCGGCGCTGTTGAGACCACCCTCGGCCCGCCCTCCGGCCTCACCGCCACCGCCGGCGACGGCCAGGTGACCCTCAGCTGGACTCCCGGCGCCAACGCCGACATCCACTGGGTGTTTGGCCTGACTCAGGAGGACCGGGCCGCGGGCGACTACAGCAACCTGATTTCGACCCAGGCCAACAGCAACGACGGCCACGTGGTGATGGGCCTGGAAAACGGCGTGACCTACGACTTCGTAGTCCGCTCGGGCCAGGTTGTTGACGGTGTGAAGGTGTGGCACGACACCTGGAGCAACTATGCCCCCGCCACCCCCAGGGCGGCCGGCTCCGGATAGGCGAACGGGTGAAACCAGCCCAATCAGCCCCGACAGGCCGCCACGCCCTCGGGCTAGGGCCAGCTACGGCGTGCGCCAACCCATGAACGGCGGGGTCTGCTGCGCCCCGCCGGCTTGGGCCGCCCATTCCGTCTTACACTGCGCAGCAATTGCGGATACAATGCGTTCCCAACCTTGCTGTGTAAACAGTGCGGCTGATAGAACAGCCCGAATGCCCGGCCAGGTGAAAACCCAACAACCGCGGAGGAGGTGAACCGTGCCAGCACCATGTACGGGACTGACCGTCCTGGATCTCTCATTGGGAATGCCGGGGGCCCTCTGCACCCTCGTACTGGCCGACTATGGCGCCGAGGTGATCAAGGCTGAACCTGCCGGCGGGGATCCTTTCCGTTTTCAACCCGCCTGGATTTCATGGAACCGAGGGAAGAAAGGGATTGTCCTGGACCTCGAAAGCGCGACCGGCCGGGAGCAGGCCATCCGGCTCGCCGGCGAGGTTGACGTTCTCGTGGAGTCCTTCCGGCCGGGTGACATGGAGGAATGGGGGCTGTCATACGAAGCCCTGTCGCAGCTCTACCCGGGGCTGGTGTACTGCTCGATTACGGGCTTTGGGCAGGAGGGGCCTCTTCGTCGCGTGAAGGGATACGAGGGCGTCGTGGCGGCCAAAGCCGGGCGGATGCTCAACCTGGAGGGGCAGCCCAACCGCGATGGCCCGGTATATTCGGCGGTGCACACCGGCAGCTGGCACGCCAGCCAGGCCGCGGTGCGCGGGATACTGAGCGCTCTTCGCGTGCGAGATTTGTGCGGACGCGGGCAATGGGTCCAGACCAGCATCGTCCAGACCCTGGCCTCACCTCACGACAACAACGTCGGAGACGGCGGGCTGGTGAATATGCAACTGCGGCGCCGGGACCCGGAGCGGTTTCCGAGGAGACCGGGCGGCCGTGGCCTGTCCTCCATCGGCTATGTCCCCGTGCGTACCAAGGACGGAACATGGCTCCAGCACGCCAATCAGCGAGTTCCGCACATTCAGGGGCACCTCGAAGCCATTGGCCTGGGACACCTGCTTGAGGATGAGCGGTTCGCCAGAGTACCCGCCGTCAACGAGGAGAACCGGGAACTCCTGCGGCGGGAGATACTGAAGCAGCAGGAGGAAAAGACCGCCGACGAATGGATGGAGATTTATCTTCAGGACGGCAACATCGCCGCCGAACCCTATCGCACCAGCGTCCAGGCCATGGATCACCCGGCGGTGGTTGTCAACGGCACGGTGGTAACCATCGATGATCCTCGTGTCGGTCCGATGCGAACGCTGGCCCCGCTGGTGGACTTGAAGGACACGCCAGGAGAGCCAAGTGGCCCGGCCCCGGACGTGGGGCAGCACAACGGAGAGGTGCTGGAACGCCTACGGCAGCCGCGGGCGGCTGCCAATGGCCCATTGCCCGACGCGAACCCCACTGATGCACCTGGTCATCCCTTGTCCGGCATCACTGTGCTGGATCTGGCGACAATCCAGGCCGGGCCCTACGGGGCCGCGCTGCTGGCCGACCTAGGGGCGCGGGTTATCAAGGTTGACGCCACAGACCGGCGACTGGATGAAGGTCGGCGCTCCACCGCAGTGGCAATCGCCGACGCGCGCACCTACGCCGGCAAGGAAGGCATCCAGATCGACCTACAGACACCCGAGGGCAAGGAGATCATCCACAAGCTAATCGCACAGGCCGACGTTCTCTCGCACAACTTCCGCTTGGGCGTTCCCGAACGCCTCCAGGTAGATTGGGAGACCTGCCGGAAAATCAACCCCCGCATGATCCACGTGTGGATGGGAACTTACGGTGAGCACGGTGAGCACGCGCGCCGGCCGGGCGCTCATCCTATTCCCGGCGCCATCATGGGCGGGGCTATGCGCCAGATGGGCCGGGGAATGCCCCCGCGTCCGGAGGAAGCTTTGGATATGGAGGCAACCGTCGAGGCGACCCGGTGGGTGATGAAATCCAACTGGGGGCCGGACCAAAACACCTCCCCGGCGGTGGCCACCGCCGTACTGCTCGGCCTCCGCGCGCGCGAGCTAACCGGTAAGGGCCAGCCCATACACGTCACCATGCTTAACGCGAATGCCTGGACCAACGCCGACGAATATTACGACCACGCCAACCGGCCTCCCATCATTGCCCCTGACGAAGAAATTCACGGCCTCCATGCCCTGTACCGTCTCTACCGATGTCGGGAAGGGTGGGTGTTCCTGGGATGTCTGTTCCAGGATGAGTGGGAGGCATTCTGCCGCGCCGTGGGAAAGGCCGAACTTCTGGACGACAGCCGCTTCTCCAGCCCGGAGGCGCGACAGGCCAATGACGATGCCCTGATTGGCGAAATAGCGGGGATTTTCTCTGAGCGCCCCGCTGCCGAATGGGAGGAGTTGCTGACTCAAGCCGACGTCGGTTGCGTTCGGGCCGACGAGGCCCTGGAGGGAGATTTCTACGCCGACCATCCCCACGCCCGTGCGAACGCGCTTAGCGTCGAAGTGGAGCATCCGCACGTCGGCAAGTACCGTCGTTACGGCGGCCTGGTCGAATTTTCCCTTACGCCGGGTATATACCGCACCTCCATCCAGGTCGGCCAGCACACCAGGCCCCTGCTTCGGGAACTGGGATACGGCGACGGGGAGATCGAGGAGTTGGGAGGGCGAGGGATCGTCCAGTGGGCCGACCCTTCGGTCGGCGGCGAGCAATAACGGGTATGGAAAAGGAAGGTTTCAATTGGCGACACTGGTGAGCTTTGACATTGACGGGACGCTGGAAGCGGGAGACCCGCCGGGGCCTGTCACCATGACCATGGTTAGGAAGGCCCAGGCTCACGGGTGCATCATCGGCAGCTCGTCCGACCGCCCACTTCCCGTGCAGCAGTCCATTTGGGACAGACACCGAATCGAAGTGAGCTTTATCTCACACAAGCAAGACCTTCCGGACGTCAAGTCGCGCTTTGCGGCCGATGAGTATTATCACATCGGAGACACGGACCTGGATCGCCAATTTGCATTGGAAGCGGGGTTCCGTTTCATCTGGATGGACGATGGAAAAACCGAGCCGTGGATCAACGGGGAATCCTAATCGAATCGGGGCAAACATCTTTGACCGACAAATGCGGCTTACCTATAATCGCGTAACCGCGCCAGATTGTGTCGGTAACGGCAACGCACGGCGCGAGGGATCTGTTGGAGGAGGGAACCATGTCAACGATTCCAGGGCTGGAAAGACCGGCCCCGGTCCCAAATGATCTGACCAGGCCCTTTTGGGACGCCTGCAACGAGCGGCGACTGGTTTTGCAGAACTGCACCGCCTGCGAGAGGCTGCACTATCCGCCCACCCAGCGGTGCGACCAATGCGGCACAGCCGACAATTTCGAGTGGAAAGAGGTGGAAGGCAAGGGCCACATCGACGTGTACATGGTGATCCGCGACTCCCGCATCCGGGGGTTCCGGTCAGCGCAGCCCATCAACTTCGCAGTGATCACTCTGGATGAGGACCCGGGTATCAACTTCCTCTCTAACTTGCCGGGTACGCCTCCGGGAGAGGTTCCCGTCGGAGCGCCCGTGGAGCTTATATTTGAGGAAACGAGCACCGGCCAGTTGGTCCACGAATGGCAGGTGATTGCCTGAACGAATGAGGGTTTTGCGGACACGTCAAATAGCGCGGAAAGGCCAAGGGGGTTGAGATGGTTAGCGACAGAAGCTGGATGCGAGATCGAGAAGGCATGGGACTGTGGGAGCACCGGGGCAAGGTCGCCGTCGTGGGGTGGGGACAATCCCACATTGACCGGCGCTGGGATGGCGTCACGATGGACCGCAGTTGTGGCGGCCTGACCAAGGAGGCCTGCCTGAAGGCTATCTCGGATGCGGGGCTGTCATTGGACGATATTGACGGGCTTATCACCAGCGCGGAGACGCGCGCCGAGCAGACCTGGGCGCCACGCCCCTACTTCGACCCGCCCTACGATACCGAAGACGGATTGACTTACGCCTCGGCGGACTGGATCGAGCGAGAATTGGGCTTGAAGAACATTCAGTACCGGAAGTCGGATGCGCCCTACATCGGCCCGATGATGGGCCTGGCCGCCCAGGCGGTGGGCGACGGGCTGTGTGAGACCGCCCTGGTCTGGTATCCGATGGTCAACCTTTCGGGAAGGTACGGGCATAACAATCCGCAGAACAATAACCCAGAGGCGCCTGGGCCCAGCGCTTTTACCCTGCCGTGGGGCTACCAGAACGGCGCAATGTTCAACAACCTGGTGATCTTCCAGCAGTACTGCAAGAAGTATGGCAAGTCCCACGATGGGCTGGCCGACCTCTGCCTGAACTTGCGCAGAAACGGTCTATTGACTCCCTGGAGCTATTACGCCTTGCACGAACCTTACCAGCTTACCCGCGAAGACTACCTGAACGGGCGCGTGATTGAAGAGCCGCTGGTGATCTACGACTGCGACCGGCCGGTTAATACCTGCGCGGCCTTCATCTTCACCACCGCGGAGCGCGCCAAAGACCTGAGGCAAAAGCCGGTGTACGTCCTCAACCACGCACAGACGGGCGGCCGCGGCAGGAGTACCATGTCAACGCTGGAAGAACACCAGGAGGCGGTTGCCAGTCTTGCACGGAGGATGTGGGAAGGTTCCGGGTTGGGTCCCGATGACGTTGACATATTCAACCCCTACGACGGCTACCTCACTTTCACGCAGCAATTCCTGGAGGGCTTCCAGTGGCACGGGGTCAAGTGGGGCGAAGCCCATGACTTCTACGCCGACGACATCAGGGTCGAGGGTCCGCATCCCTTCCTGTCCAGTGGCGGAAATAATGGGACCGGCCGAACCCGGGCCTGCCTTTTCTCTGACAGCCTTGAGCAACTTCGCGGGACGGCGGGGGCGCGTCAGGTGACGGTGCGCGCGGAGACGGCGCTGGCCGGCTGCAACACCCCCGACAGTAACGGCTTCCTCATGTTGAGCAAGGAGCCCAGCTAGCATTCAACGGGTTGGAGTTGCGGCGTCCTTCGCAAACCCCAGCAGTTCGCTGTCCAACCCGTTCCCTCTCGCTTGGGCCAGCACCTTGAAATCGCCGTATTCGCTCGGGTCCACCAGGGTCATCATGGCGATACGGCTGAGTTCGGTTCGGGCCGTAGAGCGTCCGTGAGGCTGTTGGGCATCGAGAAACGTGTGGAAACCGAGGTTTGCCAGGAACCGGGTCTGCGTGGTGTAGCCAACTGTTGCCAGACCGTAGCGTTCGCCGAGCATCCTGAGAGACGTGAAGTCCACCTGGCAGGTAATGTCCTGCTCGCCTATGTTCCGGTATGGGTCATCGCCCACGGCGTGCCGGCGGTGGCAGACCAGGGTTCCTTGGGCGTTCCGCGGCGAGTAGAGGTCAGCACCTGATTGACCGTAGTCGATGGTGAGGACGAACCCGCGGTCGAGGGATTCGGAAACCTGGTCGATCCAGTCTTCCATAGCCAGGTTCACCTCTCCGCGATGCCCTTCGGGCAGGGACAAGCCCAGGCTGGTTAGCCTCTTTTCGATGCCGGGCGTTGACGGCTCGTCGACCATTTCCGTTAGCTCCCCGCCCGCCAACGTGACGTACACTTCCTGGACTCTTCCGTCCCGAATACAAAAGCGATGGACAGGAAAGTTGTCGATAAGTTCATTGCACAGGATGCAGCCGGCAACGTTTCGGAATGATCGAAGTCCTTCCGCTTTGACCTGTTGGACCCTGGGCGTCGTGTCCTGCCTGACTGAGGGCGCCCAATCTCCGGGCCCATTGGACAAGTCAAGGGTGTGAACCGGCGATTGGAGTGGCACGGGCTGATAGTCCGCAGCTACGTAACGAAGCGCCTCAGCGAACCGGGGCGTCATCCGCTGGCAGGCATCCATGATGGACCAAGCCAGTGATCCGTCGCCGGAACCCACCTCGATCAAATGGAAAACAGCAGGCTCTCCCATGATTTGCCACATCTGCTCCAGTTGCCGAGCGATCAGGGCGCCGAAAACCGGGTGCATGGTGGGGGAAGTCCCGAAATGCGCGCTGATGCTGCTGCTCCGGGCTGAATAGAAGCCGCCCTTGGGAGAGTACAGGCAGGCGCGCATGAATTGGGCGAAGGTAATGAGGCCATGCTCTTGGATCAGATTCATGATTTCCTGCCCAACCGTAGAACTCAACGTCATCATCTCCCCATTACATCTCAGCGTTTCGGCCTCCCGCAGCAGTTCAAGGGTGCCCTCCAGGTCTCTGAGACTTCCCAGGTCAACTTTGGGCGGGTCCAGGGATGTGGCTCGGTGAGATAGCCGCTTTATGCTTGGACACTCCTAACCCTCGGCTGGCGAGTGTATCACTTGTGTCCCGTGGCGGGATCGCTCAGCGCCGTAAGCCGCGCTGTTTCAAAAGATTCGGCCTTTCCGGGAAGAGGGCGCCGACAAGGTTGGTAGGCCGGAGGGGGCGAGTTACCGGAGGATCACCGCCGCTATAGCGACCCACCGATGATTTTCATTTTTCTTGCGATATATTCACTGCGTGTCTGCATGGCGGCGTTAATTGAGTTTATACGAAACTTATTAGCAATATCCTACGTAAAGCAATTTTTGGTATTCCGAATCACTCCGATTTGACACCGCTTCTATCGTCCGTAGTATACCGGTTTTCTAGTAGGTTTGATGACTGCATTATATGCTGCATCTGAAATTATGAACGTACTACGTAAGCATCCCACAAACGAAAAGTGATACTTGACTAATCGGATGTTGCTAGGCAAAATATTTTGGAATTGTGGGATGAACTATAGACTGTGTTGACACGAATCAGCCGATCGGAGCTATCCCGCCAAATCTTCAGGAGGTTCCTAATGGACCGAAAACCGACTCGAATTACGATAGCGGTTGCAGCGCTGGCCTTGTGCGTATTCCTGATTGCCATGGCCTGTACGAACGAACCGCCCCCGGCCCCCACTGTGCCCCTGCCGGACACAATGATGGATCCCGTGGTGGACGTCGAAGCGCTGAAGGGTGAGGTGGTCGCTCACTACGCCAACGGCGTCCACGCTCTCTACTCCCAGAGCTTGGCGTCGGCCCGGATCATGGACACGGCTATTGACGCCTTCATTGCTGACCCCAATCCCGCCAGCCTCGACGCGGCCAAGCGTGCCTGGCTCCGTGCCCGCGAAGACTACGGCCCCACCGAGGTGTTCCGGTTCTATGGCGGCCCCATCGACAACGAAGAGAACGGCCCGGAGGGCCTGATCAACGCCTGGCCCATGGACGAGTCCTACATCGACTACGTGGAGGGCAACCCCACGGCCGGCATCATCAACATGCCCGACGAGTATTCCACCATCGCCTCCGACCTCATCATCTCCCTCAACGAGGAAGGCGGCGAGGAAAACGTCTCCACTGGCTGGCACGCCATCGAGTTCCTGCTCTGGGGACAGGACCTGAACGAAAACGGCCCCGGCACGCGTCCGGTGGAGGACTACACCACCAACGACAACTCCGACCGCCGCGCCCAATACCTGGCCGTGGCGTCCGACACGTTGCTCGTCCACCTACAGGACATGGTTGATGCCTGGGCCCCCGGCGGCGGCAACTACCGGGCCGAGTTCCTGACCAAGCCGGCCAATGACGCCCTGGTTGACATCATCACCGGCGCCGGCGCCCTCAGCAAGGGCGAGCTGGCTGGTGAGCGGATGTTTGTCGCCTACTCGGAGCGTTCCCAGGAAGACGAGCATTCCTGCTTCTCCGACAACACCGTCGCCGACATCGTTGGCAACGCCATCGGCGTGCGCATGGTGCTGACGGGAGACTACGGCGTGGTATCCGGCCCCGGCATCATCGACCTGTTCGCCGCCGACAACGAGGCTCTGGCCGACCGGCTGACCGACGAAACCCGAGTCGCCGTGAGCATGGCTCACAACATCCCCGATCCCTTCGACCAGCACCTGACCGACACCGCCTCCGACAGCGCGTTCGGTCGCTCACAGGTGCTCAGCACCATCGAAGCCCTGGAAAAGCAGGCCGACACCATCGTGGAAGGCGCGGCCGCCTTCGGCTTCACCATCAACACTTCCGTATAGGAAGGTACCCGCGCCATGAATCAGGACCGTATCGCAAGCTACCGCAAGACGGCTTGGCTGCGATACGGCCTCGCTGCGCTGGCCGGCGCGGTCGGGATGGGCGCGCTGGCCTGGTTCCTGGTGAGCGACGCACGATCCGGGCCGAGCGAGGCCGAAGTTGCGGCCATCTTACAGACCCAACTCGGCGGCGACACCACCATCGTCACCACCAACCGCAACTCCTTTGCGTTGGCGGCCGCCAACCTGAACAACCAGGAGCGGCGCATCTTCGAGGTTGGCGACAGCTTCTTCACCCAGAACTGGGTGACCGCGCCGGCCTCAACGGAAGCGCGGGATGGCCTGGGGCCGACCTTCAACGCCCAATCCTGCTCTTCCTGCCACACGCTGGACGGTCGGGCTCAACCGCCGGCGAACAACGATGACCCGGAGCGTGGCCTGCTGTTCCGGCTCAGCATACCCGGCGTTGACCCGGTTACAGGCGGTCCTCTTCCGGACCCGGCCTATGGTGGCCAACTACAGGACCGGGCGATACTGACCGTACCGCCGGAGGGCCGGTTCCTGATCGACTATCGGAAAATACCCGGCGAATACGAGGACGGGACTCCGTACACGCTGCTGCGGCCTGAGTATTCTTTCACCGATTTGGCCTTTGGCCCCACGCATCCCGATCTGCTGGTTTCCCCCCGGATCGCGCCGGCCGTGTTCGGCGGGGGTTTGCTGGAAGCCATACCGGAGTCCGCCATCCTCGCCCTCGCCGATCCGGACGACGCCGATGGCGACGGCATCTCCGGGCGCGCCAACTTGGTGTGGAGCGTCCAGGACGAGGACACTCGGTTGGGTCGGTTCGGCTGGAAGGCCAACGTGCCCACGCTGGAGCAGCAGATTGCCGGGGCCTTTCACGGCGACATCGGAATCACGTCGCCGTTGTTCCCGGAGGAGAACTGCCCGGCCGGCCAGACCGACTGCCAGGCCGCGCTCAACGGTGGAACCCCGGAACTCCCCCAGGACCGGCTGGACAAAATCACCTTCTACAACCAGACTCTCGCGGTGCCGGCGATGCGCGACGTGGACGACCCTCAGGTTCGCGCCGGCGCGCGTCTGTTCTTGGAAGCCGGCTGCGCGGCGTGCCACACGCCCAGCCACACCACCGGCCAACACCCGGTTCCCGCCCTGTCCGGGCAGGTTATATTCCCCTACACCGACCTGCTGCTGCACGACATGGGCGAGGGTCTGGCCGACGGCAGGCCCGATTTCCTCGCCCATGGTCAAGAGTGGCGCACGCCGCCGCTGTGGGGCATTGGATTGATCGAAAACGTGAACAACCACACGCGCCTGCTCCACGATGGCCGCGCCCGGAACGTCGCGGAGGCTATCCTCTGGCACGACGGCGAAGGACGGGCGGCCCGCGAAGCGTTTCGCAAGATGTCCCGTGAAGAACGCGAGGCGCTGCTGCGCTTCTTGGAGTCGCTCTAATGCAAACCCTGCGCTATATCCTTTCGGTCTGCTGCGTCCTGCTGGTTCTGGCGGGCATGGTTGCCTGTACCCAAGCGCCGCCACCGACGCGGCAGGAGGTTCTGGCCAGCCTTGCCGACGATCTGATCGTGCCCCGGTTCCAGTCGGTCGCGGTCGAGATGGGCGAGTTGCGGGACGCGCTGGATGCTCTTTGCGCTCACCCGACGCCGGACACTCTGGCCCCGGCGCGAACGGCGTGGCGGGAGGCGCGGGCGCCGTGGCTTCGTTCGCAGTCGATGTGGTTCGGCCCGGTGATGCAACGGCGCTCCCGGATCCTGGTGGACTGGTCGCCGGTTGACCCCGAGCGGATTGAAGCCACGCTGGCCAAGCGGGAATCCGTTTCGGCAAACGACGTGCGTGAGTTTTTCGGGTCAACGCAGCGTGGTCTGGGAGCCATCGAGTACGTGATCTTTGGCGACGACAGGGCGGTATTGGGATCGCTGGACAACACCGGCGGAATACGCTGCCAGTATCTGACCGCCCTGGGCCGCGTGGCAGCCGACGAGGCCACCGCCGTCAGCAACGAATGGAACGGCGAGGGTGGCGGGCGGGATTACGCCTCCTTCTTCAAGGGCACCGCCAGCTCTGCCCTGTTGGAGCGGCAGGCCGTTGACGAAGCAGTGCGGACCTCAGTGTTCCTCACCCGCAGCATCAACGACATGAGGCTGGGCAAGGCGCTGGGCGCGGATGGCACCCAGCCCGACCCGTCGGCGATACCCGGCGCCGGCGGACACAACGCTGTCGCCGACCTGCGCAATCAGGTACTGGGTATGCAGGACGTGTACCTGGGTGCCGGAACCGACGGCGCCCACGGCACCAGCGCCCTGGTGCGCGGCGTCTCGGAAGAGGCGGACGAGCGAATGCGCGGCCATTTTACCGCTGCGTTGGCGGCAATCGACGGGTTGCAGGAACCGCTGCAATCGACGGTAGTGTCGGATCCGGAGCCGGCGCGTCTGGCGCACCGGCGGATGCAGGAGTTGCAGCGCGCCTTGAACACCGAGGTCGTCAGCCTGCTGGGCGTAACCGTCGGGTTCGCCGACACCGACGGCGACGGCGGTTAGTAGGGTCTGACCGCGCCGGTTTGGTTCCTGCCGGCCGCCGCGTCGGGCTTGTAAGGCAGCACCCACGTTTTTGGAGCCAAGCCAGGCCGTACCGAAGCCAGGTCCACGTCGGGGGCGATCAGCCGGGTATTAGGCCGGCCATTGAAGGCGACGAACGCATCAGCATTCACGACAACGTCGGTATAGCCGCGTTCCGAGAAATCCGTGGCGATGATGTGGGCGGTCTGCCGGATCATGTCGGGCTGGAACGACATCCGCTCGACCTGCAACGGCGTCAAGTATTCGTCGGGTTCGACAAGCCAGGATTGCCCGGTGGCAGGCTCGCGCACACGGTACCGCACGTAACCGACTTTCTCTGTCAGCATCACGCGCCAGGCAAACAGGTAGCCTTCCTCGTCCCACCGGACGTTGCCCGGATACGCGTAGTGGCGCAGGGGCAACGCAAGCTGGACCACCGCGAACAGCATCAATGCAATCAACAACGCGTGGGCTCGCCATGATCGCCCTGTTTTGTCATATCGCCCTGTTTTGTCATTCCGACTCCTCACCTCGTCATTCCGACTCCTCACCTCGTCATTCCGGCGAAAGCCGGAATCCAGAGCCTCATGCTGTAGGGACGTTGTGGATTCCCGACTGCACAGGAATGACGGGATTCGGATTGTGGAGTGTCGAAGGCGCAAGGCGAACAAGCGGCGCGGCCAGTCGGGCTCGAAGAAAATCAGCGTCAGGCCGATCATCAACCACGGAAAGATTCCCAGTTGAGGGAACAGCACCCATGTGGCCAGGTGGAACGCAACCAACGTACAGTAGGCCGGAACCCGGGTCCGTGGCCACAACAGTGCGGGAACGATTGCCAAGTCAAACATGGCGCCGCCCCAGCTCATGGCGTAGGCAACCCACAATTCCTGAAGCAGCGGACCGAGCAGCGGCAAATCGCCGTGCTGGTAGAGCCAGATTCTCATGGGCAAAGCGTGGAACAGCCAATCCGGGTTCAACTTGGCGATGCCGGCGAACACGTACACGATGCCGACCTGCGCGCGCAGCGCCCAAATCGTCCACAGAGGAACGGTTCCGCGTCGCAGTGGCAGGATAGCCAGCAACAGGCTCACCAGGCTCATCAGATAGTGGTGGTTCAGGTAGGTCGTGCGGTCCAGCAGTTCCACGTAGGTGAACCCAATGCAGAACAGCGCGGCGCACAGTCGCGGGCGGTATCCTATCGCGATTCCCAGGCTCAGCGCGCCCAGCGCGATGAAGTGCGCGTGCATCCCCCAGCCGGGCCAGGGCTGAACCCAACCGAAACCCAGGTAGGCGAAGTGGTGGTCCGGCTCCACGTACAGCGGGCCGATCCAACCGTGGGCGAAAAACCGGGCAACAACCAGGATGCCGAACAGCCCGAAGATGACACGGAACGCAACGATAGATGCGCCGTCAACCTGCGCATCCGCTAGCCGTTTAGCGGCTCCCAGCCAACTTGCTGCATGAGTCTTCATGAACAGCCTGAACCGATACGAAACGCTGCCGGCTGGTTACTCAGTCGAGCCGTACAGCCGCTTCGTCCGGCGCGTACTCGATAACGAAGTCAAACTCGAAACATTCGTGCGGCGTCATTCGTTCTGCCAACTTAGATGAACTGCTGCACTGCGATCCGCGGGTTCAGCCCGTAATGTAGAGCAAAGACGAAGTGGCCGGAAATTCCGCGAAAGAACTCGCGAATCGCCTCCCTGCCCTCGTATCTCCCCATCCCCTCGCTCTCCCAGGTGGCGTCCTCGACGACGCTTTCGCAGAAAACAAATTATTTTTCAAGATGATTTTACAGAGGCGCTCTTGATCTGTCTGACTGGGTCCCGGTTCTCAATGCCAATCGTGGGCGGCAGGCATGGGAACACGGGGGTGAATGCCCTGCACATCCGAGGCAATGATGTTGGCCGTCCCATCCCACCGGGAAACGGTTCCTCGCACCAGCAGCACATGGCTGTTCAACTGCCGGCGGCTGCGGTGGAAGGTATGGGGCCACAGGATGGCCTGGGCGTCCCCGGTCTCGTCCTCGATAGTAACGAACACCGTGCCGTCCTGACCCCTGGGATGCTGCCGGGCGATGGGCCAGCCAGCCACCAGGACCTCCTCCCCCTCAGCAGCGCAGTCCACAGCGGCGGCGGGACGGACCAGGGGTGATAGATCGGGGCGCACGAACTCCATCAGATGCCCCTTCGGGTAAATGCCCAGGACCCGGTACTCGCCGGCCATCTTCTCGTAGGCGGTGAAATCGGGAAGGTAAGGAACATCGTCCCCGTCCGGGGAGGCAAAGGCTCGCTGACCGTTCCTGTTGGGCCGGATTCCCAGGCCCGAGTCCCACAACGCCTGCCGGCGGTTGGCGATGAGAGAATCGAAGGCACCGGCCATGACTAGCGACTCCACCGCCTGTGATTTCAGCCCGGTGCGCCGCACCAGGTCGGCAGGCCCGGTGTAGGGGCCATGACGCTCCCGCTCTTCGACGATGGCCGGGGCCGACGCCGCGCCCACGTCCTTCACGAACCGCAGACCCAGCAGCGCCGCATCTCCGGCAGGTATGCAGTCCACGCCGCTGCGGTTGACGCAGGGGTTGAGGAAGGGTACGCCACAGCGCCGGGCGTCCTGTTTCAAAGTCTCCACCGGGTAGAAGCCCATGGGCTGGTTGTTGACCAGGGCTACGAAGAACTCCACCGGGTAGTACCGCTTCAGCCAGGCGGCCTGGTACGCGGTGACGGCAAAAGCGTGGCTATGGCTTTCGGGAAACATATACTGGCCGTTGATCTTGGCGAAAATCCTCTCGGCCGCATCCTCCGGCACGCCGTTGCCTTGCGCTCTTTCCAAAAACCGTTGCCGGTGCATGACGATGAGGTGTTCGTTGTTGGGCCGCCCGAAGGCTCTCCGTATCTCGTCGGCCTGGGCGGCGGTCATGCCGGCCACGTCGCTGACCAGCTGCACCACCTGCTCCTGCCAGACGATGACGCCACAGCCTCGCTCCAGGGCTCGCTCCTCCAGGGGATGGTCATATTCCCAGGGGACGCCGTGGCGGTAACGCTCCACGAACTGGGCCACGGCGCTGCCCTGGACGCCCACGCCGGGCCGTATCAATGCCACCTGGTAGGCCAAGTCCAGCAGGTTGCGGGATTTCAACCGCTGGGCAATCTTCAGTTGGGCCGGCGACTGGAGCAGGAACACTCCCTTGGCGCGCCCGGCGTTGATCATGTCGTACACGGCGGGGTCTTCCGGATCGACACGGCCCAGGTCGATCCTTGCGCCTTCCCGCTTCTCGATCAGGTCCAGGGCCTCTTCAATCTGGTCGAGTACCGGCAGGGAGAGGAGATCGATCTTGGCGAAGTTGGCATCGGCCACGGAGTCCTTGTTCCAATCCATTATGTAGCGGCCCGGGGTGGCCCCGGCCCGAACTGGCGTCATTTCCGGTATAGGGGAACTGCTCAGCACCATGCCGCCCACGTGCTGGCCCAGGCTGCGGGGAGCGTGCATCAGTTGGGGAGCCAGCTCCGTCAATTCCCGCCAACCCGAGGCGTCCACCAGGTCGCGGAAGCCGGGCAGGGCCAGCATCTCGTCGCGCAGTCGGGCCCCATCGCGGGACTGGAGCTGCTTGGAGAGCCGCTTCAGGTCCTCTTTGGGCAACCCCAGAACCTTGCCCAAATCCTGAACGATGCCTTTGACCGAGTAGGTGGCTATGGCCCCGGCCAGGACGGCGTGATCCGGGCCGAAACGCTGATGCACTCGCTCGATGAGCTCGTCCCGCAGAGCGCGGGGGAAGTCCAGGTCGATGTCGGGCAACAGGCTGGTGTCCTCGGAGATGAACCGCTCCAGGGTCAGGCCCCACCGCAGTGGGTCCACATGGCTGATACCGATCAGGTAACCCGTCAGCAGGGCCACCGAGGAACCCCGCCCGCGTCCCGGCGGTCTTTCCTCTAAAGGAGTCTCCGGATGGGCCAGCCCCTTTTCCTCCATGATTTTCTGGGCCAGCAGGACGATTTCCCGGTAGAGCAGCAGGAATCCGGCCAATTTGTGACGCTCAATCAAGCCGAACTCCTCATCCAGGCGGTCGCGGACCTGCTGAGAGACGGAGCCGTAGCGCCGCTGAGCGGCTTCGTGGCACAGTTGCCTCAGATAGGGTCCAGGAGTGTAGCCCGCCGGCACGGCGGCATCGGGCAGAGTGTAACCCAGGTCGGTATCCAGATTGAAATTGCATTGCTCCGCAACCCTGACGGTGTTGGTCATCGCGTCGGGGTAGAGCCGGAAGATTTCCTTCATGTCAGCCGGCGACTTCAGGCAGAGGTGCTCGTTGGGTCGGATGTGAGGCAAAGCCTGCTCGATGGTAGTGTTGCGCCTGGCCGCGACCAGGGCATGTTGCAGACGGTAGCGCTCCGGGCAGTGGTAGTGGACGTCGTTGCTCGCAATGATCGGCGCGCCAGTCTCGTGTGCCAGCGCCGCCAACTCCCGGTTGCGCTGGGTGTCTCCTTTCAGAAAGTTCTGCTGGAGTTCCACGTACACCCCATCCGGGCCGTACCATTCCCCGTAATCCCGCAGCAGACGACGGGCATCCTTGTGGCGACCTTCAGACAGCAGCCGGGACAGCGGACCGTCGCGCCCGCCGGTGAGCAGCGTCACCCCCTCGGCGTGTTCCGGCAGGTACGCCGGATCCAGCCGGGGTTCGCGACGGTCGGCGGCGTTGGCCAGGGTGAACAGCCGGGAGATGTTGGCATACCCCTGGCGGGTCTGCGCCAGCAGGACCAGGCGAGACTCATCCTTCAGGGTCAGCTCGCCGCCGGTGATGGGCCGGATCCCCAGGCTGCCGGCCAGCCGGGCAAACTCTAGCGCGCCGCAGAGATTGACATCGGTCAAGGCCAGTGCGGAGTATCCGCACTCCCCGGCCTTGGCCAGTAGCTCGTGGACGTGGGAGGCCCCTATTCCAAAGGAATAGAAGCTTTTGGCGTGGAGTTCCACGTATCCGGTAGCCACGGTATGCCATCCGGCTGCTACGAGTCCTGCCGGAACCAGCGATTCTCACGCTGGTCGCGGAACAGGGTCACCTCCCCGCCGTCCTCACGGCCCACTCGGTAATAGGTTCTGGTCATAGGCTGGGGCATCCACCACAGGTCGAAACACCAGCGGTCTTCGATACACGCTATCCTCTGCCACCGGTCACCCAACCGCACCGCCGTCGGCTTGCCCTCCGGCCCCTCTCGCACTGCCACCGGGGAAGGTAAAGAGAGAGGCTTCATACCGCCGGCGCCGGAATCATCGAGAGGGACCTGCATGGCCCGCATCTCCGGGGCCGGGTGCCAGGGCGCCACCTGCGCCACCCGGTACAGGGCCGGTTTGCCTCCCGTCCGGGCTTGTAACTGGCGTTCCGCCCCAGCCAGCCGGCGCTCCCGGTCGCCCCGCAGGTCCGCCAGCAGGCTCAACTGCGTCCCCGACTCCCCGGTGACGCCGGACAGGGCGAGGGACACCCCTTCCATGGGAGCCGACGGGTACTCGGTTTCCAGTTGGCTCCGGATAATGCGGGATGCCTGTTGCCAGTCGCCCAGGGGCTGCTTGAAGTGAAATTGCTTCACCCAGGGAACGGCCCGGTACAGGACACACTCCAGGACGGCCCCGTTCACGTACTGACCCCGAATGCGGGTGCGGGCAAAGGCCCGCCTGAGCAGGGTGTCCACCGCCGTCAGCAGCAGCTCCAGGGACGCCGAGGCAAAGGGCAGATCGGTATGTTCGACGATGGACTCCTCGTGTTTCAAGGGAACCAGGGGAGAGTCGTCAATGCCCTGAGCGAGTTCCCACGCCCTTTGACCCGCCGAACCGAAGCGGTTGATGAGCGCTTCCTGTTTCATCGCCGACACGTCGCCCAGGGTGTGGAGCCCGAAGCGGAGCATCTCTTCCTTGACCGCCGGGGGAACGGGCAGCAGTTCAACGGGGTGAGGCGCGAGGAAACGCGCCGCGTCCGGGGGAACCCGCACCGACCCCAGGGGTTGGCTGGTTCGGGCAGCGACGTAGGCGGGGAACTTGGCCTCTCCCACGCCGACCCTCGGCGCCAGATCCTGGGACACCGCGTTCAGCAGGGTCGTTACCAGGCGGGCCTCGCCGCCGTACAGGTCTTCCAGACCGTCCAGGCGCGCGTAGGCCGTGCCCAACTCCGCTCCCTCCACCCGGTCGCTGACTCCCTGTAAGGAACGGAGCATCCGGTCGAACACCCGGCGGTAGGCGGTCTCGTCCGCCTCCAGCACAACTCCGTTGGCTTGGCGGGACAGGGCCTGCTCCAGGGTCATTCCGGGGTCAACATCCGACGCGGCGGGGAAATGGTCGATGACCAGGGGCCGGCCCCGGGAGCGGTCAACGATAAGGACGGCCCGGTTCTTCAGGTGGGGCTGCCTTCGCATCTCCACCTTCGCCCGCAGGTGATTCACCAGCACACAACCGATGAGTTTAGTATTGTCGTAGCGATTCATGGCTACGATGCTATTAGTACGCCTGTGCGACGCGCAAGGGCCTGCTGTCATCAAATCTCCAACTGCCTGAATTGCAGTGCCGTCGTTCCGCCGTGTCGTTGCGGCAGATATGGTATGTTGGCGGCGGAGATTGCCATGGCCACCCAACAACCCCGGCATAGCGAACCCAGCGTCAACGCCGAACTTGGCGACCTGCTCCGCGCGATGCTCTTCGGCTGCCGGGTCCGCTCCGAAAACACCCAACTGATTGAGGGGCGCCCCGGCCTGCAACTGGACAACCTCATCACCGCCGCCGACCGCGCTCCGGTGGTGGTCGAGGCCGAATACGAGGCCGTCGGCACCGCCGAGGCCGACGCCGCTGCCCGCCTGGGCCTGAGCGTGGTGAACGAAATTCACCCTATAGAGGCTGCCATCGCACTGCGCTATCCCGATTCCGTCCGCTTTGGCGACAACCTGCGCGATGCGCTGGCCGCCGCCCGCCTCTCCTACGCCGTGCTGTATCAGGATGGCAGCCGCTTCCCGGAATCCGGCTGGCTGGAAGGCGGGGTTTCCGACCTGGCCGACATCGTCAGCCTGGTGTCAGTCCCGCAGCGCGCCGTTGACCAGGCCAGCGCCGCCCTAGAAAACGGCATCGAGCGGGCAGTAGCAGTCCTGAATAATATGCACCGACTGCGCCCCGACGTGATGCCCGAAATCGCCCGGCTGCTCGGTATGCCCGACGTTCCCCAAACACGACGGATGGCTTGCGCGATCATCGCCAACGCCATGGTGTTTCACGAGCGGCTGTCTGGCGCGCACGGCATCAAATCCCTGCGGATGGTCAGCGGCCCGGATGTCGCTAATCCCTTCGGTGATACCTTGGACACTTGGGGCGACATCCTGCAAGTCAACTACTGGGCTATTTTCTCCATTGCCAAAGACATCATGGAGCGCATCCCTTCCGGTGATGGAGCCATGCTGCTGCGCATCCTGCGCGACACCGCTCTGGAAGTTACCTATACCGGCGCCAGCATTGCCCACGACCTGACTGGGCGCATCTTCCAACGCCTGATTGCCGACCGCAAATATCTGGCTACCTTTTACACCCTGCCCACATCGGCGTTTTTGCTGGCCAGGCTGGCCATCGGCAAGATGGACAACATGGACTGGAGCGACGCCGACGCAATTGAGCGGCTGCGGGTCGGCGATTTCGCCTGCGGCACCGGCGCGTTGCTGTCCGCAGCGTACCAGCAGATTGCCGGCCGGCACGAGCGCGCCGGCGGCGACCCCGGTGCTCTGCATCCGGTGATGATGGGAGAAATCCTCTACGGCTGCGACGTGATGCCTTCGGCCATTCACATCACCGGCTCCACTCTGTCCGGCATCGCGCCATCGGTCCAGTTTGACAACTCTCGGCTCTACACCCTGGCTTACGGACGCCAGGAAGATGGCGCGGTTGCCATCGGTTCCCTGGAGTTGCTGCAATCATCGGCGGCCCTGACGCTGTTCAACACCAGCGACCCGGCCATGCGCACTGGCAGCGTCGGCGAGGAAACCGCCGCTCAAATCATCGCCGACATCCCGGACGGCGGTTTTGACCTGGTGATAATGAACCCGCCCTTCACCAGCAACACGAAACACCGGGACGCCGAGGGCAACGTCCAGAACGCGGCATTCGCCGCTTTCGGTGCTTCTGCGGACGATCAGGACGACATGGCGGCCCGGCTGGTTCGCCTGGCCCGCGACTCACACTATCACGGCCATGCCGGCTTGGGTTCGGCGTTCGCGTCCATTGCCGACAAAAAGCTGCGCCCCGGCGGCGTGCTGGCTCTGGTCTTGCCCTTCACCGCCGTCAACGGGCCTGCCTGGGCCAAGTTCCGGCAGCTAATAGCCGAAAACTACACCGATGTCACCGTAGTTAGCATTGCATCCCCAAGTGGCGACATATCCTTTTCGTCGGATACCGGGATTGCCGAATGTTTAATTGTCGCCAAGCGCCGCTCAAAGAACGGCCCACCCACGGGAAGAGCGCAATTCGTTTCTCTGCGCCGCCGACCCCGGAGTTTCCTTGAAGCGCAAGAAGTGGCCGACGCCATTGCCTTTGCAACCGAACTGCGAAAGTTGGAAGATGGCCCTTACGGCGGCGCTTTTATTTACTGCGGCGACAAGGCGGAACACGACGGCGAGATACTTGACGCTCCGATTACCGCCTATGAGGAGGGGTGGGGCGCGGCGCGGTTGCTTGATGCTGAAATAGCTCAAGTAGCCTACGCGCTGGCAGCGGGGCAGTTGTGGTTGCCTGCCCATGCTCAGGCTTTGGCCCTGCCTATGGCTCCCCTGAATGAAATCGGGCAGCGGGGGCTGGATTCCCAATTGTTGATCAGCCCGGCGCATCGCGGGCCATTCACAAAAAGGGCCCCCAGTCCGACGGCTACCTATCCTGCCTTGTGGAATCACAACGCAAGCCGCGAGACACGAATGGTCTGTATTCCGGATGCCGCATTGCAGGTACGCCTTGGCTTTGAAGGCCGAGCGGCCGAACTGTGGGCTACCGCCAGCCGTGTTCATATCAATCGGGATTTCCGCTTCACTTCTCAACCTCTCACCGCAGCATTTACCGAGCAGCAGAGTTTGGGCGGCGTAGCATGGCCTAACGTCACCTTTCCCGATGACAGGATGGATTACGCTTTTATGTTGTGGTGCAACTCCACGTTGGGACTGCTACAGTTTTGGTGGCACGCTAACTTGCAGCAAAGCGGACGAGGCCGCTCCACCATACATCACACTGAAACGATGCCAATGCTCGACTTCCGCGTCCTGACCGACAACCAACTAGCCACCGCCGAAACCATTTTCAACGACTTCCGCGACCTTGAGCTACAGCCGGCCTACCTGGCCGACGCCGATCCCAACCGCGCCCTGCTGGACCGTCGCGTCGTCTGCGACCTGCTGGGCTTTGATGATGTGGTGTACCAAGCCGTCCGCCGCCTCTCCGCCAAGTGGTGCGCCGAACCCAGCGTCCACGGCGGCAAACGGCGGCCGCGCGGGGCGGGGCTGGTGGTGTAACCCAATTGCCGTTCTCATCCACTCGCTCACGTTGCTGACATAGGGCAGTAGGTGTACTGTTAATCCAACCGAGATGGAGGACTCCAAAATGACTGCCATAACCGAGACTACTGCCGAGATCCCGGTTCGCAAAGTTTCTCGTGCCGAAATGATGGCGGAACTGCAAGCCGAAATCGCCGATTACGAACAGCGCTACGAAATGCCCAGCGAGCGAATGGCGGCTCTTGTTGAATGGGGCGAAATGAAAGAAACCGCCGAGGTCCTTGAATGGTGTTTCGCTTATCGCGCATTGGAATCCCTCCGGGAACAGACCCCCACGGCTGGCAGTCCTGGGACAACTACCGAACCGTCCAGGACATCCGTCTAGCCCAAAACCCATTCGTCGTTAGATATCTGGACACCCTCGCTAACTCCCTTGATGATGAGGCCGGCGGCCTCATCATTAGGGGCATCGTTTACTGCCAAAAAGACGTAGCGTTGCGGGTCAGTCTGTCTTTTCAATACGACCGTGGCCACCTCCCTCACCGCGTCCGGTGTCACCGATTCGCCTATGTTGGCTGGCAAGTCGGAGGCAACCTGCTCCTCAAGTACCACAACCTCCACGTCAACCCCGACGACTACATACACCGCGTGTACCACCCGGATACCGGCAAGCAGATACTTTACGAACGCCTGGAACGCCACCAATTCCCAACGTTCGCCGAAGTCCTGGACGAACCGGAATACCTGGCCCAAAGCATCTAGCGCCAGCCGCCACCCGTTTGCGAGGGTCGTCCTTGCCTCACATCTGATCGACATCACCCCTTGACAGCCCATCAACCGAACGTATATGCTAATATCATCTAGATACAGCACGTGCTCAAAACCCAAATTAGAGAGGCAGGAATCCCGCATCGACGGCCAACCCCGTCAGTTCAAAATCGCAACCGATTCAGGTGGCAATTCGCCGATTTCGGACGAACAACTCACCGGCGGTGCCCCACTGGGTCACCGGGACCGTTCGGACCCGCGTGGAGGGACGCAAGCCAGGCTCCCTCTCCCCTTGCGGGAGAGGGCTGGGGTGAGGGTATCAACCCCCGCTCATGGTGAGCCTGTCTAACCAAATCGTCCCGCGACCACGGAACGACCGTTCAAATAGTTGCGTACCCAATCGGCCGTATGCTGACAACGATGAGAGATTCCTGCCTCTCGCCAACCAACCCACCGCTCATCCTGAGCCTGTCGAAGGACAAAGGAGCAAGCCCAGCAAATACCGCCAATTTATCCCGAAATTCTCTGAATGCGGTAAATCCCGATTCAGACTAAACCCCGGCATCCGACACACTTTCCTCAACGTGGTCAACACCATCACGTATAATGCCGGCCAATCCACTCCGTTTCCGCCAGCCGAGCGGCGAATCCACACGGATTGCGGACTGAACCGAGCATTGCACAGGAGGAAATCGTCATGGGTATTCAGATCAAGCGCGTCGGCCACGTTGGGATTCTGGTTTCCGATTTTGAACGGTCTTTCGAGTTTTACACCAAGGTGCTGGGCTGCAAAGTCACATCCCGCCGCAGCCGGCCGGACGGCTCCGAATCGGCCTTCCTGCGGTTTGACGAAACCCACCACGATTTCGTCATCGCCAGCGCCCCGGATGGCGTGGACGTTTCGGAGAACGTACCGGGACACGCCCGCCTGGTGCAACAGGTCGCCTTTGAAGTGGAAAACCGGGACGAATTTATGAAGGCCCTGGCCCACATCCACACCCACGGCGCGGAAATCGTCAGCGGGCCATTGACCCACGGCATCGAGGCCGGCGGCAACCTCGAAGGCAGTGGCAGCCGCTCCTTCTACTTCCTGGACCCGGACGGCAACCGGCTGGAGATCTTCTGCGACGGCATGAAAGTTCCCAACGGTGAGCAGTTCCCCAGGGCGGAATACGCCGACGCCATCAAGGACTTCATGGCCAAGAAGGCCGCGAAGGAAGCGGAACTCTCCGCCGACTAGCAACACCATTCCCAGAAGTCGGCAACAGGCCCGGGAGTGTGTCCCGGGCCTTTTCGAAGTCCCGGAGAGCGGCCTCTCACGCCGAACCGTCATTCCGGCGAAAGCCGGAATCCAGAACATTCCTAACACAGCGATTTCCTGGATTCCCGCCCCGTGTCAAGCACGGGGGACGCTCTTTCGCCGGAATCACGGCAACGTGTCAACGCGCCCTAACCCTGGCGAACGAACTTGTCCACCCCGGTGCCGTCGCTGAGGCCAACGTAAATGTCGCCGCGCGAGTCCACCCAGCTGCCGTGCCCGGGGCCGCGACAGTCAAAGCGGGACAGCACGTTCCCGGAAGCGTCCAGCACGCTTACCCGAGCTGAGGAATCACCTACAGGGCCCTCACTGACCACCAGGTTCCCCTCGCTGTCCACGGAGATGTCCATGGGCCGTTGGATGTCATCCCAGATGGCGATGAACTCGCCGTCCAGGTTGAAAAGCTGCATCCGGTGGTTTTCCCGATCGCACAGGAAGATCGTATCGTTGTGGATCAGCAGGCTGTGGGGCAGGTGAAAGTGCCCCGGCTCGCTCTTGCCCGGTTCTCCCCAGGATTGCTTGAGCTGGCCATCCCAGCTGAACCGGTGGATGCGCGCGTTGCGGTATCCGTCGGCTACGTACAGGTCGCCCGACGGCGACGGGATCAGTTCGGTGGGGTAGTTGAAGGGGCCGGCAGACCTGGGGCATAGGTCGCCCGGATTTTCGCAGCCGGTATCCGAGTGTACGCCATGGCGTCCCAGCATTTGGACGGGCTTGCCGTCGATGGTATAGACCAGGCAGACCGAGTTGTCCCGGTCGGTCAGGTAAACCGTGTCCTCCTCGTCAATGTAGATGCCGTGGGCAAACGAAAATGCGCCGTTGCCCCAACTGTCCAGCAGGTTGCCGTCCCGGTCGAAGATCAGGATGGGCGGGTCCTTGCGCTGGAATGCGAAAACCCGGTCCTGGGAGTCGGTGGCGATGGCGCTGACCATGGCGAACGTTTCGCCCTCGGGTAGCCTGGCCCAGTTTTCCACCACTTCGTATGTGTACTTGCCGCTTCCTACGGTCGTCATGCTACTGGCCTCCTTTCGTGTGGATGCGCGTTGATCGGTTGACTCCGCTATTGTAGCGCGTCAGACGCCACAGGATTCGCGGAGCGGCAGTTCGTTTTGTCGTCAAGCCTGATATACAATGCAATCTCCATTGACCTAACCTTTGACACGAGGATATCCGTACATGGCATTGCAGTTTGGAGTATTCGACCACATTGAGCCAATCCCCGGCGTACCGCTGGACCAGATTTACCGGGAGCGGTTGGACCAGATCGAGCAGTTGGAGTCCGCCGGGTTTTACTCCTACCACTTGGCGGAGCATCACACGCCGGCGGTGCATAGTCTCGCCCCGTCCCAGAACGTGTTTCTCGCGGCGGCGGCCGAACGCACGAAGACCATGCGGCTGGGCCCGTGCGTCTATGTTCTGCCGCTGCATCACCCCGTGCGCCTGATCGAGGAAATCTGCATGTTGGACAACCTCAGCGGCGGGCGCATGGACATCGGCGTGGGTCGCGGCGGGATCATCGAAGCCTACTTCTGGGGACAGGAAGGGGACGTCGAGGTCAACTACGCGCGGTACCTCGAAACGCTGGCGGTGGTCAAGGAGGGCTTGGCCAACGATTCGCTGACCTACCAGGGCGAGTTCTACAGCTTCGACGACCTGCCCATGCGCCTGCGCCCCATACAGGACCCGCATCCTCCTTTCTGGTACATGAGGAACGTGGAAACCTCGGCCGTCAACGGGATGCACTCCATCATCGTGGGCAACCTGGGCTCGTTCCAGGCCAACGTGGAACGCTATTTCCAGTTGTGGGATGAGCACCAGGGGCCGGGCGCGCTGAATGCACAGGGCGAAGCGCCCAAGATCGGCCTGGTCAACCACCTGTACCTGGCCAAAACGGATCAGGAAGCCGCCGAGATCGCTCAACCCGCCTGGGATCAGTACAAGTGGAACCTGGCCGCCCCTCGACGGTTGGAGGCGGAACGGCGGGGCCTCACTCAGTTCATGGGAAGCGACGCCAATCCCCGGCCCTCCAACCTGCCGGACCGGGAGGCCCAGGACAGCCCGACCACCGCGACGCGGAGAACCGGCGCCGCGGCCCTCGAGGAGCACGCGGCGCGTGGCGGCGCCGGTTTCAATGTCGTCGCCGGCTCACCCGACTCCATCCGGAGCTACATGGACGACTATCTTGAGACCGGCGCCAACTACTTCGTCGCCGGCTTCCAGTGGGGCCACCTTTCCCATGAGGAGACCATGCGCTCCATAGATTTGTTTGTGTCGGAAGTCATGCCCCACTATTTTTGAGCATCCTGACGCGCCCGGCTACACCCGCAGTCGCCGCAGGGTCGGTCGCCACAGCCCCAGCGCCGACGCGATGGCGAGGTAGATCGCGGCGCCCCCCGCGAAGGCGGCGGTCCAACTGATGTACTCGGCGACCAGCGTCATCGGATAGGAGCCGATGAACATGAGGGCGGCGGAAACGTACCAAACGCTCATCACCCGGCCCTGGAACTCCGCCGGTACCGAGAGTTGCAGCACCGTCGTGCCCATGGGCACGATGCTGCCCATTCCGACCAGGAACAAAATCGCCCACGACAGCCAGAACCACTGCGACCAGGCCAGGCAGAACAGGGCAATGCCGAACAGGAATATGCAACCCAACAGCAGCCAGTTCTTGTGCGGTGAGTTTCCCATCGACGCCATGATAAAGGTGCCGGACAGCGAGCCGATACCTGCGCCCGTCATCAGCAAGCCGGCTCCACCGGCGCCGGTGTCCAACGCCAGTTTCCCGAATGCGGGCAACAACTGGGAATAGGGCATGGCGAAGAATCCAAAGGCGAACCCGATGCCGATGACCGTGAACGTTACCGGGTTCGACCAGCAGTAACGAAGCCCTCCCCACAGCTCGGTCAGAATGTTCGACCCTGCCTCACGCGCCGCCGGCGGCACGTGCCGGACCAAAAGCAACGTCGCCGTGCCGATGACGAAGCAGCCGGCCGCCAGATACGATGCCGCCGCTATGCCCGCCAGTTCGATGACTCCGCCAGCCACCGCCGGGCCGATAATGCGCCCGGAGTTCATCACCGCCGAATTCAGGAGAACGGCGTTCATCAGGTCATCCCGGTCCACCAAATCGCGGACGATGGCCAAACGGGCCGGCGTGTTGATGGCCTGGAGCGTTCCCAAAACGAAAGCCGCCGCGTAGGTGTGCCATAAGACGACCAACCCGGC
Source organism: Chloroflexota bacterium (assembly GCA_009840165.1). Lineage (GTDB taxonomy): Bacteria > Chloroflexota > Dehalococcoidia > Lucifugimonadales > UBA3495 > Bin87. Next base: position 37,950 of record VXOG01000101.1, read on the forward strand.
AGTCTCCAGCACGGCGATCCCCAGGACCAGGATGGCAACCAGAGCCTGGGTCAACATCAGCAGTCCGCGCCGGTCGAACCGGTCGGCGAACGTGCCTCCGAACAGCACGAACCCCAGCGTGGGCGTCCCATAGAGGAAAATCATGAAACCCATGCGGGCGGCGGAATCGGTAAGCTCCAGTACCAACCAACCCAGGATCAGGAACTGCATTCCCCGGCCCAATGCCTGAGCATTCGAGCCGATCCAGAACCAGCGATAATCGCGGTGGCGCAGCGCGCGAAAGGTCTGGAGCTTGCGGCCAATGGCCAGAATCTGGATCAACTACTTCACCGGATTTGCCGTTTTGGATTGCGGTTGGTGTGACTTTTCAACGACACGGAGCCTGCAACTTTCACCAACGTCCCGCCCCTTTGGGAACATATCAATCCGACAAATATCAGGTTGATGCCGCTCCGTCAATCACCTTCCGGGCCTCACCAGGGCTTTTTCAAGTCCCGTATGATAGCCCTTCAGCTCGAACCGTCATTCCGGCGAAAGCCGGAATCCAGAGCATTCCAAACGCAACGGATTCATGGATTCCCGCCTTCAGGGGGCAGCCACTGACGCGCCTCCAGCCGTCAATCCTGCAACCCGCAAGGCCTTCCGCTCCTAGCGGATAACAATCTACTGACACTTCCTCCTTGCCCCCATGCTCCCCTCACCCCTACCATATTAACAACCCACTTAACAACCTGACCGTCCACGGCTATCAGTACCCCACCGCCTGAGGACGCCGGCCATCATGCCCAACTCAAAGTGCCACTCCACCAAATCCTCCCACCCGCCTGCCAAAACCCATGAAAACGCCACCCAATCCCGCCCAATCCAACCTCATGCAC
>VXOG01000102.1:0-11045 GCA_009840165.1 Chloroflexota bacterium
AGACTTGCTCACAGTCTACACCCCAACCGGCATCCCGACTTTTGAGACAGGCTCACTTGGGATCCTCCTGTTGCTTCTGTTAGGTTAGCGACACTGGGGTACTTGCGCAACCGTGCCGCAGTAGTCTTCATTGAACCACTGTAATGGCTGCATTGGCGGCGGTAGCTCTTTCTCCCGCATCGCCTCACGAATGCTCTGGGGCATAAACTGACACCTCCCCCCTTGCCCTACCCTATCACCCGTCCTTACCATGTTAACCAATACCCCAAATCCAATCCGCGACCCAGGCCCTGAGCTGTTCAATGCCTGCCTCCAAACACCGCAAACATCGCTCCTCCAAACCTACTCATATGCCTGCCAAAACCACTGACAACGCTCTCAAAACTCCTCTCGATGCCCCCATTCAAGCCCCGTGTCTCGCCCAATGCCCTACCTGAATTAGCGGAAGTGAGCGGAAATGAGCGGGAAATTGACCTTTCCGCGCCATGTTATGATTGCCCCACAAGTTCCAAGGGCACGATCCAACCGCAGACGAGGAGGTCCCACCGCATGGCGACAGGCGCGCAAGCATGGACGGAAGAATCAGTAGAGGCGGCCGGCGTGAGCCTCCAGATGGTCAAGGGCGGCAGCGGCGCGCCCCTGCTCATCCTGCACGGTGAACTGGGACACCAGGGTTGGCTGCGCTGCCATGACGCCCTGGCCCAGGAATACACCCTCCACCTCCCGTCCCATCCCGGCTTCGGCGCAACCCAACGCCAGGAATGGATCATGAACATGCGCGACCTGGCCGGCTGGTATCTGGAGGCCATCGACGACCTCGGCCTCCAGGGCGCCAACCTCATGGGCTTCTCCCTGGGCGGATGGCTCGCCGCCGAAATGGCCGCCATGTCGCCGGACACGTTCAACAAGCTGGTATTGGTCAGCCCCGCCGGCATCCGACCGCCGGAGGGCGAGATTTACGATATGTTCCTGGCCGTCGCCAAGGAGTTCCTCACCGCCGGATTCCACGACACCGCCAGTACGCCGGAGTTCCTGGACATCTGCCCCGACGAGGTATCCCCCGAGCAAGCCGAGGCGTGGGAAATCGCCCGCGAGGAAGCCTGCCGCCTCAGCTGGCGCCCCTACATGCACTACCCCGGCCTCCCCAACCTGCTGCACCGCCTCAAGCGCCTGCCCACCCAGATCATCTGGGGGCGGGAGGATGAAATCGTCCCCGTCAGCGCCGCCCAGGTATTCAACAACTCCATCCCCGGCTCAAGCCTTGCCATCTTCGACCACTGCGGCCACAACCCTCACATCGAAAAGACCGACCAGTTCCTCACCACCGTCAAACCCTTCCTCGCATCCTGATCGTTCAGGCTCGTTAGGTTTCCCCGCACTCGACCCGTCATTCCGGCTCAGGGCCGGAATCCAGGAAATCGTTCCATACTCAACGATGCCTGTATGGAAGGATCACCATGACCACCCACGCCATCAAAGCCGACCGCCGCGCCCTCGACGTGGCCCGCAAGATACACAGCATGGCCGAATCGGAGCAGACCATCCTGTTCGGCTCACGCGCCCGCGGCGACCATCGCCCGGACTCGGATGTGGATGTCCTGATCATCAAAGACCCACAGCCCACCGAGGATTGGCTGGAGGACCTGCGCGACCGGGCCAGGACGCTGCAAATGTCGGAACTGCCGGAAGCCTCCGGTATCGACGTCATCTGCATGACCGCCAGGGAGTTCGACACGCGCCGCCACCTGCGCAACAACCTCGCCAACTCCATCGCCAAGCAGGGATCTCCAATCATGCCCCAAACCCCGGAACAAGCCGACCCCCCCGAAGAGTCAATAGATTGGGACGATGTTGACGGCAAACTCAACGACGCTGTGGATGCCGCAAACGCTCTTACCTCCCTGGCTGAAGCGGGCATCCTTGACTCTTTCCCAGACAAACAGTTCGGACGCATAGCGCAGAATGCCCTGGAAAACGCCTACAAGGCCGTGCTGGGCGCCCACGGGTTTGAGTACCCAACCAGCGGAGGAAACGGGCACAATCTCCGCATCATCACCGAACGCATCCGGCAACACGAGATAATACCGGACGATGCCCCCATGCCGGGCGAAGAACACCGCTACCTCACCGAGTTCGGCGGCGCAGCCCTCTACAGCCACGAGCACCTGCCCCTGGACAAAGCGGCCATCGCCCGCGACGTACCCCAGGCCGTCGCCGCGTTGCGTGAATTAGTGGAGCGGGCCAGACCCAGCGAATAGACCGCCTTATGTTAGAATCCCACATATAGCCGGAACCGGCCCCAGATCAGGCCCAAAGGAGACTCGCAATGTTCATCGGATACTTCACCGAAAGGCCGTACCAGGACCCCAAGTCCGGATACTTCGGGGCCACCGGCAAGTCCATCATGGACCTGAACGTCAGCAACGACATCTACGACGCTCAGCTCGGCTCCAACCTCTACAACCGCTACCTCGACGAGAAAATTTACGCCGAGGAAATGGGATTCGACGGCCTCATGCTCAACGAGCACCACAGCACCCCCTTCTGCATGGGCGGCGCGATGAACGTCGAGGCCTCCATCCTGGCCCGCATTACCCAGCGCGCCAAGATCGTCCTCCTGGGCAACATCATACCCATCTGGGACGACCCCCTGTGGCTTGTCGAGCAGCTCGCCATGATTGACATGATCTCCCGCGGCCGCCTGGTATCCGGCTGGGTGCGCGGCACCGGGCGCGAGAGCGTCTCCCACAACGTCGAGCCTCACTACAACTGGGAGCGCTTCAAGGAAGCCCACGAACTCATCGTCAAGGCGTGGACCACCCCCGGCCCCTTCCGCTGGGAGGGCAAGCACTACCACTTCCGCCACGTCAATCCCTGGGTGCGCCCCTACCAGAAGCCTCACCCGCCCATCTGGCTCCCCGGCGTCGTCAGCCGCGACTCCCTGATGTGGGCCGCCGAGGAGCGCATCCCCTACATCATGCTGGCCACCGAGATGGAGCCCACCAAGCAGGCTTTCCAGCTCTACCACGACCGGGCCGCCGAGCTGGGTTACGAGTCCGGCCCCCAGAACATCGGCTACCTGTGGAAAGTCCACGTTGACGAGACCGAGGAACTGGCCGAGCAGACCGGCCGCAAGTACGTCCAGGGCCCCAGCAATCCCTTCCTCGCCGGCAACGAGGGCACCACCAACCAGGCCCTGCTACAACTGCCCGGCCTCACCTCCCGCCGGCGTGTCCTGCCCACCCGGGACGTAGCCACCGCGGCCCGCGGCGGAAGCGCCGGACCCGGCGGCGTCCTGTCCTGTCCCTACGAGCAGCAGATCGCCGACTACACCATCATCTCCGGTACTCCCAAAACCGTCATTCCCAAGATCCGCCACGTGCTGGAGACTATCCGCCCCGGCAGCATCTTCTTCTGGGACGGCGACGGCGCGATGACCCACGACGACGCCATGCGCAGCCTTCGTCTGATGGGACAGGAAGTGCTGCCCGCCGTCCGCGAAATCGCCGACGAGCTGGAACTCCCCGGCCCCTTCGAGGTCGATCCCGCCACCGGCAAGCCCTATGTGGCCCAGGTCAACGGCCCGGCTGACATCCCCGCGGAGGCGGTGGTAGCCGACGACTAGCCGCTCAGGCGTCCTGCGCGGCCAGGAGCCTGGCCGCCGTTTCCCTTGCCTCGTCCATCGTGCCGACTATCTAGTCTGCGGGGACGCGCTTCAGGATGTCCAGGGCGATGAGGTTGCGGGCGGGCATACCCGAAAGCCCCATTACGATGCATTCAACGTCCTGGAATATGGCGGTGTCGATCAATTGCTCCACCACCAGGGCCGCGCTGTCGTCGATGTGAACGGTGTCGGAGAAGTTGAGGATCACCACCTCATGGTCGCGGATGTCTTCCCCAATGGTGTCAATGAGCTTGCCGGAGGAGGCGACGGTAAAAGCGCCCCTGAGCGCCACCATGCCAACCCGCGCGGTGAAGTCGTCCACATCTCGCTGGTCATCGACATTGCCAAAGAAAATCTGGTCGAGTATGGGCACTGATATGACACTGTCCAGCTCCAGGCGCTCGAACTGGCGCGCGCTGGTCACCGCGGCCGCTATCATGCCCACCGCTACGGCGGCGATCAGGTCAAGGAACACCGTCAGTCCGAGAGTGAGCAGCATGACCGCCAGGTGTTCACGCTGCACCCGGTGCATCCGGGCCACGAACCGCCAGTCTATGGTGTCCAGCGCGACTTTCACCAGGATGCCGGCCAGGACCGCGTTGGGTATCAGGGCAACGTACTGGCCCAGCAGCAGCACCATGACCGCGAGAATCCCTACGGCAATCACCCCTGAAACTAAGGTCCATCCGCCGGCCCGAACGTTCGCCACCGTGCTCGGAGTGGCGCCGGACCCGGGCAGGCCCCGGATAAACCCGGTGAGCACGTTGCCCAGGCCCTGGGCCAGCAACTCCCGGTTGGGGTCGTGCCGGGTGCGGGTCATCGAGTCCGCCACCAGCCCGGTGAGCAGGGTGTCCACGGAACCCACCAGGGCAATGACCATCGCCGGCTCAATGGCGCGGGCGATCCCGCCTGCGGATAGGGCTGGCAGCTGAAAGGCCGGCAGATCCGTAGGCACGGCGCCGATGACCGGCGCGTCGGTAAGCCAGAAGACCCCCAAAAGCGTCCCCACCACCAGGGCCACCAGGGTCGAGGGCAGGTACTTGTCGAATCGATCGGGCCAGAACAGTCCAACGGCCAGCGTAACCACGGCTATGCCCAGTGCGCTGATTTGGAAGTGATCGAGTATATCCACGAAGTTCAGGAGGGTAGCGATGGTCCCTCCCGGCACGGCCGGCGCTCCCAGGAAGGGCAGGCTCTGGCCCACTATGATGATCACCCCGACGCCGGTCATGAACCCCGATATGACCGAGTAGGGAGTGTAGGTTACGAAACGCCCGATTCTCAGCAGGCCGAACATCATCTGGATCAGTCCGGCCAGTATGACGATGGTGAAAGCCTCGCCGATATTTTCGGCGTGGGCGGCGACGATGGCCGCCATGGCCACGGTCATCGAGCCGGTTGGCCCCGATATGAGCGACCGGGTTCCGCCGAACACGGCGGCAAAGAAACCGACCGCGATGGCCCCATAGATTCCGGCTGCCGGACCCAGCCCCGCTGCCAATCCGAAGGCCAACGCCACCGGCAGCCCCACCACCGCCGCGGTGACTCCCCCGAGGACGTCGCCGCGGAGAGTTCTCAGATCGTAACGCAGGTCGGAAAAACGATTCAGCAAGAAAGATGTGTCAGCGAGAGAAAAATATGGTGGGTCTAAGTGTACCGTATTGCGAACTTTCCGGTGGGAGGTGGAACTCTATACCGGGCCTTTCTTCCAATGCACTACTGTAGCTCCATGTTCAAAATAACGGTCCCAATTTGCGCGTCGGTGCTGTCGAGCCAGATTCGCCAGCAATCCAGCTTCCTCGACACTAGGCATCATTAGGCTTATTTCCATCGTCACAGCGAGCTTGCAGTTCTGTAGTATATTTTTTGCCTCAGCAATAGAAGGCTATTTTAGAATACCATACGGCAGCAGGATGCGCAGGATTCGGATTAGGACGGCTCGAAATCATCCTTAGCGATGGCGCATATGGAACACGCCCGCAGCAGGATTTCAACTTCATTCGTCGGAATTCCGCAAAAAGTGGATACCGGTTACGAATCGGCGCAAATCGACAAGCATCACGCATATCTCGTGTGTTTGCAATACTAACTCAATATCAAGAGGCTGATTTGCATGAAAATCTCAAATACGTAGTTGACATTTGCCTGAATGAGCCTTACACTAAGCCAATCACGATTAGGAGGAGTCTCAAGCCCTCAACAAAGCAACGGAGTCCCGTCTACCCGGCGATCGGTTTGTCGGAAGTCATCGACCTTGCCCAGAAGCTTTACCGGGAGGAAAAGAGAGGTAGTTTCCCTCCTGAGGTCGCAGCGACCGCCTGGGGCTATCAGGGGTTCAGCGGACCTGTCAGGAGTAAATTTTCAGCGTTGAAGCAGTTCGGGATCCTAGATCAAAAGAAGGGGCATGAAGCCCGTTTGACCGACGTCGGGGTCACTTTCGCCATCGGGACTGTCGGTTCTCCTGAGTACGCCCGCGCATTGAAAGAAGCGGCGTTAGAGCCACCCCTTTTCAGGCAACTTTATGATGATCGGCTCGAGTCTTCCGACGACACGATTTTCCACGACCTTGTCGTCAACCAAAAATTCACGGACAACGGGGCACGTGCCGCAATCAAGGCATTTCGAGAATCTATTGATACAGCATACGGCACATCAATCGACATTTTATCTCAGGGTGGTGAGGTAGAATCAGATCCTGAGACGACATCTTTAGCTGCGCCGTCAAACGTGAGCCCCAGAGGGGGGCCTGAAAACGTCATTCCCCTTCCCTTGTCGCCGGAAAAGTGGGTACAACTTCAGGGACAGTTCCCGATAACAGAAGATGAATGGGACCGGATGCTGTCGGTGCTGTCAGCTATCAAACCAGGTTTAGTGTCCTGTGAGTCCGACGTCAATGAGGACGTCTCCTGCGCGTCAGAAGTCTGAGGAATCAGCTAGGACGGGGTCCAAGGATGCAACGTCGAGGGGAGTCACCTTCACGTAGCCAGTGAAGACGTGGCAACTGACAAACCAACCGGGCATGGCTGCGATGTAAGCCCGTACCAACGCGTCGCCGTCCGCTTTCGCAATCTGCGGGTTGCGGCCGGAAATTACTTTCACTTCGCCGACGGAGCCAGCGCCAGCATCGCCAAAGAGTACGGAGCCGGAGGCTGGTGGGGAAGGCGGGACTCGAACCCGCACGCCCAAGGGCACATGATCCTAAGTCATGCTCGTCTGCCAATTCCGACACTTCCCCCGGGACTGCCACTAACCGGCCAACAGGCAACCGCCTCGACAAGTTAGGGAGGTGGTGACCCGCCTCGGGGTCGAACCGAGAACCTGCTGATTAAGAGTCAGCTGCTCTGCCAGTTGAGCTAGCGGGCCACAGGCGACGCACGAAGCGCACTAGTTAGGCTATCAACAACCCGAAGGGGTGTCAATAATTGAACTGCGCCTCGAGGGTGCCATCGTAAATGGACCTGTTAACTACCCTCATTCCGGCGGAAGCCGGAATCCAGTGGCCGAACTCGTTAGCCATCTTTCAGATTCGTTCACTGCTTGACTTATGGACTCCAGCACGCCGCAAGCGCGCCTATCGACCAGAAAGCGCATCACTCAGCCACTGAAACCGTGGCCAGCGTGTCCCTGGCTATGACGGCGTGGGCGTAGGCGACACAGGCGCGGATGTCCTCCGGTTCAAGTCCAGGATAATCGTCCAGTAACTCGTCCGTAGTGGCTCCCTGGCTCAACAGGCTCAGGATAAGCTCCACCGATATTCGCATGTCGCGGACAATCGGCCTCCCTCCAAACACATCGGGGCGAGCCGTGATGCGCTTCAGCAATTCGTGGTTATCGGGCATGGCTATCGTTCCTGAGTAAAGCCGGAGTTCATTCAATGCGGCTGATTAGTAGCGGGGATAGGCATCCAATAGCTAACGGGTACGCCGGACGGGTTAAATAGGCAATCATCCCCGTCGTAGAGGTTTTGCCAGTTGGGCAAGGGTGGGTTTTGAATTGCTGCCCATGCCGCCATCGCAAGTAGCGTGGCATCCTGTTCGTGACCGTGTTCACATTCCTCCGGGCGTCTGCTGGATGGGGTCAGGCCCTGCATCAGACGGTCTGCCGTGTGCAATAAGTCACACCGATTGATGTACTCAAGCAATTGGCGAAATACCCTCGGGTAGGATTCCGTAATTGCCACATTCCACTCTGCGCCGAGATACCAAGCAATCAATGGTCCTTGCATCGTGACTTCACCGGGCAATCTGTAGGCAGCCGTAGGAGGCCTGCGCCCGATTGCTTCTAGCGCTGTTGCGAGGTCGTCCTCCGCTTTTCGGTAGCCCTGTCTGTCGCCTCTTTTATTCCACAGCAAGGGGGCGTCAATTCCTGCGGCTACAACGTGGAAATTATCCTCACGATACCGTGCCTCGATTTCATCTTTCACTTGGGCTACAGCATCCCGAGCGTGTCTGGCCAATCCGGTGCAAATGCGCTCCAAATTCCCATCACCACCCTCGCAGCATATGCTCCACCCGAAGTGGCCTCTGCATCCATCTGCTCTGTGCGATCCGCCTTCGCCGCCTTCGCCACCGACGTCGAATCCCAAGTATAGTTTGACCGCTTCGAGGGTATTCATGCCTCATCCTTACCAGTCAGGAATGTCAAGAAACCGGCGGCGCCTGGTTCAGGCCGGCGATCCGCTCGCACCACTGGGCCGCGCCCAGCACCTGGCCCTCCTGCGCCCACGGCCCGCCGAACTGCACCGCCATCGGCATCCCCAGCTCGCTCAGCCCCGTCGATACCACCACCGTCGGCAGTCCGGCCGCCGTCCACGGCTGCTGGAACGCCGCGTCGCCCGTGGTGTTCAGGTCCCTGGGTGCGGGAGCCGGTGTTGCCGGCGTCATCACCACGTCCACCCTGGATGCCAGGTCGCTCATATCGGCGCGGAACTGCCGGCGCAGCCGCTGGGCCTTCATGTACGTGGACGTGGGGATGATCATCCCCATCTCCATACCTCCGCGTATGCGCGGCCCGTAGTCGGCGGCGCGTATCCGGTGATTCGCCTGGTGGAACCCGGCGCACTCCACGTTCATCACGATGCGCTGGAAGCTGTGTACCCGCGCGAAACTGTCGGGCAACGGCAGCTCCTCAACCTCGGCGCCGGCCTCCGCCAACTGGTTTGCGATGGCCTCCGTATGCGCCCAGATCTCCGGCGTCGCGTAGTCCTGGTAATACTGCCGCACCAGCCCGATGCGCGGCGGACGGTCATGCTCGGCCATCTGCGCCACGAAGTCGGGAACCGGCTCCCGCAGACTGCCGGGATCGTTGTCGTCCGCGCCGCTCAGCACCGACAGCATCAGCGCGGCGTCGGCCACCGTGCGGGTCAGGATGCCCACGTGGTCCAGCGACCAACTCACCGGCGCGACACCATAGCGGCTGATACGCCCGTAGGTGGGCTTGAGTCCCACGATACCGTTGTAGGCCGCCGGCCGGCAGGTGGAGCCGCCGGTCTGCGAACCCAGCGCCGCCGGAACCATCCGCGCCGCCACCGCTGCCGACGACCCGCTGCTGGAACCGCCGGGCGTATGTTCCAGGTTCCAGGGATTCCGCGTCGGCGAGGGGTCGGACGTGGCGAACTCGGTGGTGACCGCCTTGCCCAAAACGATCCCGCCGGCCTGCTTGATCTTGGCCACCGATGTGGCGTCGAAGTCGGGCACGAAATCAGCGTACACCTTGGAGCCGCAGGCGGTGAGCATCCCGGCGGTGTAAAAGATGTCCTTCAGACCCACGGGCACCCCGTGGATGGGGCCACGTATTTCGCCTCTCTGCGCTTCCGACTCCCGCTCCCGCGCCGCGGACAGCACCGCGTCCCGGTCGATGGTCACCCACGCCTGCAAATCGCTGTCCAGCGTGTCAATCCGCGCCAGCAGCGATTCCGCCAGCGCTACCGGCGATATAGTTCCCTCGCGAATCTGGGCGGCGGCTTCCGCCACCGAAAGCTCATGAAGTTCGGACATGGTTCAACCTCTTGCTTGCGGGTGTTACAGATTTTCCTCTGCCCTTTCGACTGATGCGGGCCACGTAGGGGCGGGTTTGAAACCCGCCCCTACCCCAATCCGGGTAGAGGGTTGGGGTGAGTGAAGTTCTCGGCTGAGCGGCTGACACCGCCCCCACTACTCCTGAAACAGCGGCTCCAGGTCAGGATGCACTTCCACGCCTTCAACGTCGTAGATCTGCTGAGCGGCAGTCCGCAAGTACGTTTCCAGCTCGATAGCGCGCTCTTCACCAAACTCTACCACCGCCCGCCGGCGCAGTTCCTGGTAGATTTGCTCCTGGTCATTACTCTGGCTCATATCATCAACACCTCGTCACCGTAAAACCCTGGCGGCAAGATACCGCAGGTTCACCGGATTCTAAACGCGCCGCCCGGTAGGGGCAACCCTCGTGGTTGCTCAACCGGTTATCATCTCACCTCACGTAGGGGCGAGGCATGCCTCGCCCCTACACCGCCTGAGTCTGTCAATGCCCTCGCGCCAGCCGATCCGCCAACGATTCCGGCAGGCCGGCAGCGCGTATCTTGCGTTGCGCCGTCCCGATGTCATACTCAACCCGATAGTGTTGCAGAACGCCGGCATCGCCGATCTCGCTGTCGTACAGCAGATACGATGCCCGCCAGTTTCCATCCCGGGGTTGCCCCACGCTGCCCGGGTTGACGATTACCCGTTGGCCCGATTTCAGCATCAGCGGCGCAGTAACGTCCAGCAACGCCACGTCCGCGCCGGCCTCATGCTCTGTCCACACGATTGGATAGTGCGAGTGCCCCACCAGGCAGAAGGGAGATTTCAGCAGGGCGAAAGTCGCCAGCGCCGCCGGCTCGCTGATCAGGTACTCCATCACCGGATCGCGCAGGCTGCCGTGTACGTGGGTGAAATCGCCGACCGTTCGCACCTCGGGCAAACCGGCCAGGTACGCCAGCTCGTCGTCGGTCAATACGTCCGCAGTCCACAATGCCGCCGCCCGCGCCGCGCCGTTGAAAAGGTCGGGGTTCAGCTTGCCGGTAACCGCGTGGTCGTGGTTCCCCGCAATGGCCAGGTGAGGCAACCCACGCAGCCGCTCGATGCACGGCCCGGGATCCGCCGCGTAGCCAACCAGATCCCCCAGGAACCACACAACATCATACCCACCACGCGCGTCAGCATCCGCCAGCACGGCGTCAAAAGCCTCCAGGTTGGAGTGAATGTCCGACACAATCAGGGCCCGCATGGGCCGTATGGTAGCATGGCGGCGCATACTGTAGGGGGGGGGGGGGGGCCCCCCCCCCCCCCACCACGCGCCCCCCCCCCCCGGGGAAAACAAAAAGAGACCCACCCCACAGCGCGCGAGAGGGGTGGGGCGGGGGTGG
>VXOG01000102.1:11055-34897 GCA_009840165.1 Chloroflexota bacterium
CCGTGGGGGGGTTTTGGTTTCTGGGGGGGTGTTTTTTTTGGGGGGGTGCCCGCCCCCCCCCCCTACACCAGGATGTGTACACCCGTGAACGCAACAAACAACCCGGCGGGCCATCATCGCCGTTCCATCCGTTTGCCCGGATACGACTACAGGCAGGCCGGCGCGTATTTCGTTACGATCTGTGTGGAAAATCGAGCTTGTCTGTTCGGCGAAATTGTCAACGATACGATGCAATTGAACGACGCGGGAAGTATGTTGGCCAGGCAGTGGCAGGTGTTGCCGCAACGATTCGCCAACGTTCGTTTAGACGTGTTCGTCGTCATGCCGAATCACATCCACGGCATTATCGTGTTGACCGATGGGAGAATGGAGCCACCATCCGAGGCAACCACAAGGGTTTCCCCTGCGTCGTTGGGAGACGTGGTGGGCGCGTACAAATCATTGACAACGGTTGAATATGTACGTGGGGTAAAGGCATCGAGGTGGACACCGTTTGACGGTAAATTGTGGCAACGCAATTATTATGAACACATCATCCGAAACGAATCCGTCCTGCACGACATCCGCAATTACATCATCCATAACCCTTCAAAATGGGCCGAGGATACGGAGAACCCAGAGAGATAGTCCTGTCCATAACACGTAGGAGCCTATGACGGACACCCCGTCTGGTGAGCCGGCCGATTCCTGCCTGCTAGACGTAGGGGCGCCCCTTGTGGGCGCCCTGGGTTGGCACATACTATCCTCCGCAGATTCTAGGGCAACCACAAGGGTTGCCCCTACGCCGCAAAAAATTCGCACGTCAGGAGATCCACACCATGCCCAAACCCACCGTCCACATCATCGCCACCGGCGGCAGCATTGCCGGCGTCGGTCCCGACCGCATGGACTACATCCGCTATCCCGAGATCGGCGACCACCTGACCATCGACCAGAACCTGGACCGCGTGCCGGAGATAGCCGAGAATTTCAACGTCATCGCCGAGGACATGGTGAGCGTGGGCAGCACCGCCATCGGCCCCGCCAACTGGATCGCCCTGGCCGAGCGCATCCACGCCATCGACCGCGAGGAACCCGACACCGCCGGCGTCGTGATCACACATGGGACGGCCACGCTGGAAGAGACGGCCTACTTCCTGCACCTCACCGTCAAGACCCAGCGACCCGTGGTCATCACCGGCGCGATGCGTCCGCCCACGTCCATCAGCACCGACGCCGACCTCAACCTGTTGGACGCCTGCCGCATCGCCGCCACGCCGGAATCGGCAGGGATGGGCGTGCTCACCGTCCTCAACAACCAGATCCAGTGCGCCCGCGAGGTGTACAAGCACAACACCCTGCGCGTGGAGACCTTCAAGCCCAACGAACTGGGCTTCCTGGGCTACGCCGATTCCGACCACCGCGTCGTGTTCTACCGTCGCCCATACCGCAAGCACACCACGGAAACCCCTTTCCGCGTGGACGGCATGGCCGACCTGCCCCGCGTGGACATCGTTCACGCCTACGCCGGGGCTGACGGTATGCTCATCGACGCCGTCCGTGCGCACGGTTCCGCCGGCCTGGTGGTAGCCGGATTCGGCGCCGGCACCTTCCCGCCCACCTTCATCGCCGCTGCCGAGCAGGCCGTGGCCGGCGGGATGCCCGTTGTCCTCGCCAGCCGCTCCGACGCCGGCCGCGTGGTGATGACGCCGCGCAAGGACGAGCAGGGCTTCATCGTATCCGACAACCTGATGCCCCAGAAAGCCCGCCTCCTCCTCATGCTCGGCCTAACCGTCACCAACGACCGGGACGCTCTCCAGCAAATGTTTTACGAATACTGATACCCCATTGCATTTGCCGGCGTGTATAATGCGCCCCATTCCGCCCAGGTAGCGCGTAAGGAGCAATCCGATGGCAAGTGCAGCCGGCATCAGTCCTTCCCAACCACAAGCCCAGGACGTGGAGCCGCGCACCAAGGGCTCCGTGATGGCGAGCACGCTCATCGGCGCGCACGCCTTCGAGCATCTGTACGCCCACAGCATACCCCTGTTGGCCACCGTGATCGCTCTCGACCTGGGTCTGGGCGCCTTGCAGGTGGGACTGATCGTCGTGGTGCGGTCCATCTTCGGCGGGTTGACCAGCGTATCGGGCGGCATTCTGGTTGACCTGTTCCACCACCGGGTGGCCTGGGTGCTGTCCATCAGCACCTTTATGATCGGCACGGGCTACCTGCTCATGTCCATCGCGCCCACCTTCGGGCTGATCATCTGCGCCCTGGCCCTGGGCTCCATGGGCAGCGCGTTGTGGCATCCGCCGGCGTTGGGCTTGCTGGCGCGTCGATTCCCGCAGCGTCGTGGACTGTTCATATCCATGCACCGCTCCACGGGCAGCATCGGCGACGTGCTCGGGCCGATGGTCGCTGGCGCGCTGGTGCTGGGCGCGTTGGCCTGGAGCGCCGGCGAGGCTGAGGACATCGTGACCCAGGGTTGTGGGGCGCTGCCCTTCTGCTGGCAGTTGCCCTGGCCGGCCATCAGTTGGCGTTGGGTGCTGGGCGTCAGCACGCCGATTATGTTCATCTCCACCGTGCTGATATTCATCCTGCTGCGCAACGCCGGCGGCGAGCGTCCCGTCGGAGTTGACGTAGGAGCGCGCATCCGCACCAACTGGGCGGGCATGAAGGACGCCTTCCGGGGCACCGGCATGTGGGCCATCTTCACCGTGTCGGCGGTGCGCGGCATGGCCGACCGGTCGCTGGTGTTCCTGATTCCGCTGTACCTGACCCAAGCGCTGGGCGCCAACACCTTCCTGGCCTCGGCCCACGTCGCCCTCATGGTCGGCCCCGGCATCCTGGCCGGCCCGCTGATCGGCGCGCTCTCCGACAAGATCGGCCGCCGTCCGCTGATCATATTCATCATGGCGGCCACCACGCTGCTGACCCTGGGCATCATCTGGGCCGGCCAGTCGCACGAGGTGTACACCTTCTGGATCACCCTGTTCGTGGCGATTTACGGCCTGATGAACTTCTCGGTGAACAACCTGACCCAGGCCGCCGCTGCCGACATCGCCGCCGGCCGCCGGCTGGAGTCCAGCTTCCTGGGCCTGATGTGGGGCAACAACACGCTGTTCGGCGCCGTCGCGGCCGTGATGATCTTCGGCCCGGTGGAATGGTTCGACTGGCAGTACGGGTTCTACATCGCGGCGGGCATCTACTTCGTCGGACTGCTGGTATCGCTGCTGATCCCGGGCAAACCCCGAGAGCCCGAGGCCGTGCCGGTAGCCGCCTGATCGCCTGAATACGCCGGATCACCAACGTCCGTAGGGGCGAGGCATGCCTCGCCCCTACAACGTCCGCAACGATTCCCAAATGGCCTACGCATCCGCCCCACCGCCGCCGGCGCCAAGCCGTCGCACCGGCAACCGGGTGATGGCTTCCACCATCATCGGCGCCCACGCCTTCGAGCATTTCTTCTCCAACGCCATCCCGCTGCTCACCACCTTCATCGCCGCCGACATGGGGTTGAGCGCGTTGCAGGTGGGTATCATCGTCGCCGTGCGTTCGGCCTGCGGCGGCCTCACCAGCGTAACCGGCGGATTCCTGGCCGACCTGTTTCATCATCGCGTGGCGTGGGTGCTGTCCATCAGCGCGTTCCTTTCCGGCGTCGGCTTGCTGCTGATGGCGGTGTCGCCGTCTTTCGCCCTGCTGCTGTTCGCGCTGGCCTGCGCGTCCTCCGGCGCGGCGCTGTGGCATCCGCCGGCGTTGGGATTGCTGGCGCAGCGGTTCCCCAGGCGACGGGCCCTGTTCATATCCATGCACCGCTCCACCGGCAGCATCGGCGACGTGCTCGGTCCCATGGCCGCCGGCATCCTGCTGCTGGGCGCGTTGCAGTGGGAAGCATCCGACGGGCTGACCGTGGGCTGGAAGCTGGAATGGGAGCCCATCGGCTGGCGGCTGTGGCTGGCCGTCAGTGCGCCGGTGATGATCGTCTCGGCGTTCATCATCTACGGACTGCTCCGCCACGCCGGCAACGCGCCACCCCTGAACATCAACATCGTCCAGAGAATGCGCCACCAGTGGGACAGCACTCGCGTGGCCTTCCGCGGCACGGGATTGTGGGCGATCTTCGCGGTGTCGGCGGTGCGCGGCATGGCCGACGGCTCGCTGCTGTTCCTGGTGCCGCTGTACATGACGCAGGCGTTGGGGGTCAACTCATTCCAGGCGGCGGCGCACCTGGCATTGATGGTCGGGCCGGCCATGGTGACTGCGCCGCTCATCGGCGCGCTGTCCGACAAGATGGGGCGTAAGTCGCTCATCGTGTTCCTCATGGCGTTCACCACGGTGCTGACGGCGGCGATTCCCCTGGGCGGCCAACAGTATTCTCCGTGGATCACCGTATGCGTCGCGCTGTACGGGTTGCAGCACTTCACGGTCATCAACCTTACGTCGGCAGCGGCGGCGGACGTTGCGGCGCGTTACCGTCTTGAATCGAGTTTCCTGGGCTTGATGTGGGGCAACAACGTGCTGTTCGGCGCGGTGGCGGCGGTTTTCATTTTCGGCCCCATTGAGTGGCTGGACTGGCAATACGGCTTCTTCATCGCCGCCGGCATCTACTTCGTCGGCCTGCTGGCATCGCTCATGATCCCCAGCGACCGCCGCGGGCCGGAGCCGGCCGCCGCCTCAGCATAGCCGAGCCATGCAACCGCTATAATGGTTGCAGACCCGCCGGATACGGAGGCCCGCAAATGCTGACGCCGGAGCAAGTCCGAAAAGTACAAACCGCAGTCTGGGAGGCCGACCTGGCCTTGGGACAGCAGGATTATCAGTTGGCCAGCGAGAAAATCTGGGATGCTACTGCGCTGGCCATCAAGTACGTTGCGGAAAAGCGTGGGTGGCCCCACGAAACCTTCACTGACATCTATGCTGCCGGGCGCAAGATTGCTGATGAGCAGGACGACTGCGCGGCGGCAACGTCTGAACTTAGCTTTGCTGAATGTTACCGCGCCAATGCGCGTTGGAAAATGTTCGATGATTACGAAGTTGTGGAAGACTGGGACTTAGCGCCAGGTTTTATTGAAAGAATACTCGGGCAACCGGTTCGTCAACTCGTATGACGCCGGAAGAGCGCATCAGGCTAGCCGGAGAGTTCTCAACGTTGGCTGACCAATTCTTGGCCGCGGGCAATTCGATGGTCGGCGCCGAAATGTTGTGGGGCGCGGTGACGCAGGTCATCATTGCTGTTGCTATCAGGCGTGGGGAACCTATTCAAGACCATCAGCATCGTCGTCAAACCATTCGTAACCTCACCGGAGAATTGAATGACGCTACCATCAGGCGCAATTTCGGCGTGGCGCAGCGACTGCACGCCCATTTCTATCACAACGATATGTCGGACGACATCTTAGTCAGCGCAGTAGAAAAAACTCGAGCCCTCATCGACCGCCTGCTACCCCTCGCCGCATGAGCATGTCCACCATCCGCATATCCGGCCTGCTGCTGATCCTTACCGCTATCGCTACGGCGGTGTCGGTGATGACCCGTCTCAACAGCAGCATGGAGCCGTTGGCCGGCTCCCCGATTCAGTTGCCCATCATTCTGGACACCGTTCAGTACGTAATCGCCGGCGCCGCCCGCGTTCTCTCCGGCCTCGCCCTGCCGGCGGCGGCAGTGTATCTGTGGATGGCGCTGAGAGTCAGCCAACCGCAGGCCATGGGCCTCGCTGCCATCCTGCTGGCGCTGTCCGGCGCGATCACCGCCATTTCCGGCGCGTGTATGCTTGCCTTGGCTGCTGGCATACCACAGGCGGCAGACGGCAGCGCGACGCTGATGGCCTGGGGCGCGCCCGGCTGGCTGGAGCCGA
Source organism: Chloroflexota bacterium (assembly GCA_009840165.1). Lineage (GTDB taxonomy): Bacteria > Chloroflexota > Dehalococcoidia > Lucifugimonadales > UBA3495 > Bin87. The sequence continues at coordinate 16,890 of VXOG01000102.1, forward strand.
TGGACGCCGTGCGCTGGATCGCCGGCAAGGTCGGCTTCACCCTCGCCGGCCTGGGCCTTATCGCCCTGGGCCCGGTGCAGTGGCGTATCGGCGGCCTGCTCAAGATCAGCGCCGTTGCCGACGTGATTATCGGCGTCGCCATGCTGTTCATCTGGGTTGACGCCGCCACGGTGATGCACCGCGTTTCCGGCATCGCCTTCCTGTTCTGGCTGATCATCAGCGGCGTGTGGCTTACCTTGGGTCTGCTCAAATCCCCGCAACCCGCAACCTCTGAACCCACGTAGGGGCGAGGCATGCCTCGCCCCTACACCGGCAATCTCGAACTTTACAGGAGACCTCCATAATGCCCACCCGCGACGAAAACCTCGCCACCGTCCGCCGCATCCGCAATGATCTAACTGGCCTGCTGGAGGGCATGGACTATTGCCTGGACTGGAGGGACGGTGAGAACTGGTGCGCCCGCGAGGTGCTGTATCACCTGGTGGACACGCCGGAGGGCGGCATCGGCAGCGTTATCGCCGGCGTACTCGATGGCACACGGGATGAGATCACAATACTGCCCGACGCCAACAACATGACGCCGGAGCGCATGGCCGCCGACATTGACGAGGTGCTGGCCGGCCCGTTGACCATCCTGCAAACCGCCGAGGATGCCATCGCTGCCGCGTCCGACGCTGACTTTGCGGACAAGACGGCCATGGCCCACCTGCCTCACCGCGACATCCACGAGACCCGCACGGCCCAGGCGTTCATCGACGGCCTGGAACGGCACTGGGGCGAGCACCTGAACCAGTTGCGCACGATACGGGAGACGTTGGGCGTGTGAGTCAGCCCACATTTGACACCCCGCCGCTATCGTGTCTATATTCCGTTCAATTCAATAATACCTGTCACGCAAAACGGAGGAAATCGGACATGGCAACACCACGAGGACGAGTTAGCGTCGATGCCGGCAACGTAGGCTTCATCGTCCAGCACGAGCTGTGGGATGGCAACATACAGGACCACTCCGACCAGGGCGTTGTGATCCTGGTTCAGGTGGACGACGAAACGGCGCTGCGCTTCAACTGCTTCGACATCGAAAAGAGCTACGTGTATGCTCCCGACGGCAAGAACATCCAGTACCGCATGGACCAGACCACCGACGGCAACCCCATCGGCTGGTCGGTGCGCACCATGCGCAGCAACCTCGGCACCATGCTGGATGCCGCCGGCTACGCCGATGCCGCCGCCGGGCTGGACATGAATGCCGTGAACGCGGCCCTGGACGAGGTGGACAGCACCGCGCGCGTCAAGTTCGCCGCCGACCGCAACACGGTCAAGCACAACCGGGGCACCGACATCATCGAAGCCGGCAACATCCGCTTCGGCCTGGAGATGCGACGCCAGGCTTCGGGCGACGGCGGGCTGGCCATCCACGTGCTGAGCGACCTGGCCGGCAACACCGGGCGGGTGTTCACCGAGGAGACCGAGCTGTTGGCCTTCGACTGCTTCCGCGACGAGCCGCACTACCACTACGGCCCGCGCAACAAGAACCACCGCATCTTCTGGGACAAGACGCTGGTTCCCGACCCGCTGGGCTGGTGTCTGGACCAGTTCAAGACCGGCAAGCTCAAGGCCATGATCGAGCGGGCCGGCTACCCCGGCGTCGCCGCCGACCTGGACGATGACGTACTCGCGTCAGCCATCCAGCGGGTGGAGCAACGCGGCCGCGAAATGGAAGCCACCGGCATCCCCGCCGAGGTAACGCCGAACATAGTACAGTAGGGCGAACCGCGCAATATCCGTAACCGTGTAGGGGCGAATGATTATTCGCCCCTACTTTATATCTCACCGCCCTTACCTATATCGGGCCGCCCCAACCCAGCCGCAGCCACTCGGCAGGAACCAGACGCTCAGCGTTCGGGTCAACCAGAAGATTGAAGGTCTCCAACGCCGTGGCCCCCAGCAGGTAGTTATTGTCTGGCCCGAAGATCACGGGACATTGTCGTTCCGTCTCGTAAATGCGAAAACGCGCCATACCAAAGCCATAACGGACCCTGCTAACGTCGGCGAGGATGAACCCCAAATGCTCCTGCGGCTCAATATCCAAGTCTCCCAGCAAAGATGCTGGCAACATGGAATGGGCGGCTCCAGTATCCACAACGGCATCGATCGGGTACAGATCCCCGCCGTCCGGGTGGCCGACTCCGATGGGCACTGTGAACATTAACATAGGATTCACCATCTACAGGGATACGGGCATCGGCATTTTCAGCGTGGCGTCGCGATGGGGGAGCGTACCCTGAGGCAGGGCGGCGGCAGTAGTTTTGACGACACGAACCGCCGCGCCGGTTTCCAAGTCGATGTCAACGACCAGCAGGTAGCCGTCCTCCGGGTTTTCCATCGCATTCAAGGGGGAAATTGCGTCGGATAGAATCGCCCCCAAGCGTGTTTTCGTCAAGGGGATGCCCACGAACTGCTCCATGTCCTGATCCGCTTCGTTCCACCAAACCAGGTATAAGCGACCGGCATCGTCGCGCTCCAGCATGATAATCGCGCTTTCGTAGCAGTCCAGGATGGTGTCATAAGAGAACTCACCCCAGGGCACTTTGGGCAATAGGATTCCTTCGATTTCAGCTAGCATGGACATCACTCCATAATTCCTTACGGTTCCAGCACTACCGAAGCAGTAGCTATCGGAGCGTATCCTTCGGGAATCCACTATGTATGATACGAATCGTTGCCCCTCGGCGTGTACAATATCAGACCTGCATCAGAGGTGATAACCAGTTGAGCGATGAAATTTCCGATACTTCTGAAACGATTCGCGCGATATATGGCGTCGTCAATGTCGGCCAGCACCGATAGCCCCATAGTCTGGCATAAAGTCGTTATGCCTTGTCGTGTTCGTGCTTCAGCCAACCTTCGGTTTCGGCGATACAAGGACAAGAAATCCGCTGGATCAGGCGGGTTGTTTTTGACGATGTAGTAATACACTCCGTTGGCGGGCGTCGCCTCTTCCGGCGGGCAATCCTCTGGGAAGTCGGCAGGCCAACGTAAAACCATCCGTGCCTACTGCTTACCCCTCTTCCCCTATCTTCAGCAGGCTCAAAAACGCCTCCTGAGGCACCTCCACGCGGCCCACGCGCTTCATGCGCTTTTTGCCTTCTTTCTGCTTTTCGAGGAGCTTGCGCTTGCGGGTGATGTCGCCGCCGTAGCACTTTGAGAGGACGTCCTTGCGCATGGCGCGGACCGTTTCGCGCGCTACGATGCGGCTGCCGATGGCCGCCTGGATGGGCACCTCGAACATCTGCCGTGGGATAGTGGAGCGCAGCTTCTCCACGATGCTGCGGCCCTGCACCACCGCGTTGTCCCGGTGGCTGATCATGCTCAGAGCCTCCACCGGCGTCTGGTTCACCAGGATGTCGATGCGCACCAGCGGCGCGGCGCGGTAGCCCTCGAAGGTGTAGTCCAGCGAGGCGTAGCCCTGGGTGCGCGATTTGAGCTGATTGTAGAAGTCGGCCAGCATCTCGGCCAGCGGCATGGTGTATTCCATGACCACGCGGGTCTGCTCACTCTCAGCGCCGGCGTCGGACTGGCTGCCGCCGATGCCCTGGATGTACTCCATCCGGCGGAACTCCGAGCGGCGGGCGTGCATCAGTTCCATCACCGCGCCAACGGAGCGGCTGGGCGCGACGATGGTCACCCCCAGGATCGGCTCTCGAACCTCGGAGATGGCGTTGGGCTGCGGCAGCAGCGACGGGTTGTCCACGCGAATCACTTCGCCGTTGGTCAACAGCACCTCGTAGGCCACGCTGGGCGCGGTAACGATCAGGTCAAGGTCGTACTCCCGCTCCAGCCGTTCCTGCACGATTTCGAGATGCACCAGGCCGAGGAAGCCACAGCGGAACCCGAATCCTAGCGCGCCGCTGTTCTCCGGCTCGATGGTCAGCGAGGCGTCGTTGAGCTTGAGTTTTTCCAGCGCGGCCCGCAGCCGGGTGTAGTCCTCGCCGTCCGCAGGATAGAGGCCCGCGAACACCATGGACTTCAGTTCCACGTAGCCGGGCAGCGGCTCCTCGGCGGGATGGGCGTTGTTGGTCAGGGTGTCGCCGACGGCGCACTCCTGCACGTCCTTGAAGCCGGTGGCGACGTAGCCCACCTGTCCGGCCCGGAGGATGCCGGTGGCGGTGGGTTCGGGGGAGAAGACGCCGACTTCCATGATTTCGACCGTTCGGCCCGATGACATCACCCGCAGCCGGTCGCTGGTTGAGATTTCTCCGTCGGCCACCCGCACGTAGGCGATGATGCCTTTGTAGGTGTCGTAGGTGGAGTCGAACACCAGCGCGCGGAAAGGGTCGTCGCCGCCGTCCGGCGATGGCACCCGCTCCACGATAGAGTCCAGCAGTTCCGTGCAGCCCAGGCCCGACTTGGCGGACACAAACACCACCTCGTCACGCCGGAAGCCGAAAATCTGCTCCATCTCCGCCGCCACGCGCTCCGGTTCCGCCGAGGGCAGGTCAACCTTGTTTATGACGGGGATCATCTCCAGGTCATATTCCATGGCCAGCAGCGTGTTGGCGATGGTCTGGGCCTCCACGCCCTGCGTCGCGTCCACCACCAGCAGCGCGCCCTCGCAGGCCGCCAGCGCCCGCGACACTTCGTAGGAAAAGTCCACGTGGCCGGGCGTGTCGATCAGGTTCAGCTGGTACTCGCCGGCATGGTCGCCATCCTTGACGCGGTGGGACATGGTCACCGCTTTACCCTTGATGGTGATGCCGCGCTCGCGCTCCAGTTCCATCTGATCCAGGAACTGGGCCTTCATATCCTGGGGCCGCACCGTTCCGGTGATCTCCAGCAAGCGGTCCGCCAGCGTGGATTTCCCGTGATCGATGTGGGCGATGATGCAGAAATTGCGAATACGCTGCTGATTCATAATGCCGTCCTTTGAACGTACATCATACAGCATGGCGGCGAGTCGTCAGAATCAGGATTCCCCGGATTTTGGGATTGTCAGGATTGGGGGATGGTGGCGATTTTTGGGAAACCCCGCTCATTTCCGCTCATTTCCGGTTGTTTGAGTAGGACGAGGTGCGAATTCTTGAGGGTGAATTGGGCGGGTTTGGGGGCGATTTCAAGGATTTTGGCGGGCAGTCAAGAGGGTTTGGAGGAACGGCATTTGGAGTTGGGCATGATGGTTCGTGGCCGGTTCGGCAGGATAGATGTGGACGATTAGACTGTTAATATGGTAGGGGCGACGGAAGCATGAGGGCAAGGGGGCGGTGTCAGTGGATTTTCCGAGTTGGTGGGCGCAGCAGTGACATGCTCTGATTGCCTTTGCGTGACACGGCTGATAGCATTCGCTCCGAGCTCCAGTAGTGGGGGATTTCTGTGGCAGAAGGACGACTGGCACGGTGTATGGCAGGCCATCGAGAACGGGCGGGTCAATCACTCGGAGGGAATGGCGGCGTTTCTGTGCTGGCTCGGAATCCGGTTGATTGAGATGCGCCGCATCCTGGCCGACGACGGCTCCATCTACCTACATATGGACGATACTGCCGCCGCCTATGTGAAGTCCCTAGGGGGTGTCGTCAAAACAACGAGAGAGCTGAAACAAGACGTTCCTAGATTCCGGGTCAAGTCCGGAATGACGGCAATAACCGGAAAGCCCTAATCGCCCGCCCAGCGGGTTTTCCCAAACGACGTAGGGGCGAATGATTATTCGCCCCTACTACCCAAGCCGGATGTCAGCGAACTCTAGGCCGAGGCCGCGCCGCCCACTGTCTCGATGATCAACCTGGTCACGGTGTAGGGGTCGCAGTTGGCGTTGGGACGCCGGTCTTCGATGTAGCCCTTGCCGTCGCGCGCCACCTGCCACGGAATCCGAACCGAAGCGCCCCGGTCGGACACGCCGTAGCGGAACTCCCGGTAGGAGCAGGTTTCGTGCAGGCCGGTCAGCCGCTCTTCAATCCGGTCGCCGTAGTTGGCGATGTGCAGGTCGTGGCGGGTCTGGAGGGCTTCCGCCGCCGCGACGCAGGCGTCGTAGTCTTCGCGCATCCGGTTGGTGGAGAAGTTGGTGTGGGCCCCGGCGCCGTTCCAGTCGCCCTTGACGGGCTTGGGGTCCAGGGTGGCGCTGATGCCGCGGCGACCGTCAACGGTCTCAACGTCCTCGCCGATGCGGTAGAGCAGCCAGCGGGCCAGCCACAGATGGTCTCCAGCCGCCGGTGAACCGATGGGGCCGATCTGGAACTCCCATTGCGCCGGCATAACCTCACCGTTGATTCCGGAAAACTCCAAGCCGGCATACAAGCAGGCGTCCATATGCTGTTCGACCACCGGCCGGCCGAATACCTCGTCGGAGCCCACGCCGCAGTAGTATCCTCCTTGCGGAGCGGGGAATCCATTGTCCGGCCAGCCCAACGGCTTGATGCCGTCAAAGAAGGTGTATTCCTGCTCGATACCGAACCAGAAGTCCAGTGAGGCGTACCGCTCCGCGGCGGCGGCGCAGGCGGCCCGGGTGTTGGACGGGTGCGGCGTCATGTCGGTGAGCAGCACTTCGCACATCACCAGCTTGTTGTTGCCGCCCCGTATCGGGTCGGGAACCGTCAGCACCGGGCTGAGCACGCAGTCCGAGTTTTCGCCCGGCGCCTGGTTGGTGCTGGAACCGTCGAAACCCCAAATGGGAGGGGCCTCGCCGTCGGGCACGATCTTCGCCTTCGACCGTAGCTTCGCCGTGGGCTGCTGTCCGTCAATCCAAATGTATTCTGCCTTGTAACTCATGCAACAAACCTCGAAATCCAGATTGTCCTGGTATTGTACCCGAATTTCGCTGGCAAAAGGTTTCATATTTATTTCAAACCACGTCAAGACTACCACGAACAACGCAGCTGCCTCGTACCAATCATACCGCGCTGGGAGAGCCGGCGTACATCAAAGCGCCATTGCGCAGCGGGACTTCTCCCTTGCCGATTTTCCGCACGGTGGGCTATACTGATTTGCAGTTTCTTAGGCGGGCGTGAGCGTAATGGCCGACATTTTTGATAAGTTGCAGCCCATTGTGGAGCGGTATCGCGCCATCGAAACCGAGATGGCCCAACCCGAGGTTGCCGCCGATTATGCTCGGTTGGGTGAACTGAATCGCGAACGCTCCGGCCTCGAAGACCTGGTCAGCATTGACGTGGAGCATGGCAAGTTGGCCGAGGAACAGGCCGACCTGCGCGCTCTCATCACCGAGGGCGGCGACCCCGAGCTGGTCGAAATGGCTCAGTTGGAGTTGGAAGACGTGGAAACCCGCCTCTCCGGCCTGGCTCAGCAGCTCCGCATCGCCCTGCTGCCCAAGGACCCCAACGACGAGCGCGACGTGATTGTCGAGATCCACGCCGCCGCCGGCGGGCAGGAAGCGTCGCTGTTCGCGTCCGACCTCTACCGTATGTACCAGCGCTACGCCCAGGAACAGGGCTGGAACGTGGACATCCTCGACTCCAACCCGTCGGACCTGGGCGGGTTCAGCCGTATCGCGTTTTCCGTGGACGGAAGAAACGCCTTCAGCAAGCTGAAGTTCGAGGCCGGCGTACATCGCGTCCAGCGCGTCCCCGAAACCGAGGCGCAGGGTCGCATCCACACCTCCACCGCCACCGTGGCCGTGTTGCCCCAGGCCGATGAGGTCGAGGTCAACATCAAGGAGGATGACCTGCGCATCGACATCTTCCACGCCGGTGGACACGGCGGGCAGAACGTCAACAAGGTGGCCACCGCCGTGCGCATCGTTCACGAACCCACCGGCATCATGGTCGTCTGCCAGGACGAGCGTTCCCAGTACAAGAACAAGTCCAAAGCCATGACCATCCTCCGCAGCCGCCTCTACTCCGCCGAGCAGGAGCGCCACCAGGCGGAGATCTCCAGCAACCGCAAGGCGCAGATCGGCAGCGGCGACCGCAGCGAGAAAATCCGTACCTATAACTATCCCCAGGACCGCGTCACCGACCACCGCATCAGCCTGTCCACCCACGGCATCCAGCGCCTGATGGACGGCGGCCTCAACGAGATCATCGACCGCCTCATCTCCGCCGACCAGGAGCGCGAACTGGCCGCCATATCCTCCTGACAGATCCCCTCTCTCTTGATGGGAGAGGGTTGGGATGAGAGTAGGTACGCTTTTCAAGCGAACTCCCACAAATGAGATAGCAACTCCAATGACTCTAGTACAAGATTACGCCGCGATTTTCGCTGACGCCAAAGAGGTCCACGCCCAAGCTATCGAAAGGCTTGAACACGGAGATGTGCGGGACGCGGCGGAAAAGGCTTGGTGCGCAACCAAGCGATCCACCGACGCTCTGATCCTGGCCCGCACCGGCGAGGAGCCTGCCACCACCGCCATCACTTCCAACGAGCTGGATGCCCTTACTCGACGGGATCCCACAGTCAAAACTCTGGTGGGACGGTACTACAGCCGTATCAGCCAGTTGCACGGAGCCTGCTTCTACAACGCCATTTGCAACTCCGAAACGGAACGCCGCATACGGGAAACGGCCAACTACATCCGAGACGCCGAGCGTCTGGCATCTGCATAGCTGTATGACCCCTGTCCAGGACTACGCCGCTATTTTCGCCGACGCCCGCGATGTCCATGCCCAGGCCCTCGAGCGGCTGGAACACGGCGACATACGCGATGCAGCGGAAAAGGCCTGGCGCGCCACCAAGCGGGCCACCGACGCATTGATCCTGGCCCGAACCGGAGGGGAACCGCCAACCACCGCCATGACCACCGAAGGACTGCTGGCGTTGGCCAGGGCGTCCAACGCCTACGAGAACCTGGTCGGCCGGTACTTCACACGCATCAGCTATCTGCACGGCACCTGCTTCTACAACGGGATGTGCGGGCCGGATACGGAACGCCGCATACGGGAAACAGCCGACTACATCCGAGACGCTGAGCGTCTGGCATCTGCATAAACGTCCGCCGGATCTCTATCGTTCATGCCCAGCCTCCGCGACGTAATCCAGGCGACTCACCGCACGCTGGAATCAGCCGGCATCCCCGACGCCCGGCTGGAGGCTGAGGTCATGGTGATGGACGTCATGCGGATGCCCCGTCAGGCGATCTTCGCCGAGCAGGAATCCCAGGTTGGCCCCCAACAGGAGGCCCAGCTTGCTGCCATCGTCGAGCGTCGCCTCACCCGCGAACCCCTGGCCTACATCCTCAACTACCGCGAGTTCTACGGCGTCAACCTGCTGGTCAACCCGGACGTGCTTATCCCGCGTCCCGAAACCGAAACCCTGGTGGAACACGCCCTGTTCATGGCCCTCATGGGCATGGAGAGCCGCGAGTTGGTCATCGCTGACGTCGGCACCGGAACCGGCGCCATCGCCGTCAACCTCGCCATCCACCTGCCCGCCGCCCGCATCTACGCCAGCGACGCTTTCGACCCCACGCTGGACGTAGCCGCCTACAATGTGCGGATGCACAACGTCGCCGACCGCGTGACACTCCTGAAGGGCGACCTGCTGGAATCGCTTCCGGAGCCCGTGGACGTGATCGCCGCCAACCTGCCGTACCTGCCCACCAACCGCATCCCCACGTTGCAACCGGAAATCCAGTGGGAGCCGGTAGCGGCACTGGATGGCGGCCCCGACGGCCTGGACCACATCCGCCGGCTGATCACCCAAGCCGCCGAACCTGACCGTCTCAAACCACACGGCGTCATCCTGCTGGAAATGGACCCAGAGCAGATGGACGAGGCTCGACGCCTGGCATCGGAAACGTTCCCGAACGCCGAAATCACGGTAGAGCCCGACCTGGCAGGCCGGGAACGTGTGCTATCAGTCAGCCTGGCCGGCGGCTACGACGAATAGGGGCGAACAATCATTCGCCCCTGCATTCCTCTGCCCGCTACCCAATGGCCCGGCTACTCTGTAACAACCAGTTGGCATCCAGTTCCAGGTCGTCGCGGCATACCTTGATGAAATCGCCCACGTCGCCTATGTAGGGCGCCTCGCCCCGGCAGAGCCGCAGGTAGCCCACCACCATGGCGAGGTTCACTGTGCCATCAGCATCCGTGAATGGCGATTCCCCGGCCTCGGCGGCTTCAGTCAACTCCCACCGGCCCGGGCCCGTTCCCTGGTTGTTGAACCAGTCCCGTTTCAGCACTCCGTCAACGTCGGGCTTGCGTTCGCCCATGGCCAGTTCCACGGCCTGCCACAGCTGGGCGCGCCGGATCGGTTCTCCGCGGGTGACCAGCACGTCGCGGATGATCTTGCTCGCCATCAGTGTGATGCTGTCGTCAGAGCTTATGGCGTATTCCGGATCGGCGTTTGCGGATGTCATGGGTTCTCCTGTGGTCGTGAATTGACGTGTTCATGGTGCCCGATGGCTCGGCAGCCGTCAAGACAATCCCGTTATCTCCAGCGTCCGCACCTCGTCGGCCTCAAAGTCGGCGACGCGGATCGCGTGGTTGTTGGTGTCGGCGATGTAGAGCAGAGGCTGCCGGCCATTCTCGAAAACGGCGAAACTCAAGCCGCTGGGTTCGCTGAACGTCGCCAGCCTGCCCGCTCCATCGTGCAGACCCATCGCACCGGAACCCAGCACGGTCTGTACTGAGCGGGTTATGGGCAGCACCTTCTTGATTTTGTGGTTGTATGTGTCGGCGATAAACAGCTCACCTTGATGCCACTCAATTCCGATTGGGTGCTGCAACCGGACGTTGTGCTCCACACCATCCCGGTCGCCAAAGGCGAACAGGTCAATGCCCACCAGCGTCGCCACCCGTCCGGCAACCGGGTCGATGCCGGCGCTGCGTACGCTGCTGGTCTCAGAGTCGGCAAAATAGAGTATCGGGACGCCGCCCCGGTCGTTGCCCACCACGATGCCGCTGGGCTGCGCCAGCGTCGCTTGAGCCAACGGCCCGTTGTCGATGTTTTCCCCACCGGTGCCGGCGTGCGGGCATACGGCCCCATCCGCCAGCGACAGCCGCCACAACTGGTGGATGCCGGCCATGGCGATGTACAGCGTGCCCTCGTGGTGCGTCAGGTCCCACGGACTGCTCAGCGCGATCTGCGTTCCCGGCCCGGACGCGCGTCGGTCATGTCCCTGCTGCCCCGTGCCGGCGATAGTGTCCACCGTGCCGACGGCCAGGTTCACGCGGCGGATGGCATGGTTCTCGGTGTCGGCCACGTACAGCGTATCGCCCACCAACTCCATTCCCTGCGGGTGGTTGAACGCGGCGCCGGCATAGTCCCCGTCCGCGAAGTCCTCAGCTCCCGAACCAACCACGGCCTGCGTCTGGCCGTCCAGATCGGTGATGACGATACGGTTGTGGTTGGTGTCCGCAATGAACAGACGATTGCCCAAACCGTCGGCGAGCACCTTGCCGGGGAAGGCCAGCATGGACTCCTCAACGGCCTCCGGCGTGAGGCCCAGGTCCCGGCGGTCGATCAACCCCTGTTCGTCAAACTCGGTGACCATCCGCCCTATCAGATCATCAAAGGCCTCGTAGGGCAGCTCTCCCTCGTGCTTGCCGATAACCTTGCCTTCAGGGTCAACGAACATCAGCGTGGGCCAGGCGCGGCAGGCATATTGCCGCCACACCTCGAACTCGGCATCGTTAACGATGGGGTGCTTCAGCTCGTAGCGTTGGGCCGCCAGCAGCACGTTGTCGGCGTACTTCTCATTGGGGAACTTGGCGGAATGGACGCCGATCACCACCAGCTCGTCCGCATACTTCTCTTCCATTTTCCGCAACTGCGGAAACACATGCACGCAGTTGATTCAACAGTAGGTCCAGAAGTCCAGGATGACCACCTTGCCGCGCAGGTCGGCCATGCTCAGCGGGCGGGCGGTATTGATCCATTCGACGCTGTCGGGGAAATCCGGCGCGTTAACGGTGCCGGCAAAAGAGCGGGTGACCATAGCAAAGCCTCCATTTTCAAATTAGTCTCGTCATACCCAAATAATACCGTCATTCCCGCAATAATACCGTCATTCCGGCGAAAGCCGGAATCCAGGATGCGGGGGGGGTGAATGCCAACGTAGGCTACGTCGCTAGTCGCCGCGAGACTCCCGCACTGCGCGGGCGCGGTCGATGATGCGCTGGGCATCGGCGACAGTACGCTCCCGGTAGTCGGGTTGCTCCGACAGCAAGGGTTGGTTAGGGGGCCGGTACACCTGATCCCCGGCGTATTGAGTGTAAATATCGGGCGGGATGCTGAACTGGAACTGGCGCAGGTCCGAGTCAACGTCCCTGACACGCCCCAGAAGATCACCGATATTGTGGGTGCGTTGGTAGCGCGCACTGTGGGCTTCCAGCAGGGCTTTCATGGCATGTTCCAGCGCATTCTGCGCCTGTTGGCCGATTAGGAGGTCGATGCGGCCCAAGTCAACGAGATCCTGAAAAGCAATCAGATGCGCTTCGGCGTGGCGCAGCCGTTCAGCATAGGGTGTCCAGTCGTATTCGTACTCGGCGTCCTCGTCGGCGGCGTCGCGGTTGTGGTACTCCTCCGGGTTTTGCGTCATGATCACACCGTCGAACATAGCCTGGGTAGCTATATGGTTGATGTACCGTTTCCCCTCGCTGAACTCGTGCTCCGAAAACCAGACCAATTGAACCGGAACCCAACGCCCGTAGGCGGCCCGGACGACGCCTTCCGCCCATGCTTCGACCGAGCCTTTGTACTCTCCATCCGGTTCTTCCGACTGCACCAGCATGATGTCAATGTCGGAGCGGCGTTCTTCGTAGTCGCCCCGGGCCCGGGAGCCGAACAGGATAGTGGCTAACGGTTGTTCCCGTTCATGCACAGCCTTCGCCACGCTCAATGCGCGGGGGTCGCAGGTGGCTGCGGTCATGACTTCGCTCCGACGAACCGCGGACTATTGCGGCGGCTGCGACTCGAAGGCCAGGTAGGCGTAGCGCATGAAAATAGCGCCCACCGGCTCGCCCAGCGGCGCGTTGGCCACCAGCACGGCGATGACGTGTTCCTTGCCCGGCTCGCCCGGCTCTTCCAGCAACACCCGCTTGGGTGTGTTGTTGCCGGTCACCACGCCGATGTTGCGGTCGATCTTCCCGTCGATGAAGATCTCGCCGTAGTTGTCAACGTTGGTCTCAAACCACACACGGCAGGTGGACACGTCCTGTCCCTTCACTGCCTCCGGCATGGTGAACCGCAGGCGATACCAGGCGAAGGTGAGGCCAACGGAATAGCGCTGCTGGATGTCCGCGCCGCTGGCCCAGCCGGAATCATCGTAGTCGGGCAGGCGGGCATCGCTGCCACGCTTCTCGGCCACCAGGCCCTGGTTGGGCTCTCCAGGTTCCAGACCCTGCGCCACGCGCCAGCCGTCGGACTTGATGACGGCCAGGTCCTCTTTCTGTTCAAGGTCAAGTGCTACTCGGGGCATAGGTGCTACTCCTTATCGGGGTGATAAGCGGCATTATACTCCACCGGCCGGGTTGAGGAATTTGCGGCGCCTGCGGCTGGAGCCGACCGTCGCGCAGGAGGTGTACGCGTAAGGCGCGCCTCCCGTTGCCCGCCGCCGGGTGTACATATAGAATGTCGCAACGTCGTTATCTAGTCCAGCCTGGGAATGATAAACGACAAAACCAACTTGGAGAGTACATCGATGGCGCTCTGGAGACCGGACCCTACATTTTATCCATCGGCACGACTGGCCATGGAGGCTCCACAGGAGCGCCTGGCTTACGTTGCCGTGCTCAACCCCGGTTCCGGCGAGCCGGATGCAATGACCGTGGTGGACTGCGATCCCAACTCGGCGTCGTACTCACAGGTAGTCCACTCGGTGCCAATGCCCTACCTGGACGACGAGTTGCACCACTTCAACTGGAACGCATGCAGTGCAGCCCTCTGCCCGTCTTCGGCCCATCCCCATCTGGAGCGCCGCTATCTGGTGGTTCCCAGCCTGGCCAACAGCCGCATCTACATCCTGGACACGCAGCCGGATCCGGCGCGGCCCCACATCGTCAAGACCATTGAGACCGAACAGGTGCAGCGTGCCGGCTACTCCCGACCGCACACGGTCCACTGCGGGCCAGATGCCATTTACGTCAGCGCCTTGGGCTCCGCGGAGGGCGACCGGCCCGGCGGCATCATGCTCCTTGACCACTACACCTTCGAGCCCATCGGGCCGTGGGAACTGGACCGCGGGCCGCAGGAACTGGCCTATGATTTCTGGTGGCACATCGGCCTGGACACCATGATGACCAGCGAATGGGGCACTCCCGAAATGTTCGAGCATGGAGTGCGGCTGGAGGACGTGGTCGGGCAGAAATTCGGCCACATGCTCCATTTCTGGGATATGCGCCGGCGCTCTCACCGCCAGGCCATTGACCTGGGGGCCGAGCACCAGATGGCGTTGGAACTGCGTCCCGCCCACAACCCCACGCGGCACTACGGCTTCTGTGGCGTGGTGGTCAGCACCGAGGACCTTTCCGGCTCCATCTTCCTGTGGTACCGGGACGGCGAGGAATGGGCGGCGCGCAAGATTATTTCGATACCCGCCGAGCCTGCCGACGCTTCCGACCTGCCGCCGGCGCTACAGCCCCTGGTCGCGGTTCCGCCGCTGGTCACCGACATCGACCTTTCCGTTGACGACAAATTCCTGTACGTGTCCTGCTGGGGAACCGGAAAACTGCTCCAGTACGATGTGTCCGACCCGTTCAACCCGGTACAGACCGGCGAGCTGGAAATCGGCGGAGTGGTCCGCAAGGCATCCCATCCCAACGGCGCGACCCTGACCGGCGGCCCGCAGATGGTGGAGATCAGCCGTGACGGACGCCGCGTGTACCTCACCAACTCGCTCTATTCTTCGTGGGACGACCAGTTCTATCCCGGCGGCCTGAACGGTTGGCTCTGCCGCATCGACGCTGATCCGGCCGGCGGCATGGCCATCAACCGGGACTTCTTCGTGGATTACGGCAAGACCCGCAGCCACCAGGTGCGTCTCCAGGGCGGCGACGCCTCGTCCGACACATTCTGCTTCCCGTAGCTTTCCCGGCCGTATAGATCCGTGGCTGCCGGTCCGGCGATGTCGGCAGTGTTGCTGCACGCGCTCATCCCCGACCCGGCGGCCCTGGCGTCGCTGGGTCCGTGGTTGGGACTCGCGGCGTTGGGAGTGTTCCACGGGTTAAACCCGGGGATGGGCTGGTTGTTCGCGGTGGCGCTGGCGCTGCAGCGGCAACGGCCGGCGCAACTCTGCACGGCCACGGGATACATCGCCGTGGGGCACATGGTGTCGGTGGCGGTGGTGCTGGTCGCGCTGGTTCTGGTGGGAGCGTTTCTGCCGCTGAGGTGGGTGCGGATTGCAGCCGGCGCGATCCTGCTGGCATTCGGGCTGTTTCGGCTCGCGCTCTACTACCGGCATCCCAGGTGGGTTGGGATGAACGTGGGCGGGCGGGACCTGATCGCGTGGTCGTTTCTGATGGCGACGGCGCACGGTGCCGGGCTGATGCTTGCGCCGGTGGTCTTGGCACTCACGGGGCCGGACGCTGCGGCCGGACTGGCGGGCGACCTGGGCGAGCACGGGGGGTTCCTGTCGCTCTCGGACGCGCCGGTCTGGTGGCTGGTTGGCCTGCTGATGCACACGGTTGTGATGCTAGCGACGATGCTGGCGATAGCGGCAATCGTGTACTACCGGGTAGGGTTGGCGTTCCTCCGCAGGGGTTGGATCAACCTGGACCTGCTGTGGGCCGGGTCGCTCGTGGCGGCGGGGGTGATCACGCTGGCTTGGGCGATATTGGGCTGAACCGACTGGCTAGGCTGACTGACACGCCGCAGCAGCCGTCGGACTTGATGACGGCCAGGTCACCTCTTTGTTCAAAGCCAAGTGCTATTCGGGGCATTAGGCATAATCCTTAATTGGGATGACAGCCGGCGTTATACGCCATTGCCGAAGGCCCATGCCGGCGCGTGTGATAAGGCTGCACTAAAATGTGATCACTGGAGCGACGGGGGCAACGTGGTCGGGGACTTCGCTCTATGGAGCAAGGTTGTTTTTCATCCTGCCCGTCATCCTCAGAATCGTCTTATGCTCTGTCAGGTTTCTGGTAATTACAATGCAGGCAGCCGCCAGCCCAGATAGCGCGATGACGGTCCAAAAGTCCATGTTCAGTTTGGATGAGGCGTGTGCTATGCCTACTGCTGCGAGTAGGGCCGGACCTAGTTTGGGTTTGTTTTCCGTTTCCTCAACCACGCGTTGCTCATGTTTTTCTTTGACTTCTACTTTGTTTCCGCGTTTTTCGGCTCTTCGTTCAAATAGTTGCCCCGCCCAACTTGTTGCGCGTGGGATTACCCACAAGGTTGTAACCCATGCGAACGCGATTTGTGCCGCAGTGCCTCCCATTAATAGGCATACGTAGTACACCGTGTTGGCCTCATTCTCTTTGAGCCACATGAAAACAGGCAGGCCAACGATGGCACCGAGTGCGGCAGCCGCCACTGCCACGAGGAGGGTGTTGCAAATCGTAGCGATTGTGAAATGTCGATAGAACCATGCCTCGGGGTTCGTCACCGCTTCGTTTATACTGTCTCTGACTTGCCTTTTCGGTCTTTCCTCACTTTTATCTGTCATTCTACTACGTCGTCGCTTGGAGCTCATTGCAGACCGTGCCTTGTACTATTTGTTCAAGTTGCGGGAGGACTTTGCTGCGAACGGATGATAGGAGTACTATGCGCTTCGACCTAACGATTGTAAGGATAACGTTGGTGCCCACGCCCGCGAGGTCCTGGCAGGTCACCAGTGCAAGAACTGAGCCGGTATAGACCTCTGCCCCACGCTCGATTTGCACACCGCTACCAACCTACACTCCTGCTCTGGGGTAGAGTATCCGTTTGAAATTCACGAGATTGAGCTGTGAGGGCATACGCAACAACTGCCCGGCTGAGATTGCACTGAGTGTTACGCCCTGCTATGCTTGTTGACAAATTCATTTGACAGAGCGGTAGGCATCGGGCGGGTCAATTCCCACCCAAAGGGCGTACTCCGAAATTGCTGACAGATTGCCGTTGACGCCAGCCCACACCATGACGGTATACACGCCTGGGTTTCGGTTTATCATCAGGAACCCCGGCAGTCGAGCCTCAACGTCAAACCCTTCCTCCGTAACGTGCCACATTGCTGCCTCTACGATTGGAACCTCTTTGCCCCAAACGTTCGGCGGTTTCATTTGGGCCGCAAAACGGGCCTGTTCCCATGCCGCTTTTGCTTCCTGGTACGAGGTCGGTCCCCCGTTGGCCTCTGCCTCATAGGGGTCTGCACATTCCGTATCCGAAACACTAACGCCGCGCTGATAGATCATCCCTTCAGGCAGGGACGGCTGCACAAACGCCAGCGTGTCGCCGTAGTCGTAGCAGTAGGTGTTGGCCAGTTGTCCTCTGGACAGTTCCTTCGGCGGTGGGTCGTAGCGCACCTGTATGTTGACGCCGTGATACCCTTCTTTTCGCCACGGGCTTGCTCCGTTCCTGAACTCCCCCGACAGCGACAACACCCCGTCCACGATGGCCGGCAGTTGGTTGTACTCCACGTAATCACCCTCAAAATGCTGCACCAGCATGATGTTGTAGAGATTCCACGCCAGCCCGATGTTGACCTTGCGGTGTGTCGGTTTCATTATGTTGTCACGGTGGCCGGGGCTGTTCATCCAACCGCCCATCGTCTTGTCAATCAGTGCCTCTACGCTCTCGATGGGCGTGAAGTTGTCGTAGCGCTTGATACAGTAATTTAGGCCGCTGACGTTCTCCGCGTTGCTCTGCGTCCCGCCGGCCAGCGTGTAGCGCATATAGGGTTTCAGACCGTCCGCCCCCCAATGGCTGCCCGAACAGTTGGCCAAGCTCGCCTCGGCGTGGAGTTGCGCCGCGATGTTTTTGCCCAACTCCACTGGCGCAAGCCCGGCGTCTGCTCGCCGGCGATTGATGCCGTTCAGCATATACTCCTTCTCCGCCAGATGGCGCAGGTTCGGGTCAGGGTGGGGCGTGGGTTCCGGCTGTATCATAAACACATCTGACGCTGCCGAAGATCTTACGCGTGA
>VXOG01000027.1 GCA_009840165.1 Chloroflexota bacterium
CCAGACCGGCAAGAATAGTCAACACGAGCGGCATTCCTTATTGTCGTCTATCAACTGCCCCGCGAGACGGACCTGGCCGCGGTGTTGCCCGAACGATTCACCCAGGTGGCGCAGACCTACAACAACACCCCACGCCGGTGCCTGGGATACCGAAGCCCTGCTGAAATAATCGACAGTGAAGTGTGCACTTGAAATGTGAATCCACCTTCCCGCTTTCGCGGGAATGACGGTTTGGGGTGTAAGGCCGTTATCCACGACTTTGAAAAGGCCCTGATGAATTTTGGTCAGGAGTTGACAGGGCGTTTATCTTCAAATATAATAAAGAAAATTGCAATCAATGATGATGCGGCTAATCAGCAGGGGAGGGAGCAACGATGGTTACTGTCAACGAACGACCGATCAACGAACAGATTGACCTACGATCCGGGTTGCTTAGCGAATGGGTGGAGCAGGACATGACCGACGTGCTGACCGAGTTCGGGGCACGGATGGAAGACGCCGCGCCGGAGCGAGTCCGGCACATTCCGCCGCCGAGCCTGGCCTACGGGATACCGATGGCCGGCGTGCGGTACTACACCTACGTGCCGGAGAGCTAGCGACGGAGGGAACGGCGCGGCGCCCGGGGGAGGCCATCATGGCCGCCCCTTTTTCTTGACTAATTCAGCATCATCGCGTATGATACAAGACGTACCAAGTCTGATGCAATAACGATAGCAAATATGGAGGAACCGCGATGATTACCATGAACGAACGCCCAGACGTTGCCGAGCGCGATGACCATGCCGGTCTGCTCACCAACCGGGTGGAGCAGGACCTGGCCGACACGCTGAATGAGTTCGGCTCTCAGACCGCGACGCATGAACCGGAACAAGCGGTCGAAGCGCCACAGAGCAGCTTTGGCTACGGGATTCCGATGGCCGGAGTACGCTACTACAGCTTTGCGCCGGCGGGATAAACGGTCCGGCGCGGCATAATCGAGCAGGCCAGATGGCATGGGCCGGGGGCATAACCCCGGCCCATTTTATGAATCCAAGTCAGCAGCGGTAGAAATATCGTGTTGCCGCAGGGAATCAGTGTCATGGGCTTTCCCATCAGGCAAACCATTTGGTTGTTTCATGGCCAGGATACTGCGGACGCGGGCGCGGGCTTTTCGTCGCTCCTCATCCAGATGAGACGGTGGAACCCACTCGTAATTACGGAGAGATTTCACAATCTCGCGTTCGTATTCGTCCAGGTCGTCGTCGCTGAACGGCCACCAGGCGTCGAACTCCTCGTCGGTCAGCGGCGAATCTGCCGGTCGATCGTTTTTCTTTTCGCTACCGCTCATGGTCGAATCCACATCAGCTCAAGTAAACGCGGGTGAATTTTCGGCTCGGATATACTGTTCTCAACGATTCTACGTCGCCGTCACGGAAAAACGGAACTTCGTAAACGTAATCGCCCATAAGGATGATGTACAAGCGTTGGCCGGGGTGCCGTTCTTGATTCGGATGGAGTATATCGTCTAACAGACCACCGTGTTCAATATGATACACCACGTCGTTGAAGGTCAGCCCTCGATAGTGCCTCAGCCATTCGTTCTTGGCGTCGTCCCAGACGTACTCGGGCATGGGCGCTATAATACGCCCGCTTTGCGCCATTGGGCGATGGCGTCGGGTGGGTAGCCCAGGTCCGCTAGCACCTCATCGGTGTGTTCGCCGAGGGCGGGCAGGTCGCCGGCTTGGAGGGGGGTGTCGCTGAAGGCGACCAGGGGGCCGGCCATGCGGACGTTGCCGAGGTCCCGATGGTTAACGTCCACGGCGAAGTTGTTGGCCTCGACCTGGGGGTGGTCGAACAGCTCTTCGACGAAGCGCACCGGGCCGGCGGGGACGCCGGCGGCGTCGAGCAGCGCCAGCCACTCGGCGTTGGTCCTAGCGCGGAAGATGGCCTCGGCGTCGGTCATCAGTTGGGCGCCGAAGTCGGCGGCTTCCTGGGAATGCTGGTCGTAGCCCGCTTCGAATTTGATGTCGTGGAGGCCGATAACGTCCAGCAGCTTCAGACGCAGCGCGGTGTTGAGACAGCCGACCACCAACATACCGTCGGAGGTCTGGAAGAAGCGGTAGTAGATGTTGCCGGGCGACTGGAAGTGCTGGGCCTGGTACACCTCCAGCAGGTCGGGATAGGGAGTGCCGGCGGCGCGCATGGCGTCCACGGACGCGCGGACCTCACGGTGGGGTTCCGAGTCAAGAGAGTCGATGCGGACGAAACGCATCCCCAGCATGAGCAGGCTGGTGCCGAGGAGAGATGCTTCGAGCTTCTGGCCTTGTCTCTTTTGACCGGGGACGGCGTTACGCTCCCTGGCGAACAGGGCGCCGCAGACGGCCCAGGCTTGGGCGAGTCCGCAGGCGGAATCGACGAGGGGGCTGGCGACGATCTGCTCGGGCACGCCGTTGACGACCTTGCCCTCGGCGGTGGCGATGCCGGACATGGCCTGGATGATGATGTCGTAGCCGGGACGGTAGGCGTCGGGGCCCTCGTGTCCGAAGGCTGAACCTTCACAGTAGATGATGGCCGGGTTGACGGCGGACAGGGTTTCATAGTCGATACCCAGGCGTCCGGCGACGTCGGGGCGGTTGTTGGCCAGAATCACGTCGGCCTGCTCGGTGAGGCGGCGCACCACGTCGGCGGATTCGGGTTTCGTGAGGTCCAGGGTCATGGAGCGTTTGCCACGGTTGTACGCCATGAAGGGGCGGCCGTCGGTGGGCAGGACGGCCTGCGCATAGCGCCATAGATCTCCCCACGGCGGTTCAACCTTGATGACGCTGGCACCCATGTCGGCCAACAGCATTCCTGCCGTTGGGGTGGCGATCATCGTGGAAAATTCGACGACGTTGATGCCGTGCAGAGGGCCGGGCATGGGGATTTCCTGATGGCTGGTGCGGTGAAGGAAAGCTCACTTTGCGGGCGATTATACTACTGTCGCTATGGATTCCCGCCTGCGCGGGAATGACGGAGTAGGTGAACTAGCCGCCGAGGCGGATACGTTCGGGGCCGAGAGTTAGCGCCTCCGACGGGATCATGGCGGCGAGGGATGATGGGTTGTAGCCGTGCGCGGCGGATTGGCCGTCCAGCCACGACAGGGCGGCGGCGCGTTCCGGGGCGAGGCCCCTGGCCTGGAGCAAGACGCGGAAGTCGCCGAGGCCGCCGGGTTGGGCCAAATGGGTCAAGTTAGTGCGCCAGGCGCGGCTGTCATCGGGTTCCGGTTGGAGGGCGTCGGGCAGCGTTTCGGGAGGCAGGCCGTCGGGACCGACGGGCAGGGTAATCCAGCCGCCAGCGTCGAGCGGCGGCACGTTGCGGCGAATGGTTTGGAGGCCGAGGCGTTGCAGGAACCAGCCCTGGGGGACGTTGCCCACGGTGGTAAGGCCGGCTGCTTCAGCCGCTCGTTGGACGGAGGTGAAATCGACTTGGGCCGTGATGTCCTGGCGTCCCACGTCGTGGAGCGGCGCGTCGGTCTGGCGATGGGCTCGGTAGGTCACGAGAGTTCCGTGGGGCCGCAACGCGGGATCGTAGAGGTCGGCGGCGGCGCGGCCATAGTCGATGGTGAGGACGAAGCCGGAGTCCATCAGCGCGGCGGTGGCAGCGGCCCAGGCGTCCAGGAGCAAACAGATTTCGGCGGTTTGACCCTCCGCCAAGGTGATGCCCAGATCTGAGAGACGAGATTCCAGATCCGGGGTTGAAGGTTCGCCAGGCTGCTCGACCAACGCGCCCTCATAACCGTCGGCGACGTCTGACTCGATGCCGACGTATGACTCGATGCCGACGTAGAGTTCGCGCAAGTTGCCGCCATCCATGCGTACCCGGTGGGCGGGCATGGCATCGAGCAGTTCGTTGGAGAGGACGCAGTGGGCCGGAGATGAGGCAGATGCTTGATCGGGCGCAAGAAAGTCTCCAACGACTCGGTCAGCGTTCGGGAAACCGTGTTCCCAGCCGGCGGCGGGTCGTCGGTCGATAACGGTGTACCTGATGGCATCGCCGAAACCGTCGGGCAGGTGGCGAGAGGCGGTGAGGATGTCGCGGCAGAGCAAGCCGTCGCCTCCGCCGGGTTCCAGGATGTTGAACGGGTCGGGACGCTCCAGTAGCGTCCAGAGGTGAAACAGTTGGACGGCCAGCAGTGCGCCGAAGGCGGGATGCACCTGGGGGCCGGTGTAGTAGTCGGAGCCGGCGGTTGAGCGAGTGTAGTAGCCGCCCGGTCCGTAGAGGGCAGCGGCCATGAACTCGGTGAAAGCGATCGGGCCATGGCGGGCGATGCGGCGGCGGATGGCGCGTTCCGCCGGGGTGGGAGGCAAGTTAGTCGTGGTTGGGAGTGTGGCCATTCTGCTGTTGCTCGGCGAGCCGCGTTATGGCCGCGCCGATCTCAACCAGCGTATTCATCATGGCCTGCTGGGCCGCCGTGGCCTGCCGGCGATCTTCGTTGGCTTGACGCCGTTCTTCATTGGCCTGACGGCGTTCATCCTCCAGTTCGTCCAAGAGGCGCTCGTAGCGTTCTTCCATACGTGCTTGACGCTGGTCGTTACGTTCACGTTCCGCCTGAAGTCGGGCTTCGGCGTCATCGGCGCGTTGGCGTTCTCGGTTCAGCATGATGAAGTTATAACCTCCCGTGGCAGTGGCGAAACCGCCACCGATTGCGAGGCAACTGGCCAGCGCTGGCAAGTTGATGTAACTGGCCAAAACGCTCGGGTTGCAAAGCCCGGCGAGCGCATTTTCCATTATGCAGGGTACTTTGGTGAAATACCAGACCGCCCATGCGCCCAGCGCGGTGACGGAGCCGGCAATCGCGGGAGCGCGCCAGAAGAGGACTGCCTCGCGGACATTCGTCCACTGAGTCTGTTCGGATGCGGCGCCACGCATGTTCGTCAGCGGTACATGGGCTTGAAGAAGCTGTGGAGGAAGTTGTTGCGGTGGGCCCAGGAGTGGACGCGCTTGAGCACGGCGTCGGGGATGGGTTCGGCGCTGCGGCCCGGCCCTCCCGGATTGGTGATGCGCAGGGTTTCGTGGTCGGCCAGCTCGGGCGGGGCTTCGGCGGTGTAGAGCAGTTCGCAGCCCTCGGCCTCGGCGTAGAGCTTGAGGCTGTCGAATCCCTTCACGCGCCGGCCGGGAGTTTGATAGACGTAGAACTCGGTGCTGCCCACTAGCTCGTCGAAGTGGTCGTTGCCGTTGCCGCGTCCGCCGCCCTGGCGGATCTGGTCTCGACCGATGCCGTAGTTGCTCAACCGTCTGTGCTGCATGATGGAACCGCCTGAGATTGCGCTGTCGTTAGGGTTGCGTGGCTTCACTCAGCCACCGACTCATGCCTTCGATGAAATCGTCGCGGATCTGGGTGGAGTCGCCGCAGAACTCCGCGATCAGCTGCTCCTTGAAATCCTGCGGATCCCGCCCGGCAGGAACTTCCAGTTGTTCGCCCGTTAACAACTACCGTCATTTAGGCGAAAGCCGGAATCCAAAAACCGTTAGCGACCGGCAATGTCGTTACTTTCATAAGGCTCTGGATTCCGGATCAAGTCCGGAATGACGGTAGTAATTGAGAGACCGGAATGACGGTAGTGATTGAGAGACTCTACGGGTAAATGGCCCAGCCGACGGTGTTGGTTTTGGCGTGGAAGAAGTGGCCGTCGGTGGAGGTTACAAATATATCGGTGTTGTCGGCGCCGCCGAAACAGACGTTGGTGGGGCGGGTTGCCGCCACGGGATGGGTCTCGATGACGCGGCCGGTGGGCGAGAACACGTAGAGCATAGGGCCGGGGCCGCCGCTGGGCCAGCCGGCGGTGGCGACGATGTTGCCGTAGGCGTCCAGGCACATGCCGTCGATGCCGCGGTGGACGGCGTTGGCGTCGCGGCCGAAGGTGTGGAGTGTCTTGTAGGCGCCCAGGGTGCCGTCGCCGGTGATGGGGTAGGCGCGCAATTCCCGGTCGATGTCGATCTCGTCGCTGTTGCTCTCAGCGACGTAGAGGGTGTTGCCGTCGGGGGAGACCAGGATGCCGTTGGGCATGGTGGTGTCGTAGGTGGATCGGACGGTGTTGTAGGATCCGTCGGCCTGGGGCACGGCGCAGAGGATGGAGCGATGGTCCAGCTGCTCAACCTCGTGGGGGTCGATGTTGCCGGCGTTCCAGGGGTTGGTGAACCAGATGCGGCCCTGTCGGTCGATGGCAAGGTCGTTGGGGGTGTTCAGCGGCACGCCATCGAGGTTGTCGGCGACGGTTGCCGTGCTGCCGTCGGGGTCGAACCGGACGATGGCCCTACCATTCTGGCAGCAGCCGAAGAGCCGGCCGTCGGCGTCGAAAGCCAGGCCGTTGGTGCGGTTGGTGTTCTCCCGGAATACCGAGAACTCGCCGGACTTGGGATTGTAGGCGTAGATGCGGCTGGCGTGGATGTGGGTGAACAGGACGACTTCGCCGTTCCAGGCGGGGCCTTCGGTGATGCCGCCGGGGGGATCTTCAAAACGGTTGAGGAGGCTGAAACGCCAGGACATATTGGGGTTCTCCTTGCGGATCCTTCGACAGGCTCCCGCCAGAGGCGGAGGCATCGCAGGATGAGCGGGTGAGTTTGGCGGGATTGTAGCAGGCAGCGGCGAGGGGCGGCAACGCGAGTGGCCTCCGTTGAATTGATGCGGCAATCCCCGCTACTCCGACGCTGGCTGCCTTGGGAGCGGGGGGCCGGTTGGTGCAAAGACGCGCGAGCTTCCTATAGTTTGCAATAATTTATAATATATTACATTAAATAGCCGATAATTGACAAATATTTTACTCTCAGTATGCTAAGGTAACTCCCAATAGGCGTGCGCCTATGGGAAAACCGGCGGGCTCGACGGCTTACAGCGCCGGGAATCGTCACCTGACCAAGATGAGGCAACACAACACGGAACCTAAAGGAGGAATACGCAATGCGACTTACCGTATTATTTTCAGCCTTATTCGTGGCGGTTTTCGCCACGGCAATCTCAGGAGGATTCGCCCACGCTCAGACGGCCCCGGTGAGTCTGACGGCGGCCAACGGCTCCGAAGCCGGCTCGGTGGCCCTGTCCTGGGATGCGTTCCCCGGCGTCACCAACTACACGGTAGGGTGGCTGGCCGTTGAGGACTATGAAGCCAATCGAGAAGACCAAGAATGGTTGAAGTATTTCGCCTACTCTAATGTTGGCGCGACTCAGTCGTGGACAGTGCGAAGGCTGACGCCGGGGATAGACTACTGGCTGATTGCCTGCGAGAGTTTGAACGACGTTGCGCCGGGAGCCACTCCGCAATGCACCGGATGGGAACGGCTGACACTGGCCGCCGGGCCGGCCTGCCCCGCCACGGGAGAACCGGCCACAACTACACCCACACCAACGGATGGGACTGACTATGATTCCGATAACGACGGGCTGATTGAAGTGGCCACCATCGACCAGTTGGACGCCATCCGCTACGACCTGGACGGCGACGGCGCATCCGAAGACGATGCGTACGCCGCTGCCTTCCCCAACGCAGCAGACGGCATGGGCTGCCCCAGCGACGGTTGTATCGGATACGAACTGGTGGCGGACTTGGACTTCGGGAGCTCAGTTAGCGCCCAGGGCTGGGAACCGATTGGGTACTACAACTCCGACGACGACTATGCCGGGTTCAACGCAGTTTTCGAGGGCAACGACCATACTATTTCCAACCTGTACATCAGCCGGAACGACACCTATAACGTGGGTTTGTTCGGATGGGCCGGCGCAGAGAGCGTCATCAGGCAGGTGAGGCTCTTGAATGTTTCCGTAATCGGCCAGAACCACGTTGGCGGATTGGTTGGGTGGAACGACGGTTCCATCGGTGACAGTTATGTGACCGGGAATGTGGTTGGCGATTTGGACTTCGGAGGGCTGGTCGGCCGGCAAGGAGAAGCCGGTAGTATCACACGCAGCTACGCTACCGCTTCGGTGTCAGGGCGACAGAGTTCCGGCGGGTTGGTCGGACGTAATGACGGCCAGATCAGCGCCAGCTACGCCACCGGCAACTCGGCGGCTTCTGGCCCCAATGCTGGAGGGTTGGTCGCGTATAACACCGGCACGATCGCGGCCAGCTACGCCACCGGCAGCGCCACCAGCGGCGATGATGTTGGCGGGCTCGTCGGCGAGAACACCGCCTCCGGCACCATCACGGCCAGCTACGCCACTGGAAACGTGACTGCTGTGGGGACAAGTGGTTACCGAGACTACGGCGGCCTCGTCGGCCATAACCAAGGCACAATCGCTGACAGCTACGCCACCGGCCACCTTATGATCAGGGGATCCAATGGTCGTAGTGGCGGCTTCGTTGGATACGGATCCGGCGCAGTCAACCACAGCTATTGGGATACCGAAACTTCTGGCCTGTCCAGCAGCGCCGGAGGCCTGGGCAAAACGACTGTCGAGTTGCAGGAGCCCACTGGCGCCACCGGCATCTACGCTACCTGGAACCCAAGTTGGTGGGACTTTGGCACGTCCAGCCAGTATCCGGTGTTGAAGGTGGAGGGGCTCGACGTGGCGGCGCAGCGTCCGTAAGGCTTTGGCGCGGCCAATCGCCAGTCATCCCGGCCCGGGACGACCAGCGGACTACGGGGCGGATGTGCTGCGGCGGGTTCGCCCCGCGTCTTTACTACCCGGCCCGACCCCGCAGTGATATGCTCTGCATAATCGTTCCCCCATCTTGCCGGCCCAACCCGACGAGGTTCAGCATGACCACTATACGCCCCACTGTCCCGCCGTCCGCTGCATCCGCCCCGGCCCAACCCTTCCGTCTCCCTGATATACCGGAGAAGCATCCCGACGACCTGACCAGCTACGACAACCTGCACCAATACGGCGCAGCTGCGAACCTCATTCAGCACCTGGGCAACCCCGAAACCACCATCGTCAGCGGCGAGCGTTACATAGTGCCCGGCCCGGCCTACGTGGCCGGTGAAAGCCGCTACCCGGACCTGCTGGTGGCCTTCGACGTTGACCCTGCGGCCTACCAGGCGCGCAACGGCTACGTCATCTCGGAGCAGGGGAAGCCGCCGGACTTTGTCCTGGAGGTGGCCTCGCGGCACACGGCCAGCGACGACCTGGGGGTGAAAAAAGATTACTACGAGCGTATCGGCGTGGGTGAGTTGTGGCTGTTCGACAGCGAGGGGGAGTTTTACAGGTTCACGCTGCGGGGGTATCGGCTGGCGGATGGCAAGTACGATGAGATACCGACGCCTGAAGTTTCGCCGGGAGCGTTCCAGGGATACAGCGCGGCGTTGAATCTGAACCTGAGGGCGGCGGACGGCTACCTGGGCTGGCACGACCCGGCCACCGGGGAGCACATTCCGACCCTGAGCTCAGAAAGGGCGCGGGCAGAAACGGCCGAGGCGCGGGCGGAAGAGGAACGCGCGGCCCGGGTTCGGGAGGCGGCGCGGGCAGAAACAGCCGAAGCGCGGGCGCAGGAGCTGGAAGCCGAGCTGAGCCGGCTGCGCGAGGGCGAGTAGCGTCAGAACCGCCGAGGGCTTTTCGATAGTTTCAGCGGACAGTCGCCGCCGGCGGGTTGGGCTGATACAATCGCCCCACTATGGCGATTACCATCCGAAGGCTGGCCCAGATGAAGCGGGACGGGGAGAAGATTCCCATGGTCACCGCTTACGACTATACCGCCGCTCGCATCGCTGATGCTGCCGGCATCCCCATCATCCTGGTGGGGGACAGCCTGGGCATGGTGGTGCTGGGCTACGATTCGACCATTCCGGTCACCATGGACGACATGGTGCGCCACACTCGCATGGTGAGTCGCGGCGCGTCCGACGCCCTGATCGTTGCCGACCTGCCCTTCATGGCCTACCAGGTTGACGCCAACGAGGCCATGCGCAACGCCGGCCGGCTGATGCAGGAGGGCGGCGCGCATACGGTCAAGATGGAAGGCGGCGTTGCCATCGCCGATACCGTGCGCCGCATCGTGGATGCCGGCGCGCCGGTCATGGGACACATCGGCCTCACTCCACAGTCGGTGAACGCGCTGGGCGGCTACCGGGTGCAGGGACGCACGCGCGCCACGGCCCGGCGTCTGCTGGATGACGCGGTGGCCTTGCAGGATGCCGGAGCGTACTCGGTGGTGCTGGAATGTGTGCCTAGCCCGTTGGCGCGGGTGATCACCGAGCGGCTCACCATACCCACCATCGGCATCGGCGCCGGACCCGATTGCGACGGGCAGGTGCAGGTGTTTCACGACATGCTTGGCCTGTTCTCCGACTTTCTCCCCAAGCACGCCCGCCGCTACGCCACGCTGTCCGACGACATAAACGCCGCCTTCCGTCAGTATGCGGACGACGTCAGGGCCGGAGACTTTCCCGCCGAATCCGAGAGCTTCACGATGAACGAGGCGCTGCTGTCGGATCTGCTGGATGGCTGACGTGGCTGGCCGGAACGACAATGATCGCAACGACCACAGGAACGCTTTTGACGTAACGCCTCGTCGCCTCGGATGGTTCCTGATCACGTTCTACGTTGTCTGGACCCTGCTGGCGGGGTTGCTGAGCTACGCGCGAGTTGCTACCGCGGAAAGCCCGACGCTGGCCTGGCCTGAAATTGCTATAATCACAATCATAGCCGCAGCCATAACCGTTGGCATCGCGCTCCCGCTGGCATTCGGATTCGTGGAGGGAATACCAATGGTACTCGCCAATATCATCAAGCAACGCCACCGAGAAGAAGGCCGAAAAGAAGGCAGGGAGGAAACTCAACGGGTTTGGGAAGCCTGGAACGAACGCCGCGAAGCAGCGGAGCGCGAAGGCCGTCCATTCACCGAACCGCCACCCTCACGCAACGGAACGCATAACGAAAACCGATAAGGAACCCCTGATATGCCTCGACTTGAAGGAAAAACCGCTATTGTCACCGGCGCCAGCCGTGGCATCGGCGCTGAGATCAGCCGCCTGTTTGCCGCCGAGGGCGCTCGCGTCATCTGCGCCGCCCGCACGGTCAACGAGGGCGACCACCCGCTGGAAGGCTCGCTGGCCAAGACCATCGCCGACATCAGGGAGGCCGGTGGCGAGGCGACGCCGGTGGCCGCCAACATCTCACTGCCAGAAGACTGCGAGATGCTGGTGTCGGAGACGCGGCGCATCTACGGCCCCGTGGACGTGCTGGTGAACAACGCGGCGCTCACCTACTACCTGCCCATCAAGGACTTTCCCATCAACCGGTGGATGCGTTCGTGGGCGGTGAACTTCCACGCGCCGTTCATCCTGAGCCAATTGGTTCTGTCCGACATGATCGAGCGCAAATCGGGCAGCATCGTCAACATATCTTCCGGCTCCGCCGTGGGTCCCGGCCGCGGGCCCTACACCACGCCGCCTAACAACGGAACCTGCTACGGCGCGGAGAAGGCTGCCCTGGAGCGGTTCTCGCAAGGGCTGGCCCAGGAGGTGTACGAGTACGGCATTTCCGTTACTGCGGTTGCGCCCTCCCTAGTGGTGCCCACTCCGGGAACGGTGTTCCACCACCTGGTCGAGGGCATGGACGACCCCCGGGGCGAGCCGCCCGAACTGCTGGCGCAGGCCACGCTGCTGCTGGCCTCGGAACCAGTTGATAAAGTCACCGGCCGGGTCTGCTACAGCCAGCAGATCCTGCTGGAATTTGGCTGGATCAGCGAGGGTCGCGGCTGGGGCGTGGACGACACGCGGGGTCCCGGCAGCGGTTACAGTCAAATGTGATACTTGGCGTGATAAGATTGGCCCATTCGCTTTCCAGGAAACGTTGGGGTAGTGGGATAGTATGTTGCGAACTCTTAGCATAGTGGCCGTTATTGCCCTCGCCATATCTGCTGTGCTGGCCTGCGGACAGGCATCAACCCAGCCGCAGGACGTTGGCGCGCGAGCCGTCGCCGCGCTGGTCGGGCCGGACGGTTCGGGCATGGGCGTAGTCACACTGACGCAAACACATCACGGCGTGCTGATAGCGGCTGAAGTGGAGGGGCTGTCACCCGGCGGTCACGGCTTCCACATCCACACCGTGGGAACTTGCTCGCCCGATTTTGCCGCGGCCGGGGATCACTTCAATCCGGGCGACGTTGGCCATGGCTACAATAACCCCGCTGGCGTACACGCCGGCGACTTGCCGAATATCTACGCCAACGCCGACGGCGCAGCGCGCGCCGATTACTTCACCGCTGCGGTTACCCTCGACGTCGATGTGGACCATTCCCTCTTTGACGCCGATGGTTCGGCCATTATCATCCACGAAAATCCGGATACCTATGGCGAAGACGCCGGCGCCGGCGGGCGCGTGGCTTGCGGCGTCATAACCCGATACTAACCGCCCAGTTTCGCCAACAGTCTGCGGCAACCCTCCAAACTATCAGGAGATTATTACCATGGAATTCCAGTTCAGCACCGAGGACGCCACTTTCCAGAGCGACCTCCAGCAGTTCATCTCCGAAGAATACGTGCCGGAATGGGAGCTGGGCGAAAGGGGCTCCGGCGAAGAGAACTGGCAGCGCACCCTGGACGTGCGCCGCAAGCTGGCCGACCGGGGCTGGCTCACCATGCACTGGCCCGAAGAATACGGCGGACAGAAAGCGTCGCCGGTGCGCACCGCCATCTTCAACGAGGCGATGACGTATCATCGGGCGCCGGGCCGGGACAACTTTGGCGTCCGGATGATGGGCGCGACCCTGATGATCCACGGCACCGACGAACAGAAGGCCGAGCACCTGCCGCCGGTGGCCAAGGGCGAGGTGCAGTGGTGCCAGGGCTACAGCGAGCCTGAGTCCGGCTCTGACCTGGCCTCGCTGAGCACGCGGGCCATCCGCGACGGCGACGAGTTCGTCATCAACGGCAGCAAGATCTGGACTTCCATGGGACATCGGGGCGACTGGATCATGCTGCTCACCCGCACGGACACGGACGCGCCCAAGCACCGCGGCATCAGTTTCTTCTTGGTAGATATGAAGACCCCCGGCATCGAGGTGCGGCCCATCATCAACATGGGCAACCGGCACGAGTTCAACCAGATTATTTTCGACAACGTGCGCGTCCCCGCCCGCAACATTGTGGGTGAGGAGAATCGGGGTTGGTATGTGGCAGTTACGCTGCTGGACTTTGAACGCTCCGGCATCGACTACTCGGCGGCGGCGTTCCGGCACCTGGACGACACTCGAAAGTGGGCCGACGGCATCTCGCGCAACGGCAAGCCGCTGAGTCAGGAACCGTGGGTGCGCAACGTGCTGGCCGACCGCTACATCGAGTGCGAGGTGGCGCGCCTGATCGCCTACAACGTGGCGTGGATGCAGGGCGAGGGCCTGGTGCCCAACAAGGAAGCGTCGATGTCAAAGGTGTTCGGCAGTGAGACGGTGCAGCGCACCACCGCGTCGTGCCTGGAGATCATGGGCATGTACGGCGGCCTGCGCGATTCCAAGTGGACGCCCATGGAAGCCGACATGCAGGAGCACTGGCTGCGGGCGTTCTCCCACACCATCGCCGCCGGCACCAGCGAAGTGCAGCGCAACATCATCGCCAGCCGGGGGTTGGGCCTGCCGCGCGGGTAGGGCAAGGGTGAGCTAATGGCCACAAAAGAGCATTCCAAAGTTAAACGCGCCAAGACGTCTTACCAATACTTGGACGCCGCCGCCGCAGACTACATGGCTGGCGACCTCACAGGCAGCTCTGCGAATATGTGGCAGGCTGCCGAAATAGCGCTTACCGCTGTTGCCAAGTCTCGCGGCTGGCCTCACCAGACCAAAGATGACTTGGAGTCGGCTCTCTGGACGCTAAACAAAGAGTTCGGAGAGTTGTACCTGTCGGGGAGTTGGGCTGTCGCCGATACATTGCGGGATAACATTCAAGACGACTTTCTGGAACGCGGTGAAATCAGGATGGCCAGGCCGTTGATTCTTAATTTCGTAGGCGAATTGCTGGAACTGGCCAAGCGAACGCCGGAAATCCCGTGACGCCTGATGATCACATCCAAACCGTAGCATCCTGTTTACGGGCTGCCAGGCAAATGTTTGCTGATGGCGAAAACTTGCTAGCGTCGGAAATGATGTGGGGTGCGGCAATCCATTCGGTCAACGCTGTGGCAATGCTGCGAGAGTGGGATCATGGGAAGTATAGCCACAAAAGTAACGTGGTTGAGCGCCTGTCAATTCAATACAATGAGCGAAGCTTGGCCGAAGGATTTTGGACCGCCCGCCACCGGCTGCATCCCAATTTTGACAAAGGCTTTCTCACCAGTGATCAGTTGGGTAACTACCGCCAGGACGTGCAACGTTTCGTTGGTCGGATGCTGGAAATTGCCGATAGTCTGAGGTGAATATGATTGAAGAGCATGACCGTATCGTACTAACCGAGGATTTGCTGGAGCACGGTTTGAAAGCGGGTAAGACTGGCACGGTGGTTCACATTTACCCGCAAGGCGTGGCCTACGAGGTAGAGTTTTTCTCTCCGGCCGGCAACACTGTCGCTGTTGCCACCGTGGAGAATTATCAGGCTCGACCGGCCCGCCCGGACGAGGTTGAACCGTTGACGGTTGATTACAACTGGGTGCAAGACGGTATCGCCGTTCTCACGCTGACCAACTCGAAAAAGCGCAACGTGTTGTCATCGCGCACCCTGGCAGCGTTGGAAGAGTGGCTGGGTTGGATTGCGAAAGATCCCGAAGCCCGCGTGGTGGTTATACGCTCAGAGGGGCCGGTGTTCAGCTCGGGGCATGACCTGAACGAGCTGGTCAATGGGGAGGCCGAGGACTACACCGCCGTTTTTGATGCCTGTACCCGCGTCATGGAGGGGATACGGCTGTTGCCCAAGCCCGTCATCGCCCAGGTGCAGGGGCTGGCTACCGCCGCCGGGTGTCAGTTGGTCGCCACCTGCGACATCGCTGTGTCAGCAGACACCGCCGCGTTTGCCACGCCGGGCGTGCAGATTGGCCTGTTCTGCACCACGCCGGGAGTTGCCGTCGCGCGCTCCGTGATGCCCAAGAAGGCCATGGAGATGCTGCTGACCGGCCGGCCCATATCGGCGCAGGAAGCGTTGGAGTTCGGGCTGATCAGCCGCATCACGCCGGCGGACGAGCTGGAAGAGCAGGTGATGGACCTGGCCAGGCAGATCGCGTCGGCAAGCGCGCAGACCCTGGCGCTGGGCAAGGCAGCCTTCTACAAGCAAATTGAAATGGATCGCCCGTCGGCCTACCAGTTCGCGGGCAAGGTTATGGTGGACAACCTGCTGGAAGAGGATGCACATGAGGGCATCACGGCGTTCCTGGAAAAGCGCAAGCCCGTTTGGACGACCTGACCTTTGCCCGTCATTCCGGCGAAAGCGGGAATGACGGTAGGGGTGGGAATGACGAAATGCGGAGGCGATGATGGCGTTGCAGGAATTTATCAAGGAATCTTTTGATAGCAACTGGGATTGGTTGGTTCGCTACGTGGACGGGCTGACCCAGGACGAAATCGAGTTCACACCCAACGAGCAGTGCCATTCCATAGGGTTTATCGTCTGGCACTATGGGCGCGCGTTGGATATGTGGGTGCAGTCGCTGGCCAAGCAGGACACCCAGCTGTACGAGCGGGAGTGGGCCGAGCGTCTCGGCTTCGCGCCGGAGCCGATGAACGTGGGTTTCGGCTACACCGTCGAGGACCTGACCAACTGGAAATGCCCCGACAAAGCCGTCTTGATGGAGTACGCCGACGCTGCCCGCAACAACCTGCTGGAGTTCCTCGCCCAGCACGACGACGATTCCCTGGTCAACACCACCATGACTAACCGGCGTGGCGAAACCATCGCCCTCGCCGATATGTTCCGTCTGCTCATCTGGGAGGTGAACCAGCACGGCGGCCAGGCCGGCTATCTGCGGGGGATGCAGCGGGGGTTGAATCAGTAGGAATGGCAATTCCTATGATTAGGCTGCGCCCCTACCAACAGGAGTTGTTGGAGAAGTCCCAGGCCGCCCTCGCTCTTGACGGAGCGAGGGTAATGACGCAGTTGCCCACCGGCGGCGGCAAAACGGAGATTGCCGGAGCGCTATTGAAGGAATTCCTCGTTGACGGACGCAAGGCAGTCTGGCTGACGCATCGGGAAGAACTGGCCAATCAGACAGAGGAACGGTTGTCGCCAAACTGGTCAGTGTCTGCAATGAGCGGCACTGACAGTTGGAGCCCACGCCGGCCAGCGCCTCGTATTGTCAACGGCGTCGTTATCCTCAAAGCCCAGACCGTGAGCCGGCGTAACAAAGATTCGGCAGTAGTGTGGGATAACTATAGCCCCGACGATTTGCTTGTCATTGATGAAGCGCACCATGCCCCGGCTACCGGCTGGGAACGGGCTATAAAGCAATGGCCGGGCAAGGTTTGGGGTCTCACCGCCACACCATGGCGATTGACACAACGGGAAGGTTTTGACCACCTGTTCCACGTGTTAGTTACAGGGCAGCAGACATCCGAAATGCAGGAAAATGGGTTCCTGGCGCGTTCACGCATATTCGCGCCAACGCCGGATGACAGGATCAAGGGTGGTGAAGTCGGTCAGCTAGGCGATTTCACGGAAGGTGGCATTGAACGGGCAAATGAGCAACTGGTGATGACGACTCTAGCCGTTAATTTCTGGCGAAATTTGGCCGAGGGCAGGCAAACCGTCGCCTATGCTGTTTCCAAAGGACATGCCGCCAATCTCGTGCGAGCGTTTAGAGATTGGGGAATCTCAGCATCGTCCATACTTTCCGATACGCCGCAGGATGAGCGGGAACAGGCGATAGAGGATTTCAAAAATGGCAACCTCACAGTCCTCGTGAACGTAGCCGTAGCCACAGAGGGCTTCGACCTGCCCGACGCATCTTGCGTGATGATAACACGCCCCACCAAGAGCCTTGCCCTGTATCTGCAGATGGTGGGCCGGGGCTTGCGCCCCAAAGATGATGGCGGTGACTGCCTCATCTTGGACTTGGCAAGCAACGCCGAAGAACATGGATTGCCTGAAGACTATCGTGAATGGTCCCTAATCGCCCGTGGCAATCCGGCACCCGGCGACCCGCCGGTGCGCTACTGCCACGAATGCAACTTTATGGCACATCCCGCGCACCACAAGTGCCCGAAGTGCAACGCGGATTTGGGAAAACCTTGTCGGCTTTGCGGTAAATTCCGACCTTGGAGCCGGTGGACCGTTGACTGCCCGGTAGAGCATGAAGAGGTGTGCGACCGTTGTCATGACGATGCTCACGCCAAGATCGGCGTGGGGAGGTACGACCCCAAGTTGGACAGCAAATTCTATTCGGAACGAGCCTCCGAATTTCATAAACAAGGACATTTGGAAGCCGCCCTTGCAGACTACTACGCTGCGATCCACATAGAGAAGACACGCCGTACCGACAGCTTTCAATTGGCGTTGCTGTACATCTCTCGTGCCCGGATTTACTTTGAGTTAGATCACGACAAAATAGAACTGGCCGAAAGCGATTTCGAGGAGGTCGCAAAAATCGCCCATGAACACAGAGAACGAAATGTTGACTTTTACTATATGTTGCCAAAGGCGGCAATTTATGAAGAGCGACACAGGATGTACAAAGATCTTGGCTGGGATGAGAAAGCGGAATGTGCTCGTCGTAAAATGCAAGAGATAAGCGATTTGTGGAACAAATCCCGTTCGACGGAAAGATGACGTTGGGAATCACCATCATGCCCCGCAACCGTGGTCATGTAGAATGGACTCAACCCGTGTCGGGAGAGAGGAAATGAAAGAGGAAAAGAGAATCGATCTCAGAGGCACCGTCAAGGGCCAGACCATAGTGCTGGACGAACCTATAGACCTCCCCGATGGCGAGCGGGTGGAGGTAGTAGTTTTGTGGCCGGAGATAGTCCCCATAAAGCTCACGCCCGAGGAGTTGGAGATTGCGATAGCCGAGTACGAAGAGCGGTGCAAAGACCCGTGGTACCGTGCACTCCACCCGACCCCGCCTACCGGCAACGTAGTTACTAACGAGATGGTCAACAGAATCCGAGAAACTATAGGGTTTTAAGCTGTGCCGTCTCTGCTGGACATAAACGTCCTCGTGGCTTTGCTTGATATGATGCATTTACACCACGCAAGGTCATATGCTTGGTTCAGGTACAATAGAGCGGACGGATGGTTGACTTGTCCGTTAACGCAAAACGGCTGTATCCGCATCCTGTCCCAACCGCGGTACCAGCACCCCATGAGCGTAGCTACCGCTACTGAACAGTTGCAGGTAGCGGTGTCATTAGGACGTCACCAGTTCATCCCTGATGACATCAGCCTGCTCGACCACACTCGGGTAAGGACCCCGCGTATAATGGGGCATCGCCAGATAACGGATGTGTACCTGCTCGCCCTAGCCGTGGCCCACGACGCCCGGCTGGTTACTCTGGATACCCGAATCTCCCTGTCCGCCGTTCCCGGCGCTACTGAAAGCCACCTGGTTGTGATTTAGATTTCTCTCGCAACAGCCCTACACTGGCCTGCCTCACACTCTGGAGGTCGAATTATGCCCGCCAGCAGCCTGCAATACCGCTACGACCCGTTGCACCAGGACATTGTGTGCTCGGAGACTGCCATTAACCACCTGCCGGCCGTGGTGGACAGTTTGGGCGGCAGCCGCGCCATGATCACGTGCGGCCCTACCATTCTGGCCGCGTGCGACGTGGTGCCGCGCGTGCAGGAGGCGCTGGGCTCTCGATACGTGGGGACGTACTCCGGCGTCTCGCCTCATTCGCCCGTAGATACGGTCGAGGCCGGCGCGGCAATGGCCGAGGAGGCCCAGCCCGACGTGTTCATCAGCGTCGGCGGCGGCAGCACTCACGACACCACCAAGGCCATCGCGACCCTGCTGGCCGAGGGCGGCGACATCCGCGACTACGCGATCATTTTCGAGCCGCCCGACAAGATCATCGTCCCGCCCACGCCGTCGCCCAAGCTGCCCATCATCAGCGTGCCCACCACCATGGGCTGTGCCGAATTCAGTCGCGGCGGAGGCGGCATCACGGATCACCAGCAGGGACGTAAGTTGAGCATCGCCGGCGACGGCGTTACCCACCGAACCGTCGTGATAGACGGGCAGGCGCTGGCCACCACACCGCTACGGATCCTGGTGTCCACCGCCATCGGGCAGCTCCGCATCGCCATCGAGACGGTTTATTCCACCGGGCGCAACCCCATCGGCGACGGCATGGCCCTGCACGCCATCCGGTTGCTGTTTGAGAACTTGCCGCGCTGCAAGGACGGCGACATCGACACGCTGCTGACCACCAAGACTGCCTGCGCCATGGCGTCGTTGGCATCGTTTGGTGGATTGGGACTGAACACCGCGACGTGCCACCACGTGGGTGGGCTGTACGACGTGCCTCATGGGGAAGCCAACGCCATCCTGCTGCCCCACACCATGCGCTACAATCTGGACGCCTGCGCCGACCGGCAGCGCATGATCGCCGAGGCCATCGGCGTCGCCAACTCGACGATGACCGACGAGGAAGCCGGCCTGGCCGCCGCCGACGCGGTGGACGAGCTGTGCCGGGAGCTGGAGCTGCCCCGCACGCTGCGCGAGGTGGGCGTCCCCGAGGACGGGCTGGAATACATCGCCACGGCGACGCTCAAGGACCGCAGCCTGAGCACCAACCCGAAGCCCGTCATAGATGCTGGCCCAATTATGGAGGTGCTGCGGGCGGCTTACTGAGTCTGAGGGGAGGAGTTGCCAAAAATCCGCTCGCTCAACTGGTCCGCTGGAACTTTTACGTACACCACGTCGGCTGCGTTAGCGCGCGCTTGGTCACGCTGATCAATCCAATAGCCCGAGACTATGGCGATTGTGTCCGTACCAAAGACTGCGGCCAAGGCATCGGCAGTCTCCCTGGCACGCTGGATGTCATGAGCGTCAATAGTCGCTGACACTTCTACCGCGATCCAGATCGTAGCGGGATCGCCGCGGCGCTGTGCGCGCAGCACTAAGTCGGTTTCGGTAATTCGCTCTTCCTGCTCTGCGGTGATGATACCGCTCTGGTAAGCCTCGTCAACCGGTCGGGCGAGGTCAGGCGTAGGTTCCAGCAACTGGCTTTGCATTATCTCCGGGCGTCTCAGCCGCAAATCTTGGCTGAGTCTGGCTCGCGCTCTGCGGTGGAGTTTCACCTCCAAATCACTGCCGATGAGGTATCTCACGCCATTTTTGACGTCGGCCATGTCGGTCTTCAACTCGGCGACGTCAGCCTTGACTTCAACCATGTCGGATTTCAGCGCAGCGACGTCGGATTTCAGCGCAGCGATGTCGATTTTCATCTCGGCGACGTCTTTCTCGATAGCGTCCAGGCGGGCCGGCATACCTAGGAACTCGTTGGTAAGCATGGCTCGCAGCAACATCTGCTGGGCCGCCGGGTTCGCCTCCAGCTCAGCGAGGATGCGCGCTACCAGCGATGCCGGGTCTAATTGCGTTGTCGTTTCAATCGCCATGATTTGATTCTATCACTATGAACGGCGATTATCCTCAACCTTCTAAATCTACAAATTCTCAATCGCCAACGGCTCCACCGCGTCGGCCAGCTCGAATCCGAAGACGCGCGAGTAGAAGTACAGTTCCGCCTCCAGCGCGCGCTTGATGTTCTCGGCGCGGCGGAATCCGTGCTGCTCGCCCTCGAAGGGCAGGTAGGCGCAGGGGATGCCCTTGCTGCGCACTGCGTCGAACATCATCTCGGCCTGGTTGGGCGGGACGATTCTGTCCTCCAGCCCTTGAAGCAGGATGATGGGGCACGACAGCCCGTCGGTGTGGTTGATGGGCGAACGGCTTTCGTAGGTGTCCTTCCCCTCCGGATACGGCGCGACCAGCCGGTCCAGGTAGCGCGATTCGAACTTGTGGGCGTCCGCCGCCAGCGCGGTGAGGTCAGAGACGCCGTAGTAGCTGGCGCCGGCCGCGAACACGTTGCGGAACGTCAGCGCGGCCAGCGTGGTGTATCCGCCGGCGCTGCCGCCCCGGATCGCCAGGCGGTCGCC
The DNA here is from genome assembly GCA_009840165.1 of Chloroflexota bacterium. Lineage (GTDB taxonomy): Bacteria > Chloroflexota > Dehalococcoidia > Lucifugimonadales > UBA3495 > Bin87. Next base: position 20,968 of record VXOG01000027.1, read on the forward strand.
GTCGGCGAGTCCCTGGTGGACCAGGTGCAGCGCGGCGTTGGCGCAGTCGTCCACATCTACAATGCCCCAGTTGCCGTTGAGCAGTTGACGGTACGCGCGCCCGTATCCGACGCTGCCGCCGTAGTTCACGTCCACCACGGCGAAGCCCCGGCTGGTCCAGAACTGCACCGCCATGTCCAGCGCACCGGACGCCGCGCCCGTCGGCCCGCCGTGGCTCAGCGCCAACAGCGGCGGCAACTCGCCCTCCGGCGCTTGATACTCGGGATTCCTGGGCGCGTAGTAGAGGGCGTAGGCCGGCCGCCCTTCGTTGGACGGAAACTCGATGGCCTGCGCCGGCGAGACGTAGCCGGCGTCCACGTTGGTCGTTGACGCTGCTTTCAGCGTTTCCCAATAACCGTCGCTCAGGTTCACCCGCAGCAGCGACATGGGGCGCTCGGCGTCGCCGGCCACCACCACCGCCGTGATGCCGAACACTGCCAAGTCGCCGCGGCCCATCTCGCCGGCCGGGACATTCAAAGGCTGCATAACGCCGCGGTTGGGGTTCAGGCGGTTCAGCGACCACGCGCCGCGGCGGTTCACCGCGCAGATGATGTCGCCGTTGCCGGCGAACCCGTAGGTGCGGCTGGCGAACACCCACTGGGGGCGGGCATATTCGGCATCGTCCGGGTAGAGCGCCTCCGGCCCGTTGTCGCCGTGTCGGTAGAGGTTCCACCAACCGGATTCGTCGGACACGTAGTGCAGTATGCCATTGGGCGACCATTCCGGTTGGTACACCGATACGCGCTCGCCGCCGGCAACCAGCGTTGCCTCGCCCAGCGTTCCGTCGTGCAACACCGGCGCGGTCCACAGGTGGGTTCCGTCCCAGGGCATGTTGGGATGATTCCACGACAGCCACGCGAGGGTCTTGCCGTCAGGACTCAAGCGCGGCGACGACACGAAATCCCAGCCTTCGGCCAGGACGACCTGTTCGCCAATACCGTCCGCCGGCACCGCTGCGATGGCGTTCACGATGTTTTGGGGATCCGAGTGGTCTTCCCGGACGCAGATGAGACGGTTTTGGGCTCGGTCCAGCGTGGCGTCGGCGTAGCGGAGGGGAGCTTCCGGAGTGATGGCCTGCGGCTCGCCGCCCGGTTCCTGACGGTAGATGCGCTGGTCGTCGAAGTTGGAGAACCACACCGTGCCGGCGTGGGCGATCCACGCGCCGCCGCCGTACTCGTGTACCCGCGTCCGCGCGTTGAAGGGTGGTGGGTTAATCTCTGCGACATTTCCATCCCGCGTCATGCGCATGATGACGTTGCGCCCGCCCTCTGAGGGCCGGCCTTCCGTCCAGAGGATGGCGTCGCCGTCGATGGCGACCTGTCCGATGCTGATAGACTCCGCGACGATAGCGTCCGCAGTGATGGGCGAACGCCAGGAACCGTAGGGGGCGATGGTGAGGTTGTTGGTAGTCAAGAGAACTTCTCCGTTGGCGAAGGGGGACGCCTCCTCACCCCAACCCTCTCCCACCAGGGGAGAGGGGGTTTCAGATGCTTTACCCGGCGACTGCCGGCATGACCTCTGCCGCTACGGTTTCCATTGCTGGGAACACCTCCGCGGGGTCGCCGGAGTAGGGGGACACCACGATGCGCGATACGCCGATGTCCCGGTAGGCCTGGGCGTTGGCGCGCATCTCCGCCGGGTCGGTACCCAGCGTGAACCGTCCGGGCCGGCCGCCCTGCAACGGGACGCTGACCGACACCGGGATGGTGGCCGGATCGCGGTCGGCCCGCTCCGCACGTTCGTGGAGGTAGCGAATGCCCTGGGCCAGGTCCTCCGGCGGCATGGCGGTGGGATGCCACCCGTCGCCGTGGCGGGCGGCTCGCCGGATGGCGGCGCGACTGGTGCCGCCGATAATCAGGGGGATGCCCTCGGGACGCACCGGGCGCGGCGAGAACGCCATGTCCGCGAACTGGAAAAAGCGGCCCTCGTACCGGGGATCGTCGTCGCACCAGAGGGTTTTCATTATCTCGATGGACTCGTCGGTGTACGGGCCACGCTCCGAGAAGGGCACGCCCATGGCCTCGATTTCGGTGTCGATCACGCCAACGCCAACGCCCAGAGCGACGCGCCCGCCGGATAGCTGGTCCAGGGTGGCCGCCTGCTTCGCCAGACGCATGGGGTTGTGATAGGGCAGCACCAGCACGCTGGTGCCCAGGATGACGCGGCTGGTCTGGGCGGCCGCGTAGGTCAGTATGGTCATGGGATCGTAGTAGGGGCGGTTGCCGAGACGCTCGTACACGTAGCTGACGTTGAAAACGTGGTCGCTGGCCCAGACGGAGTCGTAGCCCAACTCCTCGGCGCGGGCCGCAACGTTGACCACGTCCTGCACGTTACTCAGGCCCTGGTTGTTGGAAAGGGAAAAGCCGATGTTCATCACGAATCTCCTGCCGCTTCAGTATCGGCGTTGGCGTTATTGCGGGCGTTTCTGCGCCGGCTGCCTGCGCCGCTGCGCGCCGCTTCCTGCTCCTTGCGCAGCTTGCGGATCTCGTCCTCCAGGTCGTCCAGCCGCTCCTCGATGCCCAGCACGTGTACGAACAGGCGGTTCATCTGGCTGCGGGACGGCATGTTGTAGGTTCGCAGTATGGCGTCGATCTGGGGGTTCATCGCATCGGCTATGCGCTCCTGTGCATGCAGGCCCTGCTCCATGTACTTGCCCAGCGCCTTGGCGAAGTCCTCGGTGCTCATGGTGTCCGCAAAGGTCTTTGCCATGGCTTCCAGTTGCTCGTTCCACTGCTTCTGGGCGTCGCTGAGGGTCTGCGCGCTGTGCGACGCGGCCATCAGCCGGCTCCACTGCTGAAGCCACTGGTTGAAGAACTGCTGCCACATCCCCGTCACGTCGCCGGCGCCGAAGGGAGGCGCAAAAGCTCCAAACCCAGGCATTCCGGCTCCCGGCATTCCCATCCCCGGCATAGCTCCGTTGTTGGGCGGCCAGAACGGGTTGGGCGACCCGGACGCCGCCTGCTGCCACATCTCGGTGGACTTGCGGAACATCTCCTGCCAGGCCTCAAAGGGGTTGGCGGTGTTCTGCGCGCTGGTCATTCTGTTCTCTCCTGACACCCCTCAGCCCTCGCGAGGTATGGGGGTAGATATTGGGCATTCTGCTGGGGTTTTCGCCATCACCTCTTACCCTCTCCCATCAAGGGAGAGGGAGCATAGACGTTCGACACTGGCGAGAGCGCTTGGCCTATTCCACCCGCTCCGTTACCCACTCGTCGATCTTGGGCCACAGGGTGTGGTTCGCCTGGCGACCCGAGAAGACCGAGATGTGGCCGCCCGGCAGCTCCATGAACTCCTTGTCCTCGGAAGACACCGCGTCGAGCAGGCCGCGGGCCGCCGGAGCCGGCACTATGAAGTCCTGGCTGGCCGCCACGCAGAGCAACGGCTGTTGGATTTTCGACAGGTCAACGCGGCGTCCGTTCAGCACAAACTCGCCGTTGACCAACTCGTTCCTGCCGTACATCTGCTTGGACAACTGTGCGAAGAAGCGCCCCGGCATCCCGATGAAGTCGCTAGCCCAGCGGTTCATGGCCTTGTAGTTGTCAACGTAGCCGGGCCGATTCACGTTGGCCCACAGGCCCGAGAGCGCCTGGGCGTCCAGCGTGGGGCGCAGCATCTTGAAACCGGCGCCCATGAGGTTGGCTGGCAGGACTCCGTAGTGTTCCACGATGAGATCGGCGGGGAAGTACCGTTCATCCAGCCACACGCGGAACATCCCGCCTTCCTCGAAGTTGATGGGCGCGACGATGGCGACGAAGTTCTTCACCGGTGAGTCGGGATGGGTCGCCAGGTAGGTTGCCGCCAGCGTTCCGCCCAGGCAGATGCCGTTGAGCGTAATCTCGGTGGCGTCCGATGCTTCCAGGGCCCGGTCGATGGCCCGCGGTATCAGCTTGAATACCGCTTCCTCAAAGCCCAGTTCCTTGTCCTCGGCGGCGATTTCGCCCCAGTCCAGCAGGTACACGTCGTGTCCCTGGTTGGTCAGGTACTCAATCATGCTGTTGCCGGGCAGCAGGTCCAGAACGTAGGGACGGCTGATGCCCAGCCAAGGCACCATGAGGTAGGGCGTCCGGTGCTTGATTCGGTCCCGCTCACCGTAGCGCAGCAGGCGCACTTTGCCGCGCTTCCAGACGACCTCGTAGGGCGTGACGTCGATGGGCGGCTCGGCCGGGTTAATCACGAAGGAATCAACCATTGCCTGGGCGCGCTTGAGGTGTTCCTGCATGTCTTCCTGGAACTGGGAAACAAACTCTGCCTGGCTGACCACCGGCGTTCCTCCTCGGCGTTTATGCCATCAATTGCCCCTCTCCCGTGTCGAGAGAGGGGTGGGGTCTCGGTACGAGAAGATCCACGGGCTTTAGGCCCCGGCGTTAGGAGCCATGCCCTTGGTGGTGTCCAGCAGCCACTCCATGTAGGCCTCGCCATACTTGACGGAACTCTGGGCGAACTGCTGGCTCGATTCCACCAGCTTCACGTTGGCGTCCATCATGCCCGTGATCAGGGTGTTGCTCTGCTGCATGCCGGTGTTGAAGGCGGCAAAGCCGCTGGTCATCACGTCGTTGTACGCCTTGAAGAGTTCCTGGGTCTTTTCCATGATACTACGCTCCTGTTGTTGCGGTTCGTTCACGATTACGGCGCAAGGGGCGTCCATTACCCGCGTTGCGTTTCGTCATCTGATTCCGTTGGATCCGGCGTGGGGGTCGGCGCAAACCCGAAGGTCTGGGCGTACAGGTCAAAAAACCCGTTGATCATCCGCTGGTAGCCCGACACGACTTCCGTCCAGCCCTGCAACAGTTCCTCTCCCGCGTCGGTTATGCTGTAAACTCGCCGGGCCGGGCCGCTGTCGCCGGTCTCCCATTCCGAAGAAACAAAGCCTTGATTCTCCAGCCGGCGCAGTTCCTTGTAGAGCGTCGGGTGGTCCACTTCCGAAAAGCCCATGCTGTTGAGGTGCTGCATGATCAGATAGCCGTGCAGGCTCCACTGCTTCAGCAGCAAAAGCACCCACGGCGTCATGAAACTCCGGGGCAGTTTCGGGTTGATGGTTTGCTCAGCACCTTCCATATATGTATTTTTACCACATAGGTGTGCATACGTCAACCGAGTCCCCGATACAGTCAGCCAGTATCTGGTATGGTATGATATTTGCAGCATTTCACAGGTACGGGTTGATACACCCGGCGCGTCTTGATGGCTAGAGGTTACGATGCCACGGCTGACTCCCCAGGAAGTTGACGATTACCTTGCCGGCGCCCACGTGGCCCATTTCGCATCCATTCGGCGAAATGGCGGCCCCCACATCTCGCCGGTCTGGTATCAGTGGAAATCCGGCAGCGAACCCGAAACCGGCACCGTAACCGTCGTATCCGGTGATTCCGCCGTCAAGACCCGGAACGTCCGCCGCAATCCCAAGGTCTCCCTCTCCGTAGCCACCGACGAGTGGCCTTACCAGTACGTTATTCTGGAGGGCGAAGCCACTGTCTCCACCCACAACATCAAGGAAGCGGTGCGCAGCATTTTCTCACGGTACGAGGGTGACGAGCGTGGCGAGGAAGACGCCAACGAGCTGACCCAGGGCGATCAGAAGCTCGTATCCATAGTGATCAACGTCAAGCGCATCCTCTCCTGGAAGGGAGATGCCGAGTAATTCCACACCGTCCGTCCCTCGAACCGCCGACGCCGTGATCATCGGCGGCGGCGTCATCGGTTGCGCCATTCAGTACAACCTGGCGCAACTGGGCGTTCCCAACACCGTACTTCTCGAACGCGACGTGCTTGGCTCCGGCAGCACCGGCCGCTCCCAGGCCATCTGTCGCATGCACTATTCCAACCCCATAACCACCGAACTGGCGTGGCAGAGCCTGCAAGTTTTTGCCGATTTCGATGCCCGGGTTGGCGGCCAGTCCGGTTTCGTGCGCACCGGTTACCTGGTGGTAGTTAACGAGGCGGATCAGGGCGGCCTGGAGCGCAACGTCGCCATGCAACAGGAACTGGGCGTGCCCACCTCGGTGATGTCCCAGGACGACCTTGCACGCCTGGCGCCCATGGTCACCTTGTACGATGACGAGCGCGCCGCCTGGGAACCGGAATCGGGATACGCCGACCCTTACCAGGTAACCGTTTCCTACTCCGCTCGCGCCCAGGAAGCGGGCGCGCGGATCGTAACCCGCAACCCTGCCTCGGGCATTGAAACGGACGGCGACCGCGTGCAAGCTGTGGTCACCGCCAATGGCGAACGCATCGCCACGGATACCGTCATTGTCGCCGCCGGCCCGTGGTCGAAACAGGTGCTCGCCGGCGTGGGAGTTGACGTACCCCTGATTCCCGTGCGACATCAGGTTGCCACCGTGGCCCGTCCCGTGGAGGCGGTGCCGCACCATCCTACGGTTGGCGACATCAGCCAGTCCTTCTCCTTCCGGCCCGATGGCTCCAATTTCACCACCATGGGGTTCGGAGACGACGACGAACAGTCAGACCCCGACGTTTATCCGCAGGGTCTGGAACTGTCGGAGGCGGCAACTGCCCGCACCAAACTGGCCCGCCGGGTTCCCGGCATGGCCAACGCCTACTACCGGGGCGGGTGGTCCGGCCTGTTCACCACCACGCCCGACTGGCATCCCGTGCTGGACGCGATTCCCGGCGTCGGTGGCCTCTACTGCGCCATCGGTTTCAGCGGCCACGGGTTCAAGTTGTCGCCCGCCATCGGCAAGTCCGTTGCCGAGCTGGTGGTGGAAGGCCGCGCCCGGGACGTTGACCTTACGCCGCTGCGGTTCGCTCGTTTCGCGGAGGGGGACCTGCTGGAGTCCAGCTACCGCTACCGGGTGTTGGCGTGAAAGAAGTTTTGCATGGATGTACAGGATAAACAAGATTTTGACTGATTATGCTGTCGTCAAACGAGATATATCAGGGTGACGCCAGAGAGTTGCTACCGCAAATGCGGCTTGAATCCGTAGCCTTGAGTTTCTGGTCGCCGCCGTACTTCGTCGGCAAATCCTACGAAGCCGATATGGATTTTGCCGATTGGTCCGGTTTGATGCGGGAGACTATCGAAGGGCATTTCCCGGTGACTGTTCCCGGCGGCTTTCTGGCCGTCAACATCGCTGATATTCTGGCCTTTGAAGACCCGGATATGCCGCGCATCCAGGCCGATAACGTCAGCGCCAAGAAGGTGAAAATCACGCGGGAACAAGTGTTGGCCGCGCAGCAGGCTAACCCAGGGTTTGACAAGTATCAACTGGCTGCGCTGCTGGGGTGCAGTGAGCAAACCATTGACCGCCGCTTGAAAAACAACAACGTGCGCGGCGGGAAGTACACGCCTCAAACCAGGGTTAAACTAACCGCCGGACTGATTGAGCAGTGGGCTTACGACGCGGGGTTCTACCTTTACGACCGACGGATGTGGGTAAAGGACCCCGCGTGGGAAAACAGTCGTTGGCACAGCCTGTCGTACCGCGCCGTGGACGAGTTTGAGCACCTGCTGATTTTCTGGAAGCCGGGCATTACGGTGGTGAACCGGGAGCGCCTGGACCCCGGCGAATGGGCGGAATGGGGTTCCCGCGGCGTGTGGAGCATACCGTCGGTGCGTTCCAACAGCGCCCACGAGTCGCAATTCCCGATAGAACTGCCCCGCCGGATGATTCGGCTGCTCACTGAAACGGACGATCTGGTGTTGGACTGCTTTGTTGGCAGCGGCACCACGGCGCTGGCAGCTATAGAGCAGGGTCGGCGGTTTATGGGGTTCGACATCAGCAGGGACAGTGTGAGTTTGGCGGAAAAGCGCGTTGCGGAGGCTATGGCAACTCAAAGGATGTTGCCCCTATGACGTTGACTGCAAACGAACTTCAAGCCAATCTTGACGTTATAGAACAGGTGGAAAAGGCAACCTTGCGAATGGTGGTACAGGCAATTTACGATTTCCGAGAAGATGCCATTGAGATTTTTGCCGGAGAGTCCGACTTGGTCGCTGACATTGGCGAGGACATCACGCGCGAGGCTCTAGATCGACAAGGGATGCCTACCATACCGGTCCGATTGTTCGGTAAGATAGACTACAAGCGAGCCACCTATCTCTTTCAACCGGAATACGCAGTTCGTCAGGCATTGTTTGTTGACTCTAAAGCGGAGAAAACCGAGGGAGCGCGTACTGCCACCATCCAAACATCGCAAACCTCGATGCGTATTCGCCAGATCAGGCAGCAGCAACCGGTCGATATTCCGGGTGATATGGATGCCATAGCAACGGTGCGAGGAGCCGAATATCTAACGAATACAATATTCGTCAAGTACAACTACTCTGAAAACACAGCCAATAATCCGCCGAATCACCTCGAATCGATTTCGGTCCTGTGCTTGCCCAACGGCCTTTTGCAAGATCGTTACAACCCCACAGCGAACGATACAATTTGGTTGGCCGGTCGCAATGCCCCCTCACGGGGTGAGGCTTTCCGAGTTAGAATAGGTTTGGCCGCGCTGAAGAGTAAAGCCAACTGGCGAGTGCAAACTGTTGCCGCCGACCCAGCCCAGCCTTTTGCTTGGGATGATTAATTCGATCCCATGGAGCTATCCCGAATGGTAACCAACTTTCAATCCCATTACATCCCCAACACGCCTGCTGAGCAGGATGACCTGCTGGCGGCCATTGGCCTGCAAAGCATAGACGACCTGTTCGCGGACATTCCGGACGGTTACCGCAACCCTCCGCTGGAATTGCCCGCGCCTCTGTCCGAGCTGGAGATCCAGCGGGAGCTGAGCGGGCTGGCAGGGCGGAACCGGCCACTGGCCAGCGGGCCGTCCTTCCTGGGCGCAGGGTCCTACCATCACTTCATACCGTCCATAGTCAAGGCGATTATGACCCGGGGGGAGTTTCTTACGGCCTACACGCCCTACCAGCCGGAAGTGTCCCAGGGCACGTTGCAGGTGATCTTTGAATTCCAGACGATGATCAGCGCGCTATATGGTATGGAAGTGGCCAACGCCGGGATGTACGACGGCGCCACCAGCGTCGCCGAAGCCGTGCTGATGGCTTGCCGCGTTACCCGACGCCAGCAGGTCATCGTGGCCGATACCGTATCGCCGGCCTACCGCCAGGTCATCGCCACCTACTGCCAGGCCCAGGGCATCACTATCGACATCACACCTGCCGATCAGATTGCTGGTGCGATCACCGAAGCCACTGCCGGCATCGTGGCGCAGTACCCCAACTTCTACGGGTCGCTGGAGGATCTGCAAGCGCTGGGCGAGGCGGCCCACGCCGACGGCGCGCTGCTGGTGGTATCCGCCGACCCGCTGGCCATGGGGATGCTGAAGCCGCCCGGCGAGTTCGGCGCCGACATCGTAACCGGCGAAGGCCAGCCCCTGGGCATCCCGCCATCCTTCGGCGGTCCCTACCTGGGCCTGTTCAGCTGCAAGCAGCAGTACATCCGGCAGATGCCCAGCCGGCTGGTGGGCCGCACCACCGACACCGAGGGGCGCACCGGGTACGTGCTGACCCTGCAAACCCGCGAGCAGCACATCCGGCGCGAGCGCGCCACCTCCAACATCTGCACCAACGAGGCCCTCTACGCGCTGGCCTCGTCGATCTATCTGGCCGCCATGGGCCGGAATGGACTGCGGCAGGCGGCGGAACTGTGCTACCACAAGGCTCACTACGCGGCAGACGCCATCGGCAAACTGGATGGATACTCCCTGCCGCAATCAGCTGCGTTCTTCCAGGAGTTTGTGGCGTCCTGTCCCGTATCGCCGGTCGAGGTCAACCGTCAACTCATGGAGCGCAACATCCTGGGCGGCCTGGACGTGAGCGACCGGTTCGACAACGGAATGCTGCTCTGCGTAACCGAGATGAATACGCGCGACGAAATCGACGCCCTGGTCTCTGCCCTTTCGGAAATCGCCTGACGGAGCAAATCGGCATGAGGCGGTTGCGCACCACCTACGTGGACGACTGGGAAGACCTGGAGATTGAGGAGCGCTCGAGGGCCAGGATTTTCGGCGTCTCGATCAATCCTGTTATCGCGTGGGTAGTGGCGGCGGTTGGCTGGCTGCTCTTCCTGGTCCTGTTTTTCAGCAGCCTTCAGGACTGGTTCCCCGAATCTCAGGTTCTGCGGTGGACGCTCTGGTCAATCGTTATCGTGTTCATGTCGGTCACAACTTTCGTGTGCCTGGTGAGCATCAAGGCGTTGATTGGTTCCGTGCGCAGGTCGCGCATACAAATGGCCAGGCTGGACGGGGCCACAGACCAGGAGGCCCGGCAGGAAGGAGATCGGTTCATCCGGCGGAACGTCTATTTGCGGCTCGCGGTGTACTTAACCTTGGGGGTGGTGATTTGGTTGCTGCTGGGCAGTCCCTTTATCTTCGATTGGGCCGGCCCGATCCCTTACTTGTGCGGCATGGCCGTATATGTAATCTGCGTCATGCTCGTTGCATCGGGTCGGGTCGGCCGCATTTGGGATAGCTTGCGCAGCGTAGCAGGCGGACGGTAAGCGATATGGTGAACCGGAACAAGCAGGAACTCGACCTGGTCCGTCGATACTACGACCCGGATGACTTAGAGGACACTTCACCTCTACGCAACCGCGTATCGTGGCTTGGTCTCCGGCTGAGAGTGGGAGCGGTCATTGGAGTCGGCTTTGGCAACGCGGCGCTGATGGTTGTCCTCGTTGTGCTCCGGTGGCAATTCGGCGACCGTATTCCATGGCTGCCCGCTGAGGACATCCGGTTCGATATCGCGTTCCTGGTATTCATTGTCGTCATGTCCTTCGTCTCGTTCACCATGTTTCGGGCGGCCACCAATATGTTCCGGCAGGAGATCCGCGAAATCGACACACGGATGGCGCGTCGCGACCATGCCACGGAAGAAGAAGTACAGGAATTCGTGAGTCAGTCGGAACGGCAGATGAACCGGCGCATGACCCGCCGCTGGATCGTGATATTAGCGGTGATCGTGCCGATCTTCCCGATATTTGGCACCAAGCTGATATTTCCCTGGGGAGGCATGGGAGCATTGGCCGGCGCCACCTTCCTCACAATGGCGTTGATCTGTGCCGGCATCTACTTCTCCTCCGATGTGTCGAGATTGCTCGGTCGCCTCGGACGCAGGATGCGAAACTGATTGAATCGCCTACTCCTCCCGACATTTATAAACTCCCACTGGAGACGAATCTTACAATGATGAACAAAGGCGGAAACCGCGATACCACCAGGATGCTAATGGACCGCAGCGTATCCGGCCGCGTGGGCGTCATCACGCCGGAACTGGACGTGCCGGCCGCGCCCCTGCCGGATGCTGCGTACCTGCGTGATTCCCTGACGCTGCCGGAGGTGTCGGAACCCGAGGTGGTGCAGTATTTCACCTCACTGAGCCAACTCAACTTCAGCATCGACACCCACTTCTATCCGCTGGGGTCATGCACCATGAAGTACAACCCCAAGATCAACGACGAGGTGGCGTTCCTGCCCGGGTTCGCCGGTATTCACCCGCAACAGCCGGCCGAGCAGTCGCAAGGCGCGCTGGAATTGCTGTACCGGTTGCAGGAGTTCCTCACCGAGGTGACTGGCATGGCCGCCACCAGCCTGGCCACGCTGGCCGGCGCCCACGGCGAACTGGGCGGCGTGCTGATGATGCGAGCCTACCACCTGGCGCGCGGCGACTCGGGGCGCACCAAGATGGGGATACCCGACAGCGCCCACGGCACCAATCCGGCCTCGGCGGCGATGGCCGGCTTCGACGTAGTGACGATTCCATCGGACGCCGATGGCAACACCGACCTGGCCGCCCTGCGTGAAATCGCCGGAGACGACCTGGCCGGCGTGATGATCACGCTCCCCAGTACCCTGGGCCTGTTCGACACCAACATCCTTGAGGTATGCCAAATGGTGCATGAGTGCGGTGGTCTGGTGTACGGCGACGGCGCCAACATGAACGCTTTGCTGGGCCGGGCCAAGCTGGGCGAGCTGGGCTTCGACGTGTGCCACCTGAACCTGCACAAGACCTTCAGCACCCCCCACGGCGGCGGCGGACCGGGCGCCGGACCAGTGTGCTGCGGCGAGATCTTGGCGCCGTATCTGGCCGCGCCGGTGGTGGAGCGTACCGACGCCGGTGAATACACCTTGTCGGAGCCGTCGGAGAGCATCGGCAAGATCAGCGGGTTCCACGGCAACTTCGGTGTCTTGGTGCGCGCCTACACCTACATCCGCACGCTGGGCGCGGCCGGACTGCAATCCATCAGCGGCAACGCGGTGCTCAACGCCAACTACATCATGCACGAGCTCAAGGACATCTACGCGCTGCCCTACGACCGCACCTGCATGCACGAAGTGGTGTTCTCTGCCGACCTGCAACGGGAGCGTGGCGTCAGCGGGCTGGAGGTGGCCAAGCGCCTGCTGGATTACGGGTTCCACGCGCCCACGATGTACTTCCCGCTAATCGTCCACGAGGCGCTGATGATCGAGCCCACCGAGTCTGAGACTAAGGAGACGCTGGACGCCTTCATAGATGCCCTGCGCGCCATCGATGCGGAGGCGACGTCGGAGCCGGAACTGGTGCAGCACGCGCCGCATAGCACGCCGGTGTCTCGCCTGGACGAGGCCACGGCGGCGCGGCGGCCGGTGCTGCGGTGGGAACCGGCGGCGGCGGATTAGGCTGGCGTTAGAATCGCCAGCCAATACGATCTACCATCATTTGCCGATGGTTAATGCACTCCAGTCCATAGTAGTGACATACGTAAAATATCCTGTCCCTTTTGGTCAGGTCTTGGCTCTCTTCGGTAACGACGATAGAGAGGACAGGCGCCACCAGACCCTTTGCGATTAAGTAAGGATCGGCGTCAACGAAGCCTCTTGTCGTTTTGCTGCGCCAACGGTTACTGGATGAGGTTAGGGCATTGTTGGCAGTCATTTCCTCGACTAGATATTGCTCATCCTGCGTTGGTGAGGCAAAGAACTGTTGGTTGAGACTTTCGAGATACGCCACCGCTCCCGCGACTCGTCCTAAGGCCTGCAACTCCGCTCTGACCGCTGCGACGGATATTGCAAATCCCGACAAAACCAGCCGGTCAAAGTATTCCCACAGCGTGGGAAACAGCGGAGGATGAAACGCTGAAAAGATTTGGCTGATTGTGCTGGTGTCCAAGATAAATTGCTCTACTTGGAGGTTATGGTTGCCAAGCATATCCCTCCAGTTCGTCGAGGTGGATTCCTCTCACACCTAGAAATGCCGCGATGTCCAGTTCTTCGATACGCCCTTCTTCAAAAGATTGAAACACGGTGCGGATATATTTTTTACCCAAGAAAGCCTTCTGAAAATCATAGTAGCCGCTTCGGCCCCTGACGCTTTCATCTGTGGATGGCATTTCGAGCATCAATGAATCTCTGGAGTAGCGCTTTGATGCGTAAGCCTCAAATTCTTCTCCAAATACGTGGCAAGTTTTTTCAGCGTCTTTCTCTGCACCGGTTAACGCAAGTCTCTTATAAAAATCTGACG
>VXOG01000105.1 GCA_009840165.1 Chloroflexota bacterium
TCCAGACCGGCAAGAATAGTCAACACGAGCGGCATTCCTTATTGTCGTCTATCAAATGCCGCTACCCCGGCCTCTCACAACACGACGGCCTGGTCATCGGCTGCGCCGACAACGCCGCCGCCCGGCGGGCCATGGCCGAGTGCCTGCCGGGAGACCCCTGCCGCTGGCTCATCGACGCCGGCAACGACACCAACTGGGGGCAGGTCCTGGTGGGCAACGTCGCCGAGCCGGTGTTCCTGGAGGAACCTCCCTTCGATGGCGACACCTGCTTGCTGGCCCCGGCGCCCACGCTGCAACGCCCCGACCTGCTGACGGCGGTGTCCACCAGGCCGCCCGACGTGGACTGCGCGGCGGCGTTGGACCTCACCGACCAGGACCCCACCATCAACCAGATGATGGCGTCGCTGGCGTTGCAGGTGGTCCGCCGCATGGTGGCGGGCACCTGCCCCTTCCTCGCTCTCTATCTGGACATGGACCAGGGCACGGTCAGCCCCAGCTACGTCACCCCAGAGGCGGTGGCGCGGCTGGTGGGACGCACCGAAGCCCGTTGGACGGCATAAGCAAAGGTACTCAGAAAACAGACAAGGAGATGAACAACCATGCCTGACCAGAAGGAAACCACCGCTATCATGTGGGAGGACCGGCACGCCGGTAAGCGGGGACACCAGCTGATGACGCAGAAGCTGGCTGAGACCATCCCCGCCATCTACGCCAATGAGAAGGTCTCGGACTACGATACCGTCCTCGCCCACGCCAAACTGTTTTCGCCGTACTCGAATTGGACCTGGTTCATCACCGAGATGGACCCGGAAACCGGCCAGTGCTTCGGCCTGGTGGAGGGGTTCGAGCGCGAGTTGGGTTACTTCGACCTGACTGAGTTGGCCGAAACCACCGTGTTCGGCGACGTTCCCGCCGTGGAGCGCGACCTGTATTGGGAACCCAGGACCATCGGCGAGATCAAGAACGAGCCCCAGGGGGACTCGCCGCACAATGGAAAAATCAGAAAGGGAGATACCATGACCGACGAAACCAGAAGCGAAGGCCAGTCCCAGGACATCGTGAACGTCGAGGAGTTCCTCTTCGGCGGCGTGACTGAGGAAACGGCGGACGGCGCCCGCGCCGAAGTTACCGGGGAGGACGCCGACACGGAAACCGCTGCGGAAACCGACGCTGACGGGGAGTTTCCCGCCGGAGATGCAACGGACGATACTGGCGGCCTGGAAGCCACAGGGGAGACCGACGCTGAGGCGGATGCCGCTGGCGAGGAACCGGACGTTGCCGATGCTGCGGATGATGGCGATGACGGCGGGGAGCAGCCCGCTCCGGCGGAGATGGAAGCCACCGATGAGTTGAAGGTGGTGCTGTCCATCCGGGGAGGCCGCGCCATTATCGGGGTGCAGCGGCCCTCGGCGGACCCGCACATCGAGTCCTTCGACGATACCGACCTGTTCGGGCTGGCCGACCAATTTCCGGCGGTGGTGGCCCGGGCCAGGGCCCGGTGGGAGGAGGAACCCATGCACCCGGCCTACGTGAAACCCACTCCCCCGCCCCGGCAGCGGAACCGCCGCCAGCAGGCTGCGGCCCAGGCCGCAACCACTGAGGGAGAAGCGGAGGCGGAACAGCAGCCGCAACCCGAGACACTGCGGCTGTTCTGACCGCCAGCGTGCCACAGTCAAGGGGAGGACGCCGCTATTCGGCGTCCTCCCCAGGCAGGTCCATGTGTGGGGCCTTTTTTTGTTGGCGGAGAGGTTTCCGACGGCCTACTCCGAATGCCCCTGTGTGTCGCCTTTTTTGCGTTTGGGGGTGGTGGTTGTCTCTGCGCTCCAATCAGCAGCCGCTGGCCGCTCCATGACGAACAGGACGTGAAAGTCGTCCACGCCCAGGGCTTTCATCAGCCGCCGCCTGACTCCCGGAGCCGGGCTGCGCTTGCCGTTCATCAGCAAGGAGAGGTGGCCGGGGGAAATGCCCGCCAGCCGGGCCAGTTGGTTCTGAGAGATGTCGAGCCGGTCCAGCAACTCCCACACGGCGACGGGGTTGAGCCACACCCGGGGCGCGGAGGAGCCGGTCTTCATGCTGCGGGCCTCCTGGGGTGCGGGTGGTGGCGGGCAGGTTTACAAAGGGGGTGCGCCCAGGGCTTGGAACGCCTATTTCGGGGACTGCCAGGGTCTGCCACCGGCCCTTTCCCGAGGGGCAGCGCAGAGGCGGTACGTCATGGCGTCCCGCCTCTGTGTGGCCCTTTTTGCGTTCAACCCAGGTCCGCGCCGTGGTTGCGCCGGCGGAGCCGTATCAAGAGCCCCGGCTTTGGTCCTACAATCGCCAGTCCACCCTGTTGTTCGGCGTTGTGGTACAGCCGAACGTGCGACAGGTCTGGGAGACGCCGCTGCCGCCCGGCGCTGCGCGCGTGCATGTCGGTGCTGATCCGCAGTTGGGCGCTGCTAGTCAGGCGCTGCGTACCCTCCTCCTGCTTGCACGCTGATGCCATCCGCATCGAACACCGCCACCGTGATTTTGTAGCGCTTGCCGCTCTGTAGTCCGGTCAAGTCCACCGAGCGGGGGTTGGAACAACTCGTCCATGAACAATCGCGGAGAAACTCCCGCGGGAAGATGTCGCGCGTTTGCCATGCGGCCCCGGGGTCGTCCGCGAGCCGCCATCGCACACGATAGCCGTACACGTTGTCGGGCAGCGTCTCGGGCGGATCCCACGATACCCGCAGCTTGCCCGTGCTGATGTAGTCAATCCGTTCGTTCGTTACGATGCCGGACCTGCCCCCGCCCACGGTTCTCGACAGCGCCGGAGTGTTGGGGCCGTCAATCTCGCGCCGTGAAGCTCCTGTGCCGACCGCAGTACGAACCCTGATCCTCACCTCGTACTCGCCGCTGACCGAATTCGCCCGGCATTCAGCCAGTGGCGCTGGGTCCAGACCGCTATGACAGTTCCTCAGCTGGTCGGCGCTCAACTCATAGTCGATCCAGTCAGTCATTCCATGCCTGTCGTCAGCTTCGGTCTTGGCGACAACGGTCGTGACCCAGTCCCCGCCCGACTTCTTGGTTTGAATCAGGTAGGACTCGAATGCACTTGCAGCTTTAGCCACCTTTTTCCAGCGCACGTACATGGTGTCGTCGGATCCCGACGCGAAGTATCGTGTCGAAGACAGATAGCCTGCAACTGCGTTCTGGCCGGCCGTGTCGTTGGGAATGACGAACGTAATCGTGGGGACCGATTCCTGCTTAAAGCCTGAAGTTCCAGTCACAGTGACGTTGTACGTTCCTCCACCTGACACATTCAGGCTAACCTGTGTCCTTGGTGGGCAGTTGATCAGGCCGCCATTGACGTTGCACACGCTGCTTGTGTCACCCCGGTTTGCATCAGTGAGCATGAATATGCGCCCAATTGCACGGTTGTAAACCGGCAGACCATCATACCACCATACCGATAAATCCTGTTCTCTCACCACGACAGGGTCGGTGTACGCTGATGCGACAGTCGTCTTGACAGCGCTGTCGTTGGTGTCGGTCAGTTCGGTGAGCACCCTCACCCGGTATGCCGTGTCCTTGGTCAGGCCTGAAACACCGTGAAACACCCCGGGCGCTGCCTCGTTTGCGGGCGTGTTCGGATCATCCGGGACGGCGGCTTGCACCACCCGCGGGACAAAACTGTTCCAGGTGCTGGGAAGAAGATTAGTCGCCGAGGCAAGTGGTACTAGGGTTGTCTTTCCCTCACTTATCTTTGTCACGCGTCTGAATGCTCTCGTCCATGCGGATGTCGGCGAGGCCGTCGCCAGCTGGTACTCGACGTAGAACCCGCTCACCGTCTTGCCGTCCGGGATCTCCAGCGGGTCATCCCACAAGACAAGCAGGCCACGCTCGAAGGGGTGTATCTCGGCGCGGACGTTCTCCGGGCGTCCAACGGCCATGCCGGCCGCGGCGTCCTGCAAAACCATGACCGTTGCGCCGTTGCTGTTGTGGATGACGCCGTGTTCATCGGACGTCTGCACGCGGAACTCGTACTGCACCGGGTCGAGGCCGCCGTACAAGAAGGCGCGCTCGACTCCCTGACGCGGAACGAAGTGCGACTCATCCCAGCCGGTGCGGGCCGGCTTGCGGTGCTGTATGCGGAATGAGCTCTCGCAGGTGTCGTGGCTGGTGGT
>VXOG01000016.1 GCA_009840165.1 Chloroflexota bacterium
GAGCCTGCACCGCCCGCTACCTGAACGCCCCGAAAGTCGAGGACCTGGTGATCGATAAGGTCAGGGAGCGGATTCTCACCGAGGAGACCATCACCGAGCTGGTCACGTTGGTGGCCGAGGAGATCGACAACCTGGCTGGCGAGGTCAACGGACGGCTGACCGCCATCAACAGCGAGCTGTCGGACGTGGATACCCAGTTGGAGAACCTCTACCAGGCCCTGGAGACCCAGCAGTTGCCCATCGAGGTGCTGTCGCCCCGCATCCTGTCCCTGAAGAGCCGCCAGGACCAGCTTGTCGCGGCGCGGGAGGAGGCTGAGTTCCAGTTGGAGCAGCGGCGGGCGGAGTTGCCCACGTCAAAGGAGATCAAGGGGTACGTGGCGGACTTCCGCGCACTCTTCCAGGACGGCACTTTCCCGGAGCGGAAGGCCCTGATTCGCAACTTCGTGCAGGGCATCGAGATCGTGGACGACGAGGCGACGCTGGCGTACACTATCCCCATGCCGCAGGACGGGGTTACGTCGGAATCGGCCTCGGTTCTTGATTTCGTCCAGTCCGGCCCACCACTTTCCTCTCAAACAACCCTCTAAAACCGGCGTTTCCTACTTGATTTGAGTAGGAAACGCCGATTTTATGTCCCACAAAGGCCGCCAGAATTCGCCGCCATCCGCAAAAAACTGGTACACGAATGGCATACTCTGGCTCATAAGAGATGGCTGTTCGACGCAGCAAACGAGCCCTGTCCGCGGTGCAAGGCCGGAGTACGAAAAAAACCGGATATGTACAGCGATGGCAGCGGCTTGCATCTTCGCGTTGACGAGTCCGGCGCCAAAGGACGGGTCCACAGGGTCACGATTGACGGAAAGAGGCACAATTTGGGGAGGGGTCGACTCCTCCCCAGCGGTTGTACGCCGACCGGGCTTATGACTTGCAGCGGCATCGCCAGGAATTGCCCGGATGGGTATTGTACCTAGAAGGTTCCACCGACCTGTCCATTCTCTCCAAGCCTTTGCATCACGTCTTGACCATCCAGCTAAGGAAGCGTTGGCGAAACCTTACGTGCGTTATGTTGGCAATCAACCGTAGCAAGCTCGCAACCGTATCTGGGGGCGCTGTTGAAACATTTCGACGGAAAAGGCGGCGGAACTGGTTTTTTTACCAAAATCCGATTACCATTTCTTGACCTCCTTTATCCAACCCGACGAAATAGGCCCAGAAGTAACCGCTGTTCTGGATTTTCCATCGCCGAAATAACAGCCAGAGCGGTCACGCCTCCTTGATTTCGGACATCCTTATGGTGCACTATGACCCCTCCACAAGAATCCCGCCTGCGATTTGTTGATGGCCTGCCCATTTGCCGCGTGCTCAACGGGATGTGGCAGGTTTCCGGAGCGCACGGGCGGATTGATCCCGAAGCGGCGCTGGATGCCATGCTGGCCTACCACGACGCTGGTTTCACGACGTGGGACCTTGCCGACCACTACGGGCCGGCGGAGGACTTTATCGGGGAGTTCCGGCGGCGGTTGGCGGATGCCCGGGGAGCCGATGCGCTTTCGGAAATTCAGGCTTTCACCAAATGGGTGCCCCGTCCGGGGCCTATGACGCGGCAGATTGTTGAGAACAACGTTGATATATCACTGCGGCGGATGGGCGTGGAGAAGCTTGACCTGCTGCAATTCCACTGGTGGGAGTACGGCGACCGGCGCTACCTGGACGCGCTGGAGCATCTGGCGGCGTTGCGGGACGAGGGCAAACTGCACCGCGTGGCGTTGACTAACTTCGACACTCAACGGCTGAGGGACATCGCCGACCACGGCGTCCGTGTCGTGTCCAACCAGGTGCAGTACTCGCTGATTGACCGCCGGCCGGAAGTGCAGATGACGGCGGTGTGCGAAGAGCAACGGGTGTGGCTGCTGCCCTACGGCGTGCTGTGCGGCGGCCTGCTGTCGGACCGCTACCTAAATCAGCCGGAGCCTGGCGTCGGCGCGCTAAACACCGCCAGCCTGCGGAAGTACAAGCAGATGGTGGACGCCTGGGGCGGCTGGGGCCTGTTCCAACGGCTGCTGACTGCGTTGAGAGTCATCGCCGACAAGCACGGCGTCAGCATTGCCAACGTGGCGGAGCGGTACATCCTGGAGAAAAATACCGTGGCCGGCGTGATAATTGGGGCGCGGCTGGGCGTTGCCGAGCACATCGCGGAGAATGCCCGTATATTCAGCTTCCAACTGGACGCGGACGATTACCGGGCGATTGATGAGGTATCGGCCAATGCCCGCGACTTGTACGGTTTAATAGGCGACTGCGGCGACGAGTACCGGCGTTAGTGAGTGCCTAGTCCCCTCTCCCTATCTCGCTACTGGAGAGGGGCGCCCGTCTTCAGCAACGATTTTTCACCCTCACCCTTGCCCTCTCCCTTGATGGGAGAGGGAGTTATGGAGGTTCCCCATGCAGATTGGCGCAATTTTTCCGCAGACCGAGATCGGGCCGGACCCGGCGGCCATCCGTGACTACGTGCAGGCGGTGGAGGGAATGGAGTTTGACTACCTGTTCATCGCCGACCATGTGCTGGGTGCTGACCCAGAGCATCATGAACACGTGCGGGGCAGTTACTATACCCACCACAGCGTGATTCACGAGTCCCTGACGACGCTGGCGTTCATCGCCGCTATCACCACGAAGATCCGGTTGATTACGGGCATCCTGATCCTGCCGCAGCGTCAGACGGCGCTGGTAGCCAAGCAGACCGCCGAGATCGACGTGCTGAGCGGCGGGCGGCTGACGCTGGGCATCGGCGTGGGCTGGAATCACGTGGAGTTCGAGGCGCTGGGCGAGGATTTCACGAATCGAGGCATCCGCTCGGAGGAACAGATTGACCTGATGCGGGCGCTGTGGACGCAGGACGTGGTGGACTTTGAGGGCCGCTGGCACACGGTGCGGTCTGCCGGCATCAAGCCGCTGCCGGTGCAGAAGCCGATACCAGTGTGGTTTGGCGCCGGCGGGTCGGCGGGCCCGGTGCCGCGAGACGTGGTATTGCGGCGCATCGCCAGGATGGGCGACGGCTGGTTTCCGAGCTTTCCGCCGGGCGACACGGCACGGGCGGTGCTGGGCAAGATGCAGACCTACATCGCGGAAGCGGGGCGGCAACCCGAGGATGTTGGTTTGGCTGGCCGCATCCGCATGCCCGACAAGTCGCCCGAGGAATGGCTTGCGGAGGTCGAGGGGTGGCAGGCCATGGGGGGCACGCACGTGATGGCAGAGGCGCGGCGGGGGCCGCTGTCTGCGGTGGAGCAGCATATCGAGGCGATGCAGCAGTTTCGGGAGGTTATTCCGGCGGGTTGGGGGCGGTAGCCCACCGTGCTACACTGTCCGCGCCATCCGCCCGATGGAGGTTTTGCCATGACTGCGCCACGTCTCAAGCCAGAAGTTGACCGGGTTGAACAGGCTGAATCCGTTTTTTACCCCATTGAGGATGACGAACCGTTGGCCGAATCCGAGTATCAGCTACTCCCGCTGACCTACGCCTATTGGGCTCTGACCACCTGGTTCGCCGATGACCCGACCACTTGGGTGGGAGCGGACATGTTCCTATACTATGAGGAAGGCAATCCCCGCCGGGTGGTCGCGCCGGACGTGTTCGTGGTCACCCAAACGCACAAAGGAGAAAAGCGCAACATATTCCAGACCTGGGTCGAGGGACGCATACCGGATTTCATCTTGGAAGTTCTGTCAGAAACCAACTATCGCAACGATCTGGTAAACAAATTCCCGGTTTACCGGCAGTTGGGCGTAACCGAATACTGGATGTACGATCCGACACCCACCGGAATACTGTCTCCTCGATTGCAAGGCCATCGGCTGGTTGGCGGGGAATACCAGCCCATCCCGGTTGAAGAAACGGGTCTCCCCGGACGTTACCGCGGCATTAGCGAAGTATTGGGTCTGGAGTTGCACGCCGAGGTGGACTGGTTCAGGCTGTTCGACCCGGCCGTCGGTGTCTATTTGCGCGACCCGCAGGAATCGGAAGATGCCCTGGCCGCCGAGCGCGAAGGCCGGCTGGCCGATCAACAGGCGTTGGCAACCGAACGCGAAGCCCGCGCGGAACTGGAGCGTCTGCTGCGCGAGCACGGCATCGAACCGCCGGCATAATCGGTCAGCGGGAGCCGGTGGAGTACGGGGTATCGCCCAAGGGGTGGTCGGCCCATTTGCCGGCCTCTACTGACGACAGAAAGTCGGACACCAGCTGATTGAAGAGGGCCGGCTCCTCCAGGTTGATGGCATGGCCGCACTGGGGGAGCACCGCGAGGCCGCTCCGTGGCATGTGCCGCTTTATCATGATGGAGGGCTCGACGCACGGGTCGTCCTCGTCGCCGATGAGGATGAGCGTGGGAACCTGGCAGGCGTTCATCTGAGGAATCAACTGGTTGATGGTGGGACGCTTGAGCTGGACGCCGCGGAAGGTGTATGCGGAGCCGCGGGCGTTGTGGCCGAACAGCAGGCGCATGAATTCCTCATAACCGCGCGGGTCCTTGCGCTGGAGTTGGACGCGGGTGGGGCCGCTGCCGTAGTCCTTCATGACGGGGGGCGTCCCCTCGGCCAGCAGACGGGCGGCCATGGCCTCGCCGCCGGAGCGGAACGCCTCGTTGTGGGTGGTGCCGGAGCCGGCGGAGGCTACGATGATGGCCTTGCAGCGTTCGGGGTAGCGCAGGGCGAAGTTGAGCGCGACGTTGCCGCCCATGGACAGGCCGCCGATGTAGGCCTGGTCAAGTTCCAGGTGATCCATCAGGCGGCGCAGGTCCTCGAGGGTGATGTCCTGGGAGTAGGCTTCGGGGTCGGTGGGCACCTCGGAGGGCGGATAGCCCCGGTCGTTGTAAGTGATGACGCGGTAGCGATGGCTGAAGTAGCGTACCTGCTGCTCCCAGCTCTCGTAGGAACCGGCGAACTCGTGGCTCCAGATGAGGGGGAAACCCTCGCCGGTGGACTGGTAGAAGATTTGAACGCCGTCGGAATCAAAGGTTGGCATTGATGGGCTCCAGGATAGGTTTAGAGACGATGTGGCCGGTGCATTTTAGCATCAAAAGCCCCTCCCCCTTTGAGGAGAGGGGCTTTCTTCATCCTTCGACAGGCTCAGGATGAGCGGTGTGGGCCGAGATTGCCGCGGCGCCTTCGCGCCTCGCAATGACAATCTATGCGCGGGAGTTAGTCGTTGGGGGTTAGGGCGAGGGAGCGGATTTCGCCGAACTCCTTCTGGAGCTTGTCCCAGTTCTCGCCGCCATCGGTGCTGACGTACACGTAGCCGTAGATGCTGGCGGCCACCATGACGTCATCCACGTGGGGGCTGGCCGCGAACCAATAGACCACCGAGTTGGGGGTCTGGGACAGGCTAGGCTCGTCCCACGAGCCGCCGGCGTCCTGGGTGCGGCGGATCGTGCCGGTCACGCCAGGGATGGTGTCGCCGTTGCCCACGAACATGGTGCTGGCCTCGCCGGGCTTGATGACCATGCCGCGGCAGTAGGAGCGCATGTCGGACTCGTGGAAGCGGGGGAACTCGTGGAGTTCCCAGCTCTCGCCCTCGTCGTTGCTGGTGGAGATGCCGAAGGGCGTGGTGCAGTAGATGGCGGCGTCGGGGCCGGGCTTGAGGGCCATGCCGTGGATGTCGCCGTGGAAGGGGTCGGGTCCCAGGTCGGGCAGGCGGGTCCAGTTGTCGCCGCCGTCCAGGCTGCGGTACACGCCGTCCACCTCGATGCCGGCCCAGACGGTGCGGGTGTCGCGCGGGTCAACGATGATGTTGGTGGTGCGCGGGATTCCGATGGGGCAGGGCATGCGCACGCCGAGGTCCAGGGGTTCCCAGGTATCGCCGCCGTCGCGGGAGCGGAAGGCGTTGGGGCGGGTGCCGACGAACACGGTGTCGGAGTCGTCGGGGTCGATGCCCACGGACCAGATCTGCAGGTCGTCCATGGGGGACTCGATGTACTGCCAGGTAAAGCCGTTATCGTTGGAGCGGAAGAGGCCGTTGTCGGAGCCGGCGTAAATGCGGTTCTTGTGGTTGGGATCGACGGCTAGGGCGCGGATGTTGCACTCGCTGGGCAGCGGGTCGCGGATGCGGTTCCAGGATTCGCCGCCGTCGGGGCTTACGGAGAGCCCGCCGCCGACGGTGCCGACGCTGATGGTGTAGTTTCCAGCCATGATTACCTCCTCAGATGGATGCAATGCGTAACGCGGGGTGCCGGACGGCGGCGGTAAGGGTCGCCGCCGGGGGCATGATAGCACAGGGGTTGGCGAGTGATGGGGATTTCGTAAGAATCAGGATTCGCCGGATTGGGGGATTTTCAGGATTTGGGGTTGGGGTGACGCCCCTGCGTCTGGCGGGTCGAGTCGGTGGCCGGCATTCCTGATTCGTGCTGAGCCAGCAGCGCTTGAATGGCGGGAACGATCTCGTTGGGAACGAGGAAGGAGGTTTTGCCCTTCAATCGTTTTTGCAGTTCAGCTTCGTCTTCCTCGGTCCAGTTGGCCTCTTCCTCTCTGGCTTCTGCGAGGAGGCACTGCACCCGTTCCGAGTCCCAGCCGGGCGGGAAGTTGCCGGGCCCGTCGGACAGCCGATTCAGCCACGCCTGGGCCGCCGCGGTTTCCTCCGGATGATCGGCCTCGTGGAGCGCAATCATATCCGTAACGGTGGAAAGCAACTCTTTGGGCACTAGCACGTCCACAGTATAAGGGCTTTCGTAAGCATATTCGTGGTGCGCAACCCATTCCTCTTCGGTGAGGGCATCATAATAGGCGATAATTTCCTGTACCTTTTTGGCATCCAAGCCTGGCGGGTACACGTTAGGGTCTTTCATCGTCCTCTCCTTCGCCGACGACGCCGGAAAGCGTCTAGCGCGCTGTTGTTCGGGTCGTAAGCTGTAATAATGAAAGCGACGCCGCTTGCCTGCTCCAGCCGGTAGATCACCTGCAAGTATCGGCCGCCCCTGGTCTGTCCAATAGCGATACGCAATCCTCGGCGGTCACGTTTGACATCACCTGGGTCGTCCAGCACGTCCTGAACTTCGTACTCCTGAACGCCGTGGTCGTAGATGTGCGGCAGGCCAGTCTCGGGATTGACGTTGAACCGCAGATTCATTCGCCCAATCGCTGCCGAATTTCGTTATCGGAAGCTGCCTCGAGGAATTGCTCCAAGGCTTCCTTGAGGTTGTCGCGGGCTTCGGTGACGGTGTAGCCCTAGCTGGCGATGTCCAGTTCGGGGCAGAGGGCGACGTACATATCGTCCTCGCGCTCGATGATCGCGGTGAGTTGTCGGACCATGCGGCCTCCAATTGGCGGTTTGTCCGGATATTTTATCGTGTTTTCGGGGATTTGCTCCTTTGTCCTTCGACAGGCTCAGGATGAGCGGTGGGTTGGTTGGCGAGAGGCAGGATTCCCGCAGCGTTGTCAGCATACGGCCGGTTGGGTACGCAACTATTTGAACGGCACTTTGGGCACTGGGGACATGTGTGAGTCATTAGCCGCGGGTCCGAACGGTCCCGGTGACCCAGTGGGGCACCGCCGGTGAGTACGTTGGTCGAATATCGGCTTCTTGCCACCTGAGTCGGTTGCGATTTTGAAACTGACGGGGTTGGCCGTCGATGCTGGAATCCTGCCTCTCTGAGATTGGGATGAAACGTACGTTTTGCCTAGACGATACTAGGATAGGCGGGCCGGCAGGTTAGACGCAATGGCGGGGGTGTCAGCCGATGAAAGATGCTGCCCTCAGGAAGAGAATTAACGCAGAGGCGCTGCTTTTAGAATGGGGGTGCAGAATGAGAAACGACGGGGCCAATTCAACTCGCTAGACACGCGGTCACGAAGGCACCGGCGAGTGTGAAAGCGGTGGTCGGTACTGGCGTTGGCCCTTCATCACGTTGCACATAGGCCGGACACCGGCAAATGTCTGCATGGCGCAAGTTGGAATACCCGAAACCGTCATCAGAACCAATCCAGGACCTTCTCCGCAGACACGGGTGTATAAATTGAAATGTAGAGCGTCTCGGTTTGGGGATCAAACGAACATTCACGAAGTGAACAGGGTTTTACGAGTGGCTCTTCATCGATCTCAAGCGCAAATTCCTCCAAGAATTTGTGCCACGGCGATAGCTTCCGAAACAGCTCCCTCGCGTGATCGTCTTTCTCCCGGAACGCAAACCGCAGTACAGACTCGCCGTTGCGGCGCTCGGTGGTGGCTGTTGCCGTTATGCCGATGGGCTTGCTTTCGGGCAGAACTTCAACATCTTCATCCCGAACCAAACGGATTTGACGTAGCGCTTCCCCTTCCATGAACCAGAACCTCCGGGTCAGTCTGCCTTCAGCGCGTGCTCATCGATCTGATGCCAATGCACCAACTCTTGCTCGACTTGCTGACTCACGTGGTGATCATTCTTGACGCTAGCCACCACTGGTTTGGCTTCGCATCCAGTGAGTTGGCGCAGAAGATCCGCATTCCGAATCGCCCTGTTGGTATCCCTCTGATCTGCCGTGTACGACACTTCGATGGCAACGTACACCGTCTGTTCCTTTTCGCTGGCTTCAATCACCAAGTCCGCTTGCCGGAAGCTGCGCAAAGTCTGGGCGGCGATTCCCTTGTGCGAGAGTTCTTGTGCCCATTTCGCCAGTTCGTCTCTTTCAATTTCCCGTAGGTACTGCACTCCGAGGTCAAAAGTAATCAGTCTAGCGTCGCGGGCCACCTCATACCTAGCGTATTTGCCCTTGATGTCGCCCATGTCATCTTTCAGGCTTCTGACGTCGCTTTGCATGGCATCCATCCGCTCAACGATGGCCTTATTGATATCGACCTGTGTGCGAACGAAGCCAGGAAAGCCTTCGGGTTCCGACTGCAAGGACGCATCCCGTTCGACGTCTATCGCAGCCTGTTGATTTGGCCGGAGCAAATCGTTCGTGGCGTCATCGTTCGGAGTGCTCATTTGTCAATTCCCGGACATCGAAACAAGTACGGACATGATACCATCTCCATCTTGCCAGCATGGGGCATTACATGGCCACGTCGACCTGTCGGGTTTCGACGGTTAGCGGCAGACCCTGTTCGGCGCGGACTTTGATGCAGAGGGCGATGGCATCCCGGATGTTGGCGATGGCTTCGTCTTTCGTATCGCCCTGGCTTACGCAGCCGGGGATGGACGGACATTCCACGATCCAGACACCATCTTCGTCGCGGTCGATGGTCACCATCAGTTTCATTACTCAATCCTCCAGTGCCAAGGGCGATACGAGATTGCCGCGTCGCTTCGCTCCTCGCAATGACATCCGGTGGTACATGGTGGATTCTTCTACCCCTCAAACGGGGTTGGCATCATGCTTACGGGGACTTCGATGAGGGCGGGGGCGTCGGCGGCTATGGCGGCTTTGAGGGCGGATTCTAGGGCTTCGGGGCCTTCGGCTCGGATGCCTTTTACTCCGTAGGCTTCGGCGAGTTTTACGAAGTCGGGGTTGTGCAGTTCGGCGCCGACTACGCGGCCGTCGAAGCGGTTGACCTGGTCGCGCAGGACGTTGCCGTAGGCGTTGTCGTTGAAGACCACCGCGATGGCGTTGATGCCGTGCTGCACTGCCGTGGCCAACTCCTGCGAGTTGAACAGGAACCCGCCGTCGCCGCACAGCGCGACCACCGGCCGGTCGGGCTGGGCCACCTTGGCTCCCAACGCGGTGGGGTAGGCGTAGCCCAGGTTGCCGGAATAGCTGGACGTGATGAAGGTGCGCGGCTCGTAGGTGGGCCAGAAGGCGCGGGCGTAATAGCCCAGCTGGGTCATGCCGGACACCAGGATGGTGTCGTCCGGCGAGGCGGAGCGCACGGCGGCCAGCAGGGATTCCTGGGGCTCGGGCGTCAGCGCGGTGTCCCGGCGGCGCTTACGGAGGGCCACCACTTCGTCGGCCATGGACGGGCGGGAACCCGGTGCGATGGAATCGGCGAGTTTGGCGTCCACCTGCTCCATGACGGTGCGGGCGTCGCCGGCCACGCCGTAGGTGTTTTCGTAGTTGCGGCCCAGCTCCTCGGGGTCGATGTCGATCTGGACGACGCGCTGTCCGCCCAGCCACGCGGGAAAGGCCAGGCGGGTGCCCACGGCGAGAATCACGTCGAAGTTGGGTTCGGTCTTGGCCACGGGGTCGTTGCGCAGACGCAGAGCGCCCAGAGCCAGCGGGTGCCGGTCGTCGATGGCTCCCTTGCCCTCGGCGGTGGTGATGACGGGAGCCTGCAACCGCTCGGCGAGACGCACCAACGGCTGCGATCCTTCCGATGAGATGACGCCGCCGCCGGCCCAGATCAGCGGACGCTGCGCGCCGGCCAGGATGCGGGCGGCCTCGGCCACCTGCTCGTCGGACGCGGCGGGTCGGGTGTAGCCCTCGGATTCGATCAGCGTGACCTCGCCCGGGTCGGCCATGGTTTCGGGCGGCATCTCGACCTCCACGGGACGGGGCCGGCCGGTCTTGAGCTGGCGGAATGCCTCGTGGACGGCCTCGGGGGCCTCCTCGGTCGCCATGATGCGACGGACGTACTTGGTGACGGGCCGGATGGTGTCCTGCTGGTCGTTGACCTCGTGGAGCATCCCGCGATCCACGCCGATGAGGTCGCGCTCGATCTGGCCGCAGACGACGAGGACGGGCGACGAGGCGGAGTAGGCGGTGCTGAGTCCGGCGGAGGCGTTGAGCAGGCCGGGTCCGGGAACCATCAGGGCCGTGCCGACCTGTCCGCTGGCGCGGGCGTAGCCGTCGGCCATGTAGGTGGTGGCCTGCTCGTGGCGGGTGGTGATGAACCGGATGCCGGGGACGTCGTTGAGGGCATCGAGGGCGTGGTAGAGCTGCACGCCGGGGAGTCCGAAAATCACGCGCACGCCTTCAAGGTACAACGAACGCATCAGGGCCTGGCCGCCGGTCATCGTGGGCATAACAACACCTTCCTGGGTAGTTTTCGTGGTTTTGATTCCCCCTCACCCAGCCCTCTCCCGCCAGGGGAGAGGGAGTTTGTCGAGGGCAACCTACGATAGCACACGGGGCGGGGGCTGTCATTTGGGGGGCGAGCTTCAAGTACCGGTGACGTTGAATAGTTGACTCCCAACCCGGTGAATCGGTACAGTACGGCACGAACGCGCTACATTAGGCAGTCCAATGGCAACCCGAAAAGCAGCACCCCCGCGCCGTCGCTCCAACCGGGCCGGGCGCAAAAAAATCGCCTTCGGCTGGTATGGCGGCAAGTTCAGCCACCTGGACTTTCTGCTGCCGAACCTGCCCAACGACGCCACACATTTTTGCGACGTGTTCGGCGGATCTGCCGCGGTGCTTATCAACAGGGAACCGGCGCCGGTCGAAACCTACAACGACCTGGATTCCGAACTGGTCAACTTTTTCGCCACGTTGCGGCACCCAGAGTTGGGGGATTGCCTGCTTAAAGAGATTGCGCTTACACCGTTTTCCCGGGAGGAACTGGCGTTGGCCTGCACGCCAGAGCCGGACCTGAGCAATGTGGAACGGGCCCGGCGATTCTACGTGCGAGCCCGTCAAACCCGAACGGGACTGGCGCAGACTTCATCGGAGGGTCGGTGGGCCCAGTGCATATTGACGTCCCGCTCTGGAATGGCCGGCGCCGTGTCCCGTTGGCTGGGCGCAATCGAGGGGCTACCGCCCATCATCGACCGCTTGATGCGAGTCCAGATAGAAAACGCGCCTGGATTAGAAGTCATCCAACGATACGATACAACTGAAACGCTGTTTTATCTCGACCCGCCCTACGTTCACGACGCCCGAGGCGACACGCACGCTTATTACGGCGAGATGACGGACGCCGATCATATAGAACTCGCCAACCTGCTGCACGAGATCGAAGGTCGCGCCGCCGTATCCGGGTACCGCAACGAACTGTACGATGCACTGTACAGCGACTGGCGCAGGGTGGACGCTCCAGAAAAGAACTGCCACTCGGTGCGACAGCCGCGTCAGGAATCGTTGTGGATGAACTACGAACCACTATGCAAGACGTTGATGACGTAGAACCCGACAACCCGGATGAGCAACTGTCTCCGCTGGACCGTTTGCGGCAATTGTGGGTGGAGACACTGGATGAGTCCAATCCAGCAATTGACGATGAGGTTGACTCGCTCATCAAATGCAACGTAGTAAGCATTCGGTACGCTTTGCTGACTCAGTTGCTTGGCAAGTTGGCCGACCACAGCCGAGACGCGCTAAGCATCCAGCGCGGCGATGCCGATAGTGCCGAAGCTGCCGGACGTTGGGACCCGCGCAGTTTTTGCCAAACCCAAGTCGTCCCGTGGGTAACTGAAACTGGGCAGGTCCTTGGCACCAGCCCTGACCCGTATGTCAACAATCCGCTGCGTCGTCCTCGTCTGGACGCTGGATACGAACCCCGCCGTGATCGTCCGCTTTGGGACAGACTGGTGGCGATATTGCAGCGCGTACAGCAAAGGAACGATCCAGCATATACCGAAACGAGATTGCGGCATTGCCTGGCGTCTCTAGCCCTACAGTACCGAGAGTTGGCAATCCCATTTGAAGTACCTCAACGCATATCTCTGGAAGCCACCGCCCGCCTGGTCAGTGCGTATCTTGCTGAACCCAGTGGCGGTGAACGGGCGCAAGTCGTCGTAGCGGCGCTGATGCGAACTATAGCCAGGCAATTTGGTATTTTTGACCGTATCGAGCGACAGGCTATAAACGAGTCCGACGCTGCGGGTGATAGTCCCGGAGACGTCGTCTGCTATCAGGACGACAGGCTGGTATTTGCGGTTGAAGTAAAAGATCGGTTTGTGACGCTACAGGACGTGGACACTGCCATCGGCAAGGCCCGGCGCAGCAATGTTACCGAAGTTCTTTTCGCCAGCGCATCTTCCCAAACTCACGACGCCATGATAGAGGATAAGGTTCAAAGTGAGTTTGGGTTAGGGGTCAACATCTACCAGTTGGAAATAGAAACCATGCTGCGCGTCGTGTTGACTATCGCCGGCGAACCAAGCCGGCCTGAATTCCTGACCTTTGTGGGGGAAGAATTGAATGACCGGGTTACGCAACCTACGCATAAATTAGCCTGGCGGGATTTGCTGCGTAATCTGTGATGCAACGGGGGCGGGTTTGAGGCCCGCCCCTGCGCGCGATGGGATGGCAATGAGGCCCGGATGGCGCTGCGCGGAGCCAAGCCGGTGCGGGTCTAGCGTCGCGGCTCGATCCACTCGTAGCCGTTGATGTTGCGGATGTCGCCGTAGAACAGGTTCTCGCTCCACGATTTGTCGTCGATCCTGGGGCCCACGGCCCACACCGCGTTCCACATGTACAGGGAGGCGTAGATGGACTCATCGTACATGAACTTGCCCACCTCGGTCTCCAGCTTGGTGCGTTCCTCCAGGGTGACGGCGCTCTGGGCGCGGATGGTGACGTCGTCCAGGTAGGGGTGAGTGTGCCGGATGAAACTGCCCCGATTTTGCAGGGCGTTGTACAGCCGGGCCGGCGTGTTCGATGGTGAAGTAGCGTGGTTGGTGGCACCGTTGAAGGTGCGCCCGATGACCGTGGGCCGGTAGGTGCCGTAGGGCAAGTTCTGCAACTTCACGTCGATGCCGATGTCTTCCCACATGACGGCGATTGCCTCGGCGACTTCGACCTCGGCGGGCGCGCCGCGCAGGGCCGGGACCAGCGTGATGCTGAATCCTTCTTCACCGTAGCCGGTTTCGGCCATCAGCGCCTTGGCTCCCTCCAGGTCATATTCCAACATCGGGATGTCGGGGAACCGGTGGGAGGAGTAGCTATAGCCGCCAACGCCCACCGGTGATCGCTGCGCGTAGCCCTGCAACAGGGTCTCCACGATGGTTTGGGTGTCGATGGCCTTTACCATGGCCTGGCGCACCTTCTTGGCCTGTTCCCACTCCGGCGTGCCGATTTCCGTGTTGGAGGAAACCCAGGGCAGATCCGGGTCGTAAGCAGCTTCCTGGTCGGGGGTGCCCACGTTGAAGTACAGCCCGCCGTGGAAGTGCAGCAGCATTTCGCCGGCGGCCTGGTCGGGCACTATCAGCAGCTTGGCGCCTTCCATCGCCTGAACCAGGGGGATGGAGTCGAAGGCCATCACAAAGGTGTCCAGGTTTCCGGTTTGGAACCCGGCCAGTCGCGTGGACTGTTCGGGGATTTCCTGGAATTCCAGCTCGGCGAAGTAGGGCGTCTTGCGCCAGTGATCCTGAACCGCCTTCATCCGCCAGTATTGGGCGGGACGATGCTCAACGATTTCCCAGGGGCCGGTGGCGGCGATGTCCTTGTCCGCCGCTTCGATCCCAATTTCATCCGACTGCTTCTTGCTGACCACCCAGCTGGCGATTCCGGAGGGGACGCGGTGGAACTCGGACATGATCACGTCGGGCATCGGCTCGCCGGTGTTGACCTGTAGGGTATAGCGGTCCAGGATCTCCACGTGGCCTTCCGGGTGGTCCCAGAAGCGCTGGAGGGCGCTGGCCCGGGCGTGCTTGGTGTTGGTGATCCAGTGGGAATAGGAATAGACCACGTCTTCGGCGGTCATTTCGCCGTAACCCTTGTGGAACTGCACGCCCTTGCGGAGGTTGAAAGTCCAGGTGGCGAAATCGTCGGAGATGTTCCACGACTCGGTCAGCAGGGGTTCGGCCTCCAGGTTGCTGTTCCACTGCATCAGGCCCTCGACCACGGGGGCCGTGGAAATGACGAACAACTGTGGGTTCACCGAGTGCGCCGGGTGGCCGCTGAAGATATTGATCTCCTCCTGGCCCATGGTGATTTTGCCCGCCGGTTCCATGACCGTCGTCTGCGACGTGGCCTCGGCGGCAGCCGGCATGGCCGTGGGCGCAACCTGGGGTTGTGCCGGCTGGGCCGGGGCGGTGGTCGCCGCCGCGGCTTGCTGGGCGGGTTGCGTCGGAGATTGCTGCTGATTGGCGGCTGCTTGCGGAAGGGCAGGGACCGCTTGCCCCGATTCATCCGGCGCGGGGGCGGCTCCTCCGCAGGCGACTATGACCGCCAGGGCCAACGCGGTCAGCGCCCAGCGGCTTCCTTTGAAAACGTCGTAGCGAAACATACCCTCACCTCCATAAAGCGGATTTCGGAGCATTTCGCTCAATGTATCACTGTAATCACGTATTGTATAGCGAGTATTATAGAATTTTCGTCGTATAAAATTATCTAAAAGACGGATTACGTAAGTTTATAATTGCCTGATGATCTGCATCCGTATTTTTCGCGGACGGGGCTTTCGGAAAAAATAAAGGGTCGAATAATCATTCGCCCCAGGGTGATTGCGGTTGCACGAAAAAGGGCGGGTACAAGACCCGCCCCTACTGTGATCGTCGGTGGCCGGCTACGCGCCGGGTGGGCGGTAGTTGACGGTCTTGTTGACGGCGGCGTCGATTTCTTCGGGCGTGATCAACTGTACGGTGCTGATGCTGAGGGCGCCGCCGGCGGTGATGACCAGGGAGACGGCCGCGGCCGTGGTGGCGTCGGGCAGGTCGAAGACCATGTAGAGGTCGGCGCCGCCGAAGGCGTAATAGAACGACTCCAGCGCGCCGCCCTGATCTTTGGCGAGATCCTCAAAGACCTGCCGGCGCGAGCTGCCGCCCTCTTTGAGTAGTCCCTGCATTCCGGTTGACGTGTAGTTGGCCTGGTATAGGTATTTGGGCATGGTATGCGCTCCTAGCATTTATGCGGTTCTGGCCCGCGCTCGTCCTTCGACAGGCTCAGGATGAGCGGGTGGGTGGTCCAGGATGAACGAGCGTGGCTCAGGATTAGCGGGGAGATGGTCGTGAGTGATGGGTTGATCAGAGGACGTGGTACATGAGGCGGTGGTCGCGGAGGACGTCGGCGGCGAAGTCGTTTTCGACGTCGCGCCAGACGGAGTGGATGTGATTTGCCTCGTTCTGGATGTTGTCGAACTCGACGATGAAGTGGCCGCCGTGGATGCGGTAGTAGTGGTCGCGGCCGCGGTCGAGGCCGCCGGCCCAGACCAGACGGAAGTCGTCGATGCCGGACTCGCGGATGGACGCCATGCGCTGCTCGGCGATCGGAGCGGGCACGCCGTTGACATACTCGGCGATGAGGGTCATCAGGATTTCCTGCTGGGTGCCGTTCATGTCGCGGGCGGCGAGGCCCTCATCGTTGTGGACGGGCTGCTTGCTGGTGTTGTAGCCGAGGATGTCCCAGGGGGCCTTGTCGTGGATGACGGCCTTGCCGCGCTGTCCGGCGTCCAGTGAGCCGATCAACTCGATTGCCAGGTCCTCGCGGCGGCCCAGGATGCGGAGGCCCTCCTTGGGTCCCTTGCGGACCTCGGCGGGGTTGGCGCCCAGGAACAGCGGCGTAACGGCGATGACCTGGTCGCCCCAGACGCTGTAGTGGACGGACAGGTGGTGGCCCTCGACGCGCCAGCCCCAGGGATCGGGACGACCCGGGTCACCGAAGACGGTCCAGTAGTAGAGTTCGGGGTCGCGGACGAAGGTCACCTGGTCCCATTCCTTTTCCAGCGGGCCCAGGACCAACTCGTGCTCGATGATGAGGTTGGCCTGGCGGTTGGTATCCTCGGTGAGGCCGGTGGACAGCAGCTCCAGGGCCAGCGTGCGCTGCTGCTCGTTCATATCGCGCAGGGGCAGGCCGTGACGGTTCAGCGGCGGGTAGTACCAGAAGATACGCTCGCCGTCGAGGTAATGGTAGGTGGCCTTGTCGCGCTGTTTGCTGTCCAGGCTGGCGACCCAGCGGCGGGCGGAGTCCACCATGGCGGCGGCTACTTTGGCATGAGGGTGGGTGAGGCGAGCTTCAGTCATCGCAGATGACCTCCTGATGCTTATGTTGGGTTGGGATGGCGGAAGTGTATGGTTGGCGGCGCGGGAGTGTCAAGGATTGGGGCAGTTCACCCTCCGTCGCAATCTCTGATGCTCAGCGCCATTCCGGATGCTCGCGCAGCCAGTTTTGTCTTTCTCTACGGTTCATAAAACCGGCCAAGTAACGAAACTCATCGACTGTCCAGCCGGCCTGCCGGATGATGCTACGCAACGTGCCGGGAGGAATGTCGCGGGGATGGTCGGGAACCGGCACAGTTCTGCTCTCCCAACGCATCACTCGCGCCTCGCGCCCACTGGTAGAAGAGACCCAATGCTGTCCGTATGTTCTGGCAACGCTAAATGCCCGAATTATATCCGTCGTTTTGACGTTCCTGGGCAGGCCCGGCATTTACTCGCGTTCCAATGTTACCGTGGTCTTAGCTACGAGACGGCCATCGCTCATAAAGTCGGCTATCGCCTCGGCGCGGGCTTCGGGAGACAGCAGTGGAAATTGACCATTATGACAGTCGGCCAGTTTGACCCGAATGGCTTCCGTAACTCGAAGGACCGCTTCTTCAGGGGTTCGTCCATCCATCGCTGCGTCGATATCCGGGCAAAAAGCCGAATAGCGCCAATCGCCATCGAAGTCCGCTGCGTCGTAGCGGGACACCATGACTTCGTAACTCTCGCCGGCTCTATTTTCCGCCTCAGTTTGGCCGGTGTCGTGAGTTGTCGTCATAGTTCCCCCTGACTCAAATGAGGTCAAAGACCTTCTCCAGGTTTTCGCGCAATGAATTACCGAACGCCGCTGGATATGCTAGCGGCCGCGGCGTTCCAGGTTGCGGATGGCTTCCTCAATGCGGCGCACCTGTTCGGTGTCGCCGGAGGAGAGGCGGTAGCAGCGGTCGAGGTAGAGCTGGGCGAGTTGGGCGGCGACGGGGCCGGTGTCGCCGGCGTTGGAGACCAGGGTGTCGATGCTGAACTCGTCGGGCAGGTGGCGTCCCAGGGCGGTCATTTCGGCGATGATGTCGGCGATGGCCGCGGCGTCGTTGCCCTCCTGGGCGAAACGCAGGCGGCCGAGGAGGCGGCCCATTTCGGCCAGGCGGTCGCCCTCGCTCATGAAGCTCCACAGCACTTCGTTGACGCCGAGACCGCCGGTGTCGCTTTCGTCGGGATCGGACGTGCCGGAGGACTGCCCGGGAGCGCCCAGGGCGATGGCGGCGTCATCGGCGGGGACGGACGTGGCAGCGGCGCCGGTGGCTCCGGCGGCCTCGTTCCAGGCGTCGGAGTATTCCTGCACAGCGCCGGCGACGGCTTCCATCATGCGGGGCAGGTCGTAGGAGAACATGCTGCCGCCATAGACCAGATCGTCGTTGCGCAGGTTGGCGAGCTGCACCAGGCGGTCGTAGCCGCCCTCGACGAGTTCGGACATGGGCGGCATGGCGAAGGCGGCGAAGTTGGCCAGGGGGCCGGTGTCGCCGCTGCCCAGGTGGGCGGCCAGGAAGGGCGGCACGTACTTGGTGAGATCGGCGGTGATGGGCAGGGTGACGATGTAGGTGCCGTACACGTGGTCGGGTTCGGTGTCCACGCGGAAGTAGAGCAGGGCGTGGCCGCGGGGTCGCGACGGGTCGCCGATTTCAAACTGTATGTCCATGGGTTGAGTATAGATTAGGTTGGCGGGGATGGCAAAGCGTGGCGGCGGAGACCAACGCCTGCTCCGCCTCCATTTCAAGGACTGCGGGGCCTTACAGCAGTTGAGCAAATTCCGCCACGCTCAGGCCGGCATCCCTGATTATGGCGCGCAACGTGCCGGTATCCAATTCCCGATGGTCGGGAACGACCACTTGAGCGTAGGGGTCATCGCGGCGCAGAATGATGTGGCTGCCGTGCTGCCTCCTGGTATAGAAGCCGACTCCGGCGAGGGCGCGGACGCATTCTCGGCCCGAAATCCGGGGCAGCCGACTGGTCATACCGCTAAGACCAGAGTTTCAAAGCGTTCCTCAGGGACCGGCAGGCCGTCTTCTTCCAGGACGTCAACGTAGGCGATGATGGCCTCTTTGATGTTGGCAATGGCCTGTTGGCGGGTTTCGCCCTGGCTGACGCAGCCGGGTAGGCTGGGACACTCAGCAACCCAATAGCCGTCTTCACCTGGATAAATAATCACTTGCCGCATGGTTTTTCACTTCCTTTCACCGGCGATTCAGCATAATCATACCAAACCCGCCCCTCCGACTCGCGGTTGTGGGACTCTAACGAATACGGGTCGCCATCCGTGGTTACTGTCGGGTTTGCCAGTCGGTGCTGAAGTCCAGCTCGCGTATGAATCTGAACGTATCGTGGCACAAAACCCCGAAGTCGCTGCAAACGTCGGGAACCTTGCGGTTAGCCCGCGTTGCCCTGGGCCGGGAACGCTCGCTTGAAACTACGCGGCGTTGTTCGGGATCTGCAAGGGCGTAAGCGACCAAAAAGGGATCTTCGTTAAGCTGCTCAATCTCAACGTCGTTCAGGTCCGGCGCGTATCCTTCACCGATCACGTGGCGGATCAAATCGCCATCGACCGTTTCGGCGAGCAAGAGAGATTCCCGATTCCGCTTCAACCACCGCGACAGCGCGTCATCGGCCTGGGTAACTTTGTCATAAACTTCCCGGGGGACCTTTACCAGGCCCTGCTGACCCATTGCCACCAGCCAATCCCAGAACTCCGGGACTCGGTCCATAGGGTAATAATCACGATTCGCGTCGATAAGGACGTTCGCGTCGAGGAGGTCAATCATAAATGCCCTTACGACGAGCGGCCGGCATCAAACAGCGAGCCAACTTGGGAGGGTTTCACTCCCAGTACCTTGGCTGCTTTAGATGTCGTCAGGTCTCCGGAACTTATTGCTCGCCTTGCTAGATCAACCAGGGACGGGCTAAGGCCGTAGCGACGCACGATGTAGTAACTCGGCCCTCCGGCATTTGAACGTGCCTGGGCGCGTAGATTTTCACGTTCCTCGAGCCATTGTTCTCGGTAGATGGAACTTAGTCGCCGGTAAATTTCCGAACTAATCAGGTCCCGCCGATACGCCCTATAAGCAACCATCGTCCGACTCAAGTTGCTCTGGTTGGCAAACAAGCCGACTCGCTCCGAGACCGCGCTCAAGTCGTCTTTGTCGTCCAGAATGAGACGGTTTAATTCCTCCGCAGGTAGCAAAAATTCTCCGGCAACATCGTCGCAGAAACGCTCAATGTCATTGTCGGTATGTGCGCTGCCAACGCCGGTTTGTCCCAACAAAAGATGGGTTATTTCATGCAACAAAGTGAATGACAATGCCGGTCTAGCGTCATTAGGGTTGATTATCACAAAAGGCGCTATGTCATCCGCTATGGTGAAACCGCGAAAAATGTCAGTGTCGATTGAAGTATGGTGGGTCCCCAAATTACCCATAAGCAACACAAAAACGCCGGCGTTTTCAGCTCCGGCCCGCAATAGCCCAAACGCTGCCGTGGGATTTTGCTGCCTACGAAAGTCGGCCAGATCCACACTCAGCAACGCTTTTAATGCCGCCAACACTGCCGCCGGACCGCTTTCCATACGATGGGAGCCAATGAAGGTCAGAGGTCTCGCCTCTTCCAGATCCTCCAAAACCGACCGCGCCATACGCTGACGCGCCCGCACGTCGCGCAGGAGCGCATCCAGCAAGGCGTCATCCGCATCCGTATGGTCGGCCGGCAGCGTGCGGAAGTCCGCGCCCCGGTCGCCTTTCGCCGGCGGATTGGGCAAGTAGAATGTAAGCAGCGGCCGGTGGTACACCCGAGCCATTTCGACCAGAACCGACCGGGACGGCTCGTCCAAACCGTATTCGAGCGCGTTGAGGCGGTCAACTGCCGACGCATTCCGTGTGTCGCGCAGGCTTTGGTTTCTACGGGCTGCTTCCTCTTGCGTAAGCCCGGCCGTCTCCCGCGCCCAAACCAGTATTTCCGGGTTGACTCCGGGCATCGTTCTGCCCCCCGCCTATGCGTTTCCGCAGGGTGCCGACATTATAAAACCGCCCGGCGGGACGCGCCAGAGTAGCGTACCCTACTTAGGAATCGCCCCACACCCGCCCGATGGCCGCGGCGATGCGGGCCTCCATGCGCTGCGCCAGCTCGCGGTTGGCGGATACCAACGCTTGCTCCGCCTCGATCTCGGCTACGATGGCCTGCTGGGTTGCCAGCGGGGGTAGGGGGATTTGCATCATCTTGATATGCGATGGCCCACAGTTAAGTTGCGCTGATCCCGTTGCCTGCGCTTTCAACCCATCAACGAAAGAATCTGAACGCAAACATTGATATAAAAACTCGTTGCTGAGAATACTGTCGTTGAGTGTGCGAAAGCGCACAACGCTCGTGTTCATCAACAAGGGCAAATGCTCGGGGCCGACTATCGCGACTCGCCCGATAGTTCCCGATGTTGTAAAGAGTATGTCCCCTGCTTCAACACGGAAATGTGACCATTTTTGCTTCACGATCTCCGGATCAACGGATCTCGAATCGCTGAGATCAACATAGCCATCCCGAACGCATCTAACATTGATAATGGGATAGCCTCCATCTAGGTATTCATAGGATCTGATCCCTGGACCTTCTTGAAAAAAGGCCACTTCCCCTATGTCAGTCAACTGCCACTCCGGATCCACCGCAATCCGAGGCCGCCAGTTGTCCACCACCGCACGCGCTCCGTCAATCACCCGCTGATACCCCTCAATCTCCGCCACTATCTCGCGCTGCATTTCCAGCGGCGGAAGGGGGATTTGTAGCTCAGATAGCTGCCTCTTTGTCACGCCTTGAATCGTAGAACCTTGACTCATGCTCTTGAATTCTTGCACCTTGTTCCGCAGCACCCAAACGAGATAGTTCGCGTCAATGCCTTCCTTCACAATTAAGCCCTGCGAGTCCTGGCTTATGCAAACGTCAAAATCGTTCGTGAAAATTTTCCCCAATCCTACCCGTGTGACGACAATAATGTTGCCCTTCTCAATTAGATTGGTAGCGGATTCTTCAATAGCCTTCTCCGTAATGAATTTCCTGGGCACTGCGGTTTTGATGTCCATTATGTCAGCACTGGTGATCCACGGAATATCTCCCACCCAATAGTCTTCTCGCGCAGTGGAGGGCGTACCTCCGCTAAGAATAGATTGGCAACAATCCTTCAATTGCACTAGCGGCCATCTGGCCGAAACAGGGCCATTCTCCCGATACCGCTCGCCGCTGAGGTTGTAGTCGCCGCCGTCGGCGATGCGCTCTTTTGCTACCACCAACCCCGTCTGCGGCGTGAAGTCGTCAACTGATTCGCCGGCGCTGAGGCGCCGGAGGTATTCGCGCAGCTCGGCCTCTACCGTCGGCAGGTCGTTGCGGTCGATGAGACGGCGTTGGGCGCCCAGGTCGTAGCCGTCGTTTTCCACTTTGAAGAAGGCGATGCCGTCGGCGCGGCGGGACAGGGTTTTGTCCAGGATCAGGATGGAGGTCTTGACGCCGGAATAGGGTTGGAACACGCCGGCCGGCAGCGATACTACGGCCACCAGCGCGGTTTCCACCAGCAGGCGGCGCAGTTGCGTATGCGCCCGCTGGCTCTGGAAGATGACGCCCTCGGGCACGATGACGCCGGCCCGGCCGCCGTCGTTCAGGTGGCCCATGATGTAATCGACGAACAACACTTCCGAGCGTCGGCTGTTGCTGAAAAAGCGGCCGTGCGGTCGGATGCCGCCCTTGGGCGACATGAACGGCGGGTTGGCCAGGATGACGTCATAGTGGTCGTTCCAACGCTCTTCGCTGGTCAGGGTGTCATAGACGCTGACCACGGGCTGCTGCTGGTGATGCAGGAACAGGTTGACCGTGGACAGCATCGCCATGGTGGGGGAGATGTCGTAGCCCGCCAGGTTGCGGGCCAGGTTCCCCCGGTCGGCGGCGGACAGCCGGCCGGCCCGGTTGACGTGCTCCCAGGCGGACGCCAGGAAGCCGCCGGTGCCGCAGGCCGGGTCCAGGATGGTTTCGTGCTTCTGCGGGTCGATGACGGCGACGATGAAGTCGATGACGTGGCGGGGCGTGCGGAACTGGCCGGCCGACGCCTGGGCGCCCAGGTCTTGCAGCAGCATTTCGTAGGCGTCGCCGATTTTCTCGGTGTCGTCGGTGTCGAAGCGGTCGATGGCCCGCAGGAAATCCCGCAGAATTATCGGGTCGTTGTAGGGGATATAGGCGTCCCGGTAGATGGTGCGAATGGCCGGCATGACGTCGGCGCGGCCCAGCAAGGCCATGCCGTCCCGGTAGCGACGGTCCACCTCGTTGGCGGTCTGCTCCGGGCTCATCAGGGCGTCCCAGCGACATTCGGCGCGGTCGCCGGTGAAATAACGGGGCGCGCCGCCCAGCGAGACGCTCGCGGCGTCCTCGGCGCTGAGGAACTTGTAAATCAGCGCCCGCGTGATTTCCTGGCACTGGTCCACGGGCAGCGGCACCTTGCCCACCAGCAGGTCGCGGGCGGTGCTGACGATATGCTTGACTTCCTGCACTTGCATGGTTTTACGCAGCCTGCTCCCCATCCAGCAGATGCTCGCGCACGTAGCCCGGTATCCGCTCCCGGTGTTCGTCGGGGACGGCGATGTATTGGTTCAGCGGCAGGGTGGTTCCGGTGAGGTCGGCGAAACGCTTGCCGTCGATGGCGTCGCGCGCGTCCGCGTCGGTGGCGTAAGCCTCGAACAGCGCCAGGACGTTTCCGAGGCGGTCGTCGTCCACCGGGTGCTGTGCCAGGTACTCGGTGAAAGCGTCGGCGACGGTTTGATTGGTGGCTTCCAGCCGCCGGCGCAGTTCGGCCCTGGGATCGAGGAGCGGCTGCCGTTCCAGGATGTGGCGACTGTCCGCCTCAAAGGTCAGCTGGGTTGCGCTTTCGGTCTGGTCGGCGCCGTAGCGAATGAAGACGCCCTTGCCGGTGGGAACGCCGGGTTCGATAGGCGTCCCGGGTTCGACGGGCGGGCCGTCCGTCCTGTCGCCACCGTCACCTGAATCAGAGATCGAGGGTTCGGGAGTTGGCGCGGAGATGCGCGGTTCATAGTAATCGGTTTCGTGGTGATATTCGCACACGCCGAAGAAGTCAACGATCTTGAACTTCGCCTTGGGTCGGGATTCGATTTGCTCCCGCACCA
The DNA here is from genome assembly GCA_009840165.1 of Chloroflexota bacterium. Lineage (GTDB taxonomy): Bacteria > Chloroflexota > Dehalococcoidia > Lucifugimonadales > UBA3495 > Bin87. The sequence continues at coordinate 23,951 of VXOG01000016.1, forward strand.
GCGGGTCGGTGTAGTTGTTGCGAAAGTCGTACCGGCGAGTGCCCCGGCCCTTGATCTGCGTGAAATCCACCGGCGACTTGATGGGCCGGCACACTCCGATGTTCAGCAGGTCGGGGCAATCGTACCCGGTAGTCATCATGGCCACGGTAACGCACACTCGCGTTTTCGACGTGGCGTAGCCGGGCATCTCCGGGTGCTGGCCGCTGAGGGAGTTGTGCTTGAACTGCTCGCCGAAAATGTTGGCGTCGTACACGTGGGAGGTGACCTGCACGGCAAAGTCGGAGTTGTAAGCGCCGGGCCAACGGGCGGACGCGGCTTGGTTGAGGGCCTGGGTGAGAGCGGCGGCGTGGCGCTGGTTCACGGCGTAGATGATGCCCTTGCCGATAAGACCGGTTTCCGGCTCGCGCAGGGCTTCCTCGAGGTACACCCGGGCGAATTCGGCGTTGGTGCCCGGCGACAGGAAGGTTCTGGCGAAGTCCCCGGCCCGGTAGGTCAGCTCAAAATCGTCGCCGCCACTCTCATAGTCTGCCAACGTGGCCTGGTAGCCATCGTCGGACATCAGCTGCCGGGTTACCTCGGTGCGCACGTCCACGGCGGTGGGGCCGACAAGATGGCCGTCCGTTACGCCCTGGGCGATGGTGTAGGCGTAGGTGGGTTCGCCGGGCGGCAGGCCGAAAGCCAAGTAAGTATCGCGGAGCGCGCGCTGTTCCTGGGCCGCCGGCGAGCCGTCGTCATCGGCGACGGGGTTGTTGACCAGAGTCCGGGGCGTGGCGGTAAGCCCGATTTTCTCGGCGTGGAACTGCTCAAACAGGCGGCGGTGGTTCGGGCCACTGATGCAGCGGTGGGCCTCATCCGCGATGATCAGGTCGAAGTAGTCTGCCGGTATAACTTCGCCGTGGCGCATCAGGGCGTCGATGGACTGGACGGTGGTAACGGTGATGTGGGTTCGCTCCCAATCGTAGGCCGGGTCGCCGTAATAGTCGCGCACGACGTATTGCTCGTTCAGGGCCGCGTTGATCCCGGCCACGGCCTGCCGCCGCAGCTCGATGCGGTCAACGAGGAAGAGGACACGTCGGGCATTGCCGGTGTTCAGGTACAGGAAGCACAGAGCCGCGGCGACGGTGGTTTTGCCGGTTCCCGTTGCCATTTCCAGCAGAAAAGCGGTGTCGCCGGCCCTGGCCTTGTCCTGCACGGCGTTGATCGCGGCAACCTGGTAATCCCGCAAAGCCGTTTCCGCATCGGCCATCTGCTGCAAGTAGTCAGGGCCGACGTGGGTTGTCCAGAGTTCGGAACGGTCGCGGGGCGCTGCGCTAGTGGAGCCGAGAACGGTCGCCGGCGGGGGTATGGCCAGCGTCCGCACCGGGTCCCCGGCCCGAATATCCCACAGATGATGCAGGTCGCCGTTGGACAGGATAACGTGATTGACGCCGAGGCTGGCGGCATACTGCCGCGCCTGTTCCTTGCCCACCAGCGGGTCTTTGCCGACGGCTTTGGCTTCCAGCAACGCGACGGCGGTTCCATCGGCGTCGTACAGCAGGTAGTCCGCAAAGCCGGCTCGGTCGGCGCCGGTGGCGAGCATCTCGGTGCGATAGTTCCAGCCGGCCTGAAGCAGTAGCCCGTCGATTTTCTGTCTGGCTTGCTGCTCGGGTGTCATGCCTTAAATCTAACACACGACAATTGTCAGAATCAGGATTCTCAAGATTCGAGGATTACCAGGATTGTAGCCGTTCGGCGATGGCTGGTTTTCGATCCTGAAAATCATAAAATCCCGTGAATCCCGCTTCTGACGTTTCCCCGGCGCAAATTGGGTACTAGTGACCGTCATTCGCATATTGCGCTCTTGTGTTCTGTATGGTAATGTTTCGGAAAATTTGTTCGCTATACGGTTCACCAGGACGTACAAGGAGTCGATATGTTGGCAACAGCTCAAACCTGCGCGGTGGTCGGGTTGGACGGTCAGATCATACAGGCGGAGACGGACATTTCGCCGGGCCTGCCCGCTTTTCACATCGTGGGGCTGCCGGATACGGCGGTGCAGGAGGCCAAGGAGCGGGTGCGGGCGGCGGTGCGCAACAGCGGCTGCGAGTTTCCCATGCGACGCATCACCGTGAACCTGGCGCCGGCGGATTTGAAGAAGGCTGGGCCGGCCTACGACCTGCCCATCGCGGCGGGCATCCTGTTCAGCACCGGGCAGGCGCCGCCACCCGCCGAGCCGGCGATATTCCTGGGAGAGCTTTCGCTGGACGGCGGGTTGCGCCACACCGCCGGCATCCTGCCCATGGTGTGGGTGGCGCGCGAGCAGGGGATCCGAGCGGTGTACGTGCCAGCGGTGGACGCGGCGGAGGCGGCGCTGGTGGATGGGATGCAGGTCTATCCAGTGGCGACGTTGGCGCAACTGCTGGCGCACCTGCAGGGCGAGACGACGATAGAGCCGTATCCGCACAGCGGGGTGTACCTCAACGGCAACCGCAACCCGCCTGACAACACCGACCTGTGCCACATACGTGGACAGGACCACGCCAAGCGAGCACTGGAGGTGGCGGCGGCCGGGTTCCACAACATCCTGTTCAGCGGGCCGCCCGGCTCCGGCAAGACGCTGCTGGCGCGAGCGCTGCCGGGCATCCTGCCGTACCTGACGCCGGACGAGGCGCTGGAGGTGACCAAGATTTACAGCGTCAGCGGGAACCTGCCGCCGGACAGCCCGCTGATCGCGCAGCGTCCATTCCGCGCGCCGCACTACACCATATCCAACGCCGGCCTGGTGGGCGGCGGCCGGATGCTGCGCCCCGGCGAGATTACGCTGAGCCACCGGGGAGTGCTGTTCTTGGACGAGTTGCCGGAGTTCGGGCACGCGCTGCTGGAATCGTTACGGCAGCCGCTGGAAGACAAGACGGTGACCATCACCAGGGTGAGCGGGACGGTGACGTATCCGGCCAGCTTCATGCTGGTGGCGGCCATGAATCCGTGCCCGTGCGGGTACGCCACGCATCCGCGCAAGCAGTGCGTGTGCAGCCCGTCGGCGGTGGCGCGCTACCAGCGCAGGATCAGCGGGCCGCTGCTGGAACGGATCGACATATTCGTGGAAGTGCCGCCGGTGGAGTACGACAGCCTGCTGGCGCAGGCGGAAGCGGAACCGTCGGAGGCGGCGCGGGAGCGGGTGCTGGCAGCGCGGGCGATCCAGGAGCGGCGGTTCAGCAAAGATAATGAAACTGCGGCGGTCTCAAATGCGGAGATGGCAGGCTCGAAGATCTGGGAGTATTGCACGTTGCAGGATGACTCTGAGGCGTTGCTTCAGCGGGCGTCGCAAACGCTGGACCTGTCGGCGCGGGCGTTGCATAGGGTGGTCAAGGTTGCGCAGACGATAGCCGACCTGGCGGGGGAGCAACGGATTGCGCCAGCGCACCTGGCGGAGGCGTTGCAGTACCGCGCTCGGGGGCTGGGCTGAAGCCGGATCGGACGCAGCCGCCTTGCTCAGCGCCGTTGTTGGGGATAGCATATGAACCAACGTAACCGGAGAAACGACGAACGGCAATGGATGTCCTTCCCAAGTGTTCCCCTGAAACGGGTACGGCCGCACTTCTGGACGTTCAGCGTTTGCTTCGTCGCCACATTGATTTTCTACATTCTCGTCCATGTGGTCTTGACCGAAAGCCCCGACTGGCGCGAAGCGCCATCGGCGATAATGGGCGACACGACGCGGGCTGGCGCGTTTTGGGTGTTTGCCAGTCCAGTGTTGCTAGAAGGAGTAGTTATGGTATTTGCAGCCTTGTACCGACAAAGGAAACGCGAGGAGGGCCGCGAGGAGGGCAGGGCCGAGGGCCGTGAGGAAGGCCGCGCCGAGGGCCGAGTAGAAGGACTAGAGGAGGGCCGTGCAGCCGCTAATGCCGACTGGGTCGCCTGGAACCGGCGCAGGATGGAGGCTGATGCCAACGGTGAGCCGTTCACGGAGCCGCCGCCCGGCTCGTTCAATGGTTCGTCCGACCAATAGGTTGCTTGACGCGGTACGACACAATCCGACACAGTTTCCGGTGCTGAGCGGTCCTGCCGCTGTCGAAGGAGGCTCCATTGGTATTCGCTTTACTGCGTCGAAAGGAATACAAGAAGTGTTACGCTGACGGATACGCAGAGGGCCGTGCCGAAGCTGATGCCACTTGGCATGCGTGGTTGGATCGCATGGAAGCTGCGAAATCCGCTGGTAAGCCCTTTGACGAACCTACTCCCTCTGGACAATGGAACCGCATTGCCGAAAAAGCCAAAACATCCATTCGGGCGCCAAAATACAAAACGTGGTTGGTTTGCGGGCTGGCGGAACGCGTTAACAGTCGGGGCAAGTGCGAGACAATGCTGGTGATTGGCCTGGCATGGACACCGGAACGGTACGGCAACTGAAGGCAACTCCCCTTCAGGACTTGAACTCGTTGCCCTTGCCAGTCATAGCGTTGCCGACTATCATAGCGGCATGGCAGAGCGGGAAGCACGTTACAAGCTTGGCGCGGCGCAGTCCGTGACCGCGGAAACCTTCGGACGCCCGGGCCGGCGCACCTTTCGCCTGGTTGCCGAGGCCGGCAGGGCGCAGTCTTACATCTGGCTGGAGAAGGAACAGCTTTTCCAGTTGGGCCTCTACCTGCAACAGGCGGTGAAGCAACTGGGCGAGGAAGCTGGATCCAAGGACAGCACCCCCGGAGAAGCGCCGTGGAGCGGTGATCCACTGGAACAGGACTTCCACGCCCGCCAGATGCAGTTGCAGTATGACCAGGATGCCAACTGCTTCGTTCTCCACGCATTTGAAGGTGACGAGGACGACCCGGACGCCGGAGCGCAAACCTCGGTGAGTTTCTGGATGACGATGGCACAGTGCTCCGATCTGGCCAACGAGGCGTTGCGCATCTGCGCTTCGGGGCGTCCGCCGTGTTTCCTGTGCGGCGCGCCGATTGACCCGGACGGCCACCAATGCGTCCGCGCGAACGGCCACGCGGTATTTGAAACCGGCTAGCCGGAACGCCGGCGCAGTTTGCTCGTGTCTGAAGTCGAACCTTCCGACCTTGACCTGCTGTCCCGCGGCGAGTTCCTCAGTTGGGAGCTGACGCCGCACGGTTCCAACTATACGTTCCTGGCGGAGCTGGAACTGGACGGGCGGAACGGACACGCTATCTATAAGCCGCGCAAAGGAGAGATCCCTCTTTGGGACTTTCCCAGCGGCACTTTGTTCAAGCGGGAATGCGCGGCTTACCTCCTGAGCCGGATACTGGGCTGGGACTTCATCCCCCTGACAGTGATCCGCGACGGGCCGCACGGCATCGGGTCGGCACAGCTTTTCGTTGACCACGACCCCAAGGAGAACTACTACACCATCTCACGGGACAGCCTTGACGAGTCCGATGCCGACCAACTCAGGATGATGTGCTGCTTTGACCTGGTGGCCAACAACACCGACCGCAAGGCCAACCACGTGCTGCGCGGTTTTGACGGCAAGCTGTGGGGAATTGACCAGGGACTCACGTTCCACGCCGATACCAAGATACGCACGGTCATCTGGGACTTCGGCGAGGAACCCATACCGGACCGTTTGCTGGAACCCCTGCGCCAGCTCTGCGGCCAACTGCTCGCGCCCACCGGCGAGGTGGCGGAACTGCTGACGCTGCTGGACGCCGAGGAGGCGCGGGCGCTGATGCAGCGGCTGCAATGGGTGTTGCAGGAGGGGGTGTTCCCTGGCATACCGGGAATGCGCCGGCGACGCCGGGGCTAAGACCTCGCCGCCAGCAGGCCGTAGTCGAACTCCTCCAGGTTTTCGATAATCACGTCGGCGGCCGACAGATCCAGGTGACGGGTCGAATCGGTGAGGGTGCAGATGGTGAAAGCGCCAGAGGCGGAGGCCGCCGCGAGTCCGATGGGCGAGTCCTCGATAGCGATGCACTCGGAGGCTTCCAGGCCGATGAGCCGCGCCGCCTTGATGTAGATGTCGGGAGCGGGTTTGCCGTTCTCGATGTCGTCGCCGCCCAGCCGGACGGGGAAAGCGTCGGTCAAACCGATCACGGACAGCTTCAGTTCCACCCACTCACGGAGCGATGACGAGGCGACGGCGACGGGCAGGCTGCGTCGCTGTGCCTCGGCGATCAGGTCGCGCACGCCGGGGCGAGCGGTCAGGTCGGAACGCAGCACCTCCTTCACCACCTCGTTGTATCCGGCCAGCAGTTCCGCCGGCGTTTGCGGTACGTCGCGCAGTTCCTTGACCCGCACCCAAGTTTCCTCGACGGTAGTGCCCAGCAGATAGCGGTTGTTTTCTTCCTCGGTTATGGGGGCGGCGCCGCAGCGCTCAACCATGACGTTGACCGCCTTGTGGAACAGTGGCTCGCTGTCCACCAGCACGCCGTCCATATCAAACAGAATACCCTTGTATCCGGCCATCCGTGATGATCCTCCTCATTGAGATCAAGTAGTCCGTTCGTGGTTCGACAGGCTCACCATGAGCGGACAGTCATGGTTATTGAGCAGCTGCCAGCCATGGAGATTGCCACGCTTTTGGTGTGGTGGCAAGGGTCACTGATTTGAAGGCTCATTCGGTGAGCAGGAAACAGGAGGAGGCTTTGAAGATGGCCCACAGCGGCTGGCCGGCGGCGATGCCCATTGCATCCAGCGACGCGCCGGTGATGTGGCAGCGCAGGACGGTTCCGGCGCAGTCCAGCGCCACTTCGTAACCGGGCGGGCGCAGCTCAACGGCGGACACCACGCCGGCCCAGGTGTTGCGGGCCGACGACTGGGGCAGCGGGCCGGCGGCAAGGATGATGTCGGAGGCGCGGATGCCCACGGTGACGGCATCGCCGACGGCGCAGCCATCGGCCAGCGGTGTTTCCAGGGCACGTTCGCCGGCCTGGCATACCATGGTGCCGTCCTGGGGCAGACGGGCGGCGACGCGCATCGGGAGCAGGTTCTCCACGCCCACGAGCCGGGCGACCCGGCCCTGGCCGGGCTGCTCCAGCACATGCAGCGGCGGCCCTTCTGCGACAACCCGGCCGGCGGCGATGATCTGCACGGTGTCGCCCAGGGCCAGGGCTTCTTCCCGGCTGTGGGTTACCATGACGACCGGGATGTTGAGATCCCGGATGGCGGAGCGCAACTCGGCCCCCAGCGCGCGGCGCAGTTCCATGTCCAGCGAGCTGAACGGCTCGTCCAGCAGCAGCAGGTCAGGCGACGGGGCCAGCGCGCGGGCCAATGCCGCGCGTTGCTGCTGCCCGCCGGAGAGTTGCGAGACCCGCCGCTCCTCCAGACCGGTCAGGTGCAGGCGGTCGATCAGGTGGGATACTCGCCAGTGGGCGGAGTCGCCGCGCCGGTCGGGCAGGCCGTAGGCGATGTTCTGCGCTACCGTCAGGTGCGGGAACAGGTGATTCTGCTGGGTTACGTAGCCGACACCGCGACGATGGGGCGGCTCCCAGCAGGGTGGCTCGTGGTCGTTGTCGGCGAACACGGTGCGGCCGGCGATGTCGATGCGACCGGATTCGGGCCGCATCAAGCCGGCGATGGTGCGCAATGCCGTGGTCTTGCCGGCTCCGGACGGGCCGAACAGCACCAGCACTTTGCCGGCATCCACAGCGAAAGCGAGATCGACCGTGAAATCGCCGATGCTGACGCTGAAGTGACCGGCGGCTGCGGCGTCATTCACGGCGCGGCCTCCGCGCGGCGGCGCAGCAGGAAGCTCAGCAGCGCCAGGGACAGCGCCGAAATCGCCAGCATGAGGATAGCCAAAGCCAGAGCTGCGCCCAGGCTGGACTCCATGGTGGTCATTATGGCCAGCGGCATGGTTTGGGTGCGCCCGGTCAGGTTGCCAGCGAACATGATGGTTGCGCCAAACTCGGACACCGCCCGGGCCCAGGCGAGCGTGGCTCCCGTCAGCAGGGACGGCCGCGACATGGGCAGGGTCAACCGCCAGAAAGTCTGCCAGGGCGAGACGCCGAGAGTCTGGGACACCTCCTCGTATGCCGGGTCAACGCCAGCGAATCCGATGCGGGCGGCCCGGATGTAAAAGGGGGCGGCCACGAAAATCTGAGCGAATATGACGGCCACGGTGGTGAACGGGATCGTGACGCCGACGGAGGCCAGGGCCGGCCCCAGCAGGCCGTTGCGTCCGAAGGCCATCAGCATGGCGACGCCGGCCACGACGGGCGGCAGCACGATGGGCAACTCCACGAACGTATCGATGACACGCAGCAACCGGCTGGTTGGCCCCTTCCGAGCCAGGATCAGGGCAAAAGGCGTGCCGATTACCACCACGATGACCAGGCTGATGACGCTGGTGACCACCGTGAGACGCAGGGCTTGCAGCACCAGGGGGCCGGTCAGTCCGGCGAGGAATCCATCCTCCTGGCCGGCCCGCACCAGCAGCGCCAGGATGGGCAGGCCGATGAACAGCACGTAGATGACGGTGGCGACGATGCCGGCGGGGGCAAGAGCGCCGAGGGTTGTCCCCTGACGGGCACCGTTATTGGACGTACGCATTTGATATTACTCGTCCGTCATTCCGGCTTTCGCCGGAGTGGCGACCCACCGAGGCGGAGCAACACACCCCAGACTCCGACGAATCACGAAGCTGATCCCGCGTGGCACGGGCAGGTGATGTTGGCCGGCGGTACGAACCCGTGCTCGCGCAGGATGGCCTGGCCGGAATCGCCCTGGACGAACTTGATGAACTCCAGGGCCGTTTCAAGTTCGTCAGTGGTGGACAAGGCGGCGATGGGATATTGGGCCGCCGGATTGAACTGTAGCGGAATCTCCAGCGTGCGGATGGCATGGGCGTACTGCGCCGCCAGCGCGTCGGTCTCATACACGATGCCGGCGTCCACCTCGCCCAAGGCTACTTTCTGCGCTACCCCGCGCACGCTGGTCTCGTTGGTCACCACGTTGGACAGCACGGCAGATGCGTAATCGCCGGGGAAAGCGCCGGAGGCGGCCAGCAGCGTCAGCGACTCGCGGGTGTAAGCGCCGGCCGGCACTTCCTCGGCAGCGATGGCAATGCTGACGCCGGGACGGGCGAGGTCGGCCAGAGCCTGCACCGCGTCGGAATCCGCGGGCACGGCGACGGCCAGGCGGGTGGCCGCAAAGTACTCAGGCACGTTGCCGAGCAGGCCGGACTCCTTGACCTGTGCCATGTGCTGCCAGTTGGCGGAGGCGAAGACGTCGGCCTCGGCGCCGTGTTCGAGCTGTGTGCGGAGGGTCTGGCTGCCGGCGAAGTTGAAAGCTACACGGACGCCGGGATGGTCGTCCTCAAAGGCCGTTGCAAGGGCCTGGAACGACTCGGCCAGGGACGCAGCGGCGAATACCGTCAGGGTGTTTTCCGCATCGCCGGAACGCTGGCCGGCGGGCGCGCAGGCGAGGGCGAGCAGCATGAACACGAGAACGGCGGCGGCAACCACGGTGGAGCGAAAGATCATAACCGGCGCATTATAGCAACCGGGGGCCGTGTCGCATCCGTTCCATTTGTCACTGCGAGGAACGCAGCGACGTAGCAATCCAGCCGGCTGAGTAAAGGCCTCTTCGGCAACGATATTGCCACGCTACGCTCGCAATGACAGCTCGAGCGGAAGTGAGTACACGTGAGCCCGCAGGGCTATCGCATATGAAAACCGGGTTGTTTGGTAGGATGTTGAACAAGTGTGA
>VXOG01000070.1 GCA_009840165.1 Chloroflexota bacterium
AATTGTATCCATCGACGATGTCGGAAGCTTCCGGCACCAGCCGCTGGGCCAGGGAATCCTCGACCTCCCGGTTGGCCGGCTCGCCCCAGAGTGCGCGGCGGATTTCGCTGCCCCTTTCCAGCTTGGCCTCCAGAGTATCCAGCCAGTCTGCTTCCAGGGGGACATCCGCGGCTTTCCAGTCTTCGCGCTCGTTGATCACGGTCTGGGCCTGGAGCAAGCCGTGAACCGTGGCGGGAATGCCGGCGTAGAACAGCAGTTGGATGAATATGCCCTTGATTTGCAGGGGCGTCATGCCCATGGTCAGCCCTACCCGAATCTGGTGCTGCAACCCGAAGTCCCAGCCGTTAACGCACTGGGCGGAGATCGTGGCGAAGCTGCGCAGCTTCAGGTCAAGCCCGGACGCCTGCCAGATGCCGCCCCACATCAAGGGGGTCTGGATGCGGGCGTAGTCGGGGGAAATGGATGGAATGTCGCTGTTAACCGGCAGGTACGCCTGAAGTTGGTGGGTTCTTCGGGACAATTCATCGGGCGTGGTCATGGGCAATAACTCCGGTAAGGCCGTGCGCTACGGCGGCATTCTAACCGACCCGGCGATTGAGTGAAACGACTGCCCGGCGGAGTTTCTGACTGCCTCGCGTTTAGTGAGGCCGATTTGATTACGATTGCCGCGTCACAGGACCGGGATTGTGTTAGCATTCGCATGACATTGCAACAGCACAGGAGGCGCCATGGGTTCCATACGCTTGTACACTGGCGATGACGGCCATTCCCACATTGAAGAAATCGATCCGCCCACTCATCCGAAATGGAGCCAACTGCAAAATGCTAAGGGGATCATTTTCCGTGCATCCCCGCCCGGATACTTCAGCGACTGGCACGTGGCGCCCCGACGGCAATACATCATCACGCTGGCCGGCGAAGCGGAAATCGGCCTCGCTGACGGCTCCGTGCATCGATTGGGGCCGGGCGACGTCAACCTCGCGGAAGACCTCACCGGGCACGGCCACACCACCCGGGTGGTGGGCGACGTTCCCCGCGTAACGGCCACCATTCACCTGGACGAATAAGAGGTGTGTCATGCCTTTGCCGCCTAACCGCGTCGATTACAGTCCGATCATCGACCGACCCACCATCAAGTGGCCCAACGACGCCAGGGTGGCGTTGTGGATCGCGCCCAACGTCGAGCATTACGAATACGAGCCGGAGTTTGACGGGAATCGGGACCCCTGGCCGCGCACTCCCTATCCCGATGTACAAGGCTACGCCTATCGGGACTACGGCAACCGCGTGGGCTTCTGGCGGATGACCGACGTGCTGGACAAGTACAACATCCGTTGCTGTGTGTCCCTCAACATGGCGGTGCTCGAACACTTCCCCGAAATTGGCGAGGCCATGGTACAGCGCAACTATGACTTCATGAGCCACGGCATTTACAACACCCGCTACCTCAACACCTACACGGAAGAGCAGGAGCGCGAGTTCTACCGGGACACTATCGACACTCTGAAGCGGCACACCGGCAAGCAGCTCAAGGGTATGCTGGGGCCGGCCATCTCCGGCACCGAGCACACCCCGGACCTGATGGCCGAGGCGGGCCTAATCTACCACACCGACTGGATGCACGATGACCAGCCGGTGCCCATCCGGGTCAAGAGCGGCAAGCTCGTCTCGGTGCCTTACTCTATCGAGCTGAACGACGCACCGCTGTTCCGGCAGCACTACGAGGGCGACTACTTCGCCGAGATCTGCAAGGCCCAGTTCGACCAGTTGTACCAGGAGGGCGCAGAGAGCGGGCGGGTAATGTGTATCGCTCTCCATCCCTACCTTATCGGCCAACCCCACCGGGCCAGGTACCTTGACGACGTGCTGGGCTACATCATGTCGCACGACGGAGTCTGGCAGACGACCGCCGACGATATCGCCGAGTATTACATCGCCAACTACTACGACGAGGCGGTGGAGCACGCCGCACGGTTGAACAGCAGCGAATAAGGGCGAATGATTATTCGCCCCTACGGGGGCTGAAGGCGGATTGAGGAGAGGAAGAGATGCCAGCAGAACGGCGCTTCGGGATGGACCACGAACACTACGACTGGTCACCCTTCAATAAGAGAGGCATCCTGCGCTGGCCCGACAACGCCCGCGTCGCCCTGTGCGTCATCGTAGATCTGGACCACCCGGAATGGGATCCGCCGGCCGACAGCTTCACCACGCCTTTCGCCGGTGGGCTGGCAGCCCGTGGATTCCCCGACTACGCCAGGCTGTCCCACCGGGAGTACGGGCACCGGGTCGGCATCTTCCGGGTGCTGGACACTTTACGAAAGCACGGTATCCCGGCCACAGTGGCCATGGACGCGATGACCGCGGAGAACTATCCCTACCTGGTGCGGCACTGCCTGGACGCCGGCGCGGAGATTATCGGCCACGGCGTTTCCCTGTCGCGGATGATTACCAGCAAGATGTCCGAGGGTGAGGAGCGGGAGTACATCAGCCAATCGGTGTCGGCCCTGACCCGCGCCACCGGCAACGCTCCCGCCGGATGGCTGGGGCCGGAATACGGGGAGTCGGCGCGCACGCCGCAGCTGCTGTCAGAGGCGGGCATCGGTTACGTCTGCGACTGGGTCAACGACGAGCAGCCTTACCCGCTGCACAGCCCCCATGGAGAGATGTTCACCTTGCCCGTCATGTGGGAATTGGATGACGTGTCGGCCCTATGGGATCGCAGGGTGGTTATCGGACGGTACCAGCAACTGCTGGAAGAGAGTTTTGAGACCCTGTATGAGGACGGTCAGCAAAATGGGCGCCTCATGGCGCTGAACCTGCATCCCTGGCTCATCGGCCAGCCCTTCCGCATCGGCTATCTCGACCGAGCGCTGGGCCGCATGATGCGACGCGGCGGCGTGTGGGCTGCCACCGGGTCGGAGATCATCGATTGGTTCCAACGCAATCCTCCGACGGCATAGCCTTTGCCTGGTATTTCATTGCAGGACAAATTCAGTCAGCTTGGTCTGGCGCTGACAGGTGAGAATGAGACTCGACGGGAAAGTAGCGATTGTAACGGGTGGCAGCCGGGGCATCGGACGCGCGATCTGCCTGGGGCTGGGCGATGCCGGCGCTAGTGTGGTCGTAACATCCCGCACCGAAGAAGACAGGTCGGCCGGGACTCAATACGAGAAGTACGGTTCCGGCGACATACGAAGTACGGTGGCGCAGATCACCGACCGGGGCGGGACGGCGATACCCGTCCGCTGCGACGTGGCGCAGGTCGAGGATATTCAGGACTTGGTGGCCGCCACGCTGGACCACTTTGGGCGGATCGACATTCTCGTTTGCAATGCGGGGATGGACTGCGAGTCCCCGGTGGTGGACCTGGACGTTGACTTGTTGGACCAATGCCTGGCGGTCAACGTGCGCGGCCCACTGCTCCTTTGCAAGTACGCGCTGCCATCCATGATAGCTCGGGGAGACGGCGGCTCGATATATTGCGTCACGTCCGGCTCGGCCAGAGCCTATAGGGAGGGACGGGTTGGATACTCGATGAGCAAAGCGGCCCTGGAGAGGATGTTTTTCAGCCTTGCTGAAGAGGTCAGGCCGTACAACATAGCGGTCAACGTTTTTGAACCCGGCAGGGTGGATACATGGATGAACCGACGCGGTGACTGGCCGGGAACCGCCCACATCCCCATGGTTCAACCCGATGCTCTGGCCGGGCCGGGAGTTTGGCTGGCGGGCCAGACTGCTGAAACGCTGACGGGCGAACTGGTATCAAGAGTCGAATTCGGAGTAACCTGGGGTCCCCGTAAAGACGAAGCGGTGTGAGCGTTTCTCGGAATATCTAACGGCCGGCTCGGATAAAGTCTGCTACCCGTTCCGCCAGCATTATCACTGCCGGGTTGATGGGGGCGCGCACCAGATCGGGCATGATCGACGCATCAACGATGCGCAACCCTTCCACTCCACGCACTTGCCCATACTGATCCACCACGGCCAGAGGGTCGTCGGAAGGTCCCATTTTGCAGGTGCAGGAGATGTGGGAATAGGTGGTCGCTTCCCGCAGCAGCCACTGGTCCAGCGTATCGTCGCTCGTCAGGTCCTCATCCTCCGGTTCAATGCGTTTTCCCAACAGGGGAGCCAGCTCGGGTTGGCCAGCCAAATCCAGGGCCAGACGAACGCCCTCCCTGAGCCGCGCCCGGTCGAAGGGCTCAACCAGGTAGTTATAGTGCATGGCCGGCTGCACCCGGTAGTCCGGTGAAGTCAGCGTCAGTTCACCTCGGCTTGTGGGCAGCAGCAAGGCGATCATCATTTCAATGTGCCGTGTGGCGGCATCTTCACTCTCCGGCCGCGGGCGTTGGTTCCGGGGGACTGCGCTTATCCCCTTGAGCCGGGGCGGGACCAAGGTTGAGAAGCTGATTGACAGATCGTTTCTCAAGTGTGATCCGGGAGCGGTCAGCCGTAGCGCGGCGTTTCCAGCCCCTCGATTGTAAGGTGCAACTAAACCGTCTCCTACTTCCCAGGTGACGTACACCTTTGGGTGGTCTTTCAGGTTTTGCCCCACGCCGGGCTTATCCTGAACTACAGGAATGTCCAACTTCTCCAATTGCTCAGCCGGGCCCACGCCAGAGAGCAATAGCAGGTGCGGGGAGCCCACGGCTCCGGCGCTGAGGACAATTTCATTTGCTGCAACGGTGAAGGTTTCACCGCGGCTATCCACCAGCAAGCCAACCGCGCGTTTGCCTTGAAAGAGAACCCGACGCACCTGGCAATTGGGCCGCACCGTCAGATTAAGTCGATGGCGGGCTGGACCCAAGTATCCCAGGGCCGTGCTGAACCGAACTCCGCTGTGGTTATTGGTGACGCTTGGGCCAACCCCGGTGGAGTCAGGATGGTTGTGGTCTTGGGATTCAGGGAAGCCGGCGGCTCTACAGGCGTTGAAGAAGGCTTTCTGGCTGGCGTCCCAAGCGTCCGGGTTGGCGTGGTGAACGAAAATTGGCCCATCGGCGCCGTGATAATCGCCGTGCTGGTCAAAGTCGTTTCCAATTTACGAAAGAAGGGGAGTACCTTTTCGTAATTCCACTCATTGTTGCCCATGGCTGCCCAAGCGTCAAAATCTTCAGGAACTCCACGGTAAAAGGCTGATGAATTGATGGCGCTGGAGCCGCCGGTGACCTTGCCTCGGGGCACCAGCATCGGCCCAGCCTGGTGGGTAGCGGTTGCCGTGAACTGCCAGTTATGGCGACTGATGGTCAGAGAGACCGGATGACCTGCAGGAGTTCGAGCGGAGGGTGGAACCGGAGCGGCGGCGAATCCATATTTCAATTCGTCGGGTAGCCGTTCAAAATCCGGATAGTCCGGCCCGGCTTCCAGCAGCAGCACCGAGCAGGCTGGATCCTCTGACAACCGCGCCACCAACACTGAACCGGCGGAACCGGCCCCTACAATTGCCACATCGTAATTCATAGGGAATTTAGTGCCGAGGGAGGGACTCGAACCCACACACCCCCAATGAGGTAGCGGATTTTAAGTCCGCCGCGTCTACCGTTTCGCCACCTCGGCACGGAGGTAAAAATAATCGCGCTACCCGATCGCTATGAAATCGGAGCGCGCTCAAAACACTAATCTTTGGAACCGACCGGCTATTATCGAATGAATTTGGAGGCGACGGGCGGATTCGAACCGCCGAATAGAGGTTTTGCAGACCTCCGCCTTAGTCCACTTGGCTACGTCGCCTAGTCGATGGGCCTATACCATTCCTGTTCCACACGCATTAGCGGCCTCACTCTCCCAGCTTGTCTGGTGCCGAGGGCGGGACTTGAACCCACACGAGCGAAAGCCCACGGCCCCCTCAAGACCGCGTGTCTACCATTTCCACCACCTCGGCATGCTCATATTCCGATTATATCATAAACAAATGGGCCGTCGTCAAAGCGTCGTGGAATTTAGCGATGACCGCCATCCTTAAATAAACAAGACGGCGAGCGGATTCTGCCGGAATCCACCCGCCGTCGATTAGCGGTGAAACTTCAGTTGACCTGATGCTCGCGGTGTAGCAGGTCTTTGGCTACGGTTCCGATATTGGCTTCAATGCAATCTCGCAAGGCCGAATAGATCGAACGGTTGATGGATTCCATCATCCAGGTTTCATACTCGGAACCTGACTGGTAGTCATTCTTGACCGCGATCAATTGTCGGAGCGATTCAAGATAGTGGGTCTGCAAGGGGGTCAAAGACTCGATATCCAAGTCCTCTACTTGAGGACCCGCCTGCTCCTCCAGCCTGATTGGATTTGGATCGGCAATCGGGTTTTCGTTTCCCAATCCGCCGACTTCAACGTCGTCTTTTTGCGATGCGTTCATTACACTCCCCCAATTTCCGGCGTGGAGACACCACCGCGGCAGGTGGCTAACTCCACACCATTATAGCACTTGCGGAATCGAGCGGCACTGTCGTCGCGGTAGTTTACACTGGATTGGCTGTTTGGCAAGCCCGAAGCAACGCTTATACTTCGCGGAACTCGCCTTCCACCGTGTCATCGCCGGGAGCGTCCGTTGACGGTCCGGCACCGGGACCATCTGCCCCCGGCTGGCTATAGACCGCCTGCCCTACTCTCTGCAAGACCTCATTCAGTTCGTTCATGGCAGTTTGCATCTGCGCGACATTGTTCGCCGCAATCGCGGAGCGCAGCGCCTCCAATTTACCTTCCGCTTCCGATTTCAAATCAGCCGGCAAAATTTCGGCGTGTTCGGTGAGCAACCTCTCCGCAGAGTAGGCGAGGCTATCGGCCTGGTTGCGTGTTTCCACTTCTGCCCGCCGGGATCGGTCAACTTCCTCATTCGCCTGCGCTTCCGACATCATCCGCTCAATGTCTTCCTGAGAGAGCCCGCTGCTGGTTTGGATAACGATACGCTGTTCCTTGCCCGTGCCCTTGTCCTGGGCTGACACGCTCAAAATTCCGTTGGAGTCGATGTCGAAGGTAACATCAATCTGAGGCATCCCGCGGGGAGCCGGCAAAATGCCGTCCAGCATGAATCGACCGATCGTCTTATTGTCGGCCGACATGGGTCGTTCGCCTTGCAGGACATGGATATCCACGCTTGGCTGGTTGTCGGCGGCCGTGGTGAAGGTCTCCGTTTTCTTGGTAGGAATCGTCGTGTTCCTGGGAATCAAGGCGGTGGTGACGTTGCCAAGGGTTTCGATGCCGAGAGTGAGTGGGGTAACGTCGAGCAAAACAATGTCGCCCACTTCGCCGCCCAGCACGCCGGCCTGAATGGCGGCGCCCAGCGCCACCGCTTCGTCGGGGTTCACGGAGCGGGACGGCTCCTTGCCGAAGATTTGCTGGACCTTCGCTTGCACGGAGGGCATCCGGGTCATACCGCCCACCAGGATCACGTCGTTGATCCGGTCTGCGGAAACGCCGGCATCGGCGATAGCCTGGCGGCAGGGCCCTTCCGTCCGGTCGATCAGGTTACCTACCAGTTGCTCGAGACGTGACCGGCTCAAGGACTTCACCAGGTGTTGAGGGCCACTGGCGTCGGCAGTGATGAACGGGAGATTGATCTCGGTTTCCAATGTGCTGGAAAGCTCAATTTTTGCCCGTTCCGCCGCGTCGCGCAGGCGTTGCAACGCCATGCGGTCCTGCGCCAGGTCGATGCCGGTTTCGGAGCGGAATTCACTCACCAGCCAGCTGAGGATAGCCTCGTCGAAGTCGTCGCCGCCCAGATACGTGTCCCCGTTGGTGGACAGAACCTCAAACACCCCTTCGCCAAGCTCCAAGATGGTGATGTCGAAAGTGCCGCCACCGAGATCGAACACCGCTACGGTGGAATCCGTCTGTTGACGGTCAATGCCGTAAGCCAGCGAAGACGCCGTAGGTTCGTTGATGATCCGCAGCACGTCCAGGCCCGCAATGGTTCCGGCATCCTTGGTTGCCTGCCGTTGAGCGTCGTTGAAATAGGCCGGCACCGTGATCACCGCCTGGGTGATCCGTTCACCTAGTTTCGCTTCCGCGTCCTGGCGGATTTTTTGCAGGACCATACTGGAAATCTGCGGAGGCGCGTAGGGTTGCCCCGCCATTTCCACGTGAGCGTCTCCGTTTTCGCCCGCTACGATCTTATAGGGCAGGCGTGTGGCCGCGTCCTGGACCTCGGGGTCGGAATACCGACGACCCATCAGGCGTTTCACGGAAAAAATGGTGTTCTCCGGGTTGGTAACCGCTTGCCGCTTGGCAGTTTGTCCAACGTAGCGTTCACCGCTACGAGTGTTAACCGCCACAACGGAAGGAGTGATGCGATTGCCCTCGGCGCTCTCCACCACGTCAGCTTCCCCGGCGTCAATCACCGCAGCCACCGAATTGGTAGTGCCGAGGTCGATGCCCAAGATTTTCGCCATTGCTGTACTCCTAAACTGGTTGCATAACTGGGTTTGGACGGCGCTCTCGGTGTCCTTTACGGAGCGCCTTGATTACTGGTTCACTACCACCTGGGCCACTTGCACGACGCGATCGTGCAGTCGGTATCCCTGGCGCAGCACTTCAACGACGTGGCCCGACTGCGCGTCTTCCACTTGGGCCATGCCCACGGCTTCGTGCAGTTCCGGGTTGAAAGGCTCGCCCAACGCTTCTATTCTGGCGACGCCCTGCGCTTCGAGGAATCCGGCCAGCTTGTGCTGTATCAATCGAACTCCCTGCGTCCAGGACTCCGATACAGATTCTGAGTAGCCGTCGCTTTCCAGGTGATTTACGGCCAGATCAAGCTCGTCAACTATGGGGAGCAGTTGCACCAACAGGCGGCTGTTGGCTTGCTGCTGGATGCTCACCCGATCCTCGTCGTGCCGGCGGCGGGCGTTGGCCAGGTCGGCCTTGCCTCGCTGCACCGCATCGATCTGGCGGTCTATCTCCTCCCTGGCTTCAGCCAGAGCGAGGCGCAACATCGCGGCTTCCTGTTCCGGCGTCATATAGGGAGCGTCAGCCGCGTCCGCCTCGAGACCGCCGGCGTCGATCTGGTGGCACTGACCGGGATTGGCATGGGGGTTGTCTTCGGACCGGTTTTCGTCGGAAGGAAGGATCGGTTCGGTGGTCATCTGTCGTTCCTGGATTGGTTGTCGTTCCTGGATTGGTCGGTGGAGGGCGGTTGATCCGGCGTTGGTAAGCTAAGGCTATCGCACAGTAGTGAAACCTCCTCACGGATGCGTTCCGCCGTGCTGGGGTCGTCCACGGATCTTGATAGTCGTCGGGTGAACACGTTGAGATTACTGACGAGCTTCAATGCGAACTCGACACCGGCCAGATTCAAGCCCAGGTTGTCCATCAAGTGCCGGATCAGCATAACTTTCCGGAGGTCATCTCGGGAGTAGAGCCGAAGCATACCTACGGTCCGCACCGGTTGGATGAGGCCTAATCTCTCGTACTTGCGTAAGGTTTGAGGGTGCATCTCAAGCAACCGCGCGGCAACGGATATGATGTAAACACCTTCCAACTCGCTGGCGGGCGACGGCGTTTCGCGATTTTCGGGAACTGCCCGCGGACTGGCTGGCCAAGAAGCCGGCGCATCCGCGATGGGGGCAGAGTAAGCCTCCAACTGCCTACGCCCGCGTTGAACCGGTCTGTGCCATCTTTGTTGCATCGTCGAGTCTTCCTGCTGTTTTCGCCTGTGAATTGTATCACATTGCTATGACGTAAATATATCCCTTGACACGAGCCGTGTCAAGGGATATATTCGCTAGTAAGAAAATCGTCCCGACTACCGTTCCCGAGATCACGAGAGCAGATAACGACATCAGGGTAAGAATCCAGTCCGCAGTTCCAAACGTATATCCATCGAGCGATAAGAAGAAGCAACGCCGCATAGCGCCATGCTATGCATATCCAAACAGGGAAAGGGGGTACACCATGACGTTGAAGTTCAAAGCTTGTCCGAAATGCCACGGCGATCTCCAGGTGAAGCGGGATGTCTATGGCATGTTCATCAATTGCCTCCAGTGCGGACTACAGAGGGACCTGGATGCGCCGAGCGCCGCAGTCGAGTTTGCACAGGCCGAGAAAACAGCGGCAAGAACACCAAGATTAGAGGAATTGCAGCGAGCGGCGTAGTCATTCGGAGCGCTGGCGACGGATTGGGGCGGGTTTCAGACCCGCCCCTGCTTTTTGTCTTGGGCTCCGTAACCGGATACCGTCAGTGGGTCAACTCCGGCCAGAACCGCTCTTCCTGCCACGGGTCGGCGTTGTTGTTGTAACCGCGTTGTTCCCAGAATCCAGGGGCATCGTCCGCCATCAGTTCGATGCCGTTCACCCACTTGGCGGACTTCCAGCCGTAGCGGCTGGGGATCACCAAGCGCAGCGGCCAGCCGTGGTCCTTGCCGATCTCCGTGCCGTTCTGCCGGTGCGCCAGGAGTCCTTCCGATAGCGCGAGGTCCAATGGGACGTTAGTGGTGTAGCCGCCGAAACAGTGGGCCATGATGTGCCGCGCTTCGGCCTTGACCCCGGCCTGTTCCAGCAGATCGGCCACCCAAACTCCTTCCCAAGTTTGATCGAGGGCCGACCACTGAGTGACACAGTGAAAATCGGCGTTTACCTCCACCCACGGCAGGCCGCAAAACTGTGTCCAGTCCAGCTCCATTTCCTTCTCCACCAGGCCCCAAACTCGGATGCGCCACGCCGCCAAGTCAATATCGGGTGTGTCGCCGTAGGTAAGTACGGGGAATGTCTTGGCGACGAACTGCCCGGGCGGCACGCGTTCTCCAGCGGGCGGCGCGATCTTCACCTGTTCAGGACGCTTCAGGCCGAATTCCGGCCGGATGCCCGTGGACTGCTGGCTTTGCTGGTTGGAAGTAGTCATCAGGATTGAGACTCCGTTTGGCGTAGTTGATTCATGGAACGGGGATGGGTCAGGGTCAGCAAATAAAATCATCCAGTCGTGGACCATCATTGATGAAGATGCGCTGGCGTATCCACTCAATTTGCTGAGACAGTTCATCGGCCCGGCACTCGAGCTGATCGGCCCGCCGCTCCTGTATTGCAATGCGTTCCTCAAACTCATTGATGCGCTGCCCATGGTACACGGTGGTTTCGATAAGGCTGTCAATGAACGCCTTTTGCGCCGCGATGACCCTTGCCTGGTCATTGATTACTTGGCTCTGGGCCTTAATTTTGGCTTTGCCGGCCGCGATTTCGTCACCTTTCTCAGGCATGGCTGCGCCGTCCTCTCTCAGTTAGTAAATTGATCTGATATGTCATGCGACAGCGACGATTGTACCGGCCGGGCCATCGGTTACTTTCCCTACGACTGCGGCGCAGGGGGCGCCTTCTTCAATAAGCGCCGCCACCAGCGCGTCCGCTTTTGCGGCCGGCACCGACATCAGCAATCCGCCGGAAGTCTGGGCGTCGCAGAACAGCATTTTGTCGTCGTCAGTCAGGTCGGGATGCCAGTCAACCACGTCGTTAACGCTGCTGACGTTGCGGTGGGTGCCGCCGGGGGCGACGCCTCGTTCCAGTAGCGCTCGCGTGCCCGGCAACACAGGGACCGCAGACAAATTGACCTCGGCGGAAACACTGCTGCCCTTGACCATGCTCTTCAGGTGTCCCAATAGCCCGAATCCGGTGATGTCGGTGGCTGAGTTCACGCCCACGCGCTGCATGGCCTGGGATGCGGGTCGGTTGAGGGCAGCCATGTTGTCCACCGCGCCGGCAAGCACCTCCGGTTCCACGACGCCCTGTTTGCCGGCGGTGGTGATGATGCCGGTGCCGATGGGTTTGCTCAATACCAGAACATCGCCGACCTGGGCGTTGGCGTTGCTGACCTGTCGTCCCGGCTCCACTACGCCGATGACGGACAGGCCGTATTTGGGTTCCGGATCGTCCACGGTATGACCACCCACGATGAGGCACTCGGCCTCCGCGGCTTTGGCATAGCCGCCCTGCAACGTTTTGCCCAATATCTCCTTGTCCAGCGAAGCCGGGAATCCGACCACATTCAAAGCGATGAGCGGCTTTCCGCCCATGGCGTACACGTCGGACAGCGAATTGGCGGCGGCGATGGCGCCGAACTCGTAGGGGTCATCCGTGATGGGCGGGAAGAAGTCCACCGTGACGATGAGCGCAGTCTCGTCGTTGAGACGATACACCGCGGCATCGTCGCCGGTCTCTGCGCCTACCAGCAGGTCGGGGTGCCGCAGCAGCGGCACATAGCTCAGGACCTGTCCAAGGTCCTCAAGACTCAGCTTGGCCGCTCAACCCGCGCAGTGAGAAAGTTCGGTCAAGCGGACGGGTAGTTCGGTCTGGGTCATTTAGTATCCTCTTCTCTGCTGGATAATTTGGGCTACGCTCTCAAACCGGAACTTGAGCCGGTCGAATTTCAGGCCGCGTTGGCCATTGGGATAATCTTGCGGATATTGCTCTACCCAGGCGATGGTCAAGTCTCGTATCAGCGCGTTACCGATGGGCCGATCACCAATTTGTTCAAGAATGAACGCGCGTATTCGCCGACGCTCTTTCATTCCGGATGCCATGAAGAACGGCGCCCAGAAGGGCACGGTAATGAGTTTGAACAGCAGCCGTGCGATGGTCACGTAGTGCCGCATAGTTTCGCCAGCGGCCTGCCCCATGGCCTTGCCGCCGGTGCGGTGAGGATCTGGTGGCAAATGATGAGGCATCATCAATCCTTAAAGTTGGTATTCCGGTCGGCGGAGCAACTGGCGCGCTATGACGAGGCGCATGATTTCGTTGGTGCCTTCGCCGATTATCATCAAGGGGGCGTCGCGGTAGTAGCGCTCCACCGGAAAGTCCTTAGTGTAGCCATAGCCACCGTGGATGCGCATGGCTTCCATGGACACTTCGCCGCATACCTCGCTGGCGAAGAGCTTGGCCATGCCGGATTCCAGGTCAATGCGCTCGCCGCTGTCTTTCTTGGCGGAGGCATCGTACACCAGGAGCCGGGCCGCCTGTATCTTGGTGGCCATATCCGCGATTTTCAACTGGATGGCCTGATGCTGACCGATGGGCTGTCCGAAAGTTTCCCGCTGCTGGACATAACGCATAGAGGCGTCGAGTGCGGCTTGCGCCACGCCCACTGCTCGCGCCGCCACGTTGATGCGTCCGGTTTCTAGGCCGCTCATCACGTGTCCGAAGCCGACGTTTTCGACGCCGCCAATAAGATTCTCGGCAGGGATGCGGAAATCCTCGAAGAACAGTTCGCATGTGTCGAGCCCACGATAACCCAGCTTGTCCAGATGTCTGCCCACTTTGAAGCCGGGGCTGCTGTCCTTTTCGATGACGAAGGCGGATAGCCCGCGGTGCTTAATGGACGGGTCGGGATCGGTGCGGGCCAGCAGGCAGAATGCGTCACCTGATTCGGCGTTGGTGATGAACATCTTGGAGCCGTTGACGACGTATTCTTCGCCATCCTTGACGGCGCGGGTTTGCAGAGCGCCGACGTCACTGCCGCCGCCCGGTTCGGTCAAGGCCAGCCCGCCGCGGATTTCACCGCTGGCCAGCCTCGGCAAAAATCGCTCCTGCTGCTCCGCTGTGCCGTAGTTGGCGAGCACGTAGGTGAGGATATGATGGGTGCCTAAAGCGCCAGTCAGCGCCATGTAGCCCTTGCTGATCTCCTCAAAGATCATGGCAAAGGTCGTGTAGTCGAGGCCCATCCCACCGAACTCTTCCGGCACGTTGATGCCAAACAAGCCGAGTCCCTTCATCTGATCGATGAGTTCGTAAGGTACGGTATCGTTGGCGTCGTGTTCGGCGGCTACCGGATCCACCTCCTGGCGCACGAAATCGCGCACCATGCTGACGATCTGGGAGCGGGCTTCGATTGGAGTTTGGGTAATGGCGGGTGTCTTGCCGGTGGTGGTCACGGCGGTGGCTCCTAGGATCTCGCCTGCTGCGATGAATGGCAATCAGTCTATCCCAGCCCAACGGGCGGCGCAACAGAGCGAGCTAGCAGCGAGCGTGGGATAGAGCCAGATTGACGCTGCACGCCGGGCCGGGTATCGTTGGCGGCAGTTAAACGCTCATGACCGATCTGCCCGGAGGCCGCCATGACTGCCCAGCGACGCCAGTACCACGTTATCCGCGAACCCGACGTGATGGTGCCGATGCGGGACGGTACGCGGCTGGCCACAGACGTGGTTCGGCCCGACGCCCCCGGCCGGTTCCCGGTGCTAATCAACCGGGGGCCGTACAGCAAGGACAGCTATCTGGATAACCCCGATCATTCCATCTGGTTTTTCCCACGTAACGGGTATGTGCTGCTAAGTCAGGACGTGCGCGGGCGGTTCAATTCCGAGGGGGATTATAACCCGTTATTTCAGGAGGCCCTGGACGGCTACGACACCGTGGAATGGGCAGCTCGACAGCCCTGGTCCTCCGGTCAGGTAGCGACTACCGGTCAGAGTTACCTTGGGGCGACGCAGTACACCCTGGCGGGAAAGCGCCCGCTGCCCCCGCATCTGAGGACCATGGCTACCGTGTCTGCGTCCTCCGACTTTCACCAGTCATGGGTCTATCACACCGGCGGGGCGATGGAATGGGGATGGACGGTGCCCTACGCCATCCTGAAGGGACGGAACACGCTGGCGCGAGGGGGGTACGAAAATCTGCTTGCCGAGATGGACGAGTATGTAATCGAGCCGGGCAACTTTGGGCAACCACTCTCAGACGAGTGGTATCGCCACCTGCCGCTGCGCGCCTGGATCGACCGTCTAAAGGAGGCCGCGCCTTACTTCCACGAATACTTTGACGAGGAATTGGACGGACCGTACTGGTGGGACATCAACTTGATGCGCCACGCCAACAACGTGACTATCCCGATGTTCCACGTGAGTTCCTGGTACGACATTTTCCTGGAAGGGGCGCTGAACGCATTTCAGAGTATTCGGGCGCACGGCGGCAGCGAGTTGGCGCGGCGCAACCAGAAGCTGCTGATCGGCCCGTGGGCGCACCTGCGCCCGTTCACTGAGCCGACTACCGGGGGAGCCGGCAACATCGATTTCGGTCCTGAGGCGGCCATCGAACTCCACGACTTCCTGCTGCGTTGGTATGATTACTGGCTCAAGGGTGAGGAAACCGGCATCATGGACGATCCCCCGGTCCGCCTTTTCGTGATGGGAGAGAACCGTTGGCGCGACGAGCAGGAATGGCCGCTGGCCCGCACCCAATACTCCCGTTGGTATTTCCACTCCGGCGGCAGCGCCAATACACGCAACGGCGACGGCACCCTCTCTACAATCCCGCCGGAAATCGAAGAACCTGCGGACCAGTACGCCTATGACCCTGCCGATCCCGTGCCCACGCTGGGTGGAAACACCCTCATCATTGAATACGGTGTTTTCGATCAGGGCCCGGCCGAGGATCGTCCCGACGTGTTGGCCTTCACGTCCGAACCGTTGGAGTCCGATTTGGAGGTTACCGGCAATGTCTCGGTGACGCTGTACGCCGCAACCACCGTTACGGATACCGACTTCACCGCCAAGCTGGTGGACGTTCGGCCTGACGGTTTCGCCCACAACCTGCAGGACGGCATCGTTCGCGCCCGTTACCGCACTTCGGTCCGCGAACCTTCGTTCGTGAAACCCGGCGAAGTGTACCGCTATAACATTGACCTCTGGGCTACCAGCCACGTGATCAAGGCCGGACACCGGATTCGAGTGGATGTATCCAGCAGCAACTTTCCACGTTTTGACCGCAACCCAAACACGGGCGCCGCGCTGGGCGTGGACACGAGACTGGAGACAGCCCGGCAGACAGTACATCATTCTGCTCAATACCCATCCCACATTACGCTGCCGGTTATCCCGAGGTAGCCGTCGGCCGCGTTCAAAGTGGAGACCATGCTATGACGACTCAAACCGCGAAGCCGCCTCGCCAAAGCTTCGGTGAGGCTGTCTATTGGCTGGATGCCGACAGCCCTGGCTTTCCGATAACGTTAGACTTGCGCCCGCTGCTGGGGGGCAAGACGCTAGCGGAGGTAGATTTTGAACTGTTGTGGGCGTTTATCGAGGCTAACGAACTGTACGCCATCGAATACAACGAAGCCGGAGAGTTGATTGTCATGCCCCCGATGTACATGCCGGGCGGGAATGAAGAAACGGAATTGCTCGCTGACGTGAAAATCTGGCAGCGTTCGCGTGGCGGGATAGCACCGTCCTCCACTACGATTTTCCGCATTCCCGGCTTGGGTGGGCGCGGGCCGGATGCTTCGTGGGTATCTCCGGAACGGTTGGCTCGACTCGACCCGGAGCAGTACCGAACCGGTCAGATCTGCCCCGATTTCGTTGCTGAGATTCGTTCTCCCTCCAACTCTCTGGCTTACCTGCAACGCAAGATGGCGGAGTACATCGCCCACGGCGCGCGCTTGGGCTGGCTAATTGACCCCCGGAATCTTCGGGTTACGGTGTACCGGCCTGGCCAGGAACCGGAGGAATTAGAAAATCCGGAAACACTGTCCGGCGAGGATGTGATGCCGGGTTTCGAGTTCCGCGTCCGAGAATTGATCTTTGACGCCGCGGGATAGCAAGGGAGACCCGCTATGGACATTGAGAGCCTAGTTTATGATCGGCCCGATTTGGGCAAATTTCGCGTGCATCGCTCCAGCATGACCTCGCCGGAGATCTACGAACTGGAGAAGCGTCAGATATTCGACAAGTGCTGGCTCTACCTGGGCCACGAATCAGAAGTTCCCAACCCCGGCGACTACGCGCGCCGGGTTGTGGCGGAGCGTTCGTTGTTTTTCGCGCGGAACCGTGACGGCGAACTGGTGGTGTTTCACAACACGTGCCCTCACCGGGGCGCGTTGATATGCCGCACCGACCGGGGGAACGCTCAAGTTTTCCAATGCTTCTACCACGCCTGGAGCTTCAATACCTCCGGCGAGCTGATAGGTATGCCCGATATTGAGGGATACGGCCCCGACTTTGACCGGGCAGAGATGAGCCTGCGTTCGCCCAGATTTGACAGTTACAAGGGATTCATCTTCGTCTGCTTCGATCAGAACACGGAATCGTTGGTGGAGTATCTAGCCGGCGCGGCGGAATATCTTGACCTTGTAGCTGACCAGTCGCCGGCGGGAATGCGGGTCATCCCCGGATCCAACCGCTATACCATCAAGGCCAACTGGAAGTTGCTGGCGGAAAACAGCATCGACGCGTACCACGCGCTGCCCACGCACCAGACCTACTTTGACTACATGGCTAACGAGGCCGGCGGTGGCCTGGCGTCCATAGCCGGCCGTCGGGGGTTCGGGCGCGCCTTGGGCAACGGGCATGGCGTGATGGAAAACGACGCGGCCTTCGGGCGTCCCATTGCGATGTGGCATCCGTATTTCGGAGAGGAAGCACGGCCCGAAATTCAGCGCATCAAGGATGATCTTATCGCGCGCCATGGCCAGGACAAAGCGCTGCGGATGTGCGAGAAAAGCCGGAACATGGTGATCTTTCCCAACCTAGTTATCAACGACATAATGGCGGTCACCATCAGGGCCTTCCAGCCTGCGGGTCCCGACGGCATGGACGTAACGGCCTGGGAAATGGCGCCGGCGGATGAAACCGGCAGCTTGCTGCGCCGTAGGTTGGACTCGTTCCTCACCTTCCTGGGGCCAGGTGGTTTCGCTACTCCCGATGATGTGGAGGCGTTGGAATCTTGTCAGCAGGGATTCCGGTCGGGCGGCGTGGAGTGGTCGGACCTGTCCCGGGGATTCTATCGGGATCCCAGGGGGACCGACGAGTTACAGATGCGGTCTTTCTGGCGACGGTGGCAGTCGCTGGTTGCCGACCTGCCATACGTTGAGCAGTTTGAACGCGGCCTGGGCCTCGGTGAAATGCCGGACGTATCGCCTTCCCCGGAGATCTCGGTGGCAGCGGACAATTAGGTAGAGGAATCCTGCAATTGTGAAGATCCGGCCGCGTGTTATCATCTGCGCCTACATTGCCTTGATGGACGTTAAGACTATGACGACAACAAACGAGATTTTGAGCGCTGACCAGCGAGCTCTTTTATCTGCGGCGCTGAACTGCATCATACCGGCGCAGGGTGAAATGCCGGCAGCCGGGGACTTGGACATTGGTGGGTTCGTGGAATCGGTAGCTGCCGGGAACGCTGAGAGCCGTCGCCGCCTGCTGGAGGGTTTGGTGCAGATCCAGTTGGTCGCGGCTGAGCAAGGCGGCGATTTCCAAGCATTGCCGGCCGACGCGCAGATGGATGCGCTCCGGGCCGTGGAGTCGTCGGCGTCTGAGTTTTTCCAGTACCTGGTTACGCAAACGTATCGCGGTTACTACACGAACGAAACTGTTACCAGCCTGCTCAGCTACCGCGCGCCCAACCGGCAGGACTATGACCCGCTGCCGTTCGACGATTCACTCCTTGAGCCAGTACGTCAGCGGGGCCAAATCTGGGTACCCACGAATGGTTAGAGGTGAGGGCCATCATTGAACCTCACGCCATGGAAGGGCGGGCCTCGGACCTGCCCTTGCGGATTGAGGCTGTTACGCCGCTATCGGCATCTCCAACTGCATTGGGGTTTCGGCCTGCATTCGGATTTCCGGGTCAAATTCGGTCAAGGGCGACCGATCGCCTACTTCGGGAAAACCGGGCAAGGTAGCCGGCCGCAAGCTGCTGACCGAAGGCATCCTGGGTAGTTCCCAACGCAGCCGGGCGTCTTCCACCAGCCCCACCACAGCGTTGGTGTAGTCGCGCGGAGCGTGTTCGCTGCGATAGAGGCGCGCGTATCCGGGGGCAAGATGGGGATATGATTCGCGTATCATCGGCATGAACCACTCTCGACTGCCGGGTCGCAGGAAGAGCAGGTTGCCTGACAGGAATTGAGCGCGATGATTGGCCGCCGCGGAAACCAAGGCATCAATACTCTTGGCGCTGTCGGACAGACCGGGCAAAAGGGGCGCCGCTAGGACACCGGCCGGGATTCCATGTTCCACAAGGTATTGCATCGCCTCCAGCCTTGCCATCGGGTTTGGCGCGCCGGGTTCGGTTTGACGCCAAACTGTTTCGTCGATGGTGCCTACGCTGAAAACGACCTGAACGCCGGCAACCTCGTTCAGGTGTTGCAGCACGTCGATGTCGCGCCGGACCAGTGTCCCCTTGGTGGTGATGGACGCCGGGTTGCGATACTCGGCCATAACTTCCAGGACTTGCCGGGTGAGGCGGTACTGGGCTTCGGCCGGCTCGTAAGGGTCCGACGCAGTGCCTATGACAATGGGATCCCCCTGCCATTTCGGACGAGACAATTCCTGACGCAGCACACTGGGAGCGTTGACCTTGGCAAAGATCTGGCTTTCAAAGTCCGTGCCGGCATCCATTCCCCAATACTGGTGGGTTGACCGGGCGTAGCAGTACCGGCAGGCGTGGCGGCAGCCCCGGTAGGGATTGATTGTCCAGCGGAAGTGGAAATCCGGAGCGTTGACGCGGTTGATCAGCGTTTTGCAATGAATTTCCGTTACCTGCGCTGCTGCCATGGTTTGTTCCTCCCGCTACTAATGTTCTGTAGATACGTGCCAGTATAGTGCGTATGTTCGTTTACGTCAATATATTCGGCTAATTTGTTCGTCTCGCTAGCGTAGGCGAGTTACTGCGCCGCGCCGAGAGGCTATAATCTACGGAATCAATCACCCAGGAGGACTCTTTTGATTCGCAGCATTGATGGCAAGGCACCGCAGATTCACCCCACCGCTTTCATCAGCGAGGCGGCCTACATCGTTGGCGACGTGGTTATCGGAGAGGGAACCAACGTGTGGCCCGGAGCGGTGATTCGAGGCGATTACGGCCGTATCATCATCGGCAAAGACTGTTCCATACAGGACAACTGCGTCATCCACACCGACGACTACCTGGAGTTTGGCGACAACGTGTTGATGACCCACGGCGCGGTAGTCCACGGCGGGAAGATAGGCAGCAACGTGATGATCGGCGTTAACGCTGTGTGCCTGGAGGACTGCGACGTGGGCAACTACGTGCTTATTGGCGCCGGGGCCATTGTCACAGGGACACCGATCCCGGATGAATCGCTGGTCATTGGAGTGCCGGGACGGATCCGCGAACTGCCCGCGGTGCATCGCAAGCGTTTGGAGGATCCCACGGCGCGCTATAAAGAGAACGCCAAGAGATTTATCGCAGCCGGGTTGGGCTGGCAAATCCCCATGGCGTAGGGCCGGCGGCGACCCGACGGATATTGTTGCGGCTTTATGCGATGCTGGCCCGGTACTCCGCGCAATCCTCACCCAGGAGATCGCGGAGCCGGTTTTGCAGTTCATCGCATGACCCGGTGGACACCGTAGGTATCTCCATCAGGACGCGCCTTCCTTCCTTGAGGAAAAGCTCCAGGTAAACCTTGTCATCCCCGGTGTATTCCAACATCACGCGAATGGCCTGTCTCAAGCGGTAACGGTCTTCTTCGGTATCGTCGGTCTCGGCCATTTTTATCAGCACGCCGGCTTCCTTGCCGGTGTGCCCGTTTCCGTTCACGGAAGCGGGCACGGGGGACGGTGAAGGTTTCCTGCCGTTTCCGTTGACTGAGTTGGCGCGTTCGTTGTGACCGTTGGCGCTTGGGCTTGCGGGTACTGTGTGAGGATTTTCCGGAGGCAGATTGGACGCCTGCTGATCGGGCAATTGGTATTCCTGGGCCTCGTAGCAGGCGATTGAGAAATCGTCGCCGCGAATTTGCAGTCGGCCGGTAGCTCGAGCGATCCTGCCGGCCTGCCAGACGTGTTCAGTTTTTTCCAACGCATCCGGCCACACCATGGTCTCCACCTGTCCACCCACCATTGACAAGTCAACGCGCAAGAATTTGCGGTTGTCGCGGGTATAACGCTCGGACACGGCTGAAATGTGTCCCAGCAAGGTGACTGCGCTGCCCAGCATATCCTCGCTCAGCTGGTCCACGGAAATGTAAGCGTCGCCGGGGTTGTGGGCGGCAAGGGCGAGCAACGGATTGTAGGAGAGGGCTACTCCCAGGTACTCTTTTTCGAGCGAGGCTTTTTCCTGCGGAGTGTATTCGGGTTGGGAAGTGTCAAGCTCCAGGAGCGTACCGCCGGAACTGCTGTCCAGCTCTTCGCCGAACATGCCAAACTGTCCGGAGTTGCGGTTGCGGGTTTCCTGCTGTGCAACGGCCCAAATACGGTCAAGGCTGCCGATGACCGCGGCCCGCGGCGCCAATGAGTCGAATGCTCCGGCCCGTGCCAATCCTTCCAGGGTACGACGGTTCAATCCCGACACGTCCACCCGGCGGCAGAAGTCGCTGATCGATGAAAATGGACCCTTGGCGGTTCGTTCACTTACGATAGGTGAGACTGCGGCCTCTCCGACCGTCTTGATGGCTGCCAGGCCGATGCGCAGCGCGTTGTCCATCTTGCCGCTGGTCTTGTCCAAGGTATAGAGCACGTCGGAACTATTGACGTCGGGCAGGCGGATTTCGATACCCATCCGGGTGCATTCGTTAATTGAAGCGACGTATCGATCCCCGTGGTCCAGTCGGCAGTTGAGCACTGAGGCCATGTACTCCAGCGGATAATGGGTCTTGAAGTATGCGGTCCAGTATGAGATCAGGCCATAGCTGACGCTGTGGGCTTTGTTGAAGGCGTACCCGGCGAATGGTTCGATGAGGTTGAATATCTCAACTCCCATGTCCTGTGTATATCCTTGCTGCATGGCACCGGACACGAAACGGTCGCGTTCCTCGGCCATAAGCTCAGGTATTTTCTTGCCCATTGCCTTGCGAACCGTATCGGCTTCGCCAAGGCTGTAGCCGGCGAAGTTCTGGAGCACATGGAGGACCTGATCCTGGTACACGATCACGCCGTAGGTCTCATCAAGTAATTCTTCCAGGCTGGGGTGCGGGTATGAAACGGTTTCCTGGCCGTGCTTGGAGCGAATGAAACGGTCAATATGTTCCATTGGGCCCGGGCGATAGAGGGCGATCATCGCGGCGATGTCGCCCAAATCGGACGGTTTCAGTTCCTTGATATAGCGCTGCATCCCCGCGCTTTCCAGCTGGAACAGATCGGAGGTGTTGCCCGTGCCCAGGAGGTCGTAGGTTTCCGGGTCATCGAGAGACAATCGGGTCAGGTCAATGCGTATGCTACGTTCCTGGTCGATCAGCTTGATGGTGCGGTCCAAGATGGTGAGGTTGGTCAACCCCAGGAAGTCCATTTTGAGCAGACCGAGCTTGGCGACCGGATCCATGGAATACTGGGTCATCATGACCGGGCTGTTCTCGTCGCCCCGGGCCGGACGCTGCAACGGTACGGTTTCAGTCAACGGCTCATCGGCGATAAGCACGCCGGCGGCATGGGTGCTCACGTGATGGACAATGCCTTCCAGGGCCTGGGCATTGTCAACGAGGTTCTGGATGGCTCCGTCGCCCTGGTAGTTTTCCATCAACTCCGGGTTGGCAGTCATGGCGTCGGTCAGGGTGCGGGATTTGAACGGAACCATGCGGGCGATACGGTCAACGTCGCCGTAGCTCATGCCAAGGCCCCGGCCAACGTCTCGCAGGGCCGCCTTTGGCCCCATGGTGCCAAAGGTGATTATCTGAGCTACCCGGTCGCTGCCGTAGCGGTCGATGACGTAGCGCAGGACTTCATCCCGTCGGTCGTCCTGGAAGTCCATATCAATGTCGGGCATTTCCTTGCGTTCGAAATTGAGGAAACGCTCGAACACCAGGTTGTAGGCCATAGGGTCGATGTCGGTGATGCCGAGACAGTACAGCACGACGCTGGCGGCGGCGCTGCCCCGGACTCCGAAGAGGATTTCCTGGCGGCGCACGAAGGAAATGATGTCCCAGACCACGAGGAAATAGTTGGCGAAACTGGTCTGGCGAACCACCTCCAGCTCGTATTCCATGCGGGCACGGGCGGCATCGCTGTTTATGCCGTAGCGTTTGTTGAATCCCTCCCAGCACAGCTTTTCGAGGTAGGCATCCGCGTCCTCATTGTTGGGCGTTGGGTAACGCGGGAGGTGCATCTGACCGAAGCCCAACGAAACGTCGCATTGCTGAGCGACTTCGCCCGTGATGTCCAGCGCGTGGGGGAATTCCGGGAACAACGCGGCCATTTCCGCCGGCGACTTGATGTAGTATGACGAGTCTTCCATCCGCAGGCGATTGGCATCCTGTAGGTTAGTTCCGGTCTGGATGCAGATATAGACGTCCTGGTACTGGTAGTCCGATTGGCGGACGTAGTGGGCGTCGTTGGTGATCAGCAGAGGGATTCCCGTTTCCTTGTTCAGGCGAATCAGTCCCTCGTTGATTCGAGGTAGCTGTTCGATGTGTTCGTGCTGTTGTAATTCAAGGAAGTAGTTTTCGCCGAACAGTTCCCGATACCAGCCCACCATCTCTTTGGCCGCGTTGTAATTGCCGTCGGCCAGCAGCGTGGGTACTTCCGCGGATGGACAGCCCGAAAGGCAGATCAGCCCTTGCCGGTGCTCGTGCAACAGTTCCTTGTCGATGCGCGGACGATAATGAAATCCCTCCAAGTGTGACCGGGTAACGAGTTGCAACAGGTTGCGGTAGCCGGTGTTGTCTTTGGCGATAACCACCAGATGATTGGCGGTGCGTTCGTTAGGGGTGCGGTCGCGCCGGCTGCCGTGAGCGACGTAGAGCTCGCATCCGATGATGGGTTTGATGCCGGCATCCTTGCATTCCGAGTAGAAATCGACCACGCCATAGAGGGATCCGTGGTCGGTGATGCTCATGGCATCCATGCCCAATTCAGTGGTGCGACGAACCAGGTCGGGAATGCGACTGATGCCGTCGAGCATACTGTATTCGGTATGGGTATGGAGATGGGTGAACACGTTGCAACAGCCTGATTATGAGGTGAAATTAGGATGATTCCTGTAAGCAAATGATAGCAGTCGGCATCGCCGGCTGCCAGCAAAAGCGACCTTGCTAGCAATCTTAGGCAGGGTAAAAGGGGCTGTTAAATCAGCAAGCCCGTCGGTATTTTCCTCCGGCGGGCCGCTGATTTTCACCGGCTCTAAGGGGTTACCCCGGAACCTCAATCTTCTCTGTCACCACCCGCGTTACGCCCCAGCCGGCCAGCCACGCGGAATGGCGTCCGTCGCCGCCGGCGACCACGATCACAATGTCGTCTGCCTGGGGTGCGATGGGCACCATGGTATCGGGCTTGCTGTCGTCGATCCACGCCGGGTAGTTGCGGTTGCCCCAGTGTCCAAGCCCGGACAGCTCTTCAATAGACATCCGCGCGTTGGCGTAGATGTACTCGCGCACATCTTTCTTGCTCAGTCCGTCGGCGGCGATCTCGGCGGCGTGTTCCGGGCTGATCACCAGCGTCACCTGCGCTCCGGTGCCGATCTGGTAATAATTGGAGAACCCGGTGGCGCGGGTCGCCTGCACCAGGGTGTTCAGCACCTCGATGCCCCGGGATACGGTGGTTTCCATAATGGGATAGAAGGCGCGGATGGCATGGAGGGTGATAATGCTGTCTTCCAGGTCGTAACCCAACTCCACGTGGCGCGGCTCCCAGGGGCTGCGGGCTTCGTTCTCGGCGAAGCAGAACGAGTAGCGTCCGGGCATGGCCAGGGTCGCCTTATCCATGTCCCCGATGATCAGCCCGGCCACGTTGCGGACGAATAGACGCAGCGCCCGGCCGATTGTGGCGTTAGCCCGGTAACCGGGGCCGAATGCGCCGGAATCGCCATTGATGCCCAACCGTTCGGCGATGGGGCCGTTGACGATGACGACCGGAGCCGCTCCCCCCGTCGTGGCCTGGCAACCCGCCAGGTTGAACGGT
Organism: Chloroflexota bacterium; assembly: GCA_009840165.1. Lineage (GTDB taxonomy): Bacteria > Chloroflexota > Dehalococcoidia > Lucifugimonadales > UBA3495 > Bin87. Next base: position 24,748 of record VXOG01000070.1, read on the forward strand.
TGTTGCAAGGCGGCTTTGACGCAAGCTACCACCACCGGGAAGTATTCCGGGCGGCATCCGGCCATCACCGCGTTCACAGCGACTTTTTCAATGGTCACTTCGGCGTTGGACGGCTGAGCGACGCCGAGGGACAGCGACGGGTTTTCACCCCACGGGCCTAGCATCCGGCGCACGGCGTCCTCGGTGGCGGGGACGACGGGCATACCGTCGGTCCAGCCCTGTTCGTCGTAATAGTCCTGGATGGCGTCGTAGGTGTCGGGAATGTCGATGCGGCTGGAGCTGAGGGCGGGGGTGTTGGTGGACATAAACGTTACTCTACTTGTTGGAGGATAGCGTGGCAACGACGCCGAAGTGGTCGGACAGCCGCCGATCGCCGTCCATATTGTCAATCGTTGTCAGCGCAGCAGCGGACAGATCGCCGCTAATGGCGATGTGGTCAATAGCGCGCCGACCGCGCAATCCGAGTCCGGCGGTTGCAATGGTCAAGCCCGGCGGACCCGCGGCCTGCATAGTTTTCTGGAGTTCGGCACGCACCGGTTGGGAGAGCGAAGGGTACGGACGTCTACGCTGACCGATTTGTTGGTTGAAATCGCCCAACACTATAAGCGATGTCGAGGATTTGCTGATCAGAATGGACGACAATGCGTCCAAATAAGAGGAGTGGTCTTGCCAAGGTTTTTTGTTTTTGGCGCCAACGTTCACATTAGCGTTATGCCAGGGGATGCAAACACCTATGACCATGACCTGGCCTGTAGGAGTCTCCGTGGCGCCGGCAACGAAGCGTCCCGACGGCAGCGTTTGGCTACCGAGGTCATCGATCTCTGACCACTGTCGTGGAGACCAGAGTAGAACCTTGCGCTGATGATTCGCTGCCTCTTTGCCCAGATCAGGCGCGGCCTCGATGGTATGCCCACCAAATCCTGAAAGGAGCCGGCAATCGGTTTCAGTGAGACAAATGATGTCGGGGGCGTGTTCTGCGATGCGGCGCAGAATTTCAGGGCTACGCTCCGACCGGGGCGCAGCCCATTCAACATTCCAATTTACGACCCGAAGGGTCATGGAATTGCGGCAGCGCGCCTAATCGCTGGTGAGCATCTCGGCGATCTGGCCGGCGTACTTGTGGGCCATCTGCCGGACCTCGGGGATGGAGCGGGGCGCCAGCGGGCTGGGCAGGGCCAGGATCTGTACGGTGGGCATACCCAGGGAAGATGCGCGTGCGTGGGCGGCCCGGGTGAAGCTTTCGGTGATGACGCTCACGGAGGGAACGCCGCGGCTCTCGGTTACTACTGTGTCGTGGAGACCCCACGCCGTGCAGCTCCCTCAATCCGCTATTCCATGCACCACCGCGTCGCATTCCGCCACCAGTTCGTCAATGGTCTCGTCGGCGCAAGGCGCGCTGAAACTGAACTTGCGGAGGTACAGCACCTTCTCGACCGCATATTCCTCTTCGAGAATCACCTGTAACTCTTGCAGGAAGTTGTCGGAGTGGTACTTGCGGTTTTCCAACAGGCCGATGGTCTTGCCGGCCAGGCTGGGCAACCGGCCGGCGGCGTTCCGCTCAGCGGTTTTTTGCTCCGGCCTTGGGTCAAGAATCTGGATTGTCGCTGTGGTCATAGCATTCCTCCGTTAGGGAGATCTAGGTTCCGGCTTTAGCGGGAACGATGGGGGGGCTAATTAGCTGTTAGCCCATCATCTGGTAGTGCTTGCCTTCCGTTTTGATCGCCGGAGCGACCACCATTTCGGTTTTGTGGAAATCGCGCACAGTATAGGCGCCGCACATGCCCATAGCAACGCGCAGGGCGCCAACCAGGTTTTGGGTGCCGTTGGTGACACTGCTGGGCCCGTGCAGCAATTGTCGGAGGCTGCCCTTGGTGCCGACGTTGATCCGGGTGCCGCGGGGCAGTTCAGGATGGGCGTTGGCCATTCCCCAGTTGTATCCGCGGCCGGGAGCTTCGGCAGCCTGCGCGAAAGGCGTGCCCAGCATGACGCCGTCTGCGCCGCTGGCCATGGCTTTGCATACGTCGCCGCCAGTGCGCAGGCCTCCGTCAGTAATGATACTTACGTAACGCCCGGTGCGCTCGAAATAGTCTTCGCGGGCTGCGGCGCATTCAAGGGTGGCCGTCACTTGAGGAACGCCGACCCCGGTAACTTCTCTGGTGGTACAGGCGGCTCCCGGACCCACGCCTACCAGCACGGCATCGATGCCCGTTTCCATCAGTTCGCTGGCGACGTTGTAGCTGACGCAGTTGCCCACCACGACGGGTACTTTCAGGCTATCGATCAGCTCCGAGAAGATCAAACCCCGGTAGCTCCGTGAGATGTGCCGTGCAGTGGTAACGGTGGACTGAACGATAATGATGTCGGCGCCGGCCTCCACGGCCAGAGAGCTGAACTTCTTGGTCGTCTGCGGCGTGAAGGCGATGGCGGCAATTGCGCCCGACTGCTTGATTTCCCGCACACGTTCGCCGATGAGGTTTTCCTTTACGGGTTCGCTGTACACTTCTTGCAGGTACTCGGTCACTTCACTCTGGTCCATGGAGATGATCTCTTCCAGGACGGAGTAAGGGTCTTCGTAGCGGGAGTAGAGGCCCTCGCCATTCAGGGCGCCCAGGCCCCCCATCTCGTGCATCAAAGTGGCGAACCGTGGGGAAACTGACCCGTCCATGGCGGAAGCAATGACGGGCGCATTGAATGAATATTGCCCGATGCTCATTTGAGTCGAGGCCATCTCGGGGTTTATGGTGACGTCACCCGGGACGATAGCGACTTCGTCAAACCCATAAGACCGTTCCAATTCCTTGAGCAAACGCCTGGCCATGGTCTCACCTCGGTGGGATGTGTCGATCAATTGTAACATTTGAGGGCGCCATCGTTGACGCCCTCAAATTTTGCGGTGTGCGAAATGACCCGTTGGTCAGTGTCGTCTAGGCCGGTGAAAGCGCGGCCAATTCCTCCTTGCGTACCTTGATGCAGATGTTTCCGTCGTCGTCCAGGTCCACAATCGCAGTGTCGCCTTCATCGATCTCGCCGCTAAGCAGCACATCGGACATTCGGTCCTCGACTTCGTTCTGAATCAGACGGCGCAAGGGACGCGCTCCGAGCACCGGGTCAAACCCGTTGGCTCCCAGGTGTTCCCGAGCGGCTTCCGTGAGCTCGATGTTGATGCTGCGCTCCTTGAGTTCGTCGCGCACCATGTTCATCATCAGGTCCACGATCTGGTGGATTTCGCTTTGATCCAGAGCATGGAACACGATGGTTGCGTCCAAGCGGTTCAGGAACTCGGGGCGGAAGAAGCGTTTGACTTCATCCATCACCTTGTCCTTCATTCGTTCGTAAGCTTGCCGGTCGGACTGGGCCTCGTCGGCCTTGACGGCGAACCCCAGGGAAGTGTCGCGCTTGATGAGGTCGGAGCCCAGGTTGCTGGTCATGACAATGATGGAGTTACGGAAGTCAACGCGCCGACCGCGAGCATCCGTTAGTTGACCAGCATCGAAGATTTGCAGCAAGATGTTGAAGATTTCCGGGTGTGCCTTTTCGATCTCGTCGAGCAGGATGGCGCAGTAATTCTTCTTGCGCACACCCTCAGTCAACTGGCCGCCCTCGTCGTAACCGACATATCCCGGAGGCGCTCCGATGAGGCGGGCGGTGGTGTGCCGCTCCTGGAACTCGGACATATCGAGACGGATCATGTTGTCTTCGTGTCCGAAAAGGAATTCGGCCATAGCCCGAACCAGTTCGGTCTTTCCGACGCCGGTGGGTCCTAAGAACAGGAACACGCCAATGGGATGGCGCGGGTCTTTCAGCCCAGCCCGAGCACGGCGCACGGCCTTGGAGATGCCCACAATGGCCTCATCCTGACCGATGATGCGCTTATGCAATTCTTCTTCCATCTGGAGGAGACGGGTTGTTTCTTCCTGAGCGAGCCGTGTGACCGGGATGCCGGTCCACATGGCGACTACTTCGGCGATGTCCTCTTCGGTAACCTGGGTCCGTTCCTTGTTGCGGTCAGCCTTCCACTCCGCCTCCAGGTTGCCCACGTTCTCGGACAGGTGAAGTTCGCGGTCGCGGAGTTCCGCAGCGACTTCGTACTGTTGAGAGGCGATGGCCTCATCCTTTTCCTTCCGAACTCGCTCCAAGACTGCCATGGCGTCCTGAACTTCCTGGGGAGCGTGGCTGCCCCGGAGGCGGACACGGGAACCGGCTTCGTCCAGAAGGTCGATGGCTTTGTCGGGCAGGAAGCGATCCGGGATATAGCGAGTGGACAACGTTGCCGCGGCCTTCACGGCGTCGTCGGTGATCTCAACGTTGTGGTGTTCTTCGTACTGACCCTTGACACCCTGAAGGATATCGACGGTCATGTCGGCGTCAGGTTCTTCGACGCGTACAGGTTGCAGCCGGCGTTCCAAGGCGGGGTCGCGCTCAACGTACTTGCGATAGTCGTCCAGCGTGGTTGCGCCAATGCACTGAATTTCGCCGCGGGCGAGGGAGGGCTTGAGGATATTAGAGGCGTCCACGGCGCCCTCGGCGGCGCCGGCTCCCACCAAGGTATGAATTTCGTCGATGAACAAGACGCAGTTGCCTGAGGTCTTGATTTCTTCGATGACCTTCTTCAGTCGTTCTTCAAATTCGCCCCGGTACTTGGTGCCGGCGACCAATGCGCCCATGTCCAATGTGACGAGTCGCTTGCCCTGCAAGGTTTCAGGCACGGTGCCTGAAGAAATTTGCTGAGCCATGGCCTCAACGATGGCAGTCTTGCCAACGCCCGGCTCGCCGACCAGCACCGGGTTGTTCTTGGTGCGGCGGCTGAGGATCTGGGTCACACGCTCGATCTCCGTATCGCGGCCCACTACGGGGTCCAGCTTGCCGCCCAAGGCCGCGTTGGTTAGATCTACGCCCAACTGGTCCAGCGTGGGCGTGCGGGTGCTGGAGCGGGAACTGCTGGAACCGCTTCCACCAGAGTTGCTCAGAATGCGGTGGGTCTCGGCGCGAACTTTTTCCAGATTGACGCCCAGACTTTCCAGAACGCCGGCGGCTACGCCTTCACCTTCGCGCAAAAGGCCAATGAGCAAATGCTCGGTGCCGATGTAGGTATGGTTCATGCGACGGGCTTCGTCAACCGCCAGTTCGACGACCTTCTTGGCCCTGGGGGTCAGCCCAATTTCGCCTTGAGCCGGACGTTCCCCACGTCCGATGATGAACTCCACGGCCGAGCGCACCTTGGTCAGGTCAACGCTCAGGCCGGACAGCACTCGAGCGGCTACGCCCTCGGTCTCCCGTACCAGCCCAAGCAGGATGTGCTCGGTGCCGATGTAATTATGGTTAAACCGTTGCGCTTCTTCCTGGGCCAGGGAAAGAACCCTGCGCGCCCTTTCAGAAAACTTCTCGAACCTGCTGCCCATGAGACTCTCCTGGGTTGGGGGTGGGCCTGTGTACGCCGGAGTCTGACGCTGGCGCTGCCATTCTATCGCATTTGGTCAAAAATAAAAGTGGCACTAACGCTGGTGCAAAGCCTGCGCGCCACTTCGTGGGTATGCTAATTGCCCAACAGCGATTTTCTCGGACTGCCAGAATGTCCTTCGTACTTCATCACGCCCGCCCCGAAAATTTGACGATAATCGGTTTAGTCGGAATACGTCCTGATGGACGGCGGAGCGAGAAGCCCTCGCTCCTCAACCATCCTGTCAATACTTCCCGGCGGTGACCTATTTTCCCACTCCGTCGCCAGAGCAGTATCGTCGGCGCTGGGGCGTTTCACTTCCGTGTTCGGGATGGGAACGGGTGGGACCACCCCGCTTGAACCACCAGAAAGTCAACGCCAGCATTATCCGTTATTTCCCGAACTTTGGCAAGCGCGACTAACCAATGATTTACGAATAATCATCATCAGGAAGCCAGGATGCGCTGTGCTATACTGATGGGCGGTGTAACAGGCCAATGCTAGGGCCGTTAGCTCAGTTGGTAGAGCACCGGACTTTTAATCCGGGTGTCGTGGGTTCGACCCCCACACGGCCCACCACCGAAATTGTTACTCTCGCCCTTCCGAGGGAAGGCGAACAGCCACGGTCGCTCCCTGTCCGTGCCCGTTGCTGGTAATACTGACTGTGCCTCCGTGCCCTTCGACTATGGCCCGGGTGATAGCCAGCCCCAGGCCCGTGCCGGCTATTCCATGACTGCGGGACTGGTCGGTGCGGTAGAAGCGGTCGAAAACGTGGGGAAGGTCTGCGGCGTCGATGCCGATCCCGTCATCGATGATCGAGATGGCTAACGTTTCGTCGCTTTCCACCACCGCCCGAATCAGGATATTCCCGCCGGCCTGGGTGCAATGGATGGCGTTCCCTACGACGTTGCCCAACGCCTGGCTTATGCGCATACGGTCCAGGCGCAAGTCCGGCAGGTCGCCGGATACTTCCAGCGACAGTTCAACCTGGCGAGTCTGGGATTGCGGCTGCCAGCGCTCCACTTCTTCCGCAAGCAGGTCGTGAACCGAAGTTGATTCCAGCGTGAGCCGCAACTCGCTATGGTCGGTTTCCGCGAGCCAGTTCAGATCGGTTACGAGGCCGTGCAGTTTCTCCACTTCCTGGATGATGTGGTCGGATGCGCTTTCAGGCGTCTGGAGTCCGTCGCGCAGCGCGTTCGCTTCCAGCTGGATGACGCTGAGGGGCGTGTTCAGCTCATGAGAAACGTCGTTGATCAGCCGGCGGCGGAGCTCGCGCTGAGTTTCCAGGGCGGAGGTCATCCGGTTGAAAGCCGTGCTCATCTGTCCCAGTTCATCTGAGGATGTGACCGGCAGCCGGGTGGGATCTCCCTGGGCGATGGCCTGGGTCGCCTCCGTCAATGCCGTCACCGGCGCCGTGATGCGCTTGGACAACCAGGCGGCCAGCAGTATGGCGATGCCGACGGTCAGCGCCCCCGCGATCAGGGTGATGTAGAGCAGCGTGTTCAGGAACCCGTGGGACTCGCTGGAAAGGAACTCCCGGTTCACGTCCACATAAACGTGGCCTACGGCCCGATTCGTACCTGAATCAAGCACAGTCTCGCGGTGTCCTGCAAGGTCGGGAACGGCGGCTCCCGGCAGCAGCGCGGATAAATTGTCCTGCACCACGAGTCCGTCGGCGTCAACGATGACGACCCGCACCGGGTCGCGGTGAAATGCCTCGGAATGCTCTCCCTCGCTTTCTTCCGACCCTTCCCGCTGCGAAATTCCCTGGTAAATGTATCCGGCCTCGGAGAGCGCCCGGTCCACAGTTGCCCAGCCACCGGCGGCGGTGTATTCCCGGCTCAGGTTCCGGGCGAGTTGGACTGCTTGGTCGTCGCCGATCTGGTCCACGAACACGCCCAGTCGGGCCTGAGTCGCGTAGTAGCCCACGCCGACGCTGGTGAGGACGGTGAGGATGACGACAAGGACGGTCGCCCCCATGATTTGCCAGCGTAGCGACATCATTCGTCCTCCACTACGAACCGGTAGCCGGCGCCGTAAACGGTTTGAATCGGCTGTTTGCCGTCCCGATTGATCTGCTTCCTCATGCGGGCGACCTGATTGTCGATGGCCCGGTCGAACCCGTCGAATTCGTAGTTGAAGGTCAACGCGATCAGCTGATCGCGAGTGAGCACCTGGTTGGGATGACGCATGAACGTCGAGAGCAAGGCAGTTTGCGCCTGGCTCAGCGGCACGGGTTCTTCATCGACCGTCACGATTCCGGTGGTCTCGTTCAGCGTGATATTGCCGGCGGTCACAACCTGCTGGACTCGGCCTTTGACGCGACGAAGCACGGCCTCAGCCCGCGCGATGACTTCGTCCGGGTCAAAGGGCTTGACGATGTAGTCGTCGGCTCCGCTATCCAGTCCAATGATTCGTTCAGGGGTGGCTTCCCGGGCCGTCAGCATGATTATGAGCCTGTCTCAAAAGTCGGGATGCCGGTTGGGGTGTAGACTGTGAGCAAGTC
>VXOG01000006.1 GCA_009840165.1 Chloroflexota bacterium
CCCCCAACCCCATCGACCCCGATCAGCCCGTCTCCGCCTTGCGCCGCATGGACGGCAAAACCGTGCAACGCCTGGAGCAGCTGGATGTCCGCACCGTCCGCGATCTGCTCTACACGCTCCCCCGCCGCCACGACGACCGCGCCGACATCGCCAGCATCGCCGACCTCTATCCCGGCGGTACGTTCAACGTCGAGGGACAACTGACCGACATCCGTTCCGCCAACGTGGGGCAACGCCGCCTGCAACTGGCCGAGGGCGTCCTCAGCGACGACACCGGGCAGATTGAACTGCAATGGTTCGGCCAGGGCTATCTCGCCCGTTCCCTGAAACCCGGCAATCACATGGTCGTCAGCGGCAAGGTGGAAATACACCGGGGCCGCCTGTCTATCTCGTCCCCCGAGTACGACGTCATCACGCCCCGCCAGCCGCCGCTCAACGCTGGACGCATCACCCCCGTCTATCGCCTCACCCAGGGCATGACCGCCCGCAACCTGCGCAGCCTCACCTGGCTGGCCGTCACCCGTTCCGCCGGCGCAATCACCGACCCCTTGCCAGCCGACATGCTCCAACGCACCGGGCTGGTAGCCCTGCCCAACGCCATCCGCGACGTACACTACCCCACCGATTCCGCCGCCGCCGACCGGGGCCGTCGTCGCCTTGCTTTCGACGAAATCCTGGCGTTCCAGCTCGCCATCCTGGGACGCCGCCACCACCGCGAGCGAAACGCCGTCGGCCTGCCCATCAAGTACCACGCCCCTACCGTTGACGGTTTCCTCAGCGGACTCCCCTTCACTCCAACCGCCGCTCAACTGCGCTGCGTCGCCGAGATCCTTGCCGATATGGGCCGCGGTTCGCCGCCCATGAGCCGCCTGTTGCAGGGGGAGGTTGGCAGCGGCAAAACCCTGGTCGCCCTGGCCGCGATCCTGGCGGCGGCGTCCGCGCACCGTCAGTCCGCGCTCATGGCTCCAACCGAGGTGCTGGCCGAGCAGCACTTCCGCACCGTCAGCCAGCTGCTCGAGGGGTTCGACCAGCCCTTGCAGCAGCCCAACATCCTCTCTGCATACCTGCCGAACCTGCCGCGCCCCTTCACCTTCGGGCTGCTCACTGGCAGCACCCGCGCCGCGCCCCGCCGCGAACTGCTCCGCATGGTCGCCGAGGGACACCTTGACCTGCTCATCGGCACCCACGCGCTGATTCAGGACGGCGTCGAGCTGCCCAACCTGTCCCTGGCCATCGCCGACGAGCAGCACCGCTTCGGCGTCGAGCAGCGTTCCGCCCTTCGGGGCGAGGGCGAGGAACAGCCCCACTCGCTGATGATGTCGGCCACGCCGATACCGCGCACTTTGCAACTCACCCTCTACGGCGACCTGGACATCTCCACCATCGACGAACTCCCGCCGGGCCGCCAGGAGATACTCACCCGCGTCGTCCCCGAGGACAAGCGTCGCGCCGCCTACGGATTCGTCCGCCAGCAGGTTGCCGCCGGCCGCCAGGCGTTCGTCATCTGCCCGCTGGTGGAAGAATCGGACAAGCTGGACGTGCGCGCCGCCATCGACGAGCACAAGCGCCTCTCCGAAGAGGTTTTCCCGGATCTGCGCGTCGGCCTCATGCACGGGCGCCTGGCATCCCGGGAGAAGGACAAGGTGATGCGCCAGTTCCGCGACGCCGCGCTGGACATCCTCGTCGCCACCGCCGTCGTCGAGGTCGGCATCGACGTGCCCAACGCCACGGTGATGCTCATCGACGGCGCGGACCGGTTCGGCCTGTCCCAACTCCACCAGTTCCGGGGCAGAGTGGGCCGCGGCGAGCACAAGAGCTACTGCCTGCTTATGTCGGAGTCCGAGTCCGAGCGCGCCGCCGAGCGCCTGTCTGCCCTGGAATCCACCCGCGACGGTTTCAAGCTCGCCGAAATCGACTTGCAGATGCGCCACGAGGGCGACATTTTCGGCACTACCCAGAGCGGCGACCAGACCGTCCTGCGCATCGCCAACGTCTTCGACCAGGACCTGCTGGCCATCGCCCGCCAGGAAGCCGCCGGAATCATCGAAGCCGACCCCGAACTCAAACACCCGCGCCACGCCGGCATCGCCGCCGAACGCAACCGCTTCCTCAACCGCGTCCAGGCCCACATCAGCGACTGATTTCCACCCGCTCATCCTGAGCCTGTCGAAGGACTTATCCTACCCCTCACCCCCCACGTCCCGGAACCGATACCCCACGTTCCAGATCGTCTCCACAAACAGGTGGTCCGGGTCCTCGACCTTGGAGCGCAGCCGGCGTATGTGCACGTCCACCGTGCGCGTGCCGCCCAGGTAGTCGTAGCCCCAAACCTGGTTCAGCAGCGCCTCCCGCGTATAGACCCGGCCGGGATTGGACGCCAGCAGCGTCAGCAGCTGGAACTCCTTGTAGGTCAGCGAGATACGCCGGCCCGCCATCGAAACCTCGTAGCTTTGCAGGTCGATGGTCAGCTCGCCCACGCGCACCACCTGATCGGTGTTCCGTCCATTGCGCCGGAACACAATCTGCCCCACCCGCGCCATCAATTCCGTGGCGTTCAGCGGCGCGAGGATGAAATCGTCCGGGTTGATCGCCGGGTCGTACTGGGCCAGAAAGCCGGAATCCACCACCAGCATGGTCGGCAGGCTCAGCTGGCTGATCTGTTCAATCACGGCTTGCGCGCCGATTCCCACCGCCGACATATCCAGCAGCACCACGTCCAGGCTCGTCGTGTGCGCCACGTCCTCCAGTTCCACTATGTCGCTGCCCGCCCGGCACGACAGGCCTGAGGCGTCAATCTGTTTGACCAGCGACATCATCCCCTCACCGGGGCGTGTCAGTAGGAATACGTTGTACACGCTGTCATCCCGCGAAGTTTAACGCTACCCGCCGGCACGCAGCCGGCGAATCTCGGCTTCCAGCTCCTTTACCTGAGTTTCGGCGGACTCGGCGCGGGCCTCGGCGGATTCGGCGCGAGCCTCGGCGGATTCGGCGCGAGCCGTTTCCGTGGTCAGGGTTGGGATGTGCTCCTCGGTGTGGGGGTCGTGCCAACCCAAGTACGCATCCGCCGCCCGCAGGTTCAGGTTCAGCGCGACGCTATATCCCTGAAACACGCCGGGGCTGATTTCGTCAACCAGTATGGGTTCGTAGCGGCCCCCTTCCAGCCGGTAGCCCCGCAGCGTGAACCTGTAAAACTCCCCCTCACTGTCAAACAGCCAGTATTCACCCACCCCCAGCCTCTCGTAGTAGTCCTTCTTGCCCTCCAGGTCATCGCTGGCGGTGCGCCGCGACGCAACCTCCAGCACGAAGTCAGGCGGCTTACCCTGCTCTGAAACTACGTAGCCGTTGCGGGCTTTGTAGGCGCCCGGGTCCGCGTCGAAGGCCACCAGCAGGTCGGGGTAGCGGCTTTCGCCGGCAACGTAGGCCGGTCCCGGCACGATGTAATGCTCGGCGCTGACGATGGTAGTGTCGGGGTTGCCCAGGTACTGGATTACATTGGCGATGGCGCCGTACTGGTGCAGATTGTCAACTGAGGTCATGTCGTCGGGATGGCGCTCCGGGATGTCGGGGAGGCGAAAAGGCGGGGCCGGTACAGCCGGCGGGTTGGCGGGTCGGGTGGTGGTCATGCTGAACCTCGTCGGGCGGGGCTGGCGAGATAGAGGAACGATACTATACTGACTGATGGAGCAGAGCATACCATTGCGGCGGCTGGCCAGCCGCTGCCGGCGCAAAATTGACGCTGGCGCATCCCCTGTCTATTATGACTTGCCGTCGGCGCAATTCTAGCATAGCCCGCCGTCATTCCCCCACGGAGAACCCCCATGACCACCGTTACTCTGCTGCCCACCCAACCGTCCGAAATCCGTCGCCTCATCCGCGCCGGCGAGTACGACGGCGTCACCTCCGGCCTGGCCAACGGACACGTCCAGGCCAACCTGGCCGTCCTGCCCCGCGATCTCGCTTTCGACTTCCTGCTGTTCTGCCAGCGCAACCCTCAACCCTGCCCGATCCTGGAGGTCGTCGAAGCCGGTTCCGTGGAGCCGTCCTTCGTAGCCCCCGGCGCCGACATCAGCACCGACGTGCCCGCCTACCGGATCTACGAGCACGGCGAAATGACCGGCGAATACCAGTCCGTCGCCGATTTCTGGCGCGATGACCTGGTCTCGTTCCTGCTGGGTTGCAGCTTCTCCTTCGAGGCCGCCATGTCCGACTCCGGCATCCCACTGCGCCATCAGGAAGCCAACAGCAACGTCCCCATGTACATCACCAACATACCCACCCGACCGGCCGGCATGTTCTCCGGCCCCATGGTGGTGAGCATGCGCCCCATCCCCCGCGAGCAGATCGTCCGCGCCGTCCAGGTCACTTCACGGTTCCCCGACACTCACGGCGCGCCCGTCCACATCGGCGACCCGGCGGCCATCGGCATCCGCGACATCGACGCGCCGGAGTTCGGCGACGCGGTGGAAATCCGCCCCGGCGAAACCCCGGTGTTCTGGGCCTGCGGGGTTACGCCGCAAGCCGTCGCCCTCAACTGCAAGCCGCCGTTGATGATTACCCACGCCCCCGGCAAAATGTTCATCACCGACCGCCGCGATTCCGACTACGCAGTCATATAACCCTAACCCGGAGCCCTCAATAATGCCAACCATTGAAGACATCATCCTGAACCACGACCGCCGGGGCATCAACGCCCTGCGTCCCCACCTCCCGGAGGACTTCTGCACCCAGGCGGCGCAGTATCTCTTGGAACACCCCGGCCCGGTCATCATCGCCACCGGCTTCTACATCATCATGAGCGACGCCCCGGAAACCGACGGCCCGCCCGGAGCCTTCGCCATCGGCAACGCCATCCGCGAGCTGGGCCACCCGGTGGCCTACGCCGCCGACGACCCGGTGGCCGGAATGATGGCCAATTTGCTCTCGCAACAGGGCGATTCGTCTCCGGTAATAGATTTCCCGATCACCGGCGACGCCGCCAAAAACTACCAGGCCGCCCGCAACGCTATCGCCGAGCATGAGCCGTCCCTGGTCGTATCCATTGAACGGTGCGCCCCCGATGCCCATGGCACGTACCGCAACATGCGCGGCGTGGACATCTCGGACAAAACCGCCCGCATCGACCGTCTGTTTGAGCTTGGCATCCCCTCCATCGGCATCGGCGACGGCGGCAACGAGATCGGCATGGGCAACCTGCTGGACGTAGTCGAGGCGGCTGACATGCTGCCCGACTATCCCGCCATCACCACCTGCAACCACCTCATCGCGTCCAGCACTTCCAACTGGGGCGGCTACGGTTTGGTCGCGGCCCTGTCGGTAGAAGCCGGACGCAACCTGCTGCCCGACCTTGAAACCGACGCGGCCTGCATCCGCTACCTCGTCGATGCCGGCGCGGTCACCGGAGTTACCGGCGCCCACGACTACCTGGTGGACGAGTTCACACTGGAAGAGAACGCCGCCGTCCTCCAGGAGCTCCACGACTACGTTGCGTCGAACCTGAAGGGCTGACGGCAGCGGGGTTTTCTATTCTGCAAGAAATCCCCTCTCCCTTGATGGGAGAGGGTCAGGGTGAGGGTGACAGGTGTGGCAGGACGCCATTCCTCAATAGGCTATACCCCTCACCCCAGCCCTCTCCCACAAGGGGAGAGGGAGCACAGATAGGCTCTGATTGATACCGCGTTTCGGAGTCGTTGCCGGGCGCTACTTCAACGGCACCGCCAGCGATACCCGCGGCTCCTCGCCCGTGTTGCGGATGATGTGGCCATGCCCGGTCAGGTCCTCGGCAACCAGCACGTCGCCGGGGCCGAACTGCCGCTTGTCGCCGCTGGCCACCTCGATCTCCGCGCCGCCCGACATGAACACGACGTACTGGTGTCGCGGCGCGGTGTGGTAGTCCTGCCACCAGCCGGCCGGCCGCTGCCCCACCGTGATGTCGCCGGGGCCGACGTCGTTGGCGATGTCGGCAAACTCGTCCGCCGTCAATTCATGGAAGTGGGACTCGCCGTCAGCCCCGGTATGAATCCGTACAATCATTTGCACCGTCCTTGATCTTGCTTCCGTCATTCCGGCGGAAGAGCGTCACCCCGTACTCGATACGGGGCCGGAATCCAGTCGTCGCAACAGGGTAGGGGCGAATAATTATTCGCCCCTACGAGTCAAACGAATGCCTAGCCGTCGGCCAATGGCACGGCCAGCGAAACCCGGAACTCGTCGCCGATGCTGCGCGCGATGTGGCCGTGTCCGGTCAGATCCTCGGCAACCAGCACGTCGCCGGGGAACATTCGGACGACGGTGCCATCGGCAACCTCAAACTCGGCGATGCCGTTCATGTTCACCACGTACTGGCGGCGCGGCGCGTTGTGGTAGTCCGAAAAGCTCGGCGATTCCCGGCGACCAACCGTGATGTCGCCGGGACCAACGTTGTTGGCGATGTCGGCGAACTGGTCCGGCGTCAGGTGCTCAAAATGACTCTCTCCGTCGCTTCCGGTATAAACCCGTACTATCTGTCCCATCGTGTTGCCTCCTGTCCGTGGTAGTCTCCTCTCCCTTGACGGGAGAGGGCTGGGGTGAGGGTGAAATCCCTCCGAGTTCCCCTACAGATCAATTCAATCAACCGGCCAGCGGAATCACCGCCGTCAGGCTCGGCGCGTCGCCGACCACCCGAGTGGTGTGTCCCTGGCCCGTAGTGTCCTCGACCAGCCGGGCGTCGCCGGGGCCGTAGCGGAACGTCGTACCGTCGCCCAGGCCGATTTCGATCTCGCCACGCAGCGAGATGATGTACTGCCGCCGGGGAGCCGGATGCCAGTCGATGAAATGGCCCGGCGGCCATTCCCGAAACATGATGGACTGCGTGGCCTGCGCCTCTCCAAGTTCCGGATGCTCTGCCAGGCTGGTTTCTTCAATGTGCGACTGTCCGTCGTCGCCGGCGTATAGTCTATAAATTGCCATGGCTCACCTGCTTTGACGGGCGTGCGCCCGAAGTGCCGCCATATTATCGCGCCCAACCGCCAGCGGCAACCAAGAGACGCTACTGGATTCCGGATCAAGTCCGGAATGACGAGAATGGGTCCGACATGACAAGAGTGAGTGCGGAATGACGAGAATGGGTCCGACATGACACAAGGCAAACCACCCGAATCGGAACGCCGCCGAGGTCGCCGGGATTGTTGACACGTCATAGTGAATGTGATAATTTTCACCAGCCTAAAACGGGAGGCGATTTTTACGAGGGTTAAAAATCGGTTTTCGGTAGGGGCAAACAGCGATCAGAAGCCTTAAAGGCAGGTTCACCAGCCAAATGCCGCCGACTGACCCCAACGCGATGAACGCCGTGCTTTGGCACAACGTTCACCTGTGGCTGACCTACCTGTGGATCTACTTCCCGCTGATCATTATCTTCGCGTTCAGCATGCTCATCGCCCACGGGTTGATTCCCTCGGGCGTGCAAACGGGCACCTACCCGGCGGCGCTCAGCCGTTTGCGCCTGCCCATCACCGTCATTGGCTTAGCTGCCCTGGGCGGTGCGGTGGCGATGATGGTTTTGACCGTAATGCAGTCCCCCGTCACCTTCCAAGGCGTGTGGCACCGGCTGTTCGTATAGCAATCCATCCAGCAGTCTGGTTCCGGCGTCGGCTCTCGGCGCAGCGATTCAACCACCACTCTAACCATCACAACCATTCCATTCACCCATGCCGCCTCTGCCGCCAACCCGACAGCTCATCCCTATGGCCCTGGCAGGGCTGCTGGCAACAGCAATCGTAGCGTTCATCGTGGCGGTGCTGTTCATTTCCTGGTTTTCCAACCCACCATTTGGCTGGGGCAACGCGCCCGACCAGCCGATACCCTTCCCGCACACCGTACACGCGGGGGCCGTTGAGGACGGCGGCCATGCCATCCAGTGCGAATTCTGCCACCGCAACGTAACCACCGGAGCGGCGGCAACCGTACCTGCGGTTGAGGTCTGCGTCATCTGCCATAAGCAGGTCAACGGCGGAAACGTAAAGGCCGACCACATTGCGAAGGAACCGGAGATCGGAAAGATCACCGACGAGTCGCTCAGCAACATACAGCGCGTATTGGACAAGCATTCGGACGGCCGTCCCATCGACTGGGAGCGGGTTCACCGTATGCCCGACCACGTGCGGTTCGTCCACGAAGCCCATCTGCGTTTCCTGACCCAGGGCGAACCACGCCAGGTGACTTTGCCCATGGGCGACGAGCAGCCCATGAATCTGCCCGTGCCGGTGCAGGAGGCCTGTACCGTGTGCCACGGCGACGTGGCCCAGATGGCGGAAGTACAGCCCCAGGACAACCAGTCTCTCAAGATGGGCACCTGCCTGGACTGTCACCGCCAAAACAGCGTAAGCACCGACTGTACCGTTTGTCACAAGTAGGCCGCATTCAGACCACGGAAAACATCGCAACCTCGGAACCATCTGACTAACTAATCCAATG
This sequence comes from Chloroflexota bacterium, assembly GCA_009840165.1. Lineage (GTDB taxonomy): Bacteria > Chloroflexota > Dehalococcoidia > Lucifugimonadales > UBA3495 > Bin87. Next base: position 8,452 of record VXOG01000006.1, read on the forward strand.
AAACTCAGCCGCCGCAACTTCCTGGCCTGGGCCGGTATCGCCGCCACTGGTGCGATTGCCTGCAACCTCTTCGACGATGAGTTGAGGGTGCAGAGCCCGGCGCTCATTCCCGAAGACCTGGTCAGCGGCCGGGACAACTGGTACGCCACCTACGACGGCTCCACGCCCGGCGGCCAGGGCGTCCTGGTGCGGGTGATGGAAGGCCGCGCCAAGAAGGTGCGGGGCAACCCCCGATTCCCCACCAACCAGGGCAAGCAGTCCCCGGCGGCCGACGCCATGTTGCAATCCCTGTACCACCCAGACCGCATTGCCGGGCCGATGCTGCGCAACGGCCCTCGCGGTTCCGGCCGGTTCCGCCCTGTCACCTGGGAAGAGGCGCTGAACCGCTTCAACGCCGCCGTGGACGCCAACGGAAGCCGGATGCTGCTGCTGACCGACGACCGCTGCGCCAGTTTTGCGCGAATATGCGGCGCTTTCGCCGATGCTTTCGGCGGCCGGCACGTGGCTTTCGGCGGCGCGGCAGACGACGCAGCCTATCGCGCGGCGGTCCAGGACGTGATGGGCAGCGGCAACCTTCCCTACCACGACATCGCCCACGCGCATACTCTCGTTAGCTTCGGCTCGGATTTCCTGTCCACCTGGGGCAGCCCCACAGCCTACTCGGTGGGTTACGGAAAGTTCCGCTCCGGCGAATACACCCACCATCGTGGAACACACATCCACTTCGGCGCGCGCTACTCCATGACCGCGGCCAACGCCGACAAGTGGGTGCCCATCACGCCCGGCGCCGAGGGTTACGCGGCCATGGCCGTGGCATGGGGCATTGCCGACTCGCATCCCGAATCGTCATACGTGCAAGCCATCACGGGCGAGGACGGGCCGGGCGCGCTCAGCCAATTCACGCCCGACGCCAACGCCGGCATATTGCAGATACCCGACGCCGTACTTGACGGCAAGTCCCTCAACGAGTTCTTCCACGATCTCGCCCACGACTACGCGGCTCATCATGGCCTGGCCATCGGAGGCGGCGGAGAGGCCGCAGCGTACAGCAACGGAAAGTTCAACGCCTCGGCAGTCCTGATGCTCAACTACATCATGGGCAACGTGGGACACGAGGGCGGACTGCTCCCCAATCCCGACGGCCCGATTTCAAGTCCCGGCCCGGTTCCGTTGGTTTCCCTGGATGAGTGGCGGTTGATCGCTGGCGACATCGCCAACGGCGCGACGGGGCTGGTCATAATCAACAGCGCCGACCCGGTACACGGGCTGCCGGCCGGCGTGGGCATGGCCGACGCCCTGCGCAATGAGAACGTCGCCATCATCAGCGCCAGCCCGTTCATCGACGACACCAGCGTGATGGCCGACCTGCTGATCCCCGACCGCGTGGCGTTGGAGGACTGGGGCGACGACACCCCCAACCCTGCGCCCGGTTACCAGGTGTACGCGGTGCAGCAGCCCGTGGTGAACCCGCTGCCCGACCTGGATCCCCGCAGTTTCCCCGACGTTCTGATCAACGCCGCCGCCGCTCTGGGCCGCGCCGACGCCATGCCGGCCGAGAGTTACGAGGGCACGATCCGGGCCAATGTGGAAGAAACGCTGGGCGCAGACCTCACCGAGACGCTGAAAAACGGCGGCTGGTGGGACGAAGGCGCTACCGCGCACGGCGCGTCCCCGTCCGGCAACCTGCTTAACGACGTTGTGAGCATGGCCGCGCCGGCCCAGATGCACGGCTCCGGCAACTTCCAGTTGCTGCCCTTCGCGCACAACACCGTGCTGGATGGCCGCAACGCTCATCTTCCCTGGGCGCAGAACGCGCCGGACCCGATTACTACGGTGGCCTGGCAGACCTGGGTGGAGATCAACGAGAAACAGGCGCGGGACATGGGACTGCGCGAGGGCGATGTGGTCAACATCACCACGTCCTCCGGGACCATCCAGGCGCTGGCCTACCTCAACCCCGGTATGCCCCCTGACATCGCCGCCGTGCCCATGGGCGGCGGGCGCACAGCCGGGTCCGAATTCGCAACGGGCCGGGACTCGCGCGAGAGCAGCAACGTGGTGTCCATCCTGGCGGTCGCTGGCAACGACGCCGGCGGGGTGACCTGGAGCGGCAACCGCTGCACCATCACGCCGACGGGCGACAGCATGGCCGTCTCCAAATTGGAGGGTGGTTACACCTCACGCGAAATTGGTGAGCATCCCGCCGAGCAAGTTTTCAAAACAGTCAGCGGAGAGGGAGGAGGCCACTAGGGACGATGCATTACCCTCCGCTCATGGTGAGCCTGTCGAACCATGATCCTTCGACAAGCTCTGGATGAGCGGCAAAGCAGAACCCCTCGGGATAGTTAGAAGATGCCGAACGCCCAATTTGAACACAAGTGGGGAATGGTCGCAGACCTGGACAAGTGCACGGGCTGTCAAGCCTGTGTGATCGCCTGCCAGGCCGAAAACAACATTCCCATCAACACCAAGGACTACTTCCTCCAGCGTCGGGCCTACGAGTGGATCCGCATCGAACGCTACTGGGAGGGCGAGTACCCCAACGTCAAGGCGCGGTTCATGCCCGTGCTGTGCCAGCACTGCGAAAACGCGCCCTGCGAGCCGGTCTGCCCGGTGTACGCCACCTACCACAATGAGGAAGGTCTCAACGTCCAGGTCTATAACCGCTGCGTGGGCACTCGCTACTGCATCAACAACTGCCCTTACCAGGTGCGGATGTTCAACTACTGGCATCCCAACTGGCCGGCCCGCATGGAAAACCAACTGAACCCCGACGTAACAGTGCGCACTCGCGGCATCACTGAAAAGTGCACCTTCTGCGTCCAGCGCATCCGCCGGGGCGAGCTCAAGGTGGAGGCCCAAGACGGCAACCGCCTCAACGACGAGACCATCGCCGGCGGCAACTACGACCCTGCGTGCGTCCAGGCCTGCCCCACTAACGCCCTGATGTTCGGCGACCTTATGGACCCCAACGCCGCCATCAAGCCGTACTTCGACGACGTGAACGCGCACCCCGGCCACGGGGAACACGACCGCGAGACCCGGGGCTACCGGCTGCTGGAGGAAATGGCCACCAAGCCCAGCGTCATCTACCTCAAGAAAGTTGACCAGTACCCTCTGCCGGGTAAGGGTGGACACTGATGGCTAGCGAAACCCAGGCGCATCCGCCCACCGCGGACCACGGCCATGACTCGCATGAGCACGGGGCCCACGAACACGGCCACTTCGGGCCGGAAATGTGGGTCATCCCCGATGCCCCGGGGCTGGTGGCCGATGTTAACGAACGACAGCGCGCTACGCCGGGCATCTGGCGTGTGGTGTTCTATGCCGGCGCCGCGCTTACGATCCTGGGTATCGTAGGATTCCTCCTCAAGGCGTTCACCGCCGGCTTCTCCGACCACCGTGCCTGGGGCTTCTACGTCGCAGCCTTCGCCTTCGTATTCACGCTGACCGCCTCCGCGCCGCTGGCAGCCTGCGCCTTCCGGTTCACCAAGAGCCACTGGCGCCGGCCCCTGTCCCGCATCGCCGAGATTTTCTCGCTGGTCAGTATCGTCAACATCCTGCTGTTCATTCCGGCCCTCATCGCCCTGCCCGACATCGGCGTGATGCACGAAAGCGGCGAGCAGATGGTGCGCCGGTCCATCTGGTTCCAGGAATTAGTGAACCCGTCCGGCTGGCTCCTCGCCGGTATGATCGGCCTGTCCTTCTGCTCCGTGGCGATCCTGTGGCTGGCCGCGTTGCCCGACATGGCGCAGAGCCGACACCTGGTGTCCGGTTTCCGCGCGTCGCTATATGGCAAGTTGGCCGGAGGATGGTACGGCACCAAGCGACAGTGGCAGATTCAGAAGGGCGGCCTCGCCATACTCGGCGCGCTCTACTTCATGATGGTCGTGTTCGTTCAGTTCCTGGTGGTCAGCGACTTCGCCATGGCCATGATACCGGGCTGGAAGGACTCCATCCTGCCCCCGTTCTACACCGTAATCAGCTTCCAGGGCGGCCTCGCCAGCATCCTGCTGGTGGCCTACGCCATGCGACGCTGGGGCGGCTACCGCGATCTCATCGGCCAGGCGCCCTTCTGGGCGGCCAGCAAGGTGCTGCTGGGCCTCACCCTGCTGCACACCTACCACCTGTTCGCGTTCTTCATCACCTACTGGTACGGCCGGCTTGAGGTGGAGCAAGCGATCCTGAACTACCTGATGTTCGATTCCTACATCGGCATCTTCTGGGCGCAGTTGTTCTTCACCTTCTTCATACCCTTCCCCATCCTGGTGTCCAACCACGCCCGGCGCGAGGGTTGGGGCGCGCCCCTGGCCGCCATCTTCATCGTCATCGGCCTGATGCTCTGGCACATCCGCATCTTCGCGGCCGCGTTTGCCGCCGCGCCGGCGGTTGAGGGCGGACTGTACTACCTGCCGTCCGACGCCTTCTCATTCCCGGCGTTGCTGCTGCCGGTTCCCGGCGCAACCTTCCCTGACCTGTGGGACATCTTCATGATCCTGGGCGGCGTGGGCATCGTGCTGCTGGTGTTCCGCATCGGCATGATGCTGTTGCCGCCATTGTCCCTCTGGGAAATGAAAGAGGGCTCCATGTACCAGCGGGTTGACACCCTCATCCGCGGCCGATACCTGGTGCTGACCAAACCCGAATAGTAGTGCCGAGATTGCCACGCTACGCTCTCAATGACATTTAGGTAAGAGTAAGGAACATGCAGGAAGGCAAAGTCCTACCCGCAGCGCAGATCAACCGGGACCTGCTGCGGTCCATACTGGAAACGCCACGCTGGTTCTGGCCGGTGGTGTCGCTGCTGGGCCTGATAGTGCTCGCGGCATCCATCACCGTCGGCATCATGATCAACACCGGCCTGGGCATCACCGGGTTGAACTACAAGGTGGTGTGGGGCTTTTTCATCACCAACTTCGTGTTCTGGATCGGTATCAGCCATGCCGGCGTGATGCTCTCTGCCATCCTGCGCCTGGCCAAGGCCGAATGGCGTCGCCCCGCCACCCGCGCCGCCGAGGTGCTGACCATCTTCTCGCTGATGACGGCGATGATTATGCCCATCATCCACACGGGACGGCCCTGGCGCATCCTGTACTGGGCCTTCCCCTACGACTTCGCCCGAGGCATCTGGCCCAACATCCGCACACCGCTGGTGTGGGACCCCTCCGCGATCCTGACCTACCTCACCTCCTCCACGCTGTTCGTGATTATCGCGCTGGTCCCGGACTTCGCCGTGCTGCGCGATCGCACCACCGGCTGGCCCAAGCTCGTGTACACCCTGCTGGCCATGGGCTGGGAGGGCAACCCTCGCCAGTGGAAACTCCAGATCATCGCCGGCGTGCTGCTCTCCGCACTGATCCTGCCCGTGTTCGTGTCCGTGCACTCCATCGTGTCCTGGGACTTCGGCATGGCGGTGGCCATCAAGTCGTGGCACAGCACCGTCTTCGCCCCCTACTTCGTGGTCGGCGCGGTCCACTCCGGCGTCTCTGCCGTAGTCTTCGCCATGATCCTGCTGCGCTGGGCCTACGGCTGGCAGGACTACATCCGCCACGAGCACATCGACGCCCTGGGCCGCCTGCTCATCGTCGTCGCCACCGGCTGGTTCTACTTCCTGGTCATGGAGATCATCTTCGGAATCTATGGCCTGGAGGGCGACGAGCTTGCCGTCCGCGCCCTGCAATTCCTGCCCACCGACCACGGCGTTGCCTACAACGTCTGGATGATTATTTTCGTCGGCATCACCTACTTCCTGCCGGTCATCCTGTGGCTCCCCAAAGCGTGGCGGCGCAATCTGTGGATCATGTCCGCCGCGTGTATCTCCGTGAACGTGGGCATGTGGCTGGAGCGGTACCTGCTGTTCGTGCCCGGCCAGGCCAACAAGCAATTCCAGACCTTCACCTGGAACGACTACCTGCCCCAGTGGCCGGAAGCCCTGATCGTGGGCGCAACCTTCGCCTTCGTATCCATGCTGATGCTGCTGTTCAGTCGCGTGTTCCCGCTGGTGCCGCTGTACGACATCAAGGAAGGCGACATCCTACGGACGGAAATGCAGGTTGGCCGCCGCACCTTGACCGCCACCTTCAGAGAGGACTAGAGAGTTACCGCCATGGCAATGCCCGGATTTATGCAGCGGCTGCGGGACGCGATGTCCCCGCCCAGCAGGAAGCAGGCCATCCTGGGCCTGTTCCAGGACGCCGAGTCTGCCGCTTCCGCCGGCGACGCGCTCAAGGAGGCCGGTGTTCCCGACACCGACTACGACTTCCTCACCGATTCGCCCTACCCGGAGGGCGCCCTGGGCGAACGGGAGGAGAAGCACCGCCTGTACCTGTATCCCTTCATCGGCGCGCTGCTGGGCCTGTCCTCCGGCATCATGATCACCGCCATGACCCAGGTGGCATACCCGCTGGTGACCGGCGGCAAGCCGGTGCTGTCTCTGCCACCCATGGCCATCGTGTGCTATGAGGGCACCATGCTGGGCGCGATCCTGTTCACCGTAATCGGAATCGTCTTTGAATCTCGCCTGCCCAAGTTCGTGTTGGGACTCTACGATGAGCGCATCACCCAGGGATTCCTCGGCCTGCGCGTCAACACCGAGCCCGAGCAGCGCTACGAAGTGATACAGATAATGAACTCCGCCGGCGCGGTGGAAATCAAAACCGACCAGTAACGCAACAAGCGGATTTATCCCATGGCAACGCAAGCAATTCTGGGACTGTTCGACGACGCTTCGGCGGCCGCTGACGCCGGCGACGCGCTCAAGTCGGCCGGCATCCCCGAATCCGACTACAACTTCCTCACCGACGTGCCCTATCCCGAGGGCGCGCTGGGCGAGGGTATGGAACGCCACCGGCTCTACATGTGGCCCCTGCTCGGCGGCCTCATCGGCCTTATCGTTTCGCTGGTGATTGGCGCCATGTCCCCCATGGCCGTCCCCATGACCATCGCGGAGAAACCCATCTTGGCCATGCCGCCGCTGGCCGTAATTTGCTACACCGGCGCGCTGCTGGGAGCTATCCTGTTCACCGTGGTTGGCGTGGTTATGGCTATCCGACCCAACCTGCGCAACCCCAGGTCCGACGACCGCATAAGCCAGGGCCTGATCGGCCTGCTGGTCAACGCCGGCGCAGACCAGAGTCCTCGCGTCACCGAGATACTCAACGAAGCCGGCGCGGTGGACGTTACTACCGGAGGAGCGTAACCACGCCTGCCGGTTAAGCCGACCAGATTGCCACGTTACACTCGCAATGACAAAATAAACATGAGAACTTTGATGACACGAACTAAACTGATGCGCGGGCGACTGCTGCCGTTGGTCGGATTGGCCATCGTGGCCGGTATGCTGGCCGTCGGGTGTTCGCAAGGTTCCTATCCGCTGGACATCTTCTACGAGATGCACTACCAGCCGTCCTACAAGGCCCACGAGCCGCCGCGCCTCAGCCCGCCGGCGTCCGCGGTGCCCTGGTATGGCTCCACGCCGCCGCAGCCCACCTCTTTCGCCGGCTCCGGCAAGCACATCTTCGAGACCAACTGCGTCATGTGCCACGGAGTAACCGGCCAAGGCGACGGGCAGGTTTTGGGCCGCATGATCGTCGATTACGGCTATCAGGCCACCGACGCGCCGCTCCTGAACCCAAACCTGACTTCGGAAGCTGCTACCGGACTGAGCCGGGACGAACTACGAGGCGTACTTACGGGCGGCGTCAACATCATGCCCTCCTTCTCCAAGCTGCTCACCGAAAACCAGATCGAGCTGGTGCTGGACTACGTGGAAGGCTGCATCCAGGACGGCAACCAGGCAGCATGCCAGTAACGCAGTGACTGTCCGAACTCACCGGCAAGGTGTCGCTTGGAGTGTTACCATTACGGTAGCACTCATTTTTATGGAGAGGCGCAGCGATGAAGGACACCATAGCAGTGACGGTTGATTCCGACGTGGCCGAAAAATACCGTTCGGCTTCAAAATCCGAGCGTCTCAAATTAGATTGGCTGGTCAACTTGCACTTGCGCGATCTGATGGGACGCAGGAAGTCACTGGAAGAGTTGGAAGCATCTATGAACGAGATGAGCCGAAAGGCGCAGAAGCGAGGACTAACACCCGACATTCTGCAATCCATACTGGACGACGAATAAGCGCGAATGTTTCGGTGTGTGTTCGATACGAACAGTGTCGTCAGTGCGGCGCTGTTTGCCGATTCCGTGCCGGCGCGAGCTTTGATGCTGGCGTTGCGCTTAGGAGTCGTTTTGATGTCCCAAGATTTAGCTGACGAGTTGGCCGATGTGCTTGCCAGGCCGCGGTTCATTCGTTATAGCAGCTTGCAGGCGAGAAAGACGCTCCTGGATAACCTGATGCAGCAAACGGAGTGGATGGAAGTCACCCAGCAAATACACGCCTGCCGCGACCCTGACGACGATAAAATCCTCGAACTAGCCGTCAACGGCGAGGCCGATTACATCGTAACCGGCGATGACGACCTGCTGGTGATGAAACCCTTTCGCCGCATAGACATCGTGACGCCGGCCGAATTTCTGGCTATTGCCAGTGCCATAGATCAATGAACAGGATCCTCGCTGTCGTCTCTATTGTTATTGCCTCGGGTTTGTTGCTCTCCGGCAGTGCCTACGCCCAATCCGGCGAGAACGCCGGCGCGTATGACGAGGCGGAGGCGCAGGCCATCGACCGTATGCTGATGTGCCCCGTGTGCCCCGCGCAAACCATCGACCAGACTGAGGTTCCCCTCGCCAAGCAGATGCGGGCGCAGGTGCGCGAGTTGCTTGCTGACGGCGCCACCCGAAAGGAAGTCCTCGACTGGTTCGCCGCCCCCGAACGCTACGGCCCCGGCGTGCTGGCCGAACCGCCGCGCTCGGGATTCTATCTGATCGCATGGATCGTCCCCGGCGTCATCGTCGTAGCGGGCCTGGCCGGCGGATTGCTGACCCTGCGCGCTATGCGTCGCCGCGCCGACGACAACCCATCCGAAACCGCCAGCGAGACCGACGACCTGCAACCCTACCTCGCGGCGGTGGATCGGGACTTGGCGTTAGACAAGGATGATGCAAATGCAGAGCAAAACTAATCCGTCATTCCAGAGACACCTCTCGTCATTCCGGCTTTCGCCGGAATCCAGGAATCTATACCAGATAGACCTTCTGGATTCCCGCCTACGCGGGAATGACGATTTCGGGGTGGACCATGGCTGACCTGGGAGCCGCCTGCCTCTGGATGGCGTTGGCCTTGGCGACGTACTCTTTCGCCGCATCGATAGCCGGGCAACTGCGCGGTTCACCGGGCTTGCTGGACAGCAGCCGCAAGGCATCCTACGTGCTCGTAGTGGTTCTGCTGGTGTCCACCCTGTCGCTGGTGCAGTCTTTCATCACCCGCGACTTTTCACTGGCCTACGTCGCTGCCCACAGCAACATTGCGATGGACAACATCTACACCTGGGTGGCTTTCTACGCCGGCAACGAGGGGTCGCTGCTGTACATCGCTTTCGCCCTGTCGGTGATGGCGGCGTTGGCGATCTGGCTGGCCCCGGCCTCCACCCACTCCACCCTGCCATGGACGGTAGCGATCCTCATGCTCATCGAGGTCTTCTTCCTCGCCGTCATGGGATTCATGGCCAACCCCTTCCAGAAGCTGCCCTTCCCGGTGCCCGACGGCCAGGGCATCAATCCCCTACTGACCCACTTCGGGATGTTCTTCCATCCGCCGGCTCTGATGGCCGGGCTGGTCGGCATCAGCATCCCGATGGCCTTCTCCCTGGGTAGTCTAATTGGAGGCAAGGGCGGCGACGAATGGATTGACGCCGGCCGGGCCTGGGGCGTGGGCATCTGGGCGCTGCTGGCATCCGGCCTGCTGCTGGGTTCCTGGTGGGCCTATACCATTCTGGGGTGGGGCGGGTTCTGGTTCTGGGATCCAGTAGAAAATGCCGCCTTCATGCCCTGGATCGTCCTGACCGCCTTCATCCACTCCATAATGGTGCAGAAGCGCCGGGGTATGTTCCGGATGTGGAACATCGTGCTGATCAACATCGCCTTCGGATTCGCGCTCTACGGTATGTTCATGAACCGGGGCGGGCCGGTGCCGTCGGTCCATTCCTTCGGCGCATCCACTCTGGGCTGGGTGTTCCTGCTGTTCCTCGCATTCGGCGTCATCGTTCCAATGGCCATATTCTTCTGGCGCTACGACTTGGTACGCAGCGCGCAGCGCCTGGATTCCATGCTGTCCCGCGAGGCAGCGTTCCTCATCAACAATCTGCTGCTGCTGGGCATCGCCGTCGCAACCCTGTGGGGCACCGTGTACCCGCTGCTGTCCCGCCTCTTCGCCGAGCAGGAGATCACCGTCGCCCGGCCCTTCTACGACCAGGTAAACGGCCCGCTCATGCTCGTGCTGGTGCTGCTGATGGGCGTGGGGCCGCTGCTGCCCTGGCGTCGCGCCAATCTGCAATCGCTGCGACGCGCCCTGCTGTTGCCGGGATCAGCGGCGTTGATCACGGCGGTTGCGCTGCTGGCCGTGGGCATCCGCCAGCCCTACGCCGTTGTCGGGTTTGGACTATGCGCTCTCGTCACCACAAGCATCCTCACAGAGTGGACGCGGGGAACCCTGGCCCGCCGGCGCAGCGTCGGCGACAACCCTGCCGTCGGTTTCGTACGCCTCATCATCGCCAACCGTCCCCGCTACGGCGGCTATGTGGTCCATCTGGCAGTGGTGATGGTCGCCCTCGGCGTCGTGGGCCAGTCCTTCTACGGGATACAGAAAGACGTGGTCATGTTCCCCGGCGACGAGGTCACCGTCGGCGACTACCGCATGACCTACGTTGACACCACTACGCTGGCCTACGCCGACCGCACGGAATATCGCACCACCGTCGAGGTGTACCACAAGGGCGAGTTCCTGGACGTAATGCACCCCCGGCGCACGTTCCACCCGGAGTTCAACATGGCGTCCACCCTGGCCGCCATCCGCTCCACGCCCGTAGAGGACTTCTACGTGGTGCCCAGCGAGAACCGTGAGGACGGCGCCGTCGGATTCCGCATCCTGGTCAACCCGCTGGTGTGGTGGATGTGGGTCGCCGGCCCGGTGCTGATTCTGGGCACGGTGATCGCCCTCTGGCCGGCCCGCGCGCCGGTGCGCCGTCCGGTGGCAGCGGCGGCAAGGCCGGCGCCCGGCTCCGCCGATTAGCGTACCAGTCATGCAGCTTGGATTGGCGATCGCCGTCGCCCTCCTGATAATCGCCGTGGTGGCCTGGCCGCTGCTGGCCCGCCGGCGGAACGCGCCGCCTCGAACGGACCCGTCGGAAACACCCGCCAGCGACCACGCCGCCGCGCTCAACGCCGTGTACGACGCCATCCGCACCCTGCAAACCGACCACAGCCTGGGCCGCGTCAACGACGACGATTACAGGAAGCAGTTGGACGAATACCGACGGCAGGCTGCGGAGTTGCTGCGAGACATGGACCGGCGGGGAGAAGCGTCACAGGATGATTGACCTCGCCGAGCTACCGCCCAACGTGGAGCGGAGAACCGCCGCCGAAATCATCGAAGTGGCGTGGCTGCCGGCGCTGCTCGCCCTGATCACTGCGGCGTCAACGTGGCTCATCTGGTACTATACCCATACGGTTTGCACACCCGAAATCGCTGCGTTGACCGGCTGCAATCCGGGCTCCGTTGCCAGGTACATCAACGTTGACGTTTTCGGGAAGATGTTGACCTACGGAGGTCTGGTCGGCGGGATCGGAGGTTTTTGGCGGTACGATATGATCAAAAAGGAGCGGGCCGCGCGCATCGCGGCGGAGAACCAGGCAGCTGAACTACGAAAACAGTTGCACGATGAGCGGGAGAAGAACGCCGCCAGGCGCGAGGAGGAACGCCGGCAGGCCGAGGAGGAACATCGGCAGGCCGCAGAGGAACGCCGACAGGCCGCAGAGGAACGCCGACAGGAGCATCTGGCATTCATGGGCGCCCTCTCCGAACTCACCGCCGAAATCGCTCACCTGCGCCAGCAACGCAACGGCAACGGCCAGAGCGGTCAGTAAGTAACCCCGCCTTGCTTATCCGGTTGCCCATACTGGCCGCGTTGGTGGCCATCATTCTGCTGGTGATCACACCCGCAGCGCTCTATTCCCAGTCATCCGCCACGTCCCCGGTGTCCGGCGTCCTGGTCAACGGGACGCAGGGCGGCGCAATCCCCGCCAACGCCACCGTCCTGCTGCACCAGTTCGGCGCTGACTCCGGCTCTGTGGACACCTACGATACCACCACAGACGCCACCGGCGCGTTCCGTTTTGACGACGTGCCGCCCACTCCGGAAAATGGCAGCGCGGCCTTAGTCGCCATTTACGGCGGCACACGATACAGCGAGGTGCTATCGCCATCGGAAACGTCCGACCCGGTCTCGCTCACCGTGTACGAGCTCACGCGCGATGTCGGCGTAGTTGCCACCACCGAACAGTCCATCATCGTCGCCGGCATCGACACCGCCACGCGGCGCATGGCTGCCGTCCAGCTCTTCACCCTGGAAAACCGCAGCGACACCACGCTGGTTCCCGACCTGTCCGCTCCGCCCATAATCGGACAGTTCAGCTTCCTGCGCTTCTCCCTGCCCGCCGAGGCGACCAATCTGGACGTCTCCACCGACCTGGTCGGCGGCGAGGTAATCCCGGTGGGAACGGGTTTCGCCATCACCGCGCCGGTGCAACCGGGCCGCCACCAGGTGAGCTTCACCTTCACCGTACCCTACGAAAGCGATACGCTGGCGTGGCGAGACAACACGCTACAGGGCGCCGAGTCCCTGCGCCTGCTGATTCCCGACGAATTCGGCGACATCGGCGTCGGCGGCCTCCCCGCGCAGGAATCGTTGACCCTCGGCGAGATAACCTACCGCGTCTGGGGAACCGAAAACCTGGCTCCCGGCGCCGGAGTTAACCTTCTGTTGTCCGGCCTGCCCGAACCCTCGTGGATCACCAAGTTGGGGAATCCGCTGTCGGAAGCCCGCTTCTGGTACGCGGCTATCCCGGTACTGGTGGCGGCGGCGCTGGCTTGCCTTTTGTTGTGGGGTGCCTGGCGACGCCCGGCGGAATCCACCGCCTGATGTCCCGCCGCAACTGGATCATCCTGGGGACGGCCGCCGCGCTCATCCCCCTGTTCGCTCTGCTGGCCTGGGCCGCCTCACAGCAGCGAGGCCAACCGCCCGGCACCGGCATCAACCAGCAATTCGGTGAGATCCGGATCGAGCGCTCCCAAGCCGCGGACTTTGATCTCCAACTGCTGAACGGCGATCCCGTCCGACTGTCCGACCTGCGCGGCAAGGTTGTAATGGTTGACTTTTGGGCGTCCTGGTGCGGCCCCTGCCGTCAGGAGTCGGCGGCGTTGAACCGCGCCTACGCCGCCTACGCCGACCGGCCCGTGGAGTTTGTCGGCGTCAACGTCTGGGACACGGAAAACGCGGCGGAACTGTTCCTGGTGGAGTTCGGCGTCGAGTACCCGGCCGGCGTGGATTCCAATGGCGACATCGCCCTCAACTACGGCGTCCGAGGCATCCCCGAGAAGTTCTTCGTTGACGCCAACGGGATCATCCGGCGCAAGTACGTAGGCCCCATGCCCGAGGACGTTCTCCGGACGACGTTGGACACCCTGCTGGCCGAAGCGGAGTAATGCGACGCGCCGGTGTCGGGAGGGCAGCGATAGCCTAACACTGGTACATTACTCTAAACTCGTCAATGTTGCGATATAGGCGCTCTCGCTCGCTTGCCGTACGTCCGTAGTTTCGCCAATACGCCAGGAATTCACTTTCAGACTGAAAGACGCCGTTGCCTTGCTGAAAGTCGGTCAGGCGTCCGGAGATGCTCCCGATGTTGGTAGTATTTCCGCTGCCGGCACGGTCACCGGCTATGCGCCATTTTTCTTGCACGAAAACCTCAACTTCGTCAAATGGCGTCGGAATTTCGGACAGGTCGCCGGTAGAATATATGCGATTGGCGGCGGATGCAGGCATTGCCGTGCGGTTATAGACAAAGCCAACAATCCAGTGTTCACCATACTCGCTATATGGAAACATAATATTCTTGCGGTCATTACGCAAAAAACTGGTGTAGCTGCCCAACGTGGATGAGAATGCATCACCTGATGCTTGGCGGTACGTTGTTTTCACGTCAACAGCGATCTTTCTCGCATCTTCAGGTCCCGTAGCCAGCGTAAAATCAGGATAATAATTCTGTTTGTCCGCATCAATAAGAACCAACCCGGCGGTGGCTGTGTAAGCAACCACCGCTTGCCGGACGATGTTCTCAAAAAGCGTGCTGATTACTTTGGTATCCGAACTCAGTGGGTAAATTCGTCCTCGGCGGTCGATGATCCCGCAAACGCCATATCCGTTTTCCAGGCCAGATAGATAGTTGAGGACATATTCCTTCATCCGATTACCAGCCCTTCCTGCATTGCATGGCGGAGGGATTCCGTAGCGCCCAGGTGGTAGTAGTGCTCAAAGGTGGCAATTTCGTAGCCAGCAAACCAGTCAAACAGCCGGTCGTTGCGCCGGAATCGATTTTCCACCCACATTGAGTACAGGAACCGACATGGCGCGTCTTTGAGCGCTTGCGCCAGCTCGTAGCCATCCTGGTCGCTCCAAGTATTGTAATAGTCGGTGTAGCGGCCGGAATAGGGCGGGTCGGCGTAGATGAAATCGCGCTCATCAACTTCGCCAAGTACCACACGCCAGTCAGCGCAAACGAACTCCCAATCACGGCCCCGCATCGCACCGCTGGCCCACTGCACCTGGTTGCAGATTTTCGTGATGTAGGCCGGGCGGAATCGTTCCGGCTTCTTGCAGAATGGTGTGTTGAACTGGCCGCGCTGATTGAATCGCATCAGGCCGTTGAAGCAGGCTCGACTTACGAACAAAAAGTCCAGTGGATCACCGTCGTTGTTGAAACGTTCCCGAATGCGATAGTAGTGGTCAGCGCCTTCAACTCTCAGTTGCTCTCCTTCTCGTTGCAGAAACTGCTCGACCCGCGCTGCGGTTACCCGCCCATTTTGCAATGCCCGGTAGAAGTTGATGATGGGTACGCAGGAGTCCGCAACCAGAGCGCGCTGCGGCCTGATGTTCAGCAAAACCGCTCCAGACCCCAGAAACGGTTCTACCCAGCGCCCCGGCCCATCCCAAGTGATATGGCCGGCGATGAAGGGCGTCAGCTTGGTCTTGATGCCCTGGGTTTTAATTGGTGGCGCTTTCGGTTTCAGGATATCGTTGAGCATGGAACATTTATCGCAGCGTTTTCTTTGCCATTGTGGTATGGCAAGGCCGCAACATCCTAACAAGTGTTCGTTTCAGAAGTCAACAGCGCAGCTGCGGCACGAGGGACGATAGCGGTAGTACAATGCCAGCATCTCCATAGGTTGGACTGACTCATGACTGCCCCGGATTCGAGCTCGGAGCCGAATACTTTTGCATCCCCCGTTGCCCTGGCCATGGACTGGGGCGGCACCTGGGCGCGCGCTGCCGTCATTGATCGCGCGGGGCGGATACTCTGGCAGGACCGGATCGCCAACCGGCCCGACGCGCTACAGGACGAATTGGCCGCATCGGCCGGCGCTCTGCTCCGCCAGGCCAAATACAACGCCTTTGGCCATCCCATCGCTGGCGCCGGAATCGCTCTGGCCGGTTCAATTGACGCTGACACCAACATGCTGCTGTCATCGCCCAACCTGCCCGCGCTCAACGGCGTAACGTTGCCCGATCTCTGGCAACCCATGCTGGACGTGCCCGTGTGGGTAGGCAACGACGCCAACCTGGCCGCCCTGGGCGAATGCTACTACGGGGCGGGGCGTCCCGCTGCTCCACGGGACCGTCCGGCCCGCACCCTGGTGTTCGTAACTTTCAGCACCGGCGTCGGTGCCGGTGTCGTTGATGGCGGCGAGATGTTCATCGGAGCCGCCGGGGCCGCCGCCGAGGTGGGCCACATGACCATCGACTGCCGCGCCGACGCTCCGGCCTGCGCCTGCGGCAACAGCGGATGCCTGGAAGCCCTGGCCTCCGGCACCGCCATCGGACGCGCCGCTCAGGCCCGGCTGGGCGACGCGACCCCGGGTGCGCCGCTGCAACTGGCCTACGAAGCCAACGCCGTCATTACCGGTGAGGACGTATTCAACGCCGCAGAGCGCGGCGACTCGGTGGCTGTTGAGGTGGTCAACGACGCCGTCGCCGCCATCATCGTGGGCATGGGCAACGTCCTCAACCTGTTCAACCCCGACGTGGTAGTCCTGGGCGGCGGCGTGACCCAGGGTCTGCTGCAACTGGACCTGCTGGGGCGCATCGAGGACGGTATGCGCCGCCGCGCCATGAGTTCCGGCCACCGGCAGTTTCGCCTGGCTCCGGCAACCCTGGGCGACAGCCAGGGGCTGGTGGGAGCAGCCAGCCTCGTCTGGTCCAAAACCGAGCGAGTCTAACCCCCTCTCCCTTGATGGGAGAGGGTCGGAGCCTGCCCCGTACTCGATACGGGGGTGAAGGTGGGATTCTCGCGAGATACGGCGCCTTAAACGATGTACCGCCCGCCCACCACGTTCATCCGGTCGCCAGTGATGTAGGACGACTCGTCGCTGGCGTAGAACAGGCACGCGTTGGCGATGTCCTGCACCGTGCCCTGCCGCCCCATCGGAATGGAGCTCAGGTGCTGTGCGGAGTTCCGTTCCACTTCCTGGAACTCCGGATACCATTCCGGGTGCGCCCGGAAGGTGTCCGTAGAACCGGGATTCACCAGGTTGGCCCGCACGCCTTGCCCCGCGTATTCGGCGGCCACGGCGCGAATCAGGCCCAACAACCCCGTCTTGGCGGTGGTCACCACGGCGGTTTCCGGCCGCCCGGTGATCGCAGCCTGCCCGCCCAGCGCGATGATGCTACCGGAACCCTGCTCAAGCATCCCCGGCAGCACGGCCCGCATCAGGTAGAACGATGCGTGCAGGTTGGTGGCAATCACGTCCTGCCATTCCTCCACCGACACTTCCAGCAGCGGCTTGTGGGGGCGCACCGCCACGTTGCTCACCAGCACGTCCACCGTGCCCAGGGCCTCGATGCCCTCGGCCGCCATCGCCGACACGCGGTCGGGGTCGGACACGTCACCGATGACAATGTGGGTTTTGACACCCAGCTCCCGGCATTCGGCGGCCACTGACTCCAGTTCTTGCGCCGACTGCCGCGTGTTGAGAATCAGGTCCGCCCCCTCGCGAGCAAAGGTGCGGGCAATCTCGGCGCCAATGTTCCTACTGGCGCCGGTAATCAGAGCGGTTTTGTTTTCCAAACGCATTTTCCAGTTCTTCTCCATTCATTTCCTTGGCCACCTACGATGCAGCGTCCATATAATCAGCCCCACTCCGGCGCTGCTGATGGTAATGAATGCTGCCAAAACATAGAGAACGCCCAGTAAGTCAATGTTTATCTCAATGCGGGCGGCAATTACTACCAGAAGCGACAAAGCCAATGCAGCCGTAACCAAGCTAATTGTGGCCAACACCGCCTTGCCGACGAGTGAGTAAAACTCCATCAGCCGCGGCTGAAATCAGTAGTAAAGATCAGAACTATGCCCGACACCGATCCGACAAGTCCTCCCAAGCCAGCAACCGAACCGCCGACAACTGAAGTCACCGGCGACCAACTGGGCATCACAAATTCCCCTGCCATGACAGCAAGCATACCGATGAAGAACACGACCAGCGACAAGATGAAGATACGATCCCACATAACGCTACCTCTCATGCACCTTTACGAATAGCATGGTATGTGCGCCAATGTGTGCTTGTCAAAAAGCCCGGGGCCGACATCCGCCGCCCCGGGCTGCATAAACGGCAATGTGTCGGCGGCGTCAGTAAGCGCCGTACCCCGGCACGTTGATGCACGCCGCAATGTGGTTCGGCAGCACCTCCCGCGCCTCCGGAAGCACCCGCATGCAGTCGTCCGTCGCCAGCGGGCAGCGGGGGTGGAACACGCAGCCACTGGGCGGATTCAACGGGCTGGGCACCTCGCCCGACAGGATGATGCGTTCGCGCTGCGCGTCCAGCACCGGGTCGGGAATCGGCACCGCCGACAGCAACGCCCGGGTGTAGGGATGCTGCGGGTTCTCATAGATGGCGTTCCGGTCAGCAATCTCGACAATCTTGCCCAGGTACATCACCGCCACCCGGTCGCTGATGTGTCGCACCACTGACAGGTCGTGCGCGATGAACAGATAGGTCAGGTCGTACCGCTCTTGCAGGTCTTCCAGCAGGTTGATGATCTGCGCCTGGATGGACACGTCCAGCGCCGACACGGGCTCGTCGCACACGATGAACGACGGGTCAACCGACAGGGCGCGCGCCACACCGATGCGTTGGCGCTGTCCGCCGCTGAACTCGTGAGGGAATCGGTCGGCCATGTATGGGTTCAGGCCCACGTTGTTCAGAAGCTCGGCCACACGTTCGCGGTACTCCCGCTTGTTGTTGACCAGCCCATGCACCGCCAACGGCTCGCCGATGATGTTGCCGGCGGTCATGCGCGGGTTCAGGGAGCTGTACGGGTCCTGGAAGATGATCTGCATCTGCCGCCGCATCGCCCGCATCTGATTGGTGCGCGCGTTGGCGATCTCGGTGCCGTCGAACCAGATCTCCCCGTCGGTGGGCTTGTAGAGGCGCAGGATACACCGGCCCGTGGTAGTCTTTCCACAGCCCGACTCACCCACCAAACCCAGCGTCTCGCCGCGCAGCACCGTGAAGTCCACGCCGTCAATAGCTTTGATGTGGGCCACCGCCCGCTGGAACAGGATTCCCGACGTCACGGGAAAGTGCATTTTGAGGCCACGAACTTCCAGCAGCACGTCCCCATGGCCCGGCTGCGTCTGGGCGGTCTGCGGCATTTCGGCAGTCGTCATCGTGAAACTCCTCTTGGAGTGGTGGCGGCAGTTTCTTTACCGGGCAAATTATACGATAACCTATCGTGTAGGGGCGAATAATTATTCGCCCCTACCGTGCGCTCACCGTCTTGATTATCGTTACGCCGTTCCCATCGCGTAGCTCAGAGCCTGCACGCCCAGCACCTCCGAGCGCCAGCAGGCCGAAACGTGTGGTTCCTCTCCGTTGCTGCTCTCCACCTGCATCAGCGGCGGCGCTTCGGTGGCGCACTTGTCCACCGCCCAACGGCAGCGGGCGCGGAAAGAGCAACCTTGCGGCAGATTCACCAGGTCCGGCGGCTGCCCTTCAATGGGCACCAGCTTGGCCGCGTTGCCCTCTTCGTCCACCAGCCGCTGGTCCAGCCGCGGCACCGAGTCCAGCAAGCCTACCGTATAGGGATGCCTCGGGTTCGTGTAAATCTCCAGCGCCGAGCCGCGCTCAATGATCTTGCCGGCGTACATCACGTTCACCCGGTCCGCGTAGCGCGCCACCACGCCCAGGTTGTGCGTGATGATGATCAGGGCCACGCCCAGGGTATCCGTCAGCGACTTCATCAGCTCCAGGATCTGCGCCTGAATAGTTACGTCCAGAGCCGTGGTCGGCTCGTCGGCGATGATCAGCTTGGGGTTGCAACTCAGCGCCATGGCGATCATCACGCGCTGGCGCATGCCGCCGCTGAATTGGTGGGGATACTGGCGGATGCGCCGTTCGGGGTCGGGAATGCCCACCTGTGCCAGCAGGTTCACCGCGTCCTGGCGGGCATCATCGCGCGACTTCCCCATGTGCAACTGGATGGTTTCGGTCAGCTGCCGGTCCAGCGTCAGCACCGGGTTCAGCGAGGTCATGGGTTCCTGGAACACCATAGCCATCTTGGCGCCACGGATGCGGCGCATGTCGTCCATATCGACCTGGAGAATGTCCTCTCCGTCGAACAGCACTTCACCGCCGATGGTCTTGCCGGGCGGGTCGGGAATCAGCCGCATCAGCGACAACGCGCTTACGCTTTTGCCGCATCCGCTCTCGCCCACCAGGCCCAGCGTTTCGCCGGGCATCACCTCGTAGGTGACGTCGTCAACCGCTTTGACGACGCCTTCGTAGGTAAAGAAGTACGTTTGTAGATTCTTGACTTCAAGCAGCGGGTCCACGGCAACGCTCCTTCCTCTAGTTGGCGAGCGTGCAGCCGCACACCCGCGCTATGTTAGCGGCGTGAAATTGATGCGGACAAATTACCATACGCCGCATGGTACGGCAAGACGACCAGCAACTGGGAAAGTTACTGGTACATGATGCGGAAAATGCTCTCCAGAATTTCCTCAAGTTCACCACCCGACATCACGCCAATCAAATCCCCCATGCGCTGTGCAGATACCGTTCGGATATGCTCCGTCAAAACCCACGAGGGCGTGTTCGGCATAGCAACCGTCCGGATCTGCACAGCAGTTGCCCGCCCACGATTAGATTCGGAAGAACCTATCAACGCTACGATAACTAACTGCGATGCAGCATTGAAACGGTCGTTGCTCAATATGAGCGCGGGGCGTCGATTCCCCTGTTCATGCCCTACTACTCTATTGGCAGGCTCTATGTCCACCCATCTTATTTCGCCCCTCAGTAACTGGGCCATGCCCCGACATCCTCAGCCAGACCCGCTTCCGCAAGTTCAATCCCTTCTGCTATCTGTTCCGGAGTCAGCGACCAATCAGCAACGGGAGCTTTCTGAAGTTTGCGTTTCATTTTGTCGAAAGCCACCGCAATCTCTGCGGTACCCGCTTGATGATGCCTCAACTTCGTGATCTCACCATCCCTCAACCGTCGCAAAGCCGCTCTCTGTTCCGCGTGGTTATCTCCGAACCGCTTAATAAGCGCTTCAGCATCCGCAATTGTGACTTCCCTTGCCACCACCGCTGTCCAGATCTCACGGTCTCCCTTGAGCCGAATTCTATTGGCTTGCTTAACTGCCCTGTCGGAGCAATTCACATACCGCACAGCCTCTTCCTGAGAAAAACCGTCAGCTCTCAGGAGAGCCCCGAATACGGCCCAACTTGATTCATCCCAAACCGCAGGCATACTTCCCTCGTTCGTCGATAGGCGTGGCCAAATCTTCTCCTTCAAATGGATTATACTCCCTTACCGATAAACTCACGGTTTATCGCTCGGATTTCGGGCGATGGCTGTTGATGGCAAAAGGGGCAACCGAAATGGCTGCCCCTCCACATTACTGCAACGATGCCTCGGCTCGCTACCCAACGTCCTCCACCGGCACCGTCGCAATGCCATACGTCCCGTAGAAGAAGTTGGCGTAGTGGGTGGAGCCGCCGGTAACCCACAGCAGGTACTGGTCCGGATCCTCCAGCGCGGGAATCGTCGCGTCAGGGTCGTCGGCAAGGTGCTGCAACTCGGGATGCGCCAGCCACTTGCCGTTCTCGTCCGTCGGGACGCCGTTGCGGATGGCGTCCTGCACCGACGCGCGGCAGCGCTCGTGCAGCCATTCCTGCGCGTCCCGCTTGCTGAAACCGGCGTTGTGTAGAATTACCGCACGCGACGGGCTGAGCATGATGGGATGGTACGGCCCCTGGAAGGGCACCCGCTGGTTGGTGTGCCCAACCTGCGCCGTCTGCCGACCCTTGATCCAGGCTCCGCCGCCGGCGTGCCGGTAGAACATCATGGACGCGATGTTGTTCAGCGTGTCCAGGTGGTTCTTCGAGGCGTTGTCCAGCACGTCCGTCGGCCCGGTTACCGTCACCACCGTTACCGCGCTTTCGTCGGCACGGAAACCCTTGTCCACGTGATACGGCTGCCACGGGCTGACTTCCTCGTTCTCGGCGATGCACATGCCGAACTTGGTGGGCAGCCCGATGAAGTTGGGGTCGCCCGCGCCCGCCTTGCAGTAACCGATGTTGATCAGGCACAACCGCAGCGCGCGCCCGATGGCGGTGTTGGCCTTGTTGACCACGCCCGGCCCCATGGCCGACGTGCCGTAGTTGATGCCCGCCCGGTCGGCAATCGGACCGTTCACCAGGATCAGCGGCGCCTCGGTATGGCCGGAGACCTGCATGTCCCGGTGGTTGCTCTCCGGCTGCGCGATGCACTCGATGGCGGCCAGCAGGATCGGGAACTGCTCGGGACTGCAACCGGCCATGACGGCGTTGATGGCGATCTTTTCCACGGTGGCCAAGCCGAACCCAGGCTCCATGACCATCACCACGTCCTGCGGGGCGCGGCGGGTGCCCTTCAGCATCGCCTCCACCAACTCGGGCGTGGGCGGAACCACGGGCATCCCGTCGCTCCAGTCCCTCTCCTCCATGAAGCGGTTGACGGCGTCAATGCCCCACGGCGATTCGTCCAGCGTCACCGTGAACACGTCGGTCTCGCTGTGGCCGTTGGTCATGCTCGTGAGGTCCGCCGTGGTGGACATCCGGGTCAGTCCCAGGATGATGTTGTCGATCTGCTCATCCACCATACTGTGGATGTAATCGGACTGCTGCCCGGTGCAGGCGTGGGGAATCGTGACGAACGCCGTCGCCGGCTGCCCCCAGCCATCCACACAAGACTGCCACGCCCGGGCGAAACTGCGCGCGGCGATACCGACGGCGGGAATCCCTGCCTTCTCCATCGCTACCATGTCGTGGGCAAGCCACGACGTGCAGCCCCCTCAATGCGCCGCCGCCCCCACCATCGCGTCAACCTCGTTGGCGATGATGGCCGCCTCCGCCTCGTCGATATGGACGCCGCGACTGAGCGCCGGACGGCCATCGCGTCGGGGGCCGCCGTAGCTCTCAAACTTCACGCCGGAGTAGCGTCGGGCGATGTGCTCGGCCACCCGATCCACCGCCACGCCGGCGCCGCCGGTCATGTTGTCGTACAGGCCGATGGTCTTGCCCTCCAGCGTCTCCAGGCGCGGAGCCGGCGGAACTTTGAAATCCACCCGCGCGGCGGCGGGCGACATGATTCGCAACTGCATAATCGTTTCATCCCCTGCTGAGTTTCGCCGATTCTGGCACGTATTCCCCCACTTGGCAACCGGGCGATGACACTTCCGCCTATCTTGCGTCCGCGCCGGCGCAACTGTTAATATCGCCGAAACTTATAAGGGATGCGAGAGCGAGATGGCCATCTATCAGTTGGACTACATCCTCCACGAACCTGAAGAGAGCGAAGGGCGGATGTATTTGGCCGAAGCGCCGGCCTTGCAGGGCTGCATGGCTTGGGGGGACACGCCGGAAGAGACCCTCCTCGAACTTCTGGACGTGGCCCGCATGATTTTCGAGCTCCGCAAGGAGTGGGGAGAACCTATTCCGGAAGAACCGCTTGCGCCGGGCGCGCACCGGGGAAGCCTGACCGTAGCCGTATGACCTACGGGGAGCTGCGGCGCAAGCTGGAGAGCCTGGCTGCGTCTTTCAACGGCAAGGCCGAGACTCCCACGAAATTTGGGCGAACCCGGCAAACGGGCGTGTGACGCCTGTCCCCAGGCACGGAAACCGCGACCTGGCCGCCGGGACGATCCACCGCATCCGCAGAAACCTGGGCATCTCACGCTCAGAATTCGACCAGGCCTAGTTATCCGGAGCCTGGCTCCCCGCAAGATACCTTGTCAAGTCCTTATCCTGAAACCCCGATTCCGAACCAATCCCCCGCTTGGCAACAGCGCCAGTAATTGCGGCGATTTCGCTACTCGACGGTTCGCAACAGGCGGCGCTACACCTGAGTCAGCAACGGGGTCAGCTTGGCCAGCAGAGCCTCCACGTCGTCAAGGCTTTCGGCCACCATATCGGGCTCCATGTCGTCCTCGTAAAAGTTCTCGTGGAGCGCGCTGGCGGAGTTGAAGAAACGACGGATGTCGGCGTCACCGGTTTCTGAGCGCAGCCTGTTAGCCGCCCTGTGGTGATGACGATGACGATGGTGTTCCCAGCCGCGTTGCTCGGCGATGGCCTTCAGCATCCGGACGGCGGCGCCCCATCCTTTCTCGGATGCCTGCGGCAAATCGCCAGCGGCCAATTCCGCTCGGGCCTGTACAAGAAGGCGTTCGCTCGCCTGCCGGTATCGTTCGGTGGTCACTTGAGCCTGTCCCAGAAAACGCTTGTTTCGACAGGGAGGAGTGATGAGTGCCTT
>VXOG01000050.1:0-19919 GCA_009840165.1 Chloroflexota bacterium
CGATGACACAGCCGGGGCCCCGGGGGCCCCGCGGCCGCCGGGGCGATTTCCTCCATGCTCCAATTGTAAGAGGTACTCCACATCATCAGGGAACCCGACATGCCGGCCCCGCGGGCCGTGGCCCGCTCCGCCTCCGGGTGCGCGTTGAGGTGCGAGTCTGCGGGCGAGATCATCACCGGAAAGCTGATGTCGTTCCCCAAAACGGTGGTGGAAATCTTCCGCTCAGTTGTATCGCGCAGAAAACGCGGCCGCAGCGTCAGCGCCTCGAATGCGGTGCGGTTTCGGGCCGTGGTTCGCTCGTCCATCGCTCCGGCTTCGACGAACACCCAGTCGTTGTGGGGCATAACCTGCCTGGCCCGTTCTTCGTAATCGTAGAGGCTGATTGGTTCCATTCGCACGGTGGGTACTCCTCGTAACTCTCTCAGCGAGCAGCGCCTTCGGGTCGGCAAAATCCGCCTCGCCATCGGCCGGCCTTGAAATCCATAAGTATGGCACGGTAGCATTTCGGCCCAGGGGTTTCAATTCCCATGCAAAACCGTTCGCCCACGGAGGTATGATATGGCGTCTGCGTCTCTTATTACCATTCCGGCCCGGCGCGGTAAGGCGGCCCACGTGAACGCGGGCGAACTGGTCAGAGTAATCAACACCCATGGGCAGCAGGTGGTGGACACCTGGGCGTTCCGCCGCGACGACCCGACAGAGTTCATGTCCATGGAGCATTCGCGGACATCGCTGGGGCGCATCATGCCGGAGCTGGGGCAGTCCATGACAACCAACCGCCGCCGGCCCATCCTGACGCTGGCGGAGGATACATCGGGCGGCATCCACGACACCCTGCTGGCGGCGTGTGACCGCTACCGCTACGAACTGCTGGGATGTGAGGGATACCATGATAACTGCACCGACAACCTGGCGGCGGCGCTGGCGGAACTGGGCCTGACCGCACCGGAAACGCCCAGCCCGTGGAACCTGTTTATGAACATTCCGGTCGGGACGGACGGCTCGGTCGGGTTCGAGCCGCCGGTGTGTGGGCCGGGAGACTACGTTACGCTGCGCGCCGAGATGGACTGCATCATCGCATTCTCCGCCTGCCCGCAGGACATGGTTCCCATCAATGGCGCAGGCTGCGTGCCTACTGAGGCCCATTTTCAGATGATTTCGGCGTAAGCCCCGCCGCAATGGTAGCCCCCGCTGTAGTGTGGTATCGTTTCGCCGACATCCCCGAAATATCGGCACTAGAGTATGAACCGCTATGTACGTTATCGGAACGGCCGGCCACGTTGATCACGGCAAATCTACCCTGGTCAAAGCCCTCACCGACATCGACCCCGACCGTCTGCCCGAGGAGAAAGAGCGGGAGATGACGGTTGACCTGGGGTTCGCCTGGATGACGCTGCCCAGCGGACGCGAGGTAAGCATCGTCGATGTGCCTGGTCACGAGCGGTTCATCAAGAACATGCTGGCCGGCGTGGGCGCGATAGACTTGGCGCTGCTGATCGTAGCCGCCGACGAAAGCGTCATGCCCCAGACCAGGGAACACCTGGCGATACTGGACCTGCTCCGCATCCGGCGCGGCCTCGTCGTCATAACCAAAACCGACCTGGTCGATGAGGAGCTGGTCGAATTGGTCAAGGCCGAAGTGGAGGATGTTCTGGAGGACACCGCGTTCGCCGGCTGTCAGATGGCAGCGGTGTCAGCCTATTCCGGCGACGGCATGGATGGGCTGAAAGCCACCATCGACGAGATTCTGAACGACACCGAATCACGGCGCGACTTGGGCCGTCCTCGCCTGCCCGTGGACCGTTGCTTCACCGTAAGCGGGTTTGGCACCGTAGTTACCGGCACGTTGATTGATGGCTCCGTAGCCGTGGGCCAGCAGATCGAGCTTGCTCCGTCCGGCACGCGCGCCCGCATCCGCGGGTTGCAGAGCCACAAGTCCCGCTTGGATGCTGCCGCGCCGGGAGTCCGGCTGGCGCTGAACCTGTCCGGCGTATCCCGGGACGAGGTACTGCGCGGCGAGGTGCTGACCAACCCCGGCTGGCTGCGCCCCACGCGCCGTTTCGACGCCAACCTGCGCATGGTAAAGGGCGCACCCCACGCGCTGAAACACAACGAAGGCGTTACGTTCCATCTGCTCACCAGCGAGACCACGGGGCGCGTCCGCTTGCTGGATGCCGACCGGCTACAACCCGGCAACGAAGGTTGGGTGCAGGTGTTGCTGGATGAGCCGATCCCAATGGTAAAGGGCGATTTTTTCGTGCTGCGCTCATCGGAGGACACCTTGGGCGGCGGTCAGATCGCCGACCCGAATCCGATGCGACGGCATCGCCGGTTCGCCCCCGACGTGCTGGAACGGCTCACCATGCTGGACGCCGGCGCCAGCGAGGACGTAATTTTTACCGTCGCCGACCAGATGGGGCCGTGCGACCTGCGCACGTTGTCGCAACGGTCCAATCTCGCGGACGGGGAGGTGCTCGAGCGGCTGGGCGCGCTGGTGGAATCCGGCGACGTGGTGGCGCTGGGCGAAATGGGCGCTCAGAACGACGCGGTGGTGTATTCCCGGCGCGGGTGGGACATCCTGCGCAACCAGGCGCAGGTAGCGTTACAGGCTTACCACAACCAGTACCCGTTGCGGCGGGGCGCGCCGCCCCAGGAATTGCGCAGCCGGCTCCGAGTGTCGCAGCCGGTTTACCTGCGCGCGGCCGCGCGGCTGGCGGAGGAAGGGGTCGTTGTGGACGACGACGGGCTGGTTCGCATTCCTGACCACCAGGTGGAGCTGAGCGAACGGCAGCAGGTGGACATGGCAACGTACCTGTCGGAGTTGGCCGGCGAACCATGGTCGCCGCCGACGGATCGTCCCGTGGATCCTGAGCTGTTGGCCTACCTACAGGAAAAGGGCGACGTGGTAAAGGTCAACGAGACGGTGGTGTTCACCACCGAGGCATACGACGATATGGTCGGTAGGATCGTGGCCCACCTGGAGCAGAACGGCAGCGTTACGGTGGCCGCGGCCCGCGAGATATTCGGAACCAGCCGCAAGTACGTGCTGCCATTGCTGGAATACCTGGACCAACAGCGCGTCACCCGGCGCGTGGGCGACGAGCGGGTGCTGCGGTAACCTATCGATCAGAGGAGAAACGATGCTCACTCAGGAACACTCGCAAACCGCGCGAGATTTCCTATTGGCGTCAGATCGTGAGTTTGACGCCGGCGACATCCTGCAAGGCTCCGAAAAGCTTTGGGGCGCCGCCGCCCACGCGGTAATGGCAGTCGCGCAGCAGCGTGGCTGGCGCTTCAGCGACCACCGCGCATTGCGAACCGCCGCCGATCGTTTGGCCGATGAACTGCGGGAGCCGATTCTAGCCAGCAATTTCAGCGTCGCCGAAAAGTTTCATGCCAACTTTTACCATGACTTTATGCAGGACTTCGAGATTCCTGGGGATCGTGAACAAGTCCGTTACTTTGTGGAAAGCGTCTTATCCCTGCCCGAACTGTCTTCAGAGGGTCACTGAAGTGGACGGCCACATGCCGGACGTCAGTCGCATGGCCTGATATGGCGTTGGATTTCAACCAAACCGCGCGCCAGATGATGGCTGCCATGGACGGCGCGACGAATGCGCGCCGCAATCGCCGGCAGCGTTTCGCGGATACGCTGGATCGGGCGTCAGCAATCTCGCCGGCTGAGGCCGCGGATCGCACTGCCACCTCGGGCCGGCGTCCGTTCGTCTTCTCCCGCACTGGCCCGGAAGGAATCCTCGGCAACTGGGAACCTCAAGTCCCTCCCAACGATTGGGTAGCGTTGTCGGTGGACGGTTCTCACATTGACGTTGACCGACACTTGCCGCTGCGGTGCCACCTGATCAACCTGGGCGGCTGCGCCATTACCTACGGCAAGCAACCGTCATGCGATCTGTTCAGCGAGCCGACGCTGGCCGTTGACGATGCTAACCTGTATCTGCGCCCCGATGATCAGTCGCTGGAAGAAACACTGATTGAAGGTCGGCTGCTGGGAGCCCTGCGTACCGTGCGTGAGGTAGAGCGGCTGGCGGAAGCGGTGGACGATTTGACAACCAATGCTCCCGTGCTGGCGCTGCTGGACGGCACGCTGGCGTTCTGGGACATGCAGCGCGGCAGCTATCCCGGTTACGTGGTGGACCATCTGATCAACCAACGCTTGCGTCCCGCCCTGGCACGGTTGCAGGTCGCATCCCACCCCGACCGCCCAGTGGCGGTGGCCGCCTATACCTCCAAGCCGCAAACCGCCGAAGTCGCCGGGGCGGTTCGCGTCGCGCTCTGCGGCAGCAGTGATGCCGAATGTACCCGCCGCTGCAGTGCCCGGCGTTCGGATCTCATGCAGTGCGACGGCGCCGCCGGCTTTGACGACCGCGAGCTGTTTGAAGCGTTACTTGAGCCGGGACACCGCTCGCCCCTTT
The DNA here is from genome assembly GCA_009840165.1 of Chloroflexota bacterium. GTDB lineage: Bacteria > Chloroflexota > Dehalococcoidia > Lucifugimonadales > UBA3495 > Bin87. The sequence goes on from VXOG01000050.1 coordinate 4,434, forward strand.
ACCAATCGGGACGGCTTGCATCCCGTTTCGCCGTTGGATTGGCCCTGGGCGAGGAGTGGAGCCACTTTTACTACCTGCACAGCGGGACTGAGATCGGTCGAGTTGAGATCCCAGCGTGGGTGTCTGCCGACCCGCGACTACTCGCCCTGAGCCACGCGATGCTGGCGAAACAGTGCGAGTTGGGATTCGGCTATCCGGTGGTGATTTCCGAAGCGCACGAGCAAGCGGTGGTCACCGGCCGCGACCGCGAAGAGTTTCGCAAGCTGGCGTTGATGCTCATGGAGCAGAACGCTTTGCCAACCCCGGAGTCAGCCAAGACCATATCCAAACGATTGCCGTGGGTATAATCCCCCAACCGCCATTCCGGCGAAAGAACAGCCCGCCCCGCACTCCGATGCGGGGGCGCCTCGTACTTGATACGAGGCGGGATTCCATACATTCGGAACCGAATCATCGTAAAACATCTGGAGGTTTTTCATGGGTGAGTTGAACGACTTGGCCGCTTCCGTCGCCGCTTTGCTGAAGGAGCGTGGCGACACCTTAGCGGTGTCGGAGTCTTCGTGCGGTGGGCTGATTTCCGCCGCGTTGGTCTCGATACCCGGCGCGTCGGATTACTACGTGGGCGGCTCGGTTGTGTACACGCGAACCGCGCAGAAGGGGTTGCTGCAAGTGCCCGATTCGGCCATGGAGGGGCGCCGGGCCAGCACCGAATACTACGCCCTGCTCAACGCTCGAACATCCCGCGAAATCATGGGCACTACCTGGGCGCTGGCCGAGACCGGAGCCAGCGGACCCACCGGAAACCGCTACGGCGACAACTACGGCCACGCCTGCTTTGGCGTCGCCGGACCGGTGGAGCGTTCTCAAACCCTGGAAACCGGCAGCCCGGAACGGGAAGAGAACATGTGGGTGTTCGCCCGCACCGCGCTGGCCCTGCTGGAAGAAGCCATCAGATCATCATGAGTTTGCTGGCTCGGTCGATTGGTGCAGGGGCGGGTTTGAAACCCCCCCCTGCATCGCAACTCGATACGGCCCTACGGACGCCTTCCGCGTTCCACGTAGTCGGCCAGGTCCTCGGCGCTGGTAAGTTGGGCGGCGGCGCGGAGGAACTCTGCCAGTGAGGGGCTTTGGCGGCGCAGTTCCCTCACCTGCTCGCCGATAACGCTGACGCCCGCCGCCCCGGTGGTGGCGTAAGTGCCGTGGAAGGCGAAGTACGCCTGGTTCAGTTTCCGGATCGGGTAGCCTTCGGACACGAAAACACGACGCCTTTCTTCCATGTACGCCTCAGCGCCGTCGATGTCGCCGGCCTCCAGCAAGGCGTCAACCTGAACCCGTGTGGCTCGCATTTCTGCGTGGAAATCAAACTCCGGCGCATGGTTGGCCGAACTGTTCCGGGCGCTGTCCGGTTGGGTTTGGCTCGCCCGCGTCTGGTCCTCAGGCGCATTGGTTAACCGTTCCAACGCCAGTTGGCTGATTTCGATTCCCGCTATGGTGGCCACGGTCTCGTTCAACGTCGTCAAATCGCCGCTCTCGAAGTACCGGCGTCCCAGGGGCCGGAACCAGAGCCACTGGTGGACCCACTCGTGGGCAATGATTTCCAGGGCGTGCTCCAACGCGAACCCATCGGCGGTGATGGATGGGTACAGGGCAATGCCGCCGGTGTTCTCCACCAGGGCGGACAGGTTGGTTTCCCTCTCGATGCGGGTTTCGATGCGCTCACGCTCGTCGTTGGCCAGCCCGGTTCTCAGCAGGCCCCCGTCCTCGCGTTGAATCCGGTCCCGCGGGGACAGGATCAGCACCGTAGGCGAGCCCGTCAGCGCTGTGTCCACTGGCGGGAACACCCCGGTCCAGGCTTGAAAACCCAACTCCCGCAGGGTGTCTGCCACCGCTGACTCCAGGGTCTCCTCAACTGTGGGGCGCAGGGCGCTCTGGGTTTTCCTCAATTCATCCCTTTCGCGGCGGAGTTCCGTGATCCGAGCGACCGACTGGTCGCCGGTCGGCGCATTTACTCCAAGGCCGATGAGACGATGATCAATCTGCCGGATGCGTTTCCCGATCTCGAAATACCGGTGAGCTCGCTCTGCCGAGCGCTCGGGGTCGGAGTGATCAAGCGAGTAACGCGGTGCGCTGATGGTCCGACGGATCCACTTGTCGGGCAGATTGCCCAGCTCCCAACTGACCACATTGAACCGGTAGGGAGCGACGGCGAAAGCTATGGTATCCGGGCGGAAATCCTGCACCAGGATCAGAGGCAAGGCGAGTACGCACCACGCCAAGGTCCTGAAACGCAGCGCGCGGACGACAAGGTTGAACCAGGTGGCAGACCCTCTGTCGGGCGGAGCCTGGCGCCCTTTCAATGCCATATGGCAAACTCGATGTTTGCTCTCGTGGTTATGCTAAAATTCCCAAATCAATGATAGCAAGGGCGCAACAAACCGGAGGCGCGTTGGGAGATGACCACAATCACCACACAAGCCAGCGACGACGACTTTGACCGGGTAGAGCAGGGCATCGACTGGATCGAACGGCTTGAACGGATCAGGGCGCAACGCGACAAGGAAGCGGCGACCAGGGAAACACTCCAGTACGTGGACAGACTGCGGCAGGCGGTTACTGCTCTTTCGGGCGGCGCCTCATCCCATGAGCTGACCGCCGCTTACGGCGACGAGGTAGCGTACCTGGTGGATAGCATAAGGGATGCCAACATCACGGATCCATGGACGGAGTACCTGCTGCCTTCCTTGCTTTCCTGACGCCGGGCTTTCTTGACACTGGCCCCGCCTAGTAACATAATCCCTACGCCTAGAAATTGCATTTTCAGATTATGCCGTCCCAATTGGCGTGCTGACCGGAGGCTAACCTTGTCCAGCAACTCGTTCACTCTTACCGATGAAATGCGGGAACAATCCATCGGCGTGGAAAGTGAGCCGGCCTCCATGGTGATAGAGCAGGGCCACATCGCGCGGTTCGCGGAAGCCATCGGCGACGACAATCCGGCCTACACCACAGGGACGCCCGAAACGGGTGGCATCGTTGCTCCCCCGACGTTTTTGCGAGCAATGCGCGGAATTCGACCGGAGTTGCCCTACGACATACCGTTCACTCGCCTGCTGGACGGCGGCAGCGACTGGGAGTATTTCGGCCACGTCCGGCCCGGGGATACCATCACCGCCATCGGACGCATCGAGGACATTCGCGAGCGCACCGGCAGCATCGGCCAGATGCTCATTTCCACCATCAAGATCACCTATCGCAACCAGCATGATGCTATCGTTGCCACCCAGACGAGCACGTCCATCCGGTACTAACACTCTCATACCGTCATCCCGAGCCACCCTCCGTCATTCCGGCTTTCGCCGGAATCCAGAAAACTTCACCCAGCAGAGGAATATCATGGGTCAGCAGATTTACTTTGAAGACGTCAGCGAGGGAATGGAGTTGCCCGTTGAGGTGCGCAATCCTACCCCTCGCCAACTGGTCCAGTACGCTGGCGCTTCCGGCGATTTCTACGAGATTCACTACGACAGGAACTACGCCCAGAGCACCGGACTAAAGGACATCATCATCCACGGCGCGCTGAAGAACGCCATGCTGGGTGCATACGTCACCGGTTGGGCCGGCCCCGCCGGCGAATTGCGCCGGCTAACGGTGCAGTACCGCGGCATGGACTATCCTGACGAACCCATCACCGCGAAGGGACACGTTACCCGCGTGTACCAGGAAGGACATTTCAACCTGGTGGACTGCACCATTTGGCTGGAAAACCCCGAGGGACAGCAGACCACTCCGGGAACGGCGACGGTCCACTTGCCCAGCCGGGATTAACATTTCATACGGACAAACCAAAGGACTCAATAGCAATGCCCAATAATCTGGAAGGAAAGGTAGCCATCGTAACCGGCGCCGGCCGTGGCATCGGCCGCGGCGTCGCCCGGCTGATGGCCGAGGAAGGGGCCAGCGTCGTGGTTTGCGACCTGGGCGGCAACGTGGACGGCAGTGGTGCCGATGTGTCGGTGGCCCAGCAGGTGGTCAACGAAATTACCGAGGCCGGGGGCAAGGCGGTCGCCTGCACCGAATCGGTGGTGTCTATGGAAGGCGGCGAACAGATAGTTCAGACTGCCATCGACAATTTCGGCCGCTTGGACATCGTGGTCACCTGCGCCGGCATCCTGCGGGATCGCATGGTGTTCAATATGACGGAGCAGGAATGGGATGACGTGATCGCAGTCCACCTGAAGGGCACTTTCACGGTGGTCAAAAACGCCTGCATTCTGTTCCGGCAGCAGCGGTCGGGCCGCGTCATCACGTTCAGCAGCGAATCGGGATTGGTCGGCAATAGCGGTCAGGCCAACTACGGCGCGGCCAAGAGCGGCATCGCCGGTTTCACCAAGGTAGTGGCCAAGGATATGGGACGCTATGGTGTTACCGCCAATGCCATCGCGCCACGAGCCACCACCCGCATGATCGGCTCCATCCCGGACTCGGCTGCCGAAATTCGGGCGCGCGGCGGAGTCGCGTCCATCTCAGACTCCAGCGGCGATGACAACCTGCGAGACTTGGATCCGGACGCCGTGGCGCCATTCGTCTGCTACCTGGCCTCCGACTATGCGGCCAACGTCAACGGGCAGACGTTCCTGGTGTACGGCGACACCATCTCGCTGGTATCCCAGCCCCGACCGGAGCGTGCCATCTGGACTGAAACCGGCCATTGGGAAATGGACGAACTTTCCGACCGGGCCCGGAACTACCTCACGGCAGGTATCCCCAACCCCGCGCCGGCGCAACAGCAGTAACACAACGTGAATCCGCAGGGGCGGGTTTGAAACCCGCCCCTGCACCCGGCACAAGAAAATCTAGGATTGAGCAAATGCCCCTACTACAAGATAAGGTAGCCATCGTAACCGGCGCCGGTCGCGGCATCGGTCGCGGCGTCGCCAAACTGATGGCCCAGGAAGGCGCCAGCGTGGTCGTATGTGACCTTGGTGTGAACGTTGACGGCACCGGCGCGGACATTTCCGTAGCCCAGCAGGTGGTCAACGAGATCAAGGAAGATGGCGGCAACGCCGTTGCCTGCACCGAGTCGGTGGCCACCATGGCCGGCGGCGAGAATATCGTCCAAACCGCCGTGGACAACTTCGGTAAGCTCGACATCGTAGTCACCGTGGCCGGAATCCTGCGCGACCGCATGGTCTTCAACATGACCGAGCAGGAATGGGACGACGTGATCGCCGTGCATCTCAAGGGAACCTTCACGGTGGTCAAGAACGCCAGCATACTATTCCGGCAGCAACGGTCAGGCCGGATCATAACCTTTAGCAGCACGTCGGGACTCTATGGCAACAGCGGGCAAGCCAACTACGGCGCGGCCAAGGACGGCATTGCCGGCTTTACCCGCGTCTGCGCCCGCGACCTGGGACGCTACGGCGTCACGGCAAATTCCATCTCTCCATCAGCCAGCACCCGCATGACCACCAGCGTGCCGGATGAGGCGCGCGCTCTCCGGTCCGCCCGCGGCATCGCGGCCGGCGGCAGCCTGCGCGGAGAGGCGGAGGATGTAGCGCCGATGGTCACCTGGCTGGCCTCCGACGAAGCGGCCCACGTCAACGGCCACGTATTCCACGTAACCGGCGGGCTGGTGACGCTGCTGAACGAACCGGAACCCGTGAAGTCCATCCGCAAGCAGGGACGCTGGACGGTCGATGAACTGGCCGGCGTGTTCCCAGCCACCATCGGCATCGAACTGTACAATCCTGCTCCCGCGCCGCCGCCCAGCGCGTAGCAGCTTTGGAGTCATCAACAACGAAGCAGTGGGGATAACTGGGAAAATTCTGATGAGATATTTTCTGGCAGTGGGTGTGACCATTCTGTTGGGGGCGGCATTGTATCTTGGCCCCATGGCTAAAAATGCGCTGGCATTCAGTCCGGATATCAGAGTAGTCGAGACGGAAGTAACGATCATAGAAGAGGACGAGGGATACTACGACGACCTTATCGTAACCAAAGCGGTCGGGGCGGCGCACTCAGCCTCAGTTACCCCTCACCATCATGCTGGAATCTCCCACGATGTAGCGTGGAGCTCGGACTCCGATATGGTGGGATTGATTCACGATCTCCGGCAAAGTCCGGCACAGTACCTCGACGAGCTTCGCGCTGAGGGGTTCAACATCGCGGATGGCGATGATTCAGTTGCATTCGCGCCGACCAGCGTCCTGGAATTGCCGTGGGTAGCCGACGGTACCGAAGGCAATGAGAAGGAGACTGTGGACCTGCTGACGGCGCTGTACGAGCTCAATCCTGACGCGGCGGACCGGGTCGCCGGGATGCCTTTCCTTCGTACGTTCGGGCCAGCAGACCTGGAAGCCGTCTGGTCCCTGACCTACCTTGCAGAATACGATGTTGAGGAAAGCGCCACCTCGCTGAACGACGTTCTTGACAACCCTCACCTCGCCGACCACGGCGGCATCGACGACACGGAAGCAAGGCTGGTCGCGGTACTGGGCGGCACCAATTATTTCAACCTGGACATGGTGTCAACGCTGTTGGATCCTTATGCAATCACGGTCGCTAATTATGTGCTACCGGGATCTGGAAACGATATACACATGACAATCATCCGGCTGGAGCCCGGCTCCATCAGCACTGATAACCTTTTCAGCTATGCGATCCAAGAGGCGGAATCCATCATGGATAAACCGCTGCGGACAGATTACGTTGCGGTTCTGGTTGCGGACGACATATTGCCGTCGTTCGCGGCCGGCGCTCATTTTGGCACGCATATCTTAATTCCCCCGATGCTTGATACGGACGACCGTAGCGAATTTCCGGGAAACTGGGCAGGAATCGTGATTGCACACGAGGTGGCGCACTATTACTGGTTCAGCGGCCACCACCTGTGGGTGGATGAGGGAGCTGCGGACTTCATAGCAGGACTAGTCGAGTTGCGCCGCACGGGTCAAGTGCTGGAACCTGACAACGTTCCCTGTTCCTTCTACCGGAGCCTTCTTCACTTGGAACTGGCCCAGCCTGATCTTGGTTCCTACGGCGGACTATGCCACTACTCGTTAGGCGAGCGTTTGTGGTTGGATTTATATTCCCACCTTGGGGAAGAAGGTACTTTTAGCGTTTTCCGCGCTTTCCACGCGTCCGTTTCCGCTGATGAGGAAGTTGAGACGCCAAGCAGGCAGCACCTCACCGGCGCGGCGCTTCCCGAAGACGTGACCGGATCTGATAGGACGCTCCGCGAAATACTGCTGTCCCAACATTACGGCCAGGTATTGAATTCGGACCCCAGGCCGGTAAACCCCGAGATTCCAGCCTTGAACGGCCGCGTAACGGATGTGATTCTGGCGCGGGTCTATAACGGAAGGGTTGTTGAGACCTACACGGATTTCTTCTCCATTCCCGCTTCCAGGATCGTGAACCGTCATCAGTTGGTCTTGATTATTGAACTCGATGTGCCGCTTCCCGCGGACACCAAGTTGAGATTTGGCACCCTGGAATATTACGAGGACGGCTTCGTCTTTGACCGGCAAGAGATTGATGTCGAATTTGAGGCTGGGTCTGTTGTAGGCATTGCGCCGCTGAGCGGAATCGGGTTTACCCCGAATTACCAATGGCCCACCGGACTATACTGGGTGTACGCCTACCACGCAAAACAGAAAATTGCCGAACTCTACTTCGACGTGGCTCCATGATTCGCATTCCCCACATGATTTAGATGCGACAAGAAGTAACGTTACAATAAAGGATGGATCAACATGTTTAAGAGTTTCAGCGCTTCATACGCCGGCCACGTCGTGGACGACAACCTGGGCCTGGAAGGGACGCCCGCTAACGACCGCTGGTATTCCAACGACGAGCTGGCCGGCGCCTTCGATTGGGCTTTGGACATCTCCAAGCACCTGGAGGCCCACGGCTACGACGAGTTCTGGATGGCCGAGCACCACTTCCAACCGGAGGGCTACGAGTGCATCCCCAACCTGATCATGCTGGGGCTGTACCTGGCCTGCAACACCCAGCGGCTCAAGTATGGTTGCGGGTTCAACATCACCCCTATGTGGCATCCACTCCGTTTGGCTGAGGACTTCGCCATGGCCGACATCCTCTCGGGCGGGCGCATCATCTTCGGCGTGGGACGCGGCTACCACTCCCGAGAGGTGGAAACCTTCGGTTCGCCTATGTTCGACGGCGACGCCAACCGCGAAATGTTCGAGGAACAGGTCGAGGTGATGGTCAAGGCCTTCAGCCAGGAGTCATTCTCCCACGAGGGCAAGCACTACCAGATCCCGGCCAAGGTCCCCTACCGGGGTTACACCTTGGAGAAGCTGAGCCTGGTGCCGCGTCCCATGCAGGACCCGGTGGAAATCTGGCAGCCGCTGGTGTCCGGCAACCCCAAGGGCGTGGACTTCATGGCACGCATCGGAATCAAGGCAATGGTCGCCAACACGCCCGAACCCGCGCGACACGAGCGGCTGACCATGTACCAGCAGGCGGCGGCGAATCACGGTAGGGAACTGGCATTGGGCGAGGACATCGCCCTGGGCTACCGTTTCTTCCTGGGCAAGAACCAGGAAGAGGCAATCAAGGAGGCCAAGCCTTACTTTGAAGAAGCCATGAAGTTCGCGGCGCCGCTGGGTCTGATGGCGCTCCAGCCGGAGCAGATTGAGGCGGTTGCGAACCCTGGCCTGCGCCGTGGTGTCCAGCTGCCCACGCTGGAAGGTGCCGTAGAGAGCGGCGCCTGGCTCTGCGGCTCGCCCGACGACATCATCAACAGCCTGAAAGAGGACGAGGCGCGGTATCCCGGCGTGGAACGAATCAACCTCGGTTCCGTGATGGGAATGCCCCGCGAGGTCTTCAAGGACCAGCTGGCGCGGTTCGCCCAGGACGTAATGCCGGCGTTCAACGATAAATAATCGACGGCAATCCCACGAAACGTGCAACGGGGTGAGTTTGAACTCACCCCGTTGCTTATTCAATCTGCTATCGTTTCAGCGATAACCAGCGCAAAGGCTGCTATCAGCGCCGGGATGATTATAGCCTTGAGGGATTTGCCCAAGGCAACGAAATGCCGCTTTTCGCTTGGTAGCAAGTACAACTCTGCGACCATATTCACAACGAAGGCAAGCGCTAGCGATAACACCACTGCGAAAGCCGATTTACCCGTCTTGCTGTGCGTTTTCCGGTATGTTGCCGTTTCTATCCTCGTTCTTGCGGTCAAAGTACAGTGCTGTACAGGCTCCAAGGCATACCAAGCCGAGCAGCCCGAAGATGATGCTGGACGCCGTTATAGGCGTACAGACCGACTGGCTTCCCAATGGGCACATCGCCGCTTGGACTGCCGTTGCGATGACCACCAGCGCACTGAGAAAAACGCCAAACATTTCATGCTTCATATGTTCGTCTCTGTATGGAGACCGATAGCCCATTATAGACAGCAGGAGGGTCGCGCGTCTATTGCCGCCCCGGATACTCCGGATGCGTAAACCGGTGCCAGCTCCACGCTCCTTGAGCGCCGCGCACGAACAGGAACAGCAGCAGCAGGTACACTGCCACCCACAGCAGGGCCCTTACGTCAAACGCCAACGGTTCCAACCTGGTGAGCGCGATGATGCGCGTGATCAGGAAAACCACCGGCAGCAGCAGCGCAGCCAGTCTCCATCTGGCGTTCAGCCCGAGTCCCAGCAACCCGACCACAAACCCTTCAACACCATAATAGATGACGATGCGCGCCGGAACCGGGGGATCGGCGTCGGCTACCGCCGGATCCGGGGGAATCACGGACGCCACCAGCCAAACCAGCAGCAGGCCGGTGTTCCACACCCACCAGGCCAGCGCTGCCAGCCAGCCCCAACGCATCCACCGCCGGGCCTGAGTTGGTGAAGACGCGACCAACTTACCCTGCCACCCCGAGGGGCGAGGGTAGTTGGCCGCGTCGTGAGCCGGATCCGTGAATTGGTCCGGTGGTTCCGGCTCCATCGAAAAAAGCGGAGACGGTGCTAGGCGTCTTCGTCCAGCAAAGGCAGCGTGGTCCAGGTCACTGAATCGGGATCGCCCGACAGGCCCTGCTCACCGACCATGCGTCGCAGGTCCAGCAGGGTCGCGTTGACTTCTCCGGTAACCTTCTGCCATTCGGGTTCCGGGGGAAACCAGTACGGCGAGTTGATGCGGACGACCTGGTTCTGTTCGGCATTGAAATAGATGCCGAAACGGGCTGCTTGCTGTTGCATCACAGAATTTCCTTTTTCAAGATCAGACGCTCGATGCCGAACCTGCGGCTGCCCAAGATTCCGATGATGCCGGCGCAGATGAACCATAGGATGGTAACTTCCCCGCCGTGGGCTACGAAAGCGTTGCCGCCGTCCGGAGGGTTCGGGTACAGGTGAGGCCAGGGCCAGACCGGACTGAGGGCTGCGTGAACTCCAAAGTACGCGACGATCATCGTCACCACCAGAGCGCCCGCACCCAAGCGAGTCAGGACGCCAGTGGCAATTAGGATGGCGGAAATAATCTCGACCCAGCCGGCCAGGTCAACAAGCGCTCCCAGTCCGTTGGGGTTGGCTCCGGGTGGAAAACCCCATAACAGGAACGCCTTCTGTATGCCGTGCAGGAAAACCAGCAAGGCGAAAATCAGCCGGAAAAGGAGGTAAAAGTGGTCGGTAAATGGCGCGAAGAAACGCCCGAATATCGACGTTTCCGGCCCTCCATCTTGTGTAGTTGTGTTTGTGGCCATCTTATGACTCCTCCGCAGCCTGAAATTATTGTTGCCTAGAAAACCAAGCGGGGCTGCGCAGACTATAGTATTACCTGTTATGTCAAATTTCTAGTGCATTACTCGATTTATTGCGATGGTTTCTTCGCGACTCGGGCCGGTGGAAATTATCTGCGCTTCGCAGCCCACCAGTTCCTCAATCCGGCGCACGTAGGCCAATGCGTTGGCCGGCAGTTGGTCGGCGCGGGTCGCGCTGGCGGTCGGCTCTTTCCAGCCGGGAAGCCCCTCGTAAACCGGCTCGCACTCTTCCAGCAGGGCGGTGTTTGCCGGGAATCGTTCCACCTCCCGGTCGCCGACGCGATAGCCAACGCAAATTTTCACGTCGTCCATTCCGTCCAGAATGTCCAAGCGGGTCAGCACCATTCCGGTGAAACCGTTAATCTGATGGCTGTAACGGGCAGCTACAGCGTCGAACCAGCCGACGCGCCTGGCCCGCCCGGTGGTCGTGCCGTATTCGTGGGCCTTCTCCCGCAAGTCCTCGCCGGCCCGGCCGTGCATCTCCGTGGGCATCGGCCCGCCGCCGACGCGGGTGGAATAAGCCTTGAACACACCCAGCACGCCTTTGATGGACTGCGGGTTGATTCCCAAGCCTGTGATGGCTCCTCCAATGGACGGAGAGGATGACGTAACGTAAGGGTAGGAGCCATGGTCAACGTCCAGCAACGTTCCTTGAGCCCCCTCCAGCAACACACGTTTATCCTGTTCCAGCAGGTCCTGAACCATCTGCTCGGTGGGACGAACCAGCGGCCGCAACTGTTCCGCCCAGGCGTGGCAGCGGGCCAATATCTCGTCGGCGTCCACCGGCTCGCCGCCGTACACTCCGGTAATGACCCGGTTTTTCATCTCTACGGCGGCTTGCACTCGATCAGGCAACTGCTCAGAGGTGTCCAGCAAGTCGCCCACGCGGATGCCGTCGCGGGAGGCTTTGTCAACGTAGGCGGGACCTATGCCCTGACCGGTGGTGCCGATCGCGCCGCTGCCGCGCGCTTTCTCCTGCAACTCGTCCAGCAGGATGTGGTAAGGCATGATCACATGGGCGCGGTCACTGACGAACAGTCGGTCGGTGTCGATGCCCTGCTGTTGCAGGCCGGCCATCTCTCCCAGCAGAACGTCGGGGTTCACCACCACGCCGTTGCCGATTATGCCGGTTACTCCGGGCCAGCAGATTCCCGACGGCACCAGGTGGAGCTGGAACTCGCCGCGTTCATTGACCACCGTGTGGCCGGCATTGTTGCCGCCGGCGTACCGTACGACGCAGTCGGACTCGCCAGCAAGGTAATCGATCACCTTGCCTTTCCCCTCGTCGCCCCATTGTCCTCCGATTACGGCATAAGCCGGCATTATGCTCTGCTCCAGACTGCTCCGAACTAACCGAAAAATCGCCCCCGCGACAATCATGCGGCGGCGGCTACTATGCCTGCATACGACGAGGCATTACGGTTGCGCTGGGATTATATCAGAATTACGTACCAACGAACAGAACCTCTCCAATACGTTGGACGGGCGAGCGGGAAATCGTCGCGTTGCTGCGTATTGCGTTGCCCCGAACCCAATCCGCTATTGCGATATGCTCCCACCATTGATATAATCTCGCGCGGCTAATATCGACGCTTCACGCGCTTGAGAGCTGTATCGAATGAGCGCTGACCACCTCGCAACGCAACCTCACGAGTTCCGCTCCCGTCGCCGTCGTTTGATGGACTCGCTGATTGACGGAGCCATCGTCATCGCGGCGGGTCACGACTCCACGCGCAACAACGACGTTGACCATCAGTACCGTCAGGAATCATCCTTCTGGTATCTGACAGGGTTCGATGAACCGGACGCCGTCGCCGTGCTTCGGCCGGGTTCACACACACCCTACACTCTCTTTGTCCGCCCTTACGATCCTACTTTTGAAATCTGGGTGGGACGCCGAGCCGGCGTCCGCGGCGCCGTCGGCCCATTGGGCGCCAACGCGGCCTACCCGTTGGAGCAACTGGACTCCCAGCTTCCCAAGTTGCTGGCGGAATGCGAAACCATCCACTATGCGCTGGGTAGCGACGACCGCGTTGACGGCATCATTTCCGGACTGGTTAAACAGCGCCGACGCATGGCCCAACGGGGCGCTAAAAGCGTCCGTCGAATCGAGGACCCCACCGCTCAAATCGACGCCATGCGGCAGGTGAAAACCGACGGAGAAGTTGCCCTCCTCCAGCGCGCCATTGACATCACCGCCGTGGGCTTTAAGTCTGCTATGCAAACCGCCGCCCCGGGCATTGCAGAGTATGAAGTACAGGCCGCCCTGGAGCGCCCCTTCCGCCACCTTGGTTCGCCGCGCAACGGCTACCCTTCCATCGTGGCCGGCGGGGCCAACGCCTGTGTATTGCACTACGTCCGCAATGACGAAACGCTGGGACCGGATGATCTGCTGCTGATTGACGCGGGGGCGGAGTACGGCTATTACACAGCGGACGTTACCCGGACGTGGCCCGTGTCCGGCGAATTCACGCCGGCCCAACGGCAAATCTACGACATCGTCCTTGAATCACAGAAGAAAGCCATCGCTGAGGTGAAACCGGGCGTGGGCTTCGACGATGTGCATAAGGTCGCTACGCGAACCCTGATCGAAGGGTTGGTGGATCTGGGTATCATGGACGGCGACGTGGAGCAAATCCTCAACGATGCGGCTTACCGTGATTACTACATGCACGCCACGTCCCACTGGCTGGGCCTGGACGTGCATGACTGCGGCGCATATCGGGACGATAAAGGTCAGATCCGGCTCCGTCCCGGTATGGTTCTGACCATTGAGCCCGGCCTCTACTTCGGCCCCCAAGCCAAGAAGACGCCCGATGCCTACCAGGGTATCGGCATTCGTATCGAGGACGACGTGCTCGTTACGGAAGACGGCTGCCGGGTCCTTTCGGAAGCGATCCCCAAAGAGCCAGACGAACTGGAAGCTATCGTCAAGGATTCACGTTAAGCCATGCTCTCCGCTGCTGTGAAAACCGCCGCACCTGCTGCATCGCGCCCTATGGGGCATTTAACGAGACTCGATACGGGGATTTTATTCCCCGTATTTTTTGGGCCCGGCGCAGGCCGGGACGGAACTCTCCAAAAAGGTGCAGCGCCTAAAATTCCCGCTATTCCCGTAACGGCCATTCCCGGCGCGGGAATGGCCCCTTTCCCATTCGCAAGAGCGAAGTCTTTGCGCTTCGCTTTATTTTTTTGCCGCGCAGCAAGGCCCCACAGTTTTGTTGGTCGTCACATCGCTACGGAGAAATGCCCATTGAGAGAAATGCCCATTGAAATGAAGCCGCTTCATGCTAGCCGGCCAAGGCCGGTGAGCCCATTTGTCCAAGGCAACAAGATTGGCTAACGCCAAAAACGCAGACCAAACCAACGATTCGAGGAGGATCGATGAGTTCCCCCAAATTGGACATTCTGAAAAGCTTGCCAATACGGTTGCTGATGCTGATGGCCGTTGCGGCCTGTGCAATCGTCCTGATGTCGGCAGCCTGCGGACCTTCAGCCGAAACGCCAGCAGCCACCGGAGGGACGACCGCCAGTTCAACATCCGGCGACAGTTCCACCACCACTACCAGCGGCTCCACCGGAACCACTACCACGACCGACAAGGCCGCCGATCCCAGCATGTACGCCAGCCTCTCTGGCGACATTTCGATTGACGGCTCGTCCACCGTGTTCCCCATCACCGAGGCCGTGGCCGAAGAGTTCGGTGACCTCGCCGGCGGCAACGTCCGCGCCGTCGTCGGCATCTCCGGCACCGGCGGCGGTTTCAAGAAGTTCTGCGCCAGCGAGACCGTTATCTCCAACGCGTCCCGTCCCATCAAGCAGAAGGAAGTTGACCTGTGCGCCGCCGCCGGCATCGAATACATCGAGTTGCCCGTAGCCATCGACGGCCTGTCCGTCGTGGTGAATCCGCAGAACGACTTCGTGGACTGCCTGACCGTTGATCAACTCAACATGATCTGGAAGCCCGAGTCGGAGGGTGTTATCACCAAGTGGAACCAGGTTGACCCTTCCTGGCCGGCCGAAGACATCAAGATGTACGCCCCCGGCGTTGACTCCGGAACCTTTGACTACTTCACCGAAGCCATCAACGGCGACGGCGGCGTCTCTCGCGGCGACTTCGTGGCCTCCGAGGACGACAACGTGCTGGTGCAGGGCATCTCCGGCGACAAGTACAGCCTCGGCTACTTCGGCTACGCCTACTATGTGGAGAACCAGGACAAGGTCAAGGTTGTGCCAATTGACGGCGGCGCCGGCTGCATCGCGCCCACCGACGAAACCATCAACAACGGTTCTTACGCTCCGCTCAGCCGTCCACTGTTCATCTACGTGCGCGCCGATGCTGCTCAGGAACAGCACATCGCCGAGTTCGTGCGCTACTACCTGAGCGACCACGGGCAGGAACTGGCCGCCTCCGTGGGATACATCCCGTTCCCTCACCAGGTGTACGACCTGGCATTGGACAAGTTCAACGCCAGCAGCACGGGTACCGTATTCGGCGGCGACAACGCCTTCAAGGGTGCCGTAGCAGACGGCCTGATGCGCTAATCTCTCCGTAGCCGTCATTCCGGCTTTCGCCGGGATACAGTAGGGGGGGGGGGGGGGGGGGGGGGGGGGGGGGGGGGCGAGGGTGGGGGGGGGGGGGGGCGGGCGGTGGGGGGGGGGGGCGGGCGGGGGGGGGGGGGGCGGGGGGGGGGGGCGGG
>VXOG01000050.1:19929-32366 GCA_009840165.1 Chloroflexota bacterium
ATGCGGCTTTTGCCGTTTTTATTTTTGGGCGCACCATGGCGTCGCCCCTACATCGTTTCAGATCTACGCACCGGTTCCGTCAATCCCGCTCCAAAAATTCCCGCACCTGCTCCATCAACGGCTCCCGGTCGTAGATGCTGAGCAGCAGCGCCGCGTTGCGCATCCAGTCGCCCTGGAAGTAACGCTCGTAAAGCACCTGCCGGCCTCCGAACGCGCTGCACGCCGTGTCCCAGGCCAGCCGGAATAACCGCACGCGCTCGCGGGCCGTGGCGGTGTCGGTATCCAGGTAGGTATCCAGAACCTCGCCCAGCGGCCCGTTGAAGTCTCCTTCCGATGGCAGCGCCATCAGGCTGCTGGAACCCAGCAACTGGATTATTTCCGCCATGCGTGGGTACATCTTGATGAACAGGTTGCGCGCTACGTTCAGCGGCACCCGGTCGGGCAGCATGACGCCCCACTCGTCGATCGCCGCGTTCACCTCGGATTGCGTCAGCAGCGCCTTGGTAATCTCCAGGTTCTCCACCAGCTCGGCCAGCAACCCCTGCACCTGGGGGATGTCCCCGTTGCCCAGCGTCTTCACCATCAGGCTGGCGATGCCGGCGACGAACTCGCACTTGGCGACGTTCTTGGTGACGACCTGGTGGCCGGTATGCACGTACTGTCCGGTGGCGTTGGACATGTTGTTGCACTTGTGCCGGTCGCCGTACATGAAGACCCGCTCCCAGGGCACCAGCACGTCATCGAAATAGACGATGGCGTCCATCTCCTCGAACCGGGACCCCAGCGGGTGATCAAAGTGCGACTTGTCCAGGTCGAAGCTCTCGCGGCAGATGAACTTCAGGCCCTCGATGCCGCAGGGAACGGCGAAGGCGAAGGCATACTTATGCGCGTCCTCGTCCCGCGCCAGCAGGGAAGACCGGGTGGGATAGACCATGATTTCATCGGACAGCGGCCCCAGCGTCGCCAATACGCGAGGGCCACGAATCACCAGTCCGGCGTCGGTTTCCCTCACCACATGCAGCGCCACGTCGGTGCTGTAGTTCATGGACGTGGCGGACGGGGCCCGGTTGCGTTGCAGGTTCACCAGTGTATGGGTCATGCAGAGGTCGTTTTCCCGCGCATATTCGTAGTAGTTGACGACGTTCTGCTTGAACTCCGGCCGGTTGTCGCCGAAGAAATCGCCGGCGGCGGCCATCGCCATGATGGTCAGATTCAGAAAATCGGGCGTGCGGCCCATCATGCCGTAGCTGGCGTGAGCCCACGCCGACATCATGTCGCGGCGGCGGGAAAGGTCTTCCGAGGATTTGGGGATGATGAACGAAAGCCCAACCGGGTCGCCGGTGGTGGGCGATGGATAGGTCATGTTGCAGTCTGCATTGCCGTCATGCTGCATGTCGTACAGCCCGGCAATCGAACGAGCCCCGTTGGCCAGCCCCGGAAATTCCGTCACATCATCAATCCGCTGCCCGTCCAGCCAGATCTCTCGGCGTTGCTCCTTCAGGCCAGCCAGATATTCGGCCCCGGTTCTAGCAGGCATGATAAGACTCCTTTTGCGATCACCACTACGTCCCCAGGTACCGTTTCAGCCAGTTCATGGCGTGGACGTTGAAATCGGTGCAGGGACTGTGCGGCAGGTCGGGGTACACCAGCAGAGATTTGTGCGCCTTGATGCGGTCGAACACGGGCATGATGGTATCGTAGGGGCAGGTGGTGTCGGCCATGCCGATGTTCACCAGGATGGGGCACTCAATCGCGTCGGCCAGCGTGAGCGTGTCGAAATATCGAAGCGTGTCCAGCATCGCCTGCCGCTGTTCCGGGTGTTCCTGCACGTAGTTGCGCAGCTCGTGGTACGGCCGTGTATCGATGTCGATGGCCACCGGATAGTTGCACATGAACGGCTCTTCGGCTACGGCAGCCGCGAGCCGCTGGTCCAGCGCCGCCGTCGCCAGCGTGAAGCCGCCGCCCTGGCTGCGACTCCACATGCCGATGCGGTTGCTATCCACATCATCGCGTTCGGCGAGAAAGTCCACGCCGCGCACGCAGTCCATGTACCCGGCGCGGTAATAGTATTCTTCCTTGTCGGTGACGTTGTAGGTCAGCTTGGTGGTTCCGTCGGGAAGATCCCACTCGGGGATGCTTTCGCCCTGCGCCCTGGGGTACAGCGTGAGGACGGCGAAACCGTGCATCACCACGTGGTAGGGAATGTCCTTGGCGCCGCCGTATCCCGGGACCGCCAGCATCGCCGGAAACTTGCCCGACGAAGCGCCGTGTCGCGGAGCCGTATAGAACCCGCGTAATCGCTGGCCTCCGTAGCTGTTGAGGGTTACGTTCCAGGTCTCATACTCGCGGCCGCTGCGCTCGGGACATTCCGTGAGCGTGGCATTGACGGGTGTTTCATCCAGGATCGCCCGAGTGGCCACCCAAAAATTGCTGACTGCCTGGTCCATTTCCGGCCTCCCTTGCTTCAAATTATCAGTCCGTGACCTCAAAACGTCATTCCGGCGAAAGCCGGAATCCACATAAATGGTATCACGGTCGAGACGTCACTCTGCGTCCGACGTTCGCATGAACTCGTACCCAAACTCCGACACCAGGAACGGAACATGGTCGTTGACCAGCCCGACCACCTGGTCGCTGATCTGAGATGGGTTCTTTTGGAAATCGGCGATGGACGCCACGTAATCGGCCAGTTGCGGAGCAAACGAATCGTAGCCGTCCAGGTCCAACGCCCCGTATATGTGCTGCATTTGCCCGATCTTGTCCTCATCCAGTTCCTCGTACCGTATCTCAACCAACCGTCCCGCCGGAATCAGCTCTCGTTGTTCCAGGTAGGCATCAGCCATGCGCCGGTAGATTCGCACCTGTCGCTGCACCAGTTCGTCGAAATCGAAACTCTGGAGCGCGTGCCAACCGTTCATCAACCTGAGCAGGTGCAGGTATGAGCGCAGCGTATCGTATGGGTTGCGCTGAATATAGACGAACCTCGCGTCAGGAAACAGACGCAGCAATTCGGCGATCCGGCTGGTGTTGGAGGGAGACTTCAGCACTAAGGGTTTGCCATTCATGTACAGGGTGGCGGCTTTCAACAACCTGGTGTATGCGGTGCGCCACCGTTCGAGATCGCGCCGATCTACGTCGTCGCCCATGAAGAGATACTCAAGAGTCTCATTCGCGGTGCGCGGAAAATTTAGCGAGACGTAAGGGCTTAGCCCACTAGCGCACATCAGCGCAATCTCTTCTTCCTGGGGCATGGCGAAATCGACCGGCATGTTGTCGATGCCCCGGTTCTCCGGCAGGGCCGACGTCAATAGCCGCCGCAACCGGTTCTGGCCGGCGAGGAAGAGATCCGGCAGCGCCGCCTGGTAGGTACTAACGAAACCCCATTGCGGGTCGCACGCGAACAAGTTGTGCAGTAGGGTGGTTCCCGAACGCCAGAAACCCAGCAGGAATACCGGCTCCGGATGAATCTCCGTGCGCTCAATGCGCCGGCCATAGGCGATGCTCTGCCAGAGCCGGAAAGGCGCAAATCCCACGTCAGTCGCCAGGATGCCCAGGTAGCGCGGGATGAAACGCCGATCCACACCGTACCGCATTCCCAGGCGCAGCGCCAATGACAACCGCCCCGTGGACAGAAAGCTGTTGAATCCCGTGCTGAACCCGGAATCAGCCTCGGCCCGCGCCGCCGGGTTGTATCCGCTGCGCCCGGACCGCTGGCCCCGACGCGCTTCCTGCTGCTCGTTGGTAACTCTCGAAGTTGCCATTTCAACCGATCCTGCCAGCAGAGATGGTCCCCGTTCCCAAGGGTCATCAACAATTCGGGATTATACCCCAACGTTTCGGGTGCGATACACAGGCCGTCCCAACCGCGGCAATTCGGTACTGGAAATACAAGCGTCCTTATGTTACTTGGGTGTAAAATCTGCCGTGCGCGAGCGTCGCCCGACGTTCATTAGAGAGGTTTCGTTGGCAGTTTCCGCCGGCCGCCCGGCTTCGCCCATGATGGAGGTTCTACAGAACCCCCGCTTCCGGGCTATCTGGTACGTGGTGAACGTCTCTGAATTGACCCGCTGGATGGAGTTGCTCGTCACCAGCGTTCTCGTCTATTCGCTGACCAATTCCACCCTCATGCTGGGGCTCGTCCTGGGTTTCGAGAACCTGCCCCGCCCGATATTCTCTCCCTTTACAGGAATCATCGCCGACCGATTTGACCGGAAGAAAATCTGGATCAGCTCCATGGCGATCAAGCTGGGGGCCGGCGTCGCACTGTTCTTCCTGCTCTTTTCCGGCCACATCGCGCCATGGCACGTTTTCGTTGCCATGCTGCTACAGGGCGTTAGCCGCGCCCTGGAAGACCCGGCGCGGCGCACCGCCATATTCGACATCGTGGGCGAACGGAGGGTGGTCAACGCCCTGTCCATAGACTCGATGAGCGGCACCGTCGGGCGCATGGTCGGGCCATTCGTCGGCGGGTTCCTGATTGAGCATATTGGCTATTTCTGGCCACACTACCCCGGTTACACCTGGGCCTACGCCGCCATCTCCATAATGCACATCGCCGCGGTCGCGCTGGCAATTCGGGTACGAATCCCACCGGTCGAACGGGAATGGCGCGTGGAACCAATCTGGAACAGCCTCGGCGACGTGGTGCGGGCCGCTTTCAACCATAAGCAGCTGATCGGGATGCTCTTCATCACGATAATGATTAACGGACTAGCTTTCCCCGCGCGCCAGTTCGTGCCGGCCATCGGCAGGGATCATCTGGGAGTTGGCGAGACCCTCGTCGGAGTGCTGGCGGCGGCGGAATCGGTAGGCCAATTGGTGACCGCCGTAATTCTGGCATCGGTCGGAACCGTGCGCTATCACGGGCGGATTTTCGCGGTCGGCGCATTCAGCGTAATGATTACGTCCACGATTTTCGTCTGGTCGCCGTGGTACGCCGTGACCTTTGCGATCCTCGTTCTCAGCGGCATCGGCCTGTCCTGCTTCGGCACCATGCAGGGCGCAATCACCATGCGGTCCTCGCCGCCGGAGATGCGGGGCCGCATGGTCGGCTTGCAGAGCCTGTGCATCGGCATCGGCACCCCGCCGGGCGTCCTGCTGATGGGCTGGCTGGGCGACCGGATCGGCATACAAACGTCCGTAACGTTGAACGCAATAGCCTGCATCGCCATCTCCTTGCCCGCGCTGTTCCTGACCCCGTTGGTGACGCGCCCGTCGGATCCGCCGCCCCAAACGGTGGCCCGTCCGCAAACCGGAGCATCCTGACCATCCCCCTGCCTCCCCGCTCAACCTGAGATCGTCAAAGGCGGTATAATCGGGCCAGCGTCCTACTCATCCCATGCTATGCCACCCCGCCACGCAGGTTCAGCAGCCATGACCACAGCCAAGCCCAAAACCCGGACGTCCTTCCGCCTACCCGACCCGCCGGAGCGCCATCCCGACGACAAGATGACCAGTTTCAAGCAGCTGGCCGCTACCGGCCACGCCCACCATCTCGCCATGCGCCTGGGCAACCCCGATACCACTATCGTCTCCGGCGAGCTGTACGTCGTCATACGCCCCACCCGGTACATGGCCGGCAGCCATTATCCCGACCTGCTGGTGGCATTCGACGCGGACCCGGCGTTGTACGATGCCAACAACGGCTACGTAATCTCGGAACAGGGCAAGCCGCCGGACTTCGTCCTGGAAATCGCCTCCCGACATACCGGGTATATTGACATTGATGAGAAGCGGGAAGCCTACGAAGCGCTGACGATCCCGGAGTATTGGCGGTTTGACGAGACGGGACAGTATCACCGGACGCGGCTCGCCGGCGACCGGTTGGTGGGTGACCGGTACCAACCCATTGACATCGACGAGTTGGAGCCCGACGTGTTGCAGGGGTATAGCGATGCGCTGAACCTACATCTGCGGTGGACCAACGGGACACTGGGCTGGCACGATCCGGATACGGGACTGCACATCGCCACCTTCACCAGCGAGCGAGCCGGCCGCATCCAGGCTGAGGCGCGGGTGCGTGAATTGGAAGAGCAGCTCCAGCGGCTGAGCGGTGATTGATCGCCCACCATCACGCGCGGTCGGGACGCGGGAATGTGCTAAAATCCCGCTGTAACTTACCCTGCCCTACGTTAGCAGCAGCCAAATGCCTCCCCGTAAAGCCGCCACCCCCCGCCGCTCCCGGCGCGCCAAAAAGCCCGGCGTAACCATCTCCGACGCCATCCGGCTGCTGACCGACGAGCACGGGCCGTTTGCCAACGAGCCGCGCCTCGACCCGGCCCACGAGCTTACCTTCACCATCCTGTCCCAGCACACGTCCGACCTCAATTCCGAGCGCGCTTTCCGCACCCTGATGGAGCGGTTCGGTACGCTGGAATCCGTTGCCGCCGCCGGTGTGGACGATATTGAGGATGCCATCTCCGGCGGCGGATTGGCTAAGATCAAGGCTCCGCGCATCAAGACCGTGCTGAACCGGATCTTGGAGCTCAACGACGGTTCCCTGGATCTCACGTTCCTGGCTGAAATGCCCATGGACGAAGCCCGCGCCTGGTTGCGTCAACTCCCCGGCATCGGCCCCAAGTCGGCCGGTATCATCCTCAGTTTCTCCCTGGGTATGCCCGCCATGGCCGTGGACACGCACATCTTCCGGGTGAGTCAGCGCCTGGGATTCATCGGTCCCAAGGTCAACGCCGACAAGGCCCACGAGATACTGGAGGCGGCCATGCCTCCCGAGGACGTGTACCCCTTCCACGCGGCTCTGATCACCCACGGTCGCAAGGTTTGCAAGGCTCAACGCCCCTTGTGCGGCGCTTGCGTCGTCAGCTACGGTTGCCCGGCTCGCGACGAAAAGGCAATTCAAGAGGCAGCAGCGGCTGCCGATGCAACCGTAAATATCTCCGCCGACTCCGACCGGCCTGACGGTCAGGCTCCGGGACGCAGGCGACGCAGCGGCAAGTCCGCTACGCCAACCCCGGTCCCGCACATCCAAGTCGTGAAGGAGCTTCAACCGTGAAAGTCGGAATCATCAACGTTACCGGATACGCCGGCTGTGAACTCGTCCGCATCCTGCGCCATCATCCCGAAGTGGAAATCGCGTCCGTAACTGGACGCAGCGCCGCCGGCCAGCCGCTGGGGGAGGTGTTCCCCCACCTGGACAACATGGAACTGGACATCACCGCCGACCTGTGCGATGAACTCGACCTCGTCTTCTCGGCGCTTCCCCACAAGGCCAGCGCCGAAGCCTGCATCCCCCTGCTGGAGCAGGGCGTCAAGGTAGTGGACATCTCCGCCGATTTCCGCCTCAAGCAGGCCGACGTGTATTCCCAGTGGTACGGGGTCGAGCACCCCGACCCGACCTACCTTGAAGAGGCGGTGTACGGCCTCACCGAGCTGAACCGGGATGCTGTCGCTGACGCGCGCCTGGTGGCAAATCCCGGCTGCTATCCCAGCAGCGCCATCCTCGCTCTTGCCCCCGCCATCCAGCACGGAATGATTAGCGGCGACATCATCGTGGACAGCAAGTCCGGCGTCTCTGGCGCCGGCCGCACCCTGAGCATGACCACCCACTTCTCGGAAGTGAACGAGAACGTCATGGCCTACTCCGTGAACGGCCACCGCCACCTTCCGGAGATCAGCCAGGAACTGGACACCCTGTCCGATTCCCCGGTCAATCTCACGTTCCTCACCCACCTGATCCCCATGACCCGGGGCATCCTCAGCTCCTGCTACGCTCCATTGAGTCCGGAAGTTGCCCAGGACCCCGACGCATCCGAGCGCATCCGGCAGATGTACCAGGACTTCTACGCGGACGATGCTTTCGTGCAGGTCACCAACGCGCCGCCGCAGACGAAGCAGACCCTCGGCAACAATTTTTGCCTAGTGTATCCGGTGGTTGATCCGCGCACCAACCGGCTCATCGTCATCAGCTGCCTGGACAACCTGGTGAAGGGCGCCGCCGGCCAGGCCGTGCAGAACATGAACCTCATGTGCGGCTACCCAGAGGACATGTCCCTGGAAGCCCTGGCCGTTTATCCCTAGCAGCGCAACCGCTATCCGTCATTCCGCCACACCGTCCGCCATTCTCGCACACCATCCGTCATTCCCTCACACCATCCGTCATTCCCGCGAAAGCGGGAATCCAGGGGGCGATGAACGCCGTTCCTGTGGTACACTATCTAGGCGTTGCTTCGGTAGCGCCCATGCCCCGGTCGTCTAGCCTGGTCAAGGACGCCACCCTTTCAAGGTGGAGATCATGGGATCGAAGCCCATCCGGGGTACCAACAAACAAACGGCCCTCCGCAAGTGCGGAGGGCTTTATGTTATGCTGGCACGCCCGGCGACGATCCGGTCGGGCACACCCTATTCTGTCAGGAGCGAATGGAAATGGCAGGCACTAAAACCGCACTCACCGTTGACGTCAACGCCGAGCACATCGGCCTCATCAACACGTCCAAAGAGAAGTACAACATCGCCGACGAAGGCAAAGTCGTCCGCATCATCATGGACTACCTCATCACCAACCCCGGCATCCACGACACCGTGTTCAAGGATGTCCGCTGCCTCCGCTGCGAGTAACGAGGTGACCAGCCGCAACTGTAGGGGCGGGTTTGAAACCCGCCCCGTTCTTATTCCGCAGTGTGCTTCACCGCTTCCAGGGCCAGGTAGTAACCATACACCCCGAACCCGTACACGCAACCCTTGCTCACCGGCAGCACCGCCGAAACCGTGCCCCGCGCCGTCGGGTTGCTCGCATGCACCTCGATTACCGGCATCGGCACCTGCTGAATCGCGCCCCGCAGCGGGCCGTTGGCCGTGGTATATCCCGCCGGGTTGATCAGGCACGCATCGTACCCTTCCTCCCAGGCATCATATAGCGCGTTCACCACTTCGCCCTCGATGTTCGAGTGCACGATCTTCACGTCCACGCCCAGGCTCTCGCCATAGCCGCGGATCTGCTCGTTGATCTGGTCCAGCGTGTTGGGGCCGAAGATCTCGACCTGCACCTTGCCGCGCATGTTCATGCCGGCGCCTTGAATCACCAATACTTTGGGCATGCTAATTCTCCTGTTGAGTCTGTGGGGAACCGTTACGACGGCTGCTTTCGGGCGTAACGGTAATTTCCGGCTCGATTTCCCTTCCGTCATCATCCATCAGCGGCGCGTCCGGGCGCGGCGGTATGGGGGTTTCGGTTACATAGCCGGCAAGCAGTATATCCAGTTGAAGCGTCAGCATTTTGTTCCATGCCGCCGACATTTGCAGCGCACGCGTCGAGTCGCTGATTTCCTCAGCCAGCATGGATGCGATCTGGGTCTGGATAAATGATATGGTGCCGGTCATAAACCGGGCGGGGACTGAACCGTGCCGGCCGGCCGGCAGCGGCGGGTTGCTATGCACCACGCCGACGGCCAACAGAAAGACCGGGAACTGCTCATCGATCTTGAACTCGATGCTGTTGCGCATCCAGCGGGCCAGGCTGTGCTTGCGCTTTTCCAGACGGGGTTCGTTCACTTCGCCGTCGCGGGTGAGAAAATAGCGCGCCGTGGCCGGATAAGACAGGAAATGCTCATACACGTTGGCGGCCAGTTCGTCCGCCCGGGGCAAAAGAACCGGGCCGCTGGCCCGCACCAGCTCCAGATCCTCATCCGTGAAGCCTACGAAGTCGGCCATCTGCCGCATACGGGCCGGCCAGTCAAAAATCATCAAGGGACGCCCCCTCAAACACAAATTCAGGGTCGGCTTGACTATACCGTCCCGATGGTTGGCCGGCAACCCGACGACGCCGTATCCCTCACTCATCCTGAGCTTGTCGAAGGATGCGTGTTCAGCCCGTCAAGGGTTCGACAGGCTCACCATGAGCGGGTCAAGACTCAGGAACCGCCGCCGCGCTCCGCCCGCAAAAACTGCTCCAGTTCCTTCACCAGGTCGGCCGGGTTTGGCATCTCCCTGCTTTCGCTGGCCTCGTCGTAACGCTCCTCCAACGTAGCGATGTACTTGCCCAACTGTTCGTCCTCGGCAATTACCTTTTCCACCTCGCGGTCGAACGCGTCGGCCATACTGTACAGTTTTCCCAGGTCTATGGTCATCGCAAACATGTCCGCCAGGTAGCGCGCCAAGCCCAGACTGACGCGAAAATTCGGCGTGGCGTGCAGATAGTGAGACACGTGGCCCCACAGCGACGTATAGCTGATGCCCCGCGCCGATAGCGATTCTGAAATCGGCAGCGTAATCCCCGACGGACCCTGATAATTGGAAGACCTGATGTTGCCGCGGTCGAAGGTCTCCTGGATACGGCGGTTGGTGGATGTTCCAGTGAATCGGATCGCTCGCGTATGCGGAACCGCGTCCAGCAATGCGCCGATGTGAACCACCGACTTCACTCCGCACCGGCGCGCCACGTCCGCCACCAGCGACGAGAACGTGCGCCAACGCAAATGGGGCTCCGTGCCCAGATAGAGCGCCACCGCAGGCGTGTGCGGACTCCCTCGCCAGAGGTAGAACTCATTGGCCGGCCATTGCAGATGCCGCGTTCCATCCTTGCTGCGGGTAGATCGGGGCCGCTCCTGGGCGAAGTTGAAAAATTCTTCCGGGTCAATCTCAGCGAACTTTTCAGCTTCGAATGTTGTCAAAAGGTAGTTGAGGGTGGCGGTGGCTGCGTCTCCCGCATCCGGCCAGCCCCGGAACGCCACCACCATCCGTTCTACTGGCGTTTCCGGAAATTCACCTACGATCAAGTAATCGTCAAAGTCAGGCATTATTGTTGTTCCGTCTTTGAAAATATGAGGATGCTACTGAACATAACGAGTGGCATTTTATCACCGAGGCAAACCTTAGACAATCATTTTAGACCGCTGCGCGGGCAGCCAACACGCCCAGCCAAGCCGCCAGCAACCCAACCACCACGTTCGCAGTCAGCGACAACCCAGCCCGCATATACTCCCCACTGGAGAGTAGCCTGACGCCGTCGTAGGCCAGCGTCGAGAACGTGGTGAATCCACCCAGCAATCCCACTGTCGCCATCGCCCGCAGTTCAATCGGCAGACCGGATCGCTGGATGAATACGGTCGCCAGAAATCCAAGCGCGAAAGACCCCAACACGTTGACCGCGAAGATCCCCACCACCGTATCGGGGCCGAAATAATGGGCCGCCAGGCGGTTAGCTGCGTAGCGCAGCACGGATCCCACCGCCCCGCCTACTGCCACCAGTATCCAGATCACAGGCCGTTATTTTCCCCGGCTGTCAAACCGCCCCAGCCGGAACAACCCAATGTCGTGCTCGGTGGAACCGTGCTCGGCAAGGTCGGCCATGATCTCCCCCACCACGCTGCTGAACTTGAACCCATGGCCGGAGAACCCCGCCGCCACTGAAACCTGCGGATGCTCCGCCAGCGTGTCGATGATGAAATGCTCGTCGGGCGTGTTGGTGAACATGCACGTCTTCAGCGCCAGCGTCGGCCCTGCTGCCTCGGGGAAGTACCGCTCGGTGAATTGCCGCAGCGCCGCTTCATCCCGCGCGTTCGGCTCCCGGTCCATGGTGTCGGGATCAACCTGCTCGCGGAAATGATTGAACATCCCCAGCTTGAAACCCGGTATGCTGTAGGATGGGAAGCCATAAAAGCGTCCTTCCTCAACCTCCATCCCGAACACGGGGAACGTCTCCGGCCTGAACAGTTCAGGACGGTACGGAGCGAACCATCCCAGCACTTGCCGCTCCGGCACGGCGTTGGCGGCAACCTCCGGCGCGACCTTGCCGGCCCATGCGCCCGCCGTCACCACCAGCCGCCGCGCCGTGTAGGTATCCTTGTCCGTGGTGACGACCACACCGCCGCCGGCGGTCGGTTCCCATTCCAGCGCCGCTTCCCGTCCATGCACCTCCGCGCCCAGATCCAAAGCCGCCGAGACGTGGGCCACGATGCACCGTTCGGACAGGACGAACCCGCCCTGCTGCTCATACAGCATCTCAGCGTCTTCGGGCAGTTGGTAGCCCGGCCATTCCCGGTTCACCTCCGGCCCGCTCAACATCCGGTAGGGCAGATGATGCTCCTGCACCGTCGCCAGCGACCCTTCCAGCAGCTTGTTTACGCCCACGCCGCCGCGCACGCATCCTGTGGTCACCAGCAGCTTCTCCCCGGCCGTATTCTCCAGTTGATGCCAAAGCTCGTAGGCACGGTACAGCAACGGAACATACGACGGGTCCTCATGGTACGCCAAGCGAATCATCCGGCTGATCCCGTGCGACGACCCCATCTCGTTGGGGATGTCGTACTGCTCCAGCCCCAACACCCGCCAGCCGCGCCGCGCCAGGTGATACACGGCGGAGCTGCCCATGCCGCCAACCCCGATAACGATAGCGTCAAACTCTCTCATGGAATCGTTCCTTTATTTGGATTTCCCGCCCATTTCCGTTCATTTGAGTAGGGATGGGGAGTGGGACGTTGGGG
>VXOG01000106.1:0-2587 GCA_009840165.1 Chloroflexota bacterium
GTATATACCTGGGGAGGCGCCACCTTGGTCATGCCAATCTTGTCAGGGTAGTCCCTCAGAAAATCGTGAATGATCTCGGCGTTTCCCAGAGACTCGTAGTCTCCGCCGTAGCCGTCAATTACCAAGTGCAACTACATGATTCTCCGCAAAATACATCCAGCCGGTTGGCGGCCAGTCCTTCGTCGAAACGGAATTGGCTGCCCAAGTGGTAACTTAGCTTATCACTACTGCTAAAGTCGGGACAACAGCCAGGGGTCCGGATGCCGTATCAACCTGACCAGCCAATTCAGACAGGATCGTCAAGGCGCTGCGGGTTGCCAAGAGGGGATCTCTTCGGAGTTCCCCTTTTCATCGGATCCCCCGCTCACCGTGTGGAATTGGTCACAGGCACGTCGGTGAAGCTCTGCACATCTTGGTCGTTCATGTTCTGGAGAGGATTGCTGTCCGGCTTCGCGTAGCTAACCGTCACCGTGTCGCCGGCGCTCACCGCCGCAGCTAGGGTCAAAGTGACGTCACTGCCGCTGATGACAGGGGACCCACTCAGACTCACCGTCTCCGGGCTGCCTCCCGGCGGCGTCTTTTTCACCGCGAAGGCGCCGACCGCCGGAACCGAATCGGTTTTCATCAGGGAATTGAGGGTCTTCTCTATGACCATGTAGGTGGTGTCGAATGTCAAGGTCAACCGGTCGCGGTTTACGGTCGCGCTCTCAAGAGACGGCAAAGTGAAATTGTCCACCATTACGATTCTCGTGGAGCCTTGCGCAATGCCGTCCGTTGGAGTGCTTACGGCGTTGCCGGCAATGTCTTGGAGCCGGAAGATGCTAGGATCATCGAGATCACTGGGGTGTTCATAACGCGTGTTGACAATCTGGTTCACTTTCGCCCGATGGGCTAAGGTGAGCGCTACGGTGTTGCCGCTGATCTTCACCTTTTCGGAAGTGAAGACGCCAACCGTCCAGCACAGACACACGTAGAAGGAGCTCGCCGGTGGCGCCGAGTCCTCGTCCAAGGGCTCGCTGTAGAACTGTGTCAAGATCGCGCCATCTATCTCAGCTCGCACGAGCCTCGGCGGAGTGTCATCGTCGGTGGGCGTCTGAGGTCGGTCGGTGAAACTCGCCACCTCATTGCCTGAGGGGTCTCTCAGCCTGTCATTGGAGTTCGAGGCAGGTCTAGCATAGCTCACCGTCGGCACGCCGCCTTCAGCCACCGTCGCGGCCAGCGTGAGGGTGACTGTGGCTCCGGCCACCGACACGGGATTATTGCTCGCGAGGCTAACCTGAGTTCCGTCCACTTTCACCGTGAAGGCGCTCTCCATCGGCACCGAGTCTGCATCCAGCGCCTCGTTGAAGGTGAGCGAGACCGTCGTACTGCTCACGGCCACAACGCGTAGCCGAGGCGGCGCCCCATCCACCTTGTGGTCCGGGTTGTGGTCCAGCCCCGGGTGCCACAGGTGCGCGTCACTCTGAGTGTCCATGGAGCGGACCACGCCGCCATTGAGTTCCAGCGTACCTTGAAGCACGGCGATGCCCTGGGGGGATTGGTCCTGCTCCACCACGGTGTAAGCGAACGTCAGCGTCGTAGTGCCGCTGCCGCCGGCGTAGTTCGCCCATTTCTCCCCATAGCGCGGGTCCATCTTGATCTTCAGCCGGGGCATACCGCCCGCGGTGTCCACGTTCACCGCCTCACTGAAGGTCGCCGACACCTCGATGGTCTCTGCTGTAGTGTAGGTGCGGTCAGCGGTCGGGTTCGAGGAGACCGTCACCCGCGACACCGATGGCACAGCTCCGACCAGGTTGGTCACGGACCGGCCGGAGAAGCTCGGCGCTTCGCCGTCCAGCCCCCGGAGCGGGCTGCCCGACGGTTTCGCGTAGCTCACCGTCACGATGTCTGTGGACGCCACCTCCGAGACCAGAGCCAACTTGACGGCGCTGCCTGACACTGTCACGGGTTCGAAGTCAGCCAGGCTGACAGCATTCCCATTGACCTTAACGGTGAACGCGCTCGCCACTGGAATCGAGTTCCCATTGAGCGTCTCGTCGAAAGTCAGTGTCAACCAGCGAGCCCGCGCGGTCGCGCGCTGGAGCGCCGGCGGTGCGGTGACGTTGTGCAAGTCAATGGTTCGCGTTCTGGCAAACCGATCTCCAAGAGTCCGATATGGAGTCCACACTTCGTTGCCTGCAAGATCACGGAGTCTCTCGGAGGCGGGAACGACCCCATCATCAATGTAGTAGTAAGCCTGGACACGGTCGCTCACTCTCGCTCGCGGTGTCAGTCCTGGCTCGGACAAGCCGAGCACCACCAGCTTGTTGCCGCTGATGTTCACTTTCGCCTCGGGATTGACGGTAAAACTCATCCATCCCCGGGAGTGATGTAAAGTCAACCTGAAGCGGCTCCCCACCAAGTCCTCGTCCATAGGTTCGCTGAAGTAGAGGGTGACCGTATCGCCGTCTATCTCGCCTCGCTCCAGTCGCGGCGGCGTTTCGTCTGCCTGGTTATATGCCTGGTCCACGTCCCCGGTGGCCCTCGCGATGAGCGCGTCGCCGTCGCCCCGGGCCCGCAGCTCCACCAGGTACGCCCCCCTGTCGGG
>VXOG01000106.1:2597-3828 GCA_009840165.1 Chloroflexota bacterium
GCCCGATCGAGGCCGGGCGGGCCCAAGGGAAACCGGCCGTCGCCCCGCGCGCGCACTACCACCTGGCACGCCCCACTGTCGGGAACAATGAACTCGGCGCTGGTCCGGTCGGCGGAGAGGGACAACTCACTTTGTGTTTGCCCACCATTACCGGATGATCCGGACACGGCGCGGGATTGACGGGCGGTGGTCGTATCATGGGCCGGCGCCGGCGCATTCGCCCCGAGCCGCCACCAGCTCAGCGTATATGAGCCGGCATCTGGAACCGCGTCCCAGCT
Organism: Chloroflexota bacterium; assembly: GCA_009840165.1. Lineage (GTDB taxonomy): Bacteria > Chloroflexota > Dehalococcoidia > Lucifugimonadales > UBA3495 > Bin87. The sequence goes on from VXOG01000106.1 coordinate 2,876, forward strand.
CGCCGCGATGGTACGGGGCCGCGCCTTGCCCTGGGCGTCCAGGGCTCGGTCCAAACTCAACCGGACCACCGGCACGGTGACTTCCACGGTTTGGCTGGCCCCCGGCCCACAGCCGGTGTCGCTACAGCCCTGAACCCGTACTTCCCACGGGCCGTAGCCCGATACAGTGATGGTCGCACTGGTGTTGGCGCCGGTGGTCACATCATCCGCCTCGAACTCACCGCCGGACTGGCGCCAGCGCAGCTTGTATGAGGTCGCATCCTCCACAGCATCCCATCTCGCCAGCGCGTCCTTCTTTCCGGGCTGGGCTGTCACTTCAAGGTTTTCCGGCTGTCCGGGAGTGACGGGGGCTGCGTCCATGCTAAACTTCGATGCGACGGGAGCGCCGCAGCCTGCGTCGTTGCACGCCTGCACACGCGCCACCCACTCGCCATAGCGACCCACGGTGATGACAACGACAGAGGGCAGCACAACCACCCCATCGTTCAGCTCATTGCCCGGACCTGATACTCTCCAGCGCACCCAGTAGTACGACGCGCCGGGGATGTCGTCCCAGTCCACAGACACGTCCAGGGAGCCGGAACTGGAGGAAATAGACAACACGGTCGGCTCGTCGGGTATGGGAACTGACTGATCGGGCATGGGCGTGACGGTAGGTTCGGGCGTCGCCGCCGCAGTAGCTTCGGGTGTAGGCATCGGCGTGGGAGTCGTGGTGGACAGCAGTGTAGTCGTCGAAGCGGGCAGTGGCGTAGGCGTCGCAGTGGACAGCGGCGTAGTATCAGGCATGGCCCTGGGTCTTCTGACCCTGACTTTCCTGGCGTTGGGCGCCCCGCAGCCGGAGTCGTCGCAGGCCTGAACACGAACCACCCACTCTCCGTAGTCCGACACCGTGATCACCGCCTCGGAAGAGTTCACTTCTATCCCAGCGTTCAGCTCGTTGCCCGGGCCTGCCT
>VXOG01000059.1 GCA_009840165.1 Chloroflexota bacterium
CGGCATAGGTCAATGGGGCGGTGTCATCCATGTACAGTGGATTTTTACCGGGATGGATAGGATGGACGGGATATACAGGATTTTGTATGTGGGGGATTCCTGGATTCCGGCTTTCGCCGGAATGACGAGTAGAAATTCCACCAACTGCGTAAGTCCCATTACAGATCGGGCATAGTGGGTAGGCATCAGACGCTCCGCGGGACATACAGGATGGTTTGATGTGAGAGATACCCGCTGCATAGCATTGACGCGCGTGAATCCGGCGGGCTTTCCAGTTCGTAGTTACGGCATCGACAATAGGGGGCATTGATAATGAGTATTGCCAGATTGCGGCGGATACTGCCGGGAATAGCACTGATCGCCGGATTGATGGCGATGGCGTTGAGTTGCGGGGGCGCGGCTGAGGAGGCGGCGGCGCCGGCGGCGCCGCATCCTGCGTCCGATTTGGCGGTAGAAGAGTGGAGTTCCTCTGGGGCAGCAGCGCAAATGCCGGCTGCGGCGGCTCCTCGTCAACCCCGGGTTCAAACGGAATCGGCCGCAGCTATGCCGACTACGGCCCCACAGGCGATGTCGGCCAGCGAACCAACGTTGGACGCCGGTCCTCCCGGCGCGCCCGGCCCAGCCGGGTATGACGGCCAGAAGTCGCTACTGGGACTGGCAGACTCAGACGATTCCATGGACACTAGTTCATTGCAGCAGCAGAGCGGGCGGCAGTTGATCGTGGAGGCTTGGATCAGCCTGGAGGTGGGCGAAATTGACGGCGTGGTGCGGCAGGTGGAGGCGATGGCCGGTCAACGAGGCGGCTGGGTTGAGTCGGCGGACATCGTGGGGGAGGCTGGCTACCGCACCGCGACCATCAACGTGCGGGTTCCGGCAGACCGGTTCGACGACGCCATGCAGACGCTGCGGGGGTTGGGGAGAGTAACCGACGAGGGAGTGTCGTCCACAGACGTTACGGATCGGCTCATCGACAACGAGGCGCGGATGACGGCGTGGAAAACGCAGGAAGAGCGGTTGATTGTGCTGCTGGAAAACGCGGCGACAGTGGAGGACGTAATTGACATCGAGCGTCGCATCTCGGAAGTGCGTGCGGACATTGAGAGCGTGGCGGCGACGCAGCGGAACTTGGAGAACCGGGTGGCGGCGTCTTTGATCAGGGTCCACCTGCATCTGCCGGGGCGGTTTGCCAGCGATCCGCCCAATGGGTCGCTGACCCTGGCAGTGGGGGATCCGGGCAGCACCGCCGACAGCATCGTGGGGCAGGTCGAAAGTCTGAACGGGTACGTGGGCGGAAAACGGGAATTCCAGGAAGGGCGCGGGCAGGTGGTGGAGTTGACCGCTTACGTGAAGCCTTCGGATCTGGCCGGGCTGATGGACTATGCGGCGACGCTGGGAGAGCCGTCGGAGCGGAGGCTGAATTCGGTTGGGCCGTCGCCGGTGGGAGATACCCCGAACGCGCGGTTTTCGCTGAGGATTCGCTCGAACGTTGACTCAGCGGCGTCGCTGTCGTTGAGCGCCCCGGAACCGATTGCAGCGGCGGGGGAGATTCGGGCGCGGGCGGAATCGCTGGGCGGATACGTGGAGATCTGGAACGAGTCGCGGTGGGATGACGGGGAACATGAGAACGTGCACATGGAGCTAGTGGTGCGGGCGTCGGACCTGCGGGACATCATGGACTTCGGGACGACGCTGGGCGACGCTGAACGCTGGGAGTTTGAATCGGTGGGGCAGGGCGCGACGGACGCGGCGCCCAACTCACGGTTGACGGTTGACGTGTACACGGATCGCGACGGCGAGATGGTGTGGCTGATCGTCGTAATCATCGTGGCGGGAGTCGCGGCGCTCGGCGCGGTGGCGGCAATCGCGGTTTGGGTGTTGCGGCGGAGGCGAGAGGCATCGTCGGAACCGTCTGAATCAGGATTCGCCGGATTAGAGGATTCACAAGATTAACGGCACGGGGATTCAAGTGTCAGGCAGACGTGGGGATCTGGTGTCGGCGGCGACGGCGACGGGCGGGGTTGGCGGGGGGGCCGGTGTTGGGGGCGGATTAGGGCGCGCCCGGCGCACCATTAGGGGGTGGGCACGGGATTCCGGCCTGCGCCGGAATGACGGTGGGGGCCGGTGTGTCAGTGGGGGCCGGTGTGTCAGTGGGATCCAATGTGTCAGTGGGGGCCGGTGTGTCAGTGGGTTGGGATTGGGCGGCGACGAGGGCGGCCTGCATTTCGTCGATGAAGGATACGACGCGGCGCAGGGCGCGAGCGATGCGGGCGAGACCGTGGTCGGCGTCGCCGGCCGTGCGGATTTCCATATCGCGGCGGCCGACACGGATGCCGGGGCCCATCTTGTTCTGGAGGGCGAACCGGGCATCGCCGACGGGCTGGCGGAACACGACGGTGACGATACCGTCGCCGGAGCCGTCTATGGACTCTACGCCGGCGGCTGCACCCAGACAGCGGAGGTCGGTTATCGCCAGCAGGTTTTCCACAACGTCGGGTAGGGGGCCGAAACGGTCCTGCATATCGGCGCGGACGGCCGGGACGTGATCGCGGTCGGCGATGTTGGTGAGACGCTGGTAAAAGGCCAGGCGTGCCGGCAGGTGGGTGATGTAGTCGGTGGGGATCACGGCAGGGACGGGCAGGTCAATGCGCGGCGGTGGGGCCGTGTCGGCTGAGGACGCGCCGGCGGTATCGTTGTCGAGATCCTGGACGGCTTGGGCGAGCAACTCGGAGTAGAGGTTGAGGCCGACGGCGTGGATCTGGCCGCTCTGGTCGGCGCCCAGGAGGTTGCCGGCGCCGCGGATTTCCAGGTCGCGCATGGCGATGCGGAACCCGGAACCGAGTTCATTGGCCTCCAGGATGGCGTGGATGCGCTGGCTGGCGGTGTCGGTGATTTCATGATTGTCGGGAAGCAGGAGGTAGGCGTAGGCGCGGTGGTCGCCGCGACCGACGCGACCACGCAGCTGGTAGAGCTGGGCGAGGCCGAAACGGTCGGCGCGGTCGATGATGATGGTATTGACGTTGGGCATATCGAGGCCGGATTCGATGATGGTGGTGCAGACGAGGACGTCGGCCTCGCGGTTGGCGAAGGCGACCATCACGTCCTCAAGCTCGGACTCGGGCATCTGGCCGTGGCCGATGGTGAAACGGGCCTCCGGCACCAGTTTCTGGAGCTCCTCGGTGACGTGCTGGATGGTGCGGACGCGGTTGTGGAGGAAGAAGACCTGTCCGTCGCGTTCCAGTTCGCGCAGGATGGCCTCGCGTACCAGATCGGCGCTGTCCTCGGATACGAAGGTTTTGACGGGCAGGCGCTCTTCGGGCGGCGTGTGGATCACGCTCATGTCGCGGACGCCGGCGAGGGCCATGTGGAGGGTACGTGGGATTGGCGTGGCGGTGAGGGTGAGGACGTCAACCTCGGCGCGCATCTGCTTGAGGCGTTCCTTGTGGGCGACGCCGAAACGGTGTTCCTCGTCCACGATGACGAGGCCGAGGTTGTTGAAAGCGACGTCCTTCTGGAGGATGCGGTGGGTCCCAATGACGATATCGACCGCGCCGGACTTGGCGGCTTCGACGACCTCGGTTTGCTCCTTGTGGGTGCGGAAGCGGCTGAGCACCTCCACCTTGACGGGATAAGGAGCGAGACGTTCGGCGAAGGTGGCGTAGTGCTGCTGGGCCAGGACGGTGGTGGGCACGAGGACAGCGACCTGCATACCCTCGTTGATAGCCTTGAATGCGGCGCGGAGGGCGACCTCAGTTTTGCCGTAGCCCACGTCGCCGCAAATAAGGCGATCCATCGGCTTGGACATTTCCATGTCGTTCTTGACTTCATCGGCGGCGCGGAGTTGATCGGGGGTTTCCACATAGGGGAACGAGTCTTCCAAGTCGCGCTGCCACGCAGCATCGGGTCCGAAGCGGTGGCCGGAGACGGTTTCGCGGGTGGCGTAGAGTCGGAGCAACTCGGCAGCGATTTCGCGGGCGGCTCCCTTGGCGCGATCCTTGATGCGCTGCCACTCCGAGCCGCCGAGGCGGGTCAGGGTTGGCGCGTGGTCGGTGGCGGCGACGTATGCGCCGAGACGGTCGAGTTGTTCCGTGGGTACATAGAGGCGGTCGTCGTCCGCGTATTCGAGGACGAGGTACTCGCGGTCTTCGCCGGTGGATTCGAGATGAGTGGTTCCGACGAACCGGGCGACGCCGTGGTCGATGTGGACGACGTAACTGCCGGGCGTCAGATCGGCCAGGGAAACGGCGTCGCCGAGGTCGCGGCGCACACTGGGCGGGCGGTAACTACGCTGCTTAACGGTGCCGAACAACTCGGCGTCGCTGTACACTGCGACGGGCGGTGCGTTCCCGCCGGCATCCACCTGCCAGCCCTTGCGGAGCGCGCCGTGGAGCAGATAGACGCGGCCGGCGCGGGGACGGGCCGGCAGGTCTTCGACGATACTAGCGGACAGGCCGGCATCCTCCAGCAGTTCACCAAGGCGTCCGGCGTGCTGGCTGACGGCGACGACCGCGCCATCGGCGGAGATTCGCGCCGCAACATCGTCGGTGAAAGCAGGCAGGCCGGCCAGGGTGTCAGGCAGGGTTTCGACGAGGCGGGAATCCTCGTCGGTTCCCCAGCGGAGGATGTCCACGGTGGCGACGCCGGACGCGGCGAGTTGGGCGCGGACGGTTTCCCAATCGGCGGTGGGCGAAGGAAAGCCGTAGGGCAGTTCACCGCGGGCCTGGCGGGCGGCGCGCTGCTGCTCGTACCTGGCATCCTGTTCCTCGGCTTCGCCGGCGAGACGAGCCGGGCGGTCCAGTACCAGGATGGCGTTGTTGGGGATGTAATCGGCCAGGGTGTGGGAATTGAGCAGACCGTTGTAGAAGGACAGCACCTCGGGGTTGGGGTCGATGAGCAGGTTGGACAGCTCTTCCTGAAATCGCGCGACGGACGGGCCGGAGCATGGTGAGAGGTCGATGCGGCTGCGGCGTTGGTCGAACATCGCCGGGTCGCAGAGGTCGGTGAGTTGCTCAGCAGCGGCGATGACGTTGAGGGTTTCGGCGTCGGCGATGGAGCGTTGGGTTTCGGGGTCGAACCGGCGGATGGTGTCGATCTCGTCGTCCCAGAGCTCGATACGGTAGGGCAGGTCGGCGTTGGGGGGAAAAACGTCGAGGATGCCGCCGCGGAGGCTGAATGAGCCGGGGGTTTCGACCTGGGGTTCTCGGCGGTAGCCGAGTTGGACCCAGGCGGCCAGGGTGTCGTCGAGGGAGCGGATGCGGTGATCTTTGGCCAAGGGGCCGGCGTTCTCGAATGACGGATGGCGTCCCAGAGCCAGGTCGGGAGGAATGGTGAGGCGCAAAGCGGACGAAACCGAGGCCACAACTATGGGCGGGGTTGCGCCATCGGGATCATCTTGGTTGGCGGCCAGGGACGCGAGGGCGGTGAGCCGCTGGTTTCCGGTGCGAGCGTCCACGGAGAGACGCTCGAAGGGCAAGACCTCGGACTCGGGCAGCAGGAACACGGGGGCATCGTCGCCGAGGTAGGCGAGGAGCTGGTCGTGGAGGCGGCGAGCGTCGTCCAGCCGGGGGGCGATGACGACGACCGGGCGCTGCTGGAGTTGCCAGAGGGAGGCGAGGTATAGCGGCTGATGGTCGGGATGGATGGTGAGGGTGGACTGAGCGCTGGGCGCGTCCAGGTTGCGCAGGTGGCGTTGGAGCCAGGGTTGAGCGCCGAGTAGGGAGAGGAGTCCAGTTAGAGGCATGTTGGTTCCGAATAGTCAGATTTTGAGCGGGCGGGGTTAAACACGGCGACGCGGGACTGACCGATGGGCAGCCCCGTGGGGATATTGTACGTGCCGGGCGGGTTGGGATTCAACAGAATCGACGGTGGTGCGTGATACAATTCACATAGTTGGAGTGTTGATTGGCGTCATGTCCACAGTGCGGAACAATCCCGGTTATGCTTCGGCGTCGCGCGGGCAAGCGGGTTACCGTCGCATTGTGGTGAAGGCGGGCACCAACGTGCTGGCCGGCGGCAGGACGGACGGCGGTGTGGATACGGATGTGATGGCCAGCCTGGCGGACCAGATGTCGCTTTTGGCGGCGGTGGACGGGACGCAGACGCTGCTGGTGACGTCGGGCGCAATCGCGGCGGGACGGCAGGCGCTGGCGGAGCGGATCGCGGTGCCGGCGATTCCAGACATCCCCACGCGGCAGGTACTGGCGGCGTTGGGGCAGAGCCGGCTGATGAGCGCGTATGCCGGCCTGTTTGAGCAGCGGGGCATCGTGGTGTCCCAGGTGCTTCTGACCATCAAGGACATGGCGCAGCGGCAATCGTACCTGAACATCCGGAACACGCTGTTGTCGTTGCTGGACCTGGGCGTCCTGCCCATCGTGAACGAAAACGACGTGGTGGCCGCCGACGAGATAGGCGAAGTGTTCGGCGACAACGACCGCCTGTCATCGCTGATTGCGACGCTGATTGACGCGGATTTGCTGGTGATTCTGTCGGACGTGGACGGGTTGTACACATCGGATCCCAAATCGGACCCGACGGCCACGCGGATTGATACGGTGGATTTTGTAGATGACCGGGTAATCGCCATGGCGGGGGAACATCGCAACGCCTGGGCGCGGGGCGGGATGCCGACCAAGCTCGACGCGGCCAGACTGGTTACCACGTCGGGAATCGCCATGAGCATCTGTCGGGGCAGGGATCCCGATGTGGTGGTGAAGGTGGCGCGTGGCGAGCCGGTGGGGACGTATTTCCGACCGGCGAGCAGCAAGCTGGAGGCGCGGAAGCGATGGATGCTGAGCTGCCTGGGGGATAGCGGCTGGGGTGAAGTCGTAGTGGATCAAGGAGCGGTGTCGGCGTTGCGCAGGAACAGCGTGAGCCTGCTGCCGGCCGGAGTGCGGCGCGTGGTGGGAGGCTTCGAGCGGGGGGACATCATCTACATCTCGGATCCGGACGGGAACCACGTGGCGTGCGGGATGGCGAATTATCCGGCGGGCGACGTGGCGAGAATCCAGGGGATGCGGTCGGACCGGATTGTGGATACGTTGGGTTACCACTACGGGCAAGAAGTGGTACATAGAAACAACCTGGTGTTGCTGTGAGGTTGGGTTTTACATGGATAGATAGGATGAGCGGGATTATGAATTTCAACGAAAAATTGCGGGAACGGTTGGAGTTGCTGCACGCTGGCAAGTTGACCGACGTTCCTTACGCCATAACCTTGCTGGAAGTGGCCAAGAAGGCCCACCTCAACGGACAGGATAACGCGCCCCGCTTACTCCTGGACGCCATTGACCATCGCATCAGGGAAATTGACCCGGACAGCGACCCCTGGGAAGCGGCGCAACGGATGGCGAAGGAGAAAAGTAACTCTGGAATAGAAGGCGCCTACTGGGGCGTGATGATTCTGGAAGAGGACTTCCAACGCGAGGGACGCTACCACCCCGATGACTGGCAGTTGAGTTTTGACGTCGCTGAAATTCTAATCTGCGCTCTGGACCTGGAATATGCTTGACCTGACCGCCGCCGATTACGCCGGCTACGCCGAGTCCCGGTTAACACGAGCCCGACGACGCTTTGACCTTACCGAGTCGCAATCTTACACGGAACGCCGGGGGGAGCTGGCACAAATCGCGTCGTTAGTGTGGGACGCTACCATTGACATGGTCTCGGCCCTCGCACTGCTGAACGGAGTGGCGTTGACCGGTCGATCTTCCGATATGAGCGATTATGCAAAGCGCAGGCTACCGGACGCTTATATGGATTGGCCGGGGCCAGCCAGGCTGCACAACTTCCAGCACAAACCTAACCACCCAGAGCCTAGGTTTCAGCTGGCTTGCCGGCGCGCCGGCAGTGTGTTGTCGCTGCTCAACCAGCAACTGCCGGCGCACCTGCAACTGACGTCGGAATGCTGGGAATGGCTGGCGAGGCCGGCGTAATAGGGTATTGGTTTCCTGGATGAACAGGATTGACGGCACTAGGTTTTTTGAGAGGATGGTGGCATGAACGGAGCTGAGCGATTGCATCAACAAGGGAAGGCGGCGCAAGCGGCGTCGGCGACGTTGGCGCGGATGGCTTCCGAGACACGGAATCACGCGCTGGAGAACATCGCGCTGGCGTTGGAATCGGAGCAGGGGCCGGTGTTGGAGGCCAACGAGGCGGACTACCGGGACGCGAAGGACGCTGGCATTGACGACGCCTTCCTGGACCGACTGCTACTGACATCGGACCGGCTGAACGGGATGGCGGCGGACGTGCGCGGGGTCGCCGCGTTGCCGGACCCGGTGGGCGAGCTGATGGAGTCCTTCACGTTGGCCAACGGGCTGGAGGTTGAGAAACGGCGGGTGCCGCTGGGGGTGCTGGCGAGCATCTACGAGAGCCGGCCGAACGTGACCACGGACATTGTTTCGCTGGCGCTGAAATCGGGCAACGCCTGCATCCTGCGGGGCGGCAAGGAGACGCTGCGGTCCAATACGGCGCTGGTGTCACTGATTCACCGGGCCATCGGGGAGGCCGGGCTGCCCACCGATGCCGTGCAGTTCGTGGATGACACCGACCGGGCGCTAGTGGACGTGATGCTGAGGATGAAGGAGTACATCAGCCTGCTGGTGCCCAGGGGCGGCACGGGGTTGATCAACTTCGTGGCGGAAAACGCGACGATGCCAGTGGTTACCGGCGGCGTGGGAGTTTGCCACACCTACGTTGACCGGGATGCCGATACCGAGATGGCGGCCAACATCGTGTTCAACGCCAAGGTGCAGCGACCCACGGTGTGCAACGCGCTGGATACGGTGTTGGTACACTCAGAAGCGGCAGCCCGTTGCCTGCCGGAAATCGCGGCCCAGTTGAATGGGGCCGGCGTTGAGATGCGCTGCGACCACCGGGCGTTGAGCATCCTGGGGCCGGACAACGGGCTGAAGGTGGTGGCGGCGGCGCCGGAGGATTTCGGGCAGGAGTTTCTGGCGTTGATCGCGTCGGTAAAGGTGGTGGACAGCCTGGACGACGCGCTGGATCACATCGAGACCCACGGCTCGGGTCATTCGGAGGCCATCGTGACGGACGACGCCGATGCGGCGGTCAGGTTCCTGAACGAGGTGGACGCAGCGGCGGTGTACCACAACACGAGCACACGGTTCACAGACGGGGCGCAGTTCGGGCTGGGCGCGGAAGTTGGGATCAGCACGCAGAAGTTCCACGCACGCGGACCGCTGGGGTTGCGAGAGCTGACGACGTACAAGTGGATCGTGCGGGGGAGCGGACAAGTCCGCGAGTGAGTGAAGAGCTGATGCCTTTCGACTACGAACGGGAAGTTCGCACCGCCAGTTCCGAGGCGTACTTAATCCTGGATGGGGAAACGCCGGTGGGCCGGATTGACACGCATTTCATGCCCGGCATCGCTCACATCGCCATCGCGGTTGAGCAGCGGGTTACGGCGGAGCAGATTGAGGAGATCATTTCGGACATAGACGCCGATATGCTGAACACCGTGGGCACGGAACGGGACGCGCACATGTACCACGTGTTCCAGGGTACGGAGATACGGGTGTTCAGCGACACGGATTACGATCCGTACGGCGGTAACGGGAACGGCAACGGACGAGGACACGGGCCACTTCCGCCGCCCAGTGGAGGCTGATTCCGCGAGAGCGCAGGCCGGTGATGCCTGCGCCGGTGTGTATCAAAAGGGGCGAATGATTATTCGCCCCTACGTGGGAGAAGATACCCCTCACCCCGACCCTCTCCCACAAGGGGAGAGGGGGTTTTTGCTATGGTGGATCAGTTGTCGGCGGGAACCGAGACCTCGATCTTGGTGTCTTTGAAGGCGGGCATGACCTCTTCGGCGAACTGCTGAAGCTGCTCCAAGATCATGGCCTGGGGGGTGCCGACGGGCTGGCCGACCTGGACGCGCTTGAGTCCGGGGTAGCGTTCTTCGACGCTCTTGAGCTGCTCGATGATGCGCTCGGGCGGGCCGGCGAGGACGCTGCCGTTTTCGATGGCGTCCTCAATGGTGGGCAGGCCGGCGTTGGGGGCGATTTCGGGGTTGCTGATGTCGCGGATCTGCTGTTCGGTGAGGCCGCGGGTGAGGCGGAGGGGACCGAACATCTTGAGGTTTTCCTCGTAGTAACGAGCGCCGACGCGGGCAGCTTCCTCCACAGTGGGGGCGATTTGGAAGTGGAAACCGACGGCCAGGTCCTCGCCGAGCTGGGCGTCGGGCTTGCCGTGGCGCTGCAAGGCGTCGCGGTAGGCGTGCATGATGCCGTCCATTGCGCCGCCCTCGGAGGAGCCCCCGCCGATGACGCCCTTGATGCCCATTTGGGCCATGAATTCGAGGGCGCGGCCGGTGCCGCCCTGGATGGGCTGCCAGCATTCAACCGGCAGGTTCTTGGGGCGGGGAACGAGGGTGAGTTCTTCAAGGTTGTAGCCGCGATAAGGCACCTGGGGCGGGAAGTCGTAGTGCTTGCCGTGGTGGGCGAAGGAACGCTCGTGGAACGCCTTGAAGAGGACTTCAACCTGCTCCTCAAAGAGTTCGCGGTTGGCGGGCTGGTCCATCAGGGGGGAGCCGAAAACCTCGACCTCGCGGGTGTGGTAGCCGCGCCCGACGCCGAAGGTTACGCGCCCGTTGGTAAGCCAGTCGGCCATGGCGAAGTCCTCGGCCAGGCGGAGGGGGTGCCACATGGGGGCGATGTTAAAACCGCAGCCGAACTTGAGGCGCTCGGTGACATGGGCCAAGTGTACGATGAACATCAGCAGGTTCGGGATGCACTCGTAGCCCTCGGGCTGGAAGTGGTGCTCGGCCATCCAGAAGGTGTCGTAGCCGTTTTTGTCGAGGGTCTGGGCGATGGCGACGCCCTTGTCGAAGGCGGTGGCCAGATATTCGTCGGAGAAAGTGCGGTCGTTGACGGCAGTACCGCCGTAGCCGACGTTGTCCATGTCAACATGGCCGGCGTAAAGGCTGTCAAAAGTGGTAATCGGCATATTGAGCGCCTCCGGGCATTGGGCGGCGGGGGTTGGTGCGGGGTGATCGGGAAGTCGCCGCGAGTTGTAAAGGTATTTTAGGGTACGCGGGGGCTGCGTTCAACCTAGTTGCATGGACGTGGCCGCCTCGCGGGTACTCACTTTCACGAGTGAGGGGACGATTTATAGGGATGAACAGGATGATTTCGGGCGGTCAGTTCGTCCTGAGCCTGTCGAAGGACGTGCGGGGTGGATTAAAGCGCCAAGGCAGCACGGGATTAGTTTGGTGACGGCTGGCCGCTGTCAGGAGAATTTGGGCTGTGATAGAATCGCCGCCGTGATTGCGAAGGCTACCGATGCGTTGGGATACTGGATTGCGTTGAGCCAGACTCCAGGTCTGGGCGCGGCGCGATTCAGGCTGCTGGAATCGCATTTCGACGGAGATCTGGAGTCGGCGTGGAAGGCGCGGCGGGGGGAGTTGAGGGCGGCGGGAATTGGCGGCGGCGTGGTGAAAGCCATCGTGGAAGGACGCGAGAAGGTGAGCCCGGATGGAGAGCTGGAGAAGTTGTACCGTTCGGGAGTTGCGGCGTTGACGTGGCACGACGAAGAATACCCGCGTCGTTTGAAGGAGATTGCCGATGCTCCTCCAGTGTTGTACTGCCGAGGCACTCTGCATCCTAACGACGAGACCTCGGTAGCAGTGGTAGGCACGCGCAGGCCGACGGACTACGGATACCGGATTACTGCCGAGTTGTGCGCTGAGCTGGCGGCGCGGGGCGTGGTTGTGGTCAGCGGGCTGGCGCTGGGTATCGACGCGCGGGCGCACCAAGCGACGGTGGACGCCGGCGGCAGGACGATAGTGGCGCTGGGGAATGGGTTGGACATGGTGTACCCCAGGGAAAACCAGCGCCTAGCGGAACGGATCGTCAACGAAGGCGGGGCGCTGGTGAGCGAGTTTCCGCTGGGAGCGCGACCGGAGGCGTCCAATTTTCCACGGCGCAACCGGATCATCAGCGGGATGACGCTGGGAACGCTGATTACCGAAGCGAGCGAAACGAGCGGGACGCGCTGGACGGTGTATCACGCGCTGGAGCAGAACCGGGAGATATTCTGCGTGCCGGGCAGCGTGTACTCGGACGCCAGCAAATTGACGAACCGGCTGATCCGAGAAGGGGCGAAGCTGGTTTGCGAGGTTAATGATATATTGGTGGAGATTGGGTTGGACGCTGCTGTGCGCCAGATGGCGATGGCGATTGATGATTCGGACGGGCAGCAGTCCAGGATTGCACAGGACGATGCGCCGGATGATCCCGATGAGGCGGATCTGCTACGGCACATTACGCACGAGGCCACGCACATAGACGATCTGGCCCGGTTAGCGGGTCGGCCAATCACTGAGGTGAGTGGCCTATTGACCATGCTGGAAATCAAGGGGCTGGTTGTGCAGGCTGGTATGATGCACTACCGGCTGCCATAGGTAACGTTCCGTCATCGTTTGTTTTTACATCGATGAACAGGATATTCAGGATGTGCTGATAGGGATTTTCTGGATTCCTGCTTCCGCAGGAATGACGGGTTTGGGCGTAGGGATGATGAGGTAGAGTGCGGGGATGAGGTAAAAGTCAACACGTCCTAACAGAGATACGAAACGAACTGGAGAAAATTTCATACGATGCCGCCCAAGACCGGAGCAAGCAGAAAGACGAATGGAAAGGCGACCGCGAGAGCCAAAGGCGCCAAGAGCGCGGCCCGTTCCGGGAGCAAGGCCAAGTCCGCCGCGACGCGAAGTCGTTCCGGCGTGCCGTCGGCCGCGGGAAAGCGGCTGGTGATCGTGGAATCGCCGGCTAAGGCGCGGACGGTGGGACAGATTCTAGGGAACAGGTACGTAGTGGCGGCGTCGATGGGGCACGTGCGGGACCTCCCGAAATCGACGCTGGGCGTGAATACCGAGGAAGAATTCGCGCCGAAGTACCTGACAATGAAGGACAAGCGGGACCTGGTGAAGGGCCTGAAGGAGGCCGGAGCCAAAGCATCGGACATATTCCTGGCGACGGACCCGGACCGGGAGGGCGAGGCGATTTCCTGGCACCTGCAAGCGGCGGCGGGCTGGGACAAGAACGCAAAGCCGCCCAAGCGGGTAGTGTTTCACGAGATCACCAAGCAGGCGGTGGAAGAAGCGTTTGAACATCCCCGCGAGATCGACATGGAGTTGGTGAACGCGCAGCAGGCCCGGCGGATACTGGACCGGCTGGTGGGATACGAGATCAGCCCGCTGCTGTGGCTGAAGGTGCAGCTGGGGCTGTCGGCCGGGCGAGTGCAGTCGGTGGCGCTGCGGATGATCGTGGAACGGGAGCGGGAGATCGCGGCGTTCAAACCGGAGGAATGGTGGTCGCTGGAGGCGGAACTGTTCAAGGACACGGATCCGCCGGCGAATCCCAACACGTTCACGGCAACGCTGCACTCGCGGAAGGGCGCGCGGCGCAAGATGTCGATTCCCAACGAGGAGTCGGCGCGGAGCCTGGAATCGGAACTGAAATCAGCGTCGTACTCGGTGGACGGCGTGGAGAAGAAGCCGCGGCGGCAACGGCCGGCACCTCCATTCATCACCAGCACGCTGCAACAGGAAGCGGGACGCAAGTTACGTTTCACGGCGCAACGGACGATGGCGCTGGCGCAACAGTTGTACGAGGGCCTGAACATCGGCAACGAAGGGTCGGTGGGGCTGATCACGTACATGCGGACGGACAGCGTGAACGTGGCCGATACCGCAGTTCGGGAGACCCGGGAGTACATCCGGGAGCGGTTCGGGAAGGAGTACGCGCCGGACAAGCCGCGCAGCTACCGGACACGGAGCAAGAACGCCCAGGAGGCGCACGAGGCGATACGTCCGACATCCACGAAGCGTACTCCGCAGGCGATGGCGGCGTACCTGGACCGGGACCAGCTGCGGCTGTACACCCTGATCTGGGAGCGGATGGTGGCGAGCCAGATGGCGGACGCGCTGCTTGAGGCCACCACGGTAGAGATCGACGCGACGTGCGCCGCGCCGTCGGACAGCGTGTTCCGGTTCCGGGCGACGGGGTCGGTTTTGAAGTTCGCCGGATTCCGGGCGGTGTACCTGGAGGGACGGGACGATTCGGGCGGCGGCGAGGAGGGCGCGCTGCCGGAGTTGGCGGCGGGCGACGGCCTGGTGAACCAGGAGTTGAAGGCCAACCAGCACTTTACGCAACCACCGCCGAGGTTCACCGAGGCCACGCTCATCAAGGAGATGGAGGACAAGGGCATCGGGCGTCCCAGCACCTACGCGCCGACCATCGCGACGCTGGTGGAGCGGGAGTACGTGGAGCGAGAGCAGCGGCGTTTGCTGCCGACGGAATTAGGCTGCACGGTTACCGATCTGCTGACCGCGCACTTTTCCGACGTCATGGACCTGAACTTCACGGCACGGATGGAAGAAGACCTGGACAGTGTGGCGCAGGGCGATCTGGACTGGGTGCCCATGCTACAGGAGTTCTACGGGCCATTCCATCAAGCGGTGAACGCGGCTGAGAAGGAATTTTCCCCAGTATGCGAGAAGTGCGGGAAACTGATGACGATGAAGATGGGCCGGTTTGGCCGCTTTCTGGCCTGCACCGGCTATCCCGAATGTCAGAACATCCGGAATATGCGGAATAACGGGGAACGGCCAGCGGACGAGGAAACGGACGAGGTGTGCGAAAGGTGCGAGCGTCCCATGGTGATCAAGACGGGCCGCTACGGTCGGTTTTTGGCCTGCACCGGCTACAACGCCGAGGACAATCCGTGCGACAACCGGCGGAACATTGTCAAGAAGAGCGAGGTGCCGTGTCCGAAGTGCGGCGGCGACCTGGTGGAGCGACGCGCCCGCAAATCGGGGCGGCCCTTCTGGGGTTGCGCCAACTACCCGAAGTGCGAATTCCTGGTGAACACGGAGCCGTTGCCGATGCCGTGTCCGGAATGCAGCGGGATGCTGGTATCGAGGGCGCGAGGGAAGGCGGCGTGCTCGGTGTGCAAGTGGAAGGGCGACCCGCCGGGGGCTGAGGCGGATGGGACGCAGAGTAAGCCTGAGGCGGAGCTGGCAGGCGTTGGCGGGTAGAGCGCCGGGGATTATTGGAATCTGGATTTGCCGAAGCCGGTAGGGGCAGGTTTGAAACCTGCCCCTACGTCCCGATCTATGACCTGAAGTGCAACAATTCAAAGTTTTGCCGTACCGGAATTGGCTGATATTGGCTGTTGCGGATTCCTGCGTCGGCATAGCTGACTGGATACAATGTCGGTATGGCAACGCTTACCGACGAGACATTGGCAGTGGAAAGGGTTGGGCCGGAGCGTGGATGCGGGCCGGCGACTGCGGATCTGCTGGAACGCTATGGACGTTACCTGACGGGGCAGCGGTCGCTGTCCGACAACACGCGGCGGATCTACCTGGATGACCTGCACACCTTTTTGGGGTACTGCCGGAGCAAAGGGCTGAACCTGTCGGACATGACCCGGCAGATGCTGCGGGGCTACGTGGCCTACTTGGCGACGGAGGGGCGGACGGACGGCGACAAGCCGCGGGGGTACGCGCGGGTGAGTATCGTGCGGAAGCTCACGGCGCTGCGGACGTTCTACAACTTTCTGGTGCAGGAGGGATGGTTCAAGTCCACGCCGGTGCCGTCGGCGCGGTCGTTTCCGGTGAAGGTTGAGAAGCCGCTGCCGAGCTTCCTGGGGAAGAAGGAGGCTGTGCGGCTGCTGGACGCGCCCGATGATGATACGCCGACGGGTCTGCGGGACCGGGCGATACTGGAAGTGCTGTACGCTTCCGGCGTGCGACTGGCGGAGATTGAGGGGATGAACCTCGGCGACGTGTACCGGGAGCGGCAGGAGATACTGGTGCGCGGCAAGGGGAACAAGGAACGCTGGACTCTATACGGCGAACCGGCGGAGGCGGCATTGGATAACTACCTGAGGGATGGGCGGCCGCATTTTGCTCCTGAAGCCACTGATGATGAACCGCTGTTTGTGAACCGATACGGCGGGCGGTTGTCACGTCGCAGCATCGAGAAGATAGTGAGCAACTACGCGGCGCGGGCGGGGCTGAAAGAAGGAATACATCCGCATACGCTGCGGCACAGTTTTGCGAGCCACATGCTGGAGGGAGACGCGGACCTGCGGGTTATCCAGGACCTGCTGGGGCATAGCAGCGTAGCGACGACGCAGGTGTACACGCACATCACCAAGCAAGAGGCGCGGCGGGCGTACTTGAGTTTTCACCCGATGGCAGGGGATAGGGGTCTCTCGAAAGACTCTGAATAGGACGTAATTTACATGGATGAAGGGGATGAACGGGATTAGTTGTTCTGGGGTTCCTGGATTCCGGCTTTCGCCGGAATGACGGTGGTGGGTAGGAATGACGGATTAGATTTGGGAAGTAGTTGAATTGGCAGTTGTATGACGACGATACTGGTGTTGCACGGGCCTAATCTGAACGCGCTGGGGCGGCGGGATCGCCACCACTATGGGACGCTGACCCTGGACGAGATTGACCGGCGCATTGGAGAGCGGGCGGCGCTGCTGGGCGTGGAAGTAGAGTGTTTCCAGTCCAACCACGAGGGGGCGCTTATTGACCGTCTGCAAGACTGCGCGGGGCGGATTGACGGAGTGGTGATCAATGCGGGAGCGTTGACGCACTATGGGTTGGCGTTGAAGGACGCGCTGACGGATATGGGCGTTCCGGTGGTGGAAGTGCATCTGAGCAACATTCACGCGCGGGAAGAGTGGCGGAGACACTCGGTGCTGGCGGACACGGCCCGGGGCCAAATTGCCGGGCTGGGATGGAGGGGCTATACTGCTGCATTGGAAGCGCTGGCCGGCATCATTGATGACGAATCGGCTGGGTAGGCGCAGGATCCGATCCGTACCTTGGATCCGTACCTTGCGCTGCTGATGCAACGTCCGGCGCTGCCAGAGATTCGGGATTCCCGCTTTCGCGGGAATGACAGGATATAGAATCGCGGGAATTACGGTAGAGGGACACCGAGAATGAGCATCAACTTTGGCGATCTGAACAAGGGCATGGTGATTGAGCTGGAGAACCAACCCTGGCAAGTGATGGACTACGAACGGCACAAGATGCAGCAGCGGGCGCCGGTAACACGGATCAAGATGCGGAACCTGATCAGCGGGTCGGTGGTGGAGCGGACGTTCCAGCGGTACGATACGGGGTTCAGCCTGGCCGAGGTGGACAACCGGGATACGCAATACCTGTACACCGACGGGTCGCATTACTACTTCATGGACCAGGAAACCTTCGACCAGCACGAGCTGACGAGCGAACAACTGGGGGACACGCTGGACTACCTGAAAGAGAACATGATGGTTGAGGTGGTGTTCTACAAGGGGTCGCCGATCAACGTGAACCTGCCGATTCACGTAGAGCTGGAAGTGGTGGACACGCCGCCGGCCTTCAAGGGCAACACGGCGCAGGGCGGCAACAAGCCGGCGACGCTGGAGACCGGGTTGCAGATCACGGTGCCCATGTTCATAACGCCGGGGACGGTGGTGAAGGTGGACACGCGGAACGGGACGTATTCGGAACGGGTTTCTTAAGGGGCTGTCAGAATCAGGATTTGCGGGATTCCCGGACTTTCAGGATGCTGTCGCCGGTAGTTTATTCCGTGGGGGAGGTAGCCACCTACCTGAAGGATAAGCTTGAGTCTGACGGGCTGCTGTCCCGGCTTACGGTACAGGGCGAGGTGGCGAACCTGCGGACGGTGGCGTCGGGTCATTCGTACTTCAGCCTACGGGAGGACGGGAGCACGATCCGGTGCGTGATGTTCCGGGGGCGGTCGGGCCAGGAGTACCTGGAAGAAGGTCACGAGGTTCTGGCCGGCGGGAATTTCACGTTCTACGCGCCATACGGGGAAGCCAACATGCAGGTGGCGGCTGTGTTGCCGGTGGGCGAGGGCGCGATGGCGCTGGAACTGGCCAGGCTCAGGCAACAGTTGGCAGGGGAAGGACTGTTTGAGGCGTCACGGAAGCGTCCGCTGCCCATGTTTCCCAAGGTGATCGGCGTGGTGACTTCGCCGAACGGGGCAGTGTGGCAGGATATTCAGAACGTGGCGCGACGCCGGTATCCGCTGGCGGAACTGCGCCTGTCGCCAACGGCAGTGCAGGGAGATACGGCCGGCGGACAGATTGCCGAGGCGATCAGGCAATTGAACGACGAGGGGTTAGCGGACGTAATTATCGTGGCGCGGGGTGGCGGTTCGCTGGAAGACCTGTGGTGTTTCAACTCGGAGGATGTGGCGCGGGCCATTTTCGGGAGCGGCATCCCGGTGGTGTCCGGCGTTGGTCACGAGACCGACCACACGATAGCGGACGACGTAGCCGACCAGCGCGCGCCCACACCATCGGCGGCGGCGGAGTTGACGACGCCGGAGCGACGGCAGTTGCTCGCCAACGTTTTCGCAGCGGGCCAACAACTCACGTCCGTCATGCTGGGACACATCGACCGACGCCGGAACGATGTGGAATTGCAGCGGCAGCGTCTGCAACGGCGCGGGCCGGACATGGCCGTGTTGATGCGTCAGATCGACGGGCTGACGGAGCGCGCGACGGCGGCGATGACGCGACGCAAGGAACGACTGCAACGCGACCTGGAGGCGCAGCAAGCCAAGCTGTCTGCGCTGGACCCGGCGGCGACGTTGCGGAGGGGATACGCGGTGGTGAGCCTGGCGGCGCAGCCGGGCGCGCTGACGGCTCCGGGGCAGGCGCAGGATGGTGACCTGCTGGATATAACGCTGAGCGGCGGCAGCATGCAGGCGGTTGCGGGGAACACTCCTGCTGGCCCGGCGGCGCAAAGTGAGGCGGCCAAGACAACCGAGGCCAACGATAACGGGAATGACAGCAACGGGAACGACATCGCCAAGCCGTCGCCACGCTCGACACGCCGGCGTCGCGGCGGTACTGCGGAAGCACAGCCGGCGATGCGGCCGTTGATTTGAGTTGCGGGCTGGGTTTCACTCTGTCAGAATGCCGGCTCGAACGGCGCAGCAGAATGCAGAGAGTGTAGAAATGGGAACGTTTTACGCCAAAGTTAGTATCGGCAACCTGAATGGCGGAGACATGTACGAAACGGAAGCTCTGGTGGATACCGGAGCGACGGATTCGGCGTTCCCGGCCGCACTGCTGGAGCAGCTGCATGTACGCCCCAGTGAAGAGCCTCCCGTAATTTACGTTACGGCTGACGGAGGAGAAGTAGAGTGTCGGCGGGGGCAGGCCGTATTGGATATAGTGATAGACGATGACGTTTCAGTGAGGGGCGTTTGTCCGGTTGCCTTTTGGCCGGATGACAGCGGACAGTGCATCGGAGCCACCACCCTGCAAGTGATGATGCTTGGGGTGGACGCACCCAATGAGCGACTGGTCAGAGTATCCACCGCACGCAGGGGCTGGGCCGGAGCTCTAGGCCAATAGCATGAATGACGTCGTCGGAAGTAGCGTATGACCGAACCCAATGAGAGTTGGCGTGAAGAGCTGGCGGGGTTGTCCTTTGAGGATGCTTACCGGCGGCTGGAAGAAACGGTGGGCCGGCTGGAGCAGGGCGAGCTGGCATTGACCGACGCGGAATTGTTGTATCGCCAGGGGATGGAACTGGCCAATCGTTGCCAGCAGTTGTTGACCGAGGCGGAACTGCGGATTACGCAGATTGGAGATAGCCGGGGAGTAGCGGCTCCGCCAGCTGGAGAAGCGTCGGACGATGGCGACGATGATGAATGGGATTTGCCGCCACCGCTGGAGCCGGACGATCCATCGCTGTTTGAAGATGACGACGCTCCGTTCTAGGGTTTTGGGTCTGATTTACCGGGATAAACGGGATGTTTGTTTAGGATATGCTGAGGATTGGTTGGTTTTCGACAGGTAGAGGCGAAGGATCGCGAGGGTTGTTGCAGTTCGTTGCGGATGCGATTCTGCAAGGCCGGCTGAACGCTCGGATCGAGTTTGTGTTCAGCAATCGTGAGCGTGGCGAGGCGGAAGGATCAGACGCTTTCTTTCAGATCGTGCGCTCATACGGGCTTCCGCTGGTGACGCTTTCGTCGGCGCGGTTCCGGCAGGAGCATGGCGGCGGTCCCATGTCTCGGCACCGTGAGGGGTTTGACCGGGCGGTGATGGAGTTGCTGGAACCGTTTGAGCCGGACGTTTGCGCGTTGGCCGGGTATATGCTGATTTGCAGCGGTGAGATGTGCCGCAAGTATCCGCTTTTGAACCTGCACGGGGCGCTGCCGGACGGGCCGACGGGAACCTGGCAATCGGTGATCTGGGAGTTGATCGCATCGGGAGCGACACGGACCGGGGCGATGATTCACCTGGCGACGGAGGAGGTTGACCGAGGGCCGGTGCTGTCGCATTGCGAGCTGCCGATTGTGGGCGGCACATTTGACAAGGAGCGTCGGAAGCTGGAAGGCCGAAGCATCGAGCAGGTGAAATCCGAAGAGGGCGAGGAAAACGGGTTATTCCAGCTGATTCGCGCCGAGGGATACCGGCGGGAACCGTACCTGCTGCTGGCTACACTCCGAGCCGTCGCCGAAGGGCGGGTAAAGGTGAGGCCTGGAGAGGCGCTGGACGCAAACGGGAATCCCTTGGCCGGCACGCACGCTGCGGGGTTTTCCCTGACGGCGGAGATTGAGGCGGCGATTTTCAGGGACGCTGGATTCCCGCTTTCGCGGGATTGACGGGAAGACAGTCAGGCGGTTTTTTTGCGGGTTGACCGGTTTGATTGGGCCAGAGCTGATTTGAGGGTCAGGTAGCGGCCACCGCTGCGGCGGTAGAGGCGAGGAGAGGCATCGCCATTGATGGCGTCGCCATGCACGACGCAGCGTCCGATGTCGTCCAGGGAGGGGAGTTCGTACATGACCTCAAGCAGCGCGTCCTCGACGATGTGGCGGAGTACGCGGGCTCCGGTCTGGTAGGCCAGAGCGCGGTCAGCGGCGGCGGCCAGCGCGTCGTCGGTGAACTCCAGCTTGACATCGTCGAGAGCGAACAACCGCTGGTACTGCTTGACGATGGCGTTTTTGGGTTCGATGAGGACGCGGACAAGGGCCTCTCGATCCAGCGGCTGGAGGGCGGAAACGATGGGCAGGCGGCCGACGAGCTCGGGGATAAATCCGAATTGGAGCAGGTCTTCGGGGGTTACCTGCTCCAATGGAGTGCAAATATCGGTGGTTTTGTCGGCGCGGTCGGGATTGCTGGCGAGAAACCCCATGGAGGAGCCGACGGACAGACGCTTGTTAATCATCTCTTCCAGGCCGTCAAAAGCGCCGCCGCAGATAAAAAGGATGTTGCGGGTATTGATCTGCAACATCTCCTGGTGGGGGTGCTTGCGTCCGCCCTGGGGCGGGACGTTGGCAACGCAGCCCTCAATGATCTTCAGGAGTTCCTGCTGGACGCCCTCTCCGGCGACATCACGGGTGATGGAGCGGTTGACGCCTTCTTTGCGGGCGATCTTGTCCAGCTCGTCAATATAGATGATGCCCTGTTCGGCGCGGGGTATGTCCCAGTCGGCGGCCTGGATAAGGCGGAGCAGAATGTTCTCCACGTCCTCGCCGACGTAACCCGATTCGGTGAGGGAGGTGGCGTCGCAGATGGCGAAAGGAACTTCGAGGGTGCGCGCCAGGGTTTCGGCGAGGAGGGTTTTGCCGGAGCCGGTTGGCCCGATCAGCAGGATGTTGGACTTCTGGACCTCAACGTCGGAGGAATTGGCATCGCTGCGGATACGCTTGAAGTGGTTATAGACAGCAACGGCGAGGGTCTTTTTAGCCTTTTCCTGGCCGATAACGTAGGCGTCGAGGCTGGCGTAGATTTCGCGGGGCACCAGGGTGCGGGTTGGACTGGCGGATTCCGCGAGGGCTTTTTCCGTCAGTTCAACGCGGTCGGAGCTTTTCGGAGCGCGGCGGCCGTTCTCTTCCGACCGCGGTTTGCCGCCGCGGTCGGCTACGTAAGCGGCAAGTTCACGGATGCAGTCGAAACAGATGCCACCGCGGTTCTGGCCGGGCGGACGCATGAGGCGACCCTGGGGGAAGAGGCTGCCGCAAAATGCGCAGCGATGGGAATTACGATTGGAGTTGCCACTGCGGTTTCGGGTGGTCATGGTGGGCTGCCTGGTATGTAGGGGGAGTGGGAAGGGAACAATCAGGCGGCTTCGGCGGTGGCTTCTTCCTCCGTTGGTGCGCCGAGTATTTCATCCACGATGCCGTACTCAATGGCTTCCTCGGCGGTGAGGAAGAAGTCGCGGTCGGTGTCGTCGGATATTTTCTCGATGGACTGGCCGGTGGCTTCGGACAGGATCTTGGAGAGGCGCTCCTTGAGTCGGACGATCTCCTTAGCCTGGATTTCGATGTCGGCGGCCTGGCCCTGGAAGCTGCCCACGTTGGGCTGGTGCATGTGGACGGTGGAATTGGACAAGCAGTAACGCTTGCCCTTGGCGCCGTTGGCAAGGAGCACAGTGGCCATGCTGGCAGCGGTACCGACGCAGATGGTGGAAACCTGGGAGTTAATCAGGCGCATGGTGTCCAGGATAGCGAGGCCCGACGCGATGTATCCACCGGGGCTGTTGATGTAGAGGCTGATGTCACGGTCGCGGTCTTCACGCTCCAGATAGAGCAGCTGAGCGATGATGACGTTGGCAACCTGGTCGGTGATTGGGGTGCCCAGGTAGATGATGCGCTCACGCAAAAGCAGCGAGTAGATGTCGAAGGCGCGCTCGCCCCGGGGGCTGGTCTCGATGACCATAGGGACGATGTTGGTGGGCTGGAGCAGCGGGGAATCTTCAAAAGGAAGGGCCATTGGGGTCTCCTGATGATTTACGAGGAATCCTAGGGAAGTGACTTTGGCGGGGATTTTCTGGATTCCCGTTTTCGCGGGAATGACGGTTGGGATATAGGAATGACGATTGTGGTGCGGGAGAGGGAGTTTATGGTCTAGGCGATGGCGCGAGTGAACACGTCGGGGAGTTGGTCGAGGACGTGATCGACGATGCCGTAGTCAACGGCAGTTTCGGCGTCCATCCAGTAGTCGCGGTCGGAATCGCGGGATATTTTGTCGAAGGGCTGATCGCAGTTTTCGGAGAGGATGGTGTTCAGGCGTTCGCGGAGGCGCAGGATTTCCTGAGCCGTGATTTCGATGTCGGAGGCGGACCCCTGGATACCGCCCATGACCTGGTGGATCAGGACGGTGGAATTGCGGGTGCAGTAGCGTTTGCCCTTGGCGCCACCGGACAGCAGCACGGCGCCCATGCTGGCGGCCTTGCCCAGGCAGACGGTGGCAACGTCGGGCTTGATGAGTTGCATGGTGTCGTAGATGGCCATGCCGTCCAGCACGGAACCGCCTGGAGAGTTTATGTAAAGGAAGATGTCCTCATCTGGGTTTTCCCACGCCAGGTAGAGCAATTGGGACACCACGGCGTTGGATACATCGTCATCGACCGGAGTTCCCAGGTAGATGATGCGGGCCTGGAGGAGCAGGGAGTAGGGGTTGAAGGCGCGCTCGCCCTCGGTGGTGGGGCGGATGATCCCCGGCAGGACGTTGGTGGGCAGCACACGTTTCGGGGAACCGGGGGCCGTGGGATCGGGGAGTTGCAACATTTGAAAGGGCTCCTGGGGCTGTAGCGAAGTTGCTGGTCGGGCGAGGTACACCCTCACCCCAACCCTCTCCCATCAAGGGAGAGGGAGTAATTTCATGCGGAGGCGGTGTTTTCGTCGTCGGTTTCAGAGGTGGGTTCGGACTCGGATTGCGCCGTGGTTTCGTCTTCAGCATCGGAGGTTGCAGGTTCTTCGTCCGATTCAACTCCAGATTCGTCGTCATCCGATTCGAGTTCGGCCGGGTCGAGTTTGCCCTGGGTGATGTCGGTGAGGCGCTCCAGGACGCGGCGGCTATGGAGAGATGAGCGGATGTTGTCGCGGGTGGACTGGGAGCCGAGGAACTCGCGCAGGTTGTCGAGGCTTTCCTGCTCAGCTTCCTCGGTGGTGGACATTTCCATGAGGCGGTCGGTTTCGGACTGGATATCCTCGTCGGTGACCTCGATTTCCTCGACCTCAGCGAGTTTGCGGAGGACCAGCCCACCCACTAGGCGCCGTTCGGCGCTGGGGCGCAGTTCTTCGAGGAATTCATCGGCGGACTTGCCCATGAAGCGCAGGTAGGTGGGGAGATCCAGTCCCTGCTGGCGGAGCATCCGCTCGCGGTCGGCCTGCATGGCCTCGAGTTCGCGTTCGTAGAGGATGGGGGAGGCGTTAACCACGGCTGCTTCGCAGAGGGCGTCGAGGCTCTTCTGCTCCAATTCGTTGCGGGCGGCGGCTTCGGCCTGGTTGGTCAGTGACTCTCGGACACTCTCGCGCAGGGCGTCAACATCGTCGAAATCCTGGCCCAGGGATTGGGCGAAATCGTCGTCCAATTCGGGCAGGTTCTTTTCCTTGACGGAAAGGACGGAAACCTTGAACTGGACGTCCTGGCCGGCGTATTGCTCGCGGGGGTAGTCTTCGGGGATGGTTACGGTGAACTCGCTCTCTTCCTCTTCAGACAGGCCCACGAGATTGGATGCGAACCCGGGGAAGGGAAGGACGTTGTCCTCGTTAGGGATGTATTCGATATCCTCGTCTTCGACCACGGTTTCGCCGTCGATTTCGCCGTTGACGTCGAGGTTGAGGCGGTCACCGTACTGGGCGGGCCGTTCGACGGGTTCCCAGACGGCCTGCTCTTCCTGGAGGCGGGTGATGACATCATCGACCTGCTCGTCGCCGATTTCCACGGGTTCGGATTCGACGCGGAGGGAACGATAATCGCCGAGGTCGATAGTGGGTTCAAGTGGGATGGTGGCGGTGAATGAGACGGGTTCGAGTTCGGTTACCTCGATGCTGGGTTCGCCGAAGGCGGAGACTTCCTCATCGGTGAGTACCTTGTCGAGGGTTTCCGGCACCATGAAGTCGAGGGCTTCCTGCAAGAGGGCGGTGCGCCCGATCATGCTTTCGACGATACGGCGAGGGGCCTTGCCGCGGCGGAAGCCAGGGATGTTGATGCGGGAGACGGTGCGGCGGTAGGAACGTTCGAGGAAAGGGTTTTCATCCTCGGGTTCGAGTTCGACCGTCAACGTTAGCTCGATGGGGGTTGCGTTGTCCCTGGTGACCTTCACCGCCGATACACTCCTGTGGGAGAGAGATTGGGCAAAAAGCGACGGGCAGAGCGGTATCCGCCGGCCTACCCGATATGGAACGCAGTATAGCACACGGCGTTGGCTGGCGAAAAGACGACTCTTCGGTGGTGGGATTGTCTGAGTCAGGATTTGCCCGAATTTGGGAAGTTTTCAAAAATCACCAAATTACGCATTGGGCGCAATGGGCGCGGATCAATCCGGCTTTGCTACATTTCGCATCACACGCGGTTTCGGCGACTTGGGTCGGACCGGGCGTGTTGAATTGCAATAATTGAGTCGATGTGAAATGGTGACGGCAGCAGCGACGACGACGTGGACCAGGCCCGCTTTCCGTGGGGCCGGCTCACAAGTGTCGTGGCCAAAGCATCTCAGACTCCTCTCGGCAGAGCGCGGCGACGGCGAACCGATCCATCGTCCGGTACTGCTTGAGGAAACGCTGCATTTCCTGGGGGTATCGGCGGGCGGCGTTTACGTGGACGGTACGCTGGGCGAGGGAGGCCACACGCAGCGGATACTGGAGGAGTCGGGTCCGAACGGCGTAGCGCTGGGGATAGATCGAGATCCGCGATCGCTGGCGGTGGCGCGGCGGCGGCTGGCCGCATTCGGAGGCCGCGCGAAACTGACGCAAGGCAACTACGCCAATATGGCGCGGATCGCCGAGTCTCACGGCATCGCTGCCGTTGATGGGATTCTGCTGGATCTGGGATTTTCGTCGCGCCAGGTGAGCGTGGCCGGCTACGGTTTTTCTTTCCAGACGGACGAGCCCCTGGACATGAGGTATGACCAAACTGGGGAAACTGCGGCCGATCTGGTCAACTCATTGAGCGAAAGGGAGTTGGCCGACGTAATTTTCCGGTACGGCGAAGAGCGGAGGAGCCGCGCCATTGCGCGGGCAATCGCGAGAAGCCGGCCCGTTTTGACCACCGGGCAGTTGGCGGATGTGATTGCGGGGGCAGTGGGAGGACGGCGCGGCGGGCGGCATCCCGCGACGCGGACTTTCCAGGCGCTGCGCATTGCCGTGAACCGCGAGCTGGAACAGGTGGAAGCCGGGCTGGCGGCGGCGCGTGAGCTGTTGAAAACGGGCGGACGCCTGGTGGTCATCGGCTACCACAGCCTGGAGGACCGGCTGGTGAAGGAATGGATGGACCGGGAGACGGCAACGTGCATCTGCCCGCCGGAGCTTCCGGTATGCGTATGTGAACAGCAGCCCAGGTTCCGGGCGGTGCGGAGGCGAACGGTTCGCCCGTCGGCGGATGAGCGGACGGCGAACCCCCGGAGCCGGAGCGCCCGAATGAGGGTCGCAGAGCGGATATGATTCTAGGGGCGTGGCGTCAAACTATTCCGTCATTGCTGACTTCCGCAGGAATCCACACGTCTTTGTGATCGAATACGCCGCTCATAATGCGGATTCTGGATTCCCGCTTTCGCGGGAATGACGAATAAAAACGGGAATGACGAAAAACGGGAAAGACGACACGCTCTGGAAAATGTGAAGAGAGGGGAGTCTCGATAATGGCCAGGGAACCGATATACGCCGTCATCGACATTGGAACAAGCAAAATAGTGTCAGTAGTGGCAAGGCTGGGGCCGGAGGGCGAGTTGAAGCCCCTGGGCATGGGGATGGCGCCGTCGTTGGGCGTTCAGCACGGGGTCATTGACGACTTCAGCGAAGTCCAGGTGGGCATTCGCGAGTGCCTTGATGAATGTTTGAGGTACATGGGCCGCAATCCAGTGGGAGGGATGTACGCCGTGGTCAACGGCGAGCACCTGACGGGTTTCAACACTTCGGAGGGATTAAGCAACGGGGAGGAGCCAGTGACGGTGACCGACCAGCACCTGCGGTCGTTGATCAGCGGCGCGGCGGGTACGTTGCGGGAACAGGCCGACAGCAAGAGCCAGCAAACGCTGCACATCATTCCCATGCGCTATCGACTGGACGGCATTGAAGGGGTGCGAAACCCCACTGGGCTGCACACGAACGAATTGCGCCTGGAAGCCCACGTGGTACGGGGAACGTCGGTTCCGTTGGGCAACACGGTCAGGGCCTTGCAGTCATGCAAGGTGCAAGTGGAGGGATTGATAGTGCATCCGCTGGCGTCTGCGGGGGGCGTATTGACAGCGGACGAGCGGGAGATGGGCGTAGCGGTGGTTGACATTGGCGCAGGGACGATCAAGGTAGCAGTGTACCGGGACGGCACTCCCTACTACTCTTCGGTGATTGCGATGGGCAGCAACCAGTTGACCCGGGACCTGGCGGTATCGTTGCGGGTCCCGTATCAAGTTGCCGAGGAACTGAAAATTGAGCATGGCCACGCGCTGCCCGATGACCTGCCGCCGACGGACGAAGTGGCGCTGCCAGCCACACAGATGCATCAGAAACGGGTGATGCAGCGGCGAGAGCTTTGCGAACCGCTGTACCTGCGGTGTTTGCAGATGTTGAAGTTGGTGCATGCGGAACTGTGCAAGGCTGAATTGACTGATCTGCCCGGGGGGATTGTGCTGACGGGAGGAGGGGCCAGGATGAGGGGGTTCGCCGAGATGACATCGCGTGGACTCAGGACACAAGTGCGGGTGGCGGCCCCGATCTGGTATGCAGGACTGCCGGAATCCCTGCGGCAACCGGAATACGCCGCTGCTCTGGGGTCGCTGCAATGGGCAGTGAAGCATCGCAATTTGACCGAGCGGGGAACCGACCGGGGACGGGTACGGACAAGGAACGATGGAGAGAAGGGCGGTTGGTCGCCTGGGTCGCTGTTCCGGCGACCGTTTGCGCGAGCGGCGGCGGGCGAGTCACGGAATCCCAAATCGGAAGGATAACTAAATTTACCATGGCGCCCAAGCGCGTCAGCATCAGGAGGAACCAAGACATGATTTTCCCCGACAATTCCGCATCATGGGAACCGGCTGGCGGTTTTGAGGAGAGCGACGGCATGATTCCCGAAATCGGCCGCGGCGTTCCACTCATCAAGGTGGTGGGTGTTGGCGGCGGAGGATCAAACGCAGTGAGCCGGATGTACAAAGACAAGCTGCCGGTGGTGGAGTATTACGCCATGAATACGGACGCCCAGCACCTGGCGCGCTGCGACGTTCACTACCGGATCGCGATTGGCCGGAACCTGACCCGCGGGCTGGGCGCGGGAGCGCAACCGGAACTGGGTCGGCAGGCCGCCGAAGAGTCTCGCGCGGATATTGAGCAGGCGGTGCGCGGCGCCGACATGGTCTTCGTGGCGGTGGGCATGGGCGGCGGAACGGGCACCGGCGCGGCGCCGATTGTGGCTCAAATCGCCAAGGAAAGCGGAACGCTCACGATAGCGGTCGTCAGCCGTCCATTCGGCTTTGAAGCGCAGGCACGGCGGCGAAACGCTGAGGAAGGCCTGGAAAGGCTGCGGGACCACGTGGACACGATGATCGTGATTCCCAACGACAGACTACTGGCGTTGAACGAAGAACAGGCGGACTCCTATTCTTGGGAGGATGCGCTGAAGCTGGCGGACTCGGTGCTGCACCAAGGGATCAGCGCCATCGCGGAGGTGGTGACGGTGCCGGGCGAGATCAACGTTGACTTTGCCGACGTGAAGACGATTTTGACCGGAGCCGGCCAAGCCTGGTTGTCGATTGGCCGGGGTCGTGGAGCGGAGCGCGCCATGGACGCGGCGCGACAGTGCACGGAAAGCCCGATGCTCGATATGTCCCTGGAAGGAGCGCGACGGATCCTGTTCGTGCTGACAGGGGGCAACAACCTGTCGTTACAGGAAGTGCAGGATGCGGCGGCGGTGGTGGAAGAGTTGGCGGACCCCAATGCCAACATCATCTTCGGGACCAACAAGGACGCCCGGCTGGATGACGAGGTGAGAATGACGATGGTAGCGGCAGAGTTTCCGGCGCCGGTGCAGGAAACCGAGGACGATATTGCGAAGTTGCTGGGCGAGATGGAGATTCCCGAACGCAGCGACTACGAACTGCCGACGTTCCTGCAACAGCGGCAGAATCGGAGAGGCTTTTTCCGCTAGACCCGGAAAAACCGGCAACGAAAAGCCCCGGTTCCATCGTGGAACCGGGGCTTTTCGTTGGAATCGACATCCGCCTCCGGAGGAAGGATTTACCGGATTTGAGGATGTTGGGGATTGCGTTGCCGGCGGCTCGGAGGCGAATCGGCGAAAATTGCGGAAAACTGTGACGGGAAGTTGATTGACAGCCTTGCGAAGGACTGGTCTATAATCCGGCATACAAGAAATTGTAGTCGTTGCTTCCGAAAGCACAATATATGCGGTTTTCAAAAAATGTTTGAGAATTTGACCAAAAGGCAGTCAAAGCCATGAAATGCCCATATTGTGAAGCGAGCCAGAGCAAGGTGACCGATTCGCGGGACGCTGAGAACGGCATCCGACGGCGGCGTGAATGCCTGTCGTGCGGACGTCGGTTCACGACCCACGAACAGGTGAGGCTGCCGACGCTGCTGGTGGAGAAGAGAGACGGCCGGGAACAGGATTTCGACCGGGAAAAGCTGCTGGCCGGGGTCAACATGGCGTGTACCCGGAGACCGATTCCCCGGCGAGACATTGACCGTCTGGTTGATGACATTGAGGCCGAGTTGCAGCGGCTGGGCAGCGGCATCGTGCAGTCCAGGGATCTGGGACTGATGGTGCTGGAGCGCCTCCGGCCGATGGACGAAGTAGCGTACATGCGGTATGCGTCGGTTTATTACGACTTTCAGAATGCCAACGACTTTGAAGAAAGGGCCCGGACGCTACGAGAAGGACACCCGGAACCGTTGCTGACCGTGACCGCGATCTCCTCGCGGCGCACCCGGCAGAGACGGACGAGCCGCCGGGATAGTTCCCGGAGCGGCCCCAGGGCCTAGCCGAATCCACAGCATCAGCCACCGTTGCTGTGGAGGGATTTTCAAAATGCTTACTGCTCGCCAATCACTACCAATGGAGGTGTTTAACACCATCATGAGCAGCAGCGTTCAGTACTCCGCCTTTACGAGGCTTTTGACCCACAACAACCGGGTTCACGATATGGAAGAGATGCTGCGGAAGATGTGGGTCCCGTCGGACTGGGAAACTGGCGACGCGGACGACGGCGAATCGTGGATACCGAACCCCTTTGCGGAACTGCAAGACGACATGGATCGCGAATCTCGCGCGTGCCTGGTGAGCTGCTGGGCAGCCTTGCCAGTCCAGCGAGAAGAGGACGACCTCTTCGCGTAAACGGACCCGAAGAGGAAATGAGCTTGCAACTCCGGAGCTTGAACTGATGCAACAGATCGTTCAGTACAACGTTGAAATCAGCTGCGGCCCATGCCCGGAAGGGTATGCGTCGCGGATTGCGCGGCAACTGTGCACGGCGTTCCCGGTGACCAGTTGCCAAAGCACCACCAACGGTTTGGCGATGCGCATGATTTCGGGACATCAATTCGCCGATGGCGCGTTGAAGGACTTTGCCGACATGGTGGGCGACACGCTTACCGGCCTGGGCATTGCCATGACCATGGGCGTGGTGCGCCTGGTGACCCGGCAGGGTTCATCTTGTCAGGCCGGCGTCCTGCAAAGGGCGCAGGACCTTGCCGCGACTTTTACCGGGATAGACTGGAGGCCGGTGCGTGAGGTTCCGGTGCTCTACTTTTACAAAGGCTTGCGGTTCGACCTGGAACTGTCGGCACGGTTGAAAGCGCTGAACCAGATGGAAAAGGCCGGCGCGTTTTAGCAAGGCTATTTCACCTCACGCCGCGCGTCCATGCTGATCGGCGCGCGACGTGATAAAAATTTTCAATATAGCAGGGAGGCAATTGTGGAGGCCAGGGCAGCGAGCACAACGGAAAAGGTTGACCGCGATAGCGCGGCGTCGATAAGGCGGCGCATCCGGGATGCAATGGCGGCGGCCGGCATCGCCGAGTCCTATAACGAACGGACCGGCGAGCTGACCGACAACGCCAGGGTGGTGCTGCAACGACGCTACCTTGCCAAGGACCGGGAGGGCAACGTGCTGGAGGCTCCGGATGGGATGTTCCGCCGGGTGGCGCACAACCTCTCGCAGTCGGATCTGGAGTACGGAGCGACGGAAGCCGAGCGCCAGGCTACCGAGGACGCCTTTTACCAGGTGATGCGTCGCCTGGAATTTCTGCCCAACTCGCCAACGCTGATGAACGCAGGGCGGGAGTTGCAGCAGCTATCGGCCTGTTTCGTGTTGCCCGTTGAGGACTCGCTGGACTCGATATTCACCAAGGTGAAGCAGACCGCGCTGATCCACAAGAGCGGCGGCGGCACCGGGTTCGCGTTTTCCAGGCTGCGGCCGGAGGGAGACGTGGTTGGCTCCACCGGCGGCGTGGCGTCTGGGCCGGTGAGCTTCATCAACGCCTTTGACGCGGCGACGGACGTGGTAAAGCAGGGCGGGACGCGCCGGGGCGCCAACATGGGTATCCTGCACGTAACCCATCCAGACATCCTGTCGTTTATAACGTCCAAAGAGGACGGCCAACACCTGAGCAACTTCAACATCTCGGTGGCGGTTACCGAGGACTTCATGCGCCGGGTGGAACACGACCAGGCGTATGACCTGGTGAACCCTCGCACGGGTCAGATCGCCGGCCAGCTCAACGCCCGGGAGGTGTTTGAGCGGATGACGGAGCTGGCCTGGCGGACGGGGGACCCCGGAATCGTGTTCCTGGACCGGATCAACCGGGACAATCCGAACCCGCAGCTGGGGGACATTGAGAGTACGAATCCGTGCGGCGAGCAGCCGTTGCTGCCGTATGAGTCGTGCAACCTGGGCTCGCTGAATCTGGCGCGGATGGTTCGCTATGACGACGACGACATTGCCATCGACTGGTCGCGGATGTCGGAGGTGATCAAGACGGCGGTCCACATGCTGGACAGCGTCATCGACATGAACGACTATCCCATCGATGAGATCGCCGACATGAGCCGCAAGACCCGGCGCATCGGCCTGGGCGTGATGGGCTGGTCGGACCTGCTGATCCAAATGGGATTTCGCTACGACAGCGACGAGGCATTGGAGTTGGCAGAGCAAGTAATGGAGTTTATCCAGCGGGAAACCTACCGGGCATCGGAGGAACTTTCGGAGGCGCGCGGCACGTTCCCGGAATGGGAGCGGAGCGCGTACAACCGCGGGGAGAACCCGCAGCGGATGCGGAATTCGGCTCCGGTGACCATTGCGCCGACGGGAACCATCAGCATCATTGCCGGCGCGTCCAGCGGGATTGAGCCGTTGTTCGCCCTGTCCTTTGTGCGGAACGTGATGGACCGCACGCGGCTGGTGGAGGGCAACAACTATTTTGAAGCGGTGGCCCACAACGAGGGGTTCTATTCCGAAGAGCTTATGGAACAGCTGGCAGCGGTGGGGTCGCTGGAGGATCTGGATGTGCCGGGTTGGGTGAAGGAAGTCTTCCGAGTGTCACACGACATTGATCCCCGTTGGCATGTGAGGATGCAAGGCGCGTTCCAGAAGTACACGGACAACGCGGTGTCCAAAACGATCAACTTCCCCCATGACGCGACGGTGGAGGACGTGGCCGAGGCGTACCAGTCGGCGTATGCCGTGGGCTGCAAGGGGATCACCGTCTATCGGGACGGCAGCAAGGCCGAGCAGGTCTTGAGCACGGGCGCGACGGATGCCGCGTCTGAGAGCGGCGCGTCAGCGTCCGTAGTTGAGATCGAGGTGCCCGGGCCCCGGGTTCCGCGAGAACGGCCACGGCAAACTCGGGGAATCACCGAACGGGTGCGCACGGGACATGGCAACATGTACGTCACCGTGAACCTGGACGCCGACAACAAACCTTTTGAGGTGTTCGGCACCATGGGCAAGGCCGGCGGCTGTGACGCGGCTCTGCTGGAGGCGGTATCGCGCCTGGTGTCGCTGGCGCTGCGAGCCGGAATCGACACCAGTGAGGTTACCCGGCAGTTGAGGGGCATAACATGTTGCCCGGCGTGGGACGACGGGACGCTGGTGCGCTCGGGCCCGGACGCGGTGGCGATAGTGTTGGACAAACTCACAGAGGGAATGGCCGGCGAATCCGGCGCGCCGGATGGAGTGCAGCTTACGTTGCCCACCGGGTTCCCCGGCTACGGCGGCGACGGGCCCGACGTGCGGTCCTTCCTGCCTCCCGGAGCCATCGTAGGAGGGTCCGGCAACGGAGTTGCCGAAACGGGGAACGGGAACGGTCATGGCAACGGCAACGGGTACACCATTCCGGTAGCGGCTGGGGTTGCCTACTCCCAACGATGCCCGGAGTGCAACGGCAGCGTGGTGAACCAAGAGGGCTGTTCGACCTGCTACTCTTGCGGTTGGAACAAGTGCGAGTGAACGCAGAGGGGGCAAGGGCGAGCGTTTATCGTTGCCCGTTTCGACGATTTTTCGTTGACGGAAAATCGGCAAGCGGGATACACTGATGCAAGAAAGGCAAGGGTTACGGAGGCGCATTATGACTCCAAAGACGAAAATTCCGCTATATAAAATCCTCACGCCGGAAGAGATGCGCGAACGGGAAAGATTGGAGAAAGAAGCTTATGAAGCGGCTATGGAAGTCAAGCGCATTATGATCAAGCGTGGGATACCGTTTGATGAGAGCATCAAATGATGATGCGATAGACGAAGTTATCAGAGCACAGCAACTTTGCGAATCGCTGGCAGTGAGATACACTGCCGACCTGGCGGTTTTTGATGGCGAAAACGGCACGAGCATGGCTCCACAGTTCCACCGCGAGGTATTGGAGCCGGTTCAGCGTGAAGAGTATCGGAGCGCTACCGTCGGGTTGGGAAAGTTCACAGCCGATTTCCTGAATGATGACCCATTGCTGCGTATGGACTTCACAGGTCTAACCTCGGTATTGCTTCCTGTGCTGCTGGTTTTGGATAACGCACAGCAGAACGGATTAGACACATCAGAGTGATTACCCGCACCCACCGAGTTGGGAATTGTTTTTCAACCGAGAGAGGCGCATCATGGCAGATGGAAACGGAGCCAGAATTACCCGTCCGGCTATTGCGATTACGATGGGCGACCCCTGCGGGATCGGGCCGGAGGTGGTGGTCAAGGCGTTGGCCGACCCGCGGGTTTACGCCTCGTGCCGGCCGGTGGTGATCGGTAACGTGTACGCCATGGAGCAGGCGGCTGATATGACCGGGCTGCCGCTGGGAATCAACCACACGGACGATCCGACGTCGGCGGGTGAGGATCCTACGAAGATCGACGTGGTGGACATCGGGAACCTGAACGTTGAGGACATCACGGTTGGAGAAATCAGCGTGCCGTGCGGGAAGGCGGCGATGGAGTGGGTGAGCAAGGCGGGCCAACTGGCAATGGCCGGCGTGGTGGACGGGCTGGCGACGGCGCCGCTGAACAAGGAAGCGGCGGCGATGGCGGGCTATGAAGCCATCGGACACATGGAGCTGTTACAGGAATTGTCGGGCGCGAAGACCGTGGCGACGATGCTGATGGCGAAAAACCTGCGGGTGGTGCATTTGACCACGCATCGTTCCTTGAAAGTGGCGTGCGACTACGTGAAAAAGGACCGGATCCTGGACTACCTGCGGCTGACGGACGACAACTTCCGCAGGTGGGGGTTCGCTAATCCCCGGATCGGCGTGGCAGCGTTGAATCCGCACGGGAGCGACGGCGGGCTGCTGGGCAACGAGGAGGCGGATGAAATCGCGCCGGCGGTGGAGCAGGCGCAGTCGGAGGGGATCAACGCCATCGGGCCGGTGCCGGCGGACATCATTTTCCACCAGGCGATCCAGGGGCGGTACGACGTTACCCTGTGCATGTACCACGATCAGGGGCACATCCCGGTGAAGGTGTACGGGTTCGAGGAGAGCATCACCGCCAACTTGGGGCTGCCGTTCATCCGCACGTCGGTGGACCATGGGACGGCGTTCGACATCGCCGGCAAGAACCTGGCCGACCACACCTCGATGGTGGAGTCGATACGGATGGCGGTGGCGTTCGCGCGGGGCGACGGCCTGGCGGACGGCTGGGGCGAGGAATAAAGCGATGATTACCGTGCCGGATTTGCCGGCCCACGGCACCCAGAGCGTCGCCGACCGCCTCCAGATCAGTCGGATAATGATCATCCAAGCCCGTGAGGAATTGATTGACGGCAGCCGTTTACAGGCCGGGGAAAAGGCTTGGGGCGCCGTGGTGCAGCCGATGAAAGCCATCGCACAGCAACGCGGCTGGAAGCACGAGTCACATCAAGACATTCACTCTGTGATGAGCCAGATCGCACTGGAATATGGCTTAGACGGTGAACAGATATGGGCCCTTTCGTTAGCTTATTTTGTCGGCCACGAGAACTTTTACGAAAATTTCCGTAGCCCTGAAGAACTGTCGGATATGATGGACCGGGTTGAGGAGATACTGCCGGTGTTGATTGACGTAACAGCCATGTCGCCGCGCCCGTTCACTATCACTAGCAATGCTCAGTTGAGACGGTTGCGTCGTCTGACTGGCAACGATGACTTGCAGATGGGCGATACGTCTGACGTAGGATTTTCCCTGCGGAACGGTCTGACCGACGGGGGCGAGGAATAGCGCGATGAACATAGGCTTTATTGGCGGCGGAACCATGGCCGAGGCCATCCTCGGCGGGATGCTGGAAGGCGGGGTTGCCGCGGCCGGGGACGTTATGATCGGCGAGCCGGTGCCGGCCCGGCGCGACTACCTGGCTGAGCGCTACGGCGTGGGTGTTTCGGACTCCAACGCGCCGGTGGCTGACGCCTCGGATTTGGTGGTGATGGCGGTAAAGCCCCAGGACTTACCCAAGGTGTATTCCGACATCGGTGGCGGTTTCAACGATGGCCAGTCGATAATGTCCATCGTGGCCGGGACCAAGATGAAATCGCTGGCCGACGGGATGCGACACGACGGCATCATCCGGGTGATGCCGAACACGCCGGCGCAGATTGGCGAGGGGATGACGATGTGGACGTGCGCGGCCTCGGTGAGCAAGGCGCACCGGGATACGACGTCGGCGATTCTGTCCACCATTGGCGACGAGATTTACGTCGATGATGAGAAATACCTGGACATGGCAACGGCACTGAGCGCCAGCGGCCCGGCATACGTCTTCATGATCCTGGAGGCGATGATCGATGCCGGGGTGTACGTGGGACTGCCCCGGGACGTGGCGCGGCGGCTGGCTCTGCAAACCGTGAAGGGCAGCACCGAACTGGTAGTCCAGACGGGCCGACATCCGGCGGAGCTGAAGGACATGGTGACGTCGCCGGGCGGAACGACTGCCGAGGGCTTGCAGGCGCTAGAGCGCGCCGGAGTGCCGGCGGCGGTGGTGGACGCCGTGAACGCGGCCTACCTGAAATCCATCAGACTGGGGCAGGAATAGACTGCACTGAGGTTTTGGATTCCGGCTTTCGCCGGAATGACGTGTACAATCTGGTCGGAATAACGAATAGAATTTGAAGCTGGGTCATGCTGCAACTAATCAGCCTCATCATAACATTATGCTACCTGCTGCTGCTGGCGCGGATCATTCTGGGGTTCGTGGTGCAGTACATGTCCATGCAGGGTAGCGGCGCTCCCGAAACCCTGGTCAGGGTGTACGAGGTGGTGTTCGGCCTCACGGAGCCGGTATTGGGTCCGATACGGCGTATGCTGCCACAAACCGGGATGATCGATTTCAGTCCGCTGGTGGTGATGGTGATTTTGGTGGTGATTCAGTACGCGGTACGAGCGTTGCTATGAAGTTTTCACCCTCACCCTAACCCTCTCCCATCAAGGGAGAGGGGATTTTAGGAAGGCACTGCCAGATGTCACGGGCCAGAGGGAAGTTCTGGACTGCTGGAGGACTGCGTCCGAAGGACCTGCCTTTCCTGAGAATGGTTTACGCGGACGGGTTGCCGACGCGCGTGGACTCGCCGAGCCTGGTAATGCTGTGCGGGTTGCCGGGCACTGGTAAATCTCACTTCGCCAGGGAGCTTTCGGCGCGGGCGCCATTCGTCTGGCTAAACAGCGACCGGACGAGGAAGTTGCTGGTGGCGCGTCCGCAGTACAGCCGGCGGGAACACCGGCGTGTCTTTGCGGCCATGCACGTGTTGACGCGCGGATACTTGCGGGACGGTCACTCCGTGGTTTTCGACGCCACCAACCTGAACGAGGGGGTGCGGGCTCCGTTGTACGCGGTGGCTGATGATGCTGGGGTTGATCCGCTGATTATCCGGTTCACCGCGCACCCCGACCTGGTCCGGGAGCGCATGGC
This sequence comes from Chloroflexota bacterium, assembly GCA_009840165.1. Taxonomy (GTDB): domain Bacteria; phylum Chloroflexota; class Dehalococcoidia; order Lucifugimonadales; family UBA3495; genus Bin87. Next base: position 37,381 of record VXOG01000059.1, read on the forward strand.
GGAACGGGCTGCGGGCATCTCGGACGCCGGCCAGAGCGATGCCGGGTGGGAGGTGTACTCGCGGATGGCGGTGGCCGAACTGCCGGTACCGCGTCCGCACATCCTGGTGCGCGGCCCGGAGGATATGGAGGAGGCGCTGGCGGAAGCGCTGATACGGACGGAACGGGGCAGGGCATGGTCACGGTAGCAGTAACCGGCGCCGGCGGATTTGTAGGAGGCCACGTTTGCCGCGCTCTGGTGGAACGGGGCTACCGGACTATCGGGATGACGCGAACCGGCTCAACCCGCCAGTTGCCGGCCGACTTGCTGGAACGTGTTGAAATGCGGCAAGGCGACGTTCTGGATATGACGTCGCTGGATGCTGCGCTGAAGGAAGCCGACGTGGTTGTGCATTGCGCTGCGCTGGTGACTGTTGACGACAATGCTTGCGCCAATACGATGGCGGTTAATGCCACAGGCACCGGCAACGTGTTGCAAACCTGTCTCAACCTGGGCATCAGCCGGGTGGTTCACGTCAGTTCGGTGCATGCCTACGCGCGGATGCGGGGGAAAGTCCTGAACGGCGACGCATCCCTGGCGTTGGACGCGACGCTGGCATACCCATCGTCCAAGGCGGCCGGGCATCAGGCGGTTTTACAGGCTATTGCTCAGGGACGCATTGGCGGCTGCGTTATATGCCCCGGCCCGATAATCGGGCCGGGGGACGACCGTCCGTCGGTGGCCGGAGGCTTGGTGTTGGACTTCGCGCTTCGTAAAGTACCGATGACAATCAACGAAGGCTTCTGGTGGAGCGACGTGCGCGACGTTGCGGACGCGGTAGCGTCGGCGGTCTCATGCGGCAAGGATGGCAAAGTTTATTTCACGCTCGGCAGATACGCCAAACTGGCGCAACTGGCCCGCATTATCTCCAGATACACAGGATGCGGCCCGCCCCGGTTATCGGTTCCCTACTGGGTAGCCGTGGCCGGGCTGCCGGCGGTTCGCGCTTATGCGGCGGCTCGCCGGTTGTCGCCCCTCTACACCCGGGCGGCGCTGAGTTTGGCGCGCAACTGCCCGGCCAGCGCGGACGACGGAAGCGCCAGGAATCAACTGGGTTACACCGCGCGTCCGCTAGAGGAATCAATCAAGGACACAGTAGCCTGGTTTCGGCAGAACGGGGACCTGGCGTGAGCATTGGACCGGTCGGGTTCGCTGTGGTCGTGTCCATCTGGACGGCCCTCGCGTTGCCGGCGTTGGTGAGCGGGCTGGTGGGGCGAGATTACTTCGGAAGGGTGGGTGGTCGGCCCTGGGGGCCGCAACTCGCTGCCCGATGGGGGTGGTTTCTGATGGAATTGCCGGCCCTGGTAACTCTGCCGGCAATCTACCTGACAGGGACCCGTCTAACCGGAGGCAATGGGTGGGCAGTAAACGACCTGCTGGTGGGCGTCTGGGCAGCGCACTATGCTCACCGCACGCTGATTTGGCCGTGGCTGGTACAGCGGAAGGTCAGTCGGATGCCGGCGGTAACTTGCGCGGCGGGGTTTGGATTCAACATCGTGAACGGACTGCTTTTCGGTTGGTTCCTGACTCGTCTCGCTGACTATCCGGCCGGCTGGTTCGGGGACGTTCGCTTTGTTGCCGGCGCTTCGGCCATGGCGCTGGGCGCGGCAGTGAACGTATGGGCGGACTATCACTTGGCGAGGCTGCGGAACGCAACGCCGGGCAGGGCCGTTCTGCCCGTCAGCGGCCCATATTGCCTGGTGTCGTGCCCCAATCTGATGGGTGAAATGTTGGAGTGGGCCGGATTCGCGTTGATGTCCTGGTCGCTGCCGGGGCTGTCCTTCGCGATTTGGACCTGGGCGAACCTGATACCACGAGCCTTGTGGCGACATGGGTGGTATCGCCAGCAGTTCGACAATTACCCAAGATCTCGGCGCGCGGTCATACCCGGGCTGCTGTAATCCTAATTGAGGCCGGCCGGTTGTGCCCGCCTGGAGCATCGCGGCATAATTGGGCCGTCACATCCGGCAGGTTGTGTCGCCGCTGTTGTTTGCCCAGCGTCTGGATTCCGGCCCCGCATCGAGTGCGGGGTGACGTTCTTTTGCCGGAATGACGAATGAGTCTGAAATTACGGGTGAGTTTGAACGGGAGAAGGATTATGCCTACCGCAGTGAACGTTGTTGCCGGAGACGTTACCAATTTCGCCACACCGGCGTTGGTGGTCAATCTTTTTGAGGGAGTTACTCATCCCGGAGGCGCGACGGGCGCGGTTGACCGGGCCCTGGACGGGGCTATATCCGCGCTGATCGCCGACGGCGAGATCAAGGGCAAGCTGGGCGAGCTGACGCTGGTGCATACGCTGGGTCGCGTACTGGCGAAGCGCGTGGTGGTGGCCGGCCTGGGCAAAGCCGACGCCTTCGACACCGGCAGCGTGCGGCGGGTCAGCGGCGACGTCGCGCGATTTCTGCGGCGCAAAGGCGTGATGGGGTTCGCCACCATCGCCCACGGCGCCGGCATCGGCGGGCTGGACGCGGGAGAGAGCGCACAGGCTATCGCGGAGGGCACGCTGCTGGGGCTGTATAAATTCGATACCTACCGCAGCGACGGTAATGGCAGCGACAACGACGGCAACGGCGGCGGAATTGAAGCGGTGACCATCGTCGAGCGGGACGCGGGCAGCGTGTCCACGCTGGCGGCCGGCGCGTCGGTGGGTGTAACGCTGGCGGAATCCACCATGCTGGCCCGTGACCTCGTTAACCATCCGGCCAACGTGATGACGCCGACACGGATGGCGGACACGGCGCGGGAAGTCGCCGAAGCCGTGGGGCTGGATCTGGACGTGATGGACCGGGACCGGATGGCCGAGCACGGCATGGGCGCGTTCCTGGGAGTGGCTCAGGGCAGCGAGGAGCCGCCCAAGTTAATCGTGCTGACCTACCGGGGCGACCCGGACAATCCCGGCAACAACCTGGGGTTGGTGGGCAAGGGCATCACATTTGACACGGGCGGTATATCGCTGAAACCAGCGGCGAATATGGAGGCGATGAAGGGCGACATGGCCGGCGGCGCGTCGGTGATCGCTGCCATGCGTGCTATCGGGAGGCTCAAGCCGAAGATAAACGTTACCGGCCTGATCGCCGCTACTGAGAACATGCCCGGCGGCCGGGCACAGCGGCCCGGCGACGTGGTGACGGCGATGAACGGCAAGACTATCGAGGTGATCAACACCGACGCCGAGGGCCGGCTGGTGCTGGCGGATACGATGTGCTACGCCCGCAGCCTGGGCATCACGCGGCTGGTGGACGTGGCGACGTTGACGGGCGCGATGGTGGTGACCTTGGGCAAGGCGTGCACGGGCATGATGGGCAACTCGTCGGAGTTGGCGAAGGCGATCAGCAAGGCAGGGGATAGCAGCGGCGAGCGGTTCTGGGAATTACCGATGCTGGAGGATTACCGCGAGTTGATCCGGTCGGACGTAGCGGACATGAAGAACTCCGGCGGCCGGCAGGCGGGTTCCATCACGGCGGCGATGCTGCTGCGGGAGTTCGCGGAGGATGCTGACTGGGTACACCTGGACATCGCCGGCACGTCCACAGCGACGAGCGCCAGGGGCCATTTGGTGAAGGGAGCTACGGGAGTGCCGACGCGGACGCTAGCGCAGCTGGCAGTGAACCTGGCCGGGTTGAATGGTGGGTTGACATGCTGCCAAGCGCATTAGTACGATTCAAATGGAAGCCTCAAAAGTATACGTTGCTGACAAGGCACCAACATGGGCGCGAGCGGATTTAAATGGCTGAGATGGGAACTGGTGCTGGTTGCCGTCTCAATCATGGTGGCGTTAACCTTCGCTGGAATCATGGTCGGAATAGCAGCAAGTAGACCACTATCACCGCTTGAAGCCGTGTTATTTCAGATCATCGCGCTTGGCGTCGGTTTGGGCGGGGGCTTGTTTGGGTCGTACAAATTCGGCCAGAGTGTCGCTGCTAACAGGCAATACGCTAGATCAGCGCTACGCAGCGTGCTGGTTCTTTTCCGTAGCCTACAGCGGTTGTACGCAGCCATTGAACGGCTTAAGTCGGGCAGCTCATCAAATGAACAGTTTGAACAATTGCAATTGCACATCGAAAACCAAATGGACATTGCATATTCCGTCATCAACGATTGGCGCGACTTGATTCCGGAGGAATTCGAAGATGTCGGAGAGAATCTTGAACGACCAAAAAACCAGTGAGGGCAGTTTGGATACGGCTGACCGGCTCGAACCAATTAGAGGGAAGGTTGCGAGAGTTATTTCCGTTCGGCAAGTTGCTCTGAATGTCGGGCAATCTAGCGGTGTTGAAGAGGGTATGCTCTTCGATATAGTAGATCCACAACAGCTAGAGATCAGAGATCCTGAAACTAATGAGATGCTCGGCATTATCAGGCCCAAAGCCAAAGCACGAGTCAGGGTATTCAGCGTCAGCGAAAAGTTTTCGCTGGCAAGCACTTACCGGACCGAAAGCATCGGAGGACTTCAACTCCGCGGCGATGTACGAATGGGTGGTTTGCTAGGGAGAGTTGAGACATTCCGAACCCGCGACTCGCTTGCCGAAGCCTTTTCGGAAGAAGGCGCTTATGTGGCGCAAAATGATACGGTGATACAGGTCATTAATGGCACGTAATGGCGACCCATACACCGGTCACAACCAGGTAGTGGACAGGCAGCTGGTGAGGAGTTAAGAGCGTTGATATTTCGCTCGCGCTGAATTTCTAGGTCACCAGTTGCCAGTAGCGCCGACCTTCGGCACGGACGACGCGGCCAAAGCCACCGTGGTGGCAGATGGCCATGATGGCGTCTTCCGATTCGGCGCGCTCGACCATTGCGGCGCGGGTGGCAATGCCCTGGTCGGCGTCCATGTCGAAGCTGAACTTCCAGGCGGTTTCGGTGACCTGGGCCGGGCCGTGGAACACGTCGCCGAGGATGTAGGCTCGCTGCCCGCCGGATACGACGGCGAGGCTCATGGAGCCGGGCGTATGGCCGGGGGTGGATATAGCTGTGATTTCGCCGGTCAACGCGCGCTCGCCGTCCAGCAAATCCAGCACACCCAAGTCCTGGAGAGGGCCGAGAGTTTGGTCCCAGTGGGGAGGGAAAAGTTCCATGACTTCGGGACGCTGAAAGACCTCCCAGTCGGCGCGGTGGGCCACGTAGCGAGCGTTGGGGAAAGTAGGGCGGAGCGGCGCGCCCGGTTCGTGGGTGAGGTTCCAGCCCACGTGGTCAAAGTGCAGGTGGCTGAAGAAAACGGTGTCGATGTCAGCGGGACTGACGCCGGCGGTTTCCAATTCCCGCAGGAGGCGGCCCTCAACGCCACCGACCATGGCCTCTATGGAGTGGGGGTTGGTGGCCGCGCCGCCCAGCCCGGTGTCCACCAGGATGGTCTGCCCTTCGGAACGGATGAGGTAGCACTCGAAATGAGCCAGCAGGTGGTCGCCGCTAAAGCCGCTGGGATAGCGTTCCTGATAAGGTGTCCACGCTTCGGCGGGAACCTCGGGAAAGACATCACTGAGGGGCAACGTGGCCTCGTGGTCGTTCAGGGACAGGATTTCCACGTTGCCGACGGTCAGCCTGGCTTCGGGCATGAGATGTCCTCACTCGAAGTAGGAATAGAGTGGCGTCCCAGGCAGGATTCGAACCCGCGGCCAGCTGCTTAGAAGGCAGCCGCTCTGTCCACTGAGCTACTGGGACGCGCATAATTAGCATAGGTAAAATACTCCGGCGCTGTCAACGGCCTTTATTGGCTCGCCAGGTCGTCCGGGGTTGCTCCCAGTCCAGAGTCTATTGCGCATGGTTGTGTCATCTGCGAAAATCGTCACACCTAATCCGGCGTTAATCGTCAATCCTAGCCACGGAGTGGGCACACGAGAGATGGTCACTGAAGTCAGCAATCCTATTCGGGTCCTGGTTGCAAAGCCGGGGTTGGACGGTCACGACCGAGGAGCGAAGGTAATCGCCCGAGCGCTTCGGGACGCAGGTATGGAGGTCATCTATACCGGAATTCGCCAGACTCCGCAGATGGTGGTGCAGGCCGCGGCGCAGGAGGACGTTTCCGTTCTTGGACTGAGCATCCTCTCCGGCGCTCACATGGAGTTGCTGCCGGAAATCATGCGGCTGCTTCGGGATCAGGGGATGGATGACGTCCTGGTCGTACTGGGAGGCATCGTACCTGAAGCCGACCGGGAGCCTTTGGCTCAAATCGGGGTGTCGGCCGTGTTCGGGCCCGGCACGTCCACCAACGATATTATCGACTACATCAAAACCAACGCTGCGCCGAACTGAACTACGATCTTCAAAATTTTCCAATAACTGGTAAAGTCATCGCTTGCGATAGCAATGCCCCCCGCATATAATCACCCATATACAATTTTGCGCGCTCGCCGCCGGCGGTGCCATAATGAAATACAATGTATCGCAACTGCTGAAGGAACCCATCGGTTCCGAGCGGGTCTTTACGATAACCGAAGGAGAGGCCACCGAAACCCTTAATCCCGTACAAACCGCCGTTGGGCAGGTCAAGCTGGTTCGGACTCATCAAGGAATCTGGACGCAGGCCTGGCTCACCGCGCTGATTGTTCAGGATTGCAGTCGTTGCCTCGAAGATTTCAGCCACTCGTTGGAATTGGAGATCGACGAAGAGTACTTTCCCGAAATCGACGTCAAAACCGGTCGTCATGAGATCGCTCCCTCCGAATGGGAAGGATTCTATATCCCGGCCGACCACACGTTGGATTTGGGGGAGGCGGTCCGACAATCAGCCCTGTCAACATTACCCCTCAAACCGCTTTGCAAACCGGACTGTATCGGCATCTGCGATCGGTGCGGTATTGATCGCAACCACAAACGCTGTGATTGCTACACCGAAAATATCGATCCCAGGTGGGCGGCCTTGCGCTCACTGATAGTCGAACCTCAAACCTGAATCTATAGACAGTGGCGGTCAATCCTCTTTGGGGAACTAGTCGTCACAATCTGGAAATGAAATGGGTGCACTACCAAAGAAAAAACTGACCCGAGCTCGAAAAGGTCGCCGGCTGTCTTCGCCGGCCTACCGACTACGCGCCATGAGCCCCGCGCGTTGTCCCAGATGCCGGCAGGCCAAGCGTCCCCACGCTGCTTGCCCAGGCTGTGGCTACTACCGCGGACGCTCGGTTGCCGTCTAAGCAATTGGAGGCCAGTCTTATGACTGACATCGAACGAGCTCCCATCTATTCTTACATCTTCCCTGGGCAGGGCGCCCAGAAGGTTGGCATGGGACAGTCCCTGTACGAAACGTCCCAAGCAGCCCGCAACGTTTTTGAAGAGGCCGATGACAGCCTTGGCGTGAACCTCTCCAAGGTGATGTTCGAGGGACCTTCGGAAACACTTCAGGACACCGCTTTTACCCAGCCGGCCATTATGACCGTGAGCATCGCCATCTGGCGAGCGTGGCAGGAGTTCCTGGGCGCAGCCGCTCCGCAACCCGCGGCAGTGGCCGGCCACAGCCTGGGAGAATATACCTCCATGGTCGTTGGCGGCGTAATGGATTTCAGCGACGGCATAAGGCTGGTCAGGGAACGCGGCCGGCTGATGCACGAAGCCTCGGAGGCCCGCCCGGGCTCCATGGCTGCCATCATTGGGCTGGACGAACTGGTGGTTGCCCAGGTGGCGCAGGACTCCGGCGTTGAGATGGCCAACATCAACTCCGACGATCAGATAGTCATCAGCGGCGACAAGATGGCCCTGGCCCGGGCCATGGATCTCGCTTCGGCCCGCGGCGCCAAAAAAGTGGTTCCGCTGGCAGTGAGTGGAGCATTCCATTCCCAATTGATGGCTCTGGCACAGGAAGGTCTCACGGATGCCATTGGCAGCATTGATTTGCGCGATCCGGAGTTCCCGGTCATCGCGAACTCCACGGGCGTTCCCATTGTGAGCGCGGCGCAAGCCCGGCAAGAGCTGCTTACCGGCCTATGCAACTGCGTACTCTGGAAGCACTCGGTGCAGTTCATGCTGGACTCTGGCGTAAATCGGTTCGTCGAGTTCGGCCCGGCGCGGGTTTTGTCCAGCCTGGTCAGGCGGATTGATCCCGGCGTTGATGCCTTGACACTTTCGGACCCGGACTCCATTCGCAAGGTCGCGGCCGACCAGCAATAGGGCGGCAACCCAGTCGTTGCCGCGGCCAACGGTTGTTCGCTCGGTGTGATGACTATCAAACGTGGAGCAGCCGGCCGGCGCGGAGTCCCGGTGGGACGCCAGGCCCGCATCCTGGCCTTGCAGTGTCTGTACGCGCGCGACCTTCGCGGTTCTTTTAACACCGAGACGGTGGATTGGCTTAGCGCCGAGGACCCCGTTTCAGGCACGGTGCGTAGAAACACCGAACGGCTGGTGTTGGGCATACTCGACGACATCGAACGGCTTGACGCGGTGATTCAAAAGTATGCCCCGGCCATACCGGTCGATTTGTTGTCCATCGTTGACCGAAACATATTGCGTGTGGCAATCTATGAACTGGCCAGAAGGGAGCAGGTTCCCAACCGGGTCATCATCAACGAAGCCACCGAACTGGCGTCAAATTTTGGCAGTGAAAGCAGCGCCCGTTTCGTGAACGGAGTGCTTGGTTCCGTATTGAACGACTCCCCGGATTCCGGCGCCGACAACCTTCCTCCTGGGTAAACCAGTTACAATTGACGATAAATCCCGCGGCGTCGATACGCCGCCCTCTCTTGGAGATGAACCTTTGAGTACCGTTCTTGAACGTATCACCGACATAGTGGTGGACAAACTCGGCGTGGACGCCGACGATGTCACCCCGGAGTCATCCTTCCAGGACGACCTGGGAGCGGATTCCCTTGACCTGGTGGAACTGATCATGGCCTTCGAGGAAGAGTTCAGTTCGGACGGGAACACCATCGAAATTCCCGACGAGGACGCCGGTGAGATCCACACGGTAGCCGACGCGGTAGAGTATCTCAAAGGCAAGGGAGTGCAGGACTCGTAGCCGGATTTCTCTGCCTGTCCTGTCGCGTCGAGACCAACAACCTCGTCGGCTGGGGGCAGGATCATCATGGAAACGCTGGAAGATTTAGAGCAACGGGTTAGAAACTGCACCGATTGTCCTCTTCACGGGTCGCGGACCAACGCCGTGCCGGGAGAAGGCCCGGCCGACGCTGAGATCCTCTTCATCGGCGAGGGACCGGGCTTCCATGAAGACCGACAGGGTCGGCCCTTTGTCGGCCCCGCCGGCAACTTTCTCGAAGAGTTGTTGCAGTCCATAGGAATGTCCCGTGATCAGGTGTATATCGCCAATATGGTCAAATGCCGCCCACCCAACAACCGAGACCCCGCGCCGAGCGAGATTTCGGCGTGCAGCAAATACCTGGATCGGCAAATAGAACTGATCAACCCGTTGCTGATCGTCACCTTGGGCCGTTTTTCCATGGCGAGATTCCTGCCGGGACAAAGCATCAGTCGCGCCAGGGGTCGTCTCCGAACCGTCAGCGGACGGCATATTTTCCCCATCATGCACCCGGCCGCCGGCCTGCGCCGCCAGGAAATGCGAGCCGCCATAGAGCAGGATTTCGCCAAGGCGCCCGGGCTGCTGGACGTTCTGCGGATGCAAGCCGACCCTGCCGCCGCGCCGGAAGTCCGCGAGGAGCCTGCGGAATACCGGGCGAATCCGGCGCCGCCTTCCCTGTGGGATATGATCTCAACCGAAAATCCTCATCCTCCCGCTGCCACCGATATGCACCCCGCCGAAAGGTTGGAAGAACCGGCAGAACCAACCATTGATGAGCCGCCACCCGGCCAACAGCGGCTGTTCTGATGGAGGTTGACTTGGCCGGCAGTTACCCGACAACCCATGCCACTGACGCCAGGCTGCGCCTGGTGCCACTGGGCGGACTGGGTGAAATCGGCAAAAACATGATGGCGCTGGAGTGCGGTGAAGACATCATCGTCATCGACTGCGGCATCCAATTTCCCACGGAGGATATGCCGGGCGTTGACCTCATCATCCCGGACGTGTCTTACTTGACCGCGCGGGCTGACCGGGTGCGCGGCATCCTGATCACCCACGGGCACGAGGACCACATCGGCGCTCTCCCCTGGGTGCTACCCGATTTGGAAGTTCCCGTCTATGCGCCACGCCTGGCCCACGGGCTGATTCAGGTGAAACTGCGCGAACGCCGGCGAACCCGCGAAATGACAGTTCACGCCATTGAGCCCGAAGAGCCAATGGACTTTGGCGAGAACTTTCGCGCCACCTGGTTCCGGGTGTGCCACAGCATCCCCGATGCCATGGGAATTTGCGTGGAAACGCCGCTGGGAACCATCATTCACACCGGCGATTTCAAGATAGACCACACCCCGGTGGACGGACATACCATCGACCTCCCAGCGCTGGCCGGACGCGGCGCAGACGGAGTCCTGCTGCTTTGCTCCGATTCCACCTACGCGGAACTACCCGGTTATACTCCCTCCGAACAGGTAATGGGGTCCGCTCTGGACCGGGCCATGGCAGACGCCTCCGGTCGGGTTATTATTGCCACCTTCGCCTCGCTCATCAGCCGTATCCAGCAAGTCATTACCGCGGCAGAAAAGCACGGCCGCAAAGTCGCCTTCGTCGGGCGCAGCATGGTGGCCAACGTGCAGATGGCAACTGAAATGAGTTATCTGAACGCCCGGCCCGGCACCATCATACCCGTGCGCGAGGCCGACAATTGGCCTTCCAATCGGGTCGTTTTGATGACCACCGGCAGCCAGGGGGAACCCACGTCGGCGTTAGTGCGCATTGCCAACGGGGAGAGCCGCGACGTGGAACTGGCCGCCGGAGACACGGTAATCATTTCCGCAACGCCCATCCCCGGAAACGAGCGCGCGGTCAGCCAGACTATTGACAACCTGCTACGCCAGGGCGCCCATGTGCTCTACGACCGCATCGCCCCGGTCCACGTCCACGGGCACGCCAGCCAGGAAGAACTGAAGCTGATGCTCAACATCACGAGGCCACGCTATTTCGTCCCGGTGCATGGCGAATACAGGCACCTGCGGGCTCATGCCCAACTGGCGTGGGATCTGGGCGCAGCGCCGGACGGCATCTTCGTGCTGGAGGATGGCGACATCCTGGAGATCAGCCAGGATGGCGCGCGAGTGGTTGATTCGATACCTGCCGGGCCGATCTACCTGGACGGCCCAACCGTTATAGACACCGACAGCGACATTCTGCGCGAAAGGCGTTCTCTGGCCCGGGACGGCGTGGTTGTGGTGTGCGCCGGGCTCGACGGCGAAGGGAATATTCTGGGCCCGGTGCAGGTCGCAGCCAGCGGGTTCATGGAACAGCACGACCTTCCGGAGGCGTTGCGAGGGTTGGCCGAAGCGGTGGAAATGGAAGTCGCCGGCCTTTTGTTGGAGAACAACCGGGAGTCGGCGCGGGCAAAAATACGGAAAGTCGCTCGCCAGTTCCTTCGCAGCAACCTCAACAAACGTCCTATGATTATCCCGGTAATCTTGGACACCTGACGGCTGCCGGCCAACTCGCGCCGACGCATCTAGTGCTATTGTCGCCGCTGCCGTACAGCGGCGAACGTGTTTAAGGCGCCGGCGGTGTCCCGGCGGGAGGCTCATTATGTCCACGTTCGCGGCGACCGAGGGCGCTGGTTTCGGTTGGCTCCGGTGGGCTATCGAGTTGAGCGTGCTGCTGGCGGCGTCGGTGGCAGTGGCGGCTTTGGCGTGGCTGATGCCCGACCTACGGGAATGGTTGACGTCCACGCTGGGCTTCGGCTGGGCCGCTGTGGGCTTGTTCGCCGTGGCGACTCTGCTGGCGCTGTTGCACCGGCCGGCTGGCCTGTTCAGAGGATGGCGCTGGTGGCTGGCGGGAGCTTTGGTCGTCGGCATATTCATCGGCGGCGCGGCGTTCGTTCGCGGGGACGCCGGAGCGTTCTACACCTACGGCATGGCGGGCGAGTGGGGCTATGCTCTGACCGGCGGCAGCGTTGGCATCGCCGTTCTTGAATTCAGCGCGGCCCTCGTTTTGATCGGATTGCTGCTGATACCAAACGGCGCCCGGTGGTATGCGCTCGCGGTTCGATACGCCGGCGTCGGCGTCTGGAGGGCGCTGGCGGCCGCCGCGGTGGGGTTGCGAATCGCTGGGGTTTGGCTATTGGCAGCTACGGTCACCGCCACCCGAGGCGCGGTAGCCATGATAGGCAGCCGCAAGCGGAACGGCTCAACTCCCAAGCAGAGAACGCCCAGGAAACCCAAGCAAGCTGAGCCGGAACCCGACGAACCGCAAACCGCACCTACTACGCTGCCAACCGCAGCGTCGAGGAGCGGTTGGCAACTGCCTCCGCTGGACCTGCTGGAGCCGGCCGAAGCGCACCAGATGGACCACGCCGCCATCGCCGGAATGTCGGAAGAAATCAAGGAAGCCCTGGCCGAACACCGCGTTTACGTTGATGTCGAAGACGTGAAGGCCGGCCCCCGGGTAATCCGGTTCGGCCTGGTGCCGGGTTACGTCCCGCAACAGCCCGGACGCGAAGGCGCAGCAAAACCGCGGCCCAGCCGCGTCCGGGTCAGCGACATCACCAAGCAGCAGAAGGATCTGGCATTAGCCCTCAAGAGTCCTTACATACGCATCATTGAGACCCCGGAGCCCGGCGAAGGCTTGGTGGGCCTGGAGGTGCCCAACCCCTCGCCCGGCAAGGTGCTGATGCGCTCTATAGTTGAAGGGCAAGACTTCGGCAAAATCGTGCAGAAGGGCGGCTTGGCCTTTGCGCTGGGCGAAGACGCCGGAGGCGCTTCGCTGGTTCTTGACCTGGCTGCCATGCCTCACATTCTCATCGCCGGAGCTACCGGATCGGGCAAGAGCGTGTGCATCAACTCTCTGGTCGCGTCTTTGCTGATGACCCGGCCCCCGGACCAGTTGCGCATGATCATGGTGGACCCCAAGCGCGTGGAACTGACGCCTTTCAACGGGATTCCGCATCTGGTGATGCCCGTCATCGTGGAACCTGACGATGTTCAGCCGGCCCTACGCGGCCTGATCAACGAGATGACTCGCCGGTACAAGATGATGGAAGACCTGGGCGTCCGCAACATCGCGGGCTACAACGCCAAAGCCGAAGAGCCGATGTCGTTTCTGGTTCTGATCGTGGACGAACTGGCCGATTTGATGATGACCGGCGGACTGGAGGTTGAGCAACAGTTGGTGCGGCTGGCCCAACTGGGCCGGGCGGCCGGAATCCACATGGTGCTGGCGACTCAGCGCCCGTCCGTCAAAGTTGTCACCGGCCTGCTCAAGGCCAACGTGCCGGCCCGCGTTGCATTCGCCGTCGCGTCCCAGGTGGACTCTCGGGTGATTCTCGACTCCGGCGGTGCTGAGGCGCTCATGGGCAAAGGCGATCTGCTGCTCCTCAATAACGACTTCCCCAAAGCCCGCCGGGGCCAGGGCACCCTGGTGTACGACGAGGAAATGGACCAGTTGATCGAGTTCTGGCGCAACCAGCAGGGGCCGCCGCTGCCTCACATCAATCTTGCCGAAGAGGACGAAGAGCTTGGCGGCGATGCCGGGAATGGAGATTCCGGCGGCGATCCCGCTTACGACGGCAACTACCTTGACCAGGCTCGCGACATCGCCCTGCGCAACCCTCGCGTAACCTCAGCCATGTTGGAACGGAGGTTCAAGATCCGCAAGTCCGTGGCCGATGAACTCATGGAGGACCTGAAAGCCGAGGGGTTGGTCATCGGATAATTACACCGGTCTGCGCTGTGGTTCCATCGGTGGTATGATGCTACAGCGTCCCGCACCGATGGAGCCCTAGTGCTGATCGACCTGCACAACCATACTTACCCCAAATCCGACGACAGTTTCATGTCCGCCGACGAACTGGTGGACGCCGCCAGATCCGCCGGACTGGACGGAGTTTGCATCACTGAGCACGACGACTTCTGGTCAGCGGAGGACACGACCTACCTGACCAAACGCCACGGCATCCTCGTGCTGCCGGGAGCGGAAATCAACACCGATGCCGGCCACGTGCTGGTCTTCGGACTACATCGTTACCGGTTTGGAATGCACAAGCCCAGCTTTCTGAGAGCCGAGGCCGACAGCCTGGGCGCCGCGCTCATCGCCGCGCACCCCTACCGCCGGCGATACCTGGAAGACCCGGCCAGCGACCCGGCGGTTCGATCCGAAATGCTGGAACGGGCTATCGCAGACCCTCAATTGCGATTGTTTGATGCCATAGAATCGTTCAACGGGCGGGGATCACCTAATCAGAACCGGTTCGCCCACGACCTGAATCAGACCCTCGGCTTGCCGGGAGTCGGGGGCAGCGACGCCCACCGGATTCACCAAGTCGGCACCGCCGCAACCCAATTCCAACGACGCATCACATCGCTGGAAGATCTGATTACCGAGATACGGGCGGGCAGAATGGCCCCGGTAAGTCTGGCCGCCGCTGCAACGGGATTGCCTGCTACGACTGTGTGAGATGCCTCCGCTCCTTGAAGTCCAGGATCTGCACGTCGAGTTTCGCGTACCCAACGGCGCGGTGCACGCGATTAACGGCGTGTCCTTTTCCCAGGAAGAGGAGGAGATCCTCTGCATAGTGGGCGAAAGCGGGGCCGGCAAGAGTGCCCTGGCCCTCACCCTTATGGGCCTATTGCCCGACAACGGCGCGATCAAGAGCGGTAGAGTCCTGTTCGACGGTGTGGATCTGGTATCCGCGCCCGAAGAGCACCGGCGCGAGCTGCGTGGCAAGGCCATGTCCATGGTATTCCAGGACGCCCAGTCCGCGCTGAATCCGGTGCAGACCATCGGCGCCCAACTCACAGAAGTGATCGTTACCCATTCACAACTCAACCGCCGCGCCGCCGGGCGAGTGTGCCAGGAAATGCTCCGCGAGCTCGGCGTTCCCGATCCACGCCGGATTATGTCCGCCTACCCGTTCACCCTCAGCGGCGGCCAATGCCAGCGCGTCATGCTGGCCATGGCGCTGGTGATGCGGCCCCGCCTGCTCATCGCCGATGAAGTCACCTCAAGCGTGGACGTTACGCTACAGGCGGAGATACTGGAACGGCTCAAGGAGTTGAGCCGCGATTCCAAATCGGCAATCCTGCTGATTACCCACGACATGGGCGTCGTTGCGAACATGGCCCGCCGGGTCGGGGTGATGTATGCCGGTCACCTAGTCGAGTATGCCGAGCTGCTGCCCATATTCCAGCAGCCGCGCCACCCTTACACATGGTCGCTGCTGCAAACCCTGCCCAGGCTGGACGCCGCCGGCCGGCGATTGCAGGCGTTGCGTGGAACCCCGCCGGACCTGATCGACATGTCTGAAGAGTGTCCGTTCCTGCCGCGCTGTCCCAAAGCCCTCAGCCGCTGCCGCGTGGAGCCAACGCCAACCCTGTACGAACAGTCCGCAAGCCACTACGCAGCCTGCTACAACCCGGTGACTTACACCGACTGATCATGGGGATGGATTTTGCCATTGAGGTTGAATCGTAACAGCCGGAGCAACTACCCGGCGCCGGCCAGGTCCGCCACCAGTAGCTCCAGCGAAACCTCCGGCTCAAGACGGCCCTGCTTGATCGCCAGGTCGCTCTCCAGTACCCGCTGGTACTTCAACGAGATTTCCGGCAGTGACATGCGGCGCGCCTGGCCCAGCGTCTTGCGCACCACGAAGTCGGAGTTGGCTCCCATTCTACGCCCCAGTTCAGGCTGCACCACTCCGCGGTCGGTCAAATCTCGCGCCAGCGCGATCAACCGCAACTGCCGTTCGATCATGGCGATGATGTAAAGCGGCTCGCGTCCGTCCTGCATCAGCTGTGCCAGCAGCCTCAGCGCGTTGCCGGGCCGGCCGTCCATAATCGCGTCCACCGCCGCAAAGATGTTGGCCTCCTGCGCGTAAGGAACCAGAGCGCGGACATCCGCCTCGGTGACCTCTCTCCCGGTGGCGAACAAGGCCAACTTTTCCAGTTCCCGGTCCAGCGTCCACAAGTCGTTGCCAATCATTTCGGTAATGGCCTGGATTGCCGGCGGCGTGATGCTTCCGCCTTTGTCCTCAACGCTGCGCTTGACCCATTGATTCAACCCTTGCCCTGTCGGTGCGGTCTGTTTGTGCACTTGACAATGCTCCGCCAATGACCGCAACAACGGGTTGCTATCGGCTACGTCCCCGTCCACCAGTATGAGCAGGGTGGTGTCGGGCATCTGGGGAATCGCCTCGGCAAGTTGCATCCATCCGGTTCGTGGCGCGGCTTGCCGCCGGCCGGACCTTCCCCTGCCGCGCTGACCGCCGGCGTTTTCCTCGGTGGCCAGCACGCCTTCGATCTCCACCAGCCGTACCGCATCGAGAAAAGGCAGGGAGTTGCACGCTGCCAGAGCTTCCGCCAGTTGCGTCTGTCCGGCAACCATGCGGTGATGGTTCGATTCCATCACGTCCGACGCGCCAGCATCGTGCCGGATGCGTCGCAGCGCCCCGGCCACGAGGAAGCTATCCCCATAGACTACGTGGGCCGGCATTGTGTCAGGGCCTTTCGTATGGCAATACGGGATACGATAGTCTGGCGGTCAGTTCTCCACCAGTTCAGTCAACACCCCGAACACCGACCGGGGATGCACGAAACCGATGGTGCCTGAAAGCCCGTGCCGGGGTTCGCGGTCAATCAACGACAAGCCGTTGGCCGCCAGTATCTTCAGCTTGCCGCCGATGTCGTCCACGTTCAGCGCCAAGTGATGCAGCCCTTCGCCGCGCCGCTCGATGAACCGTCCCACCGCAGACTCCGGCGACAACGGTTCCAACAGTTCCAGCCGTGTTTGTCCGACTTCAATCAGGCAAGCCCGCACGCCCTGGTCGTCCATCTCCACCACTTCGGCGTCGGGAGTCGCAAAGTTGGCCCCGAAAAAGTCCAGGGCGGCGTGAATGTCGTTAACCGCGATTCCAACGTGATCAACGTAGTTGACGGCGCAAACTTCGGTCATCAGTAAAGCCTCTATACCGGATACTGCGCCAGCACCTGCCGCGCGATAATCATGCGTTGCACTTCCGACGTGCCTTCGTAGATGGTGGTTACCCGGGCGTCGCGGAAGATGCGTTCGATGCGCGATTCCTTGAACACCCCAATACCGCCATGTATCTGCATCGCTTCGTATGCGGCCTTGTTGCAGTTTTCCGACGCGATCAGTTTGGCCATGGACGCTTCGTTGATGAAAGGCAGCCCTTCGTCGCGCAGGGTGGCGGCGTGCATCGTGGCGACGCGGGCCGCGTGTACGCCGGTGGCGATGTCCGCCAGCTTGAACTGGATGGCCTGGTGCTGCGCCAACTTGCGCCCGAAGGTCTCCCGCAGCTGGGCGTAGCGCACCGCCTCTTCCAGCGCGGCCTGCCCGATACCCACGCACTGCGCAGCGATGGATATGCGGCTGGAGTCCAGTATGTCCATGGCGTAGCGGAAGCCCATCCCCTCTTCGCCGATCAGGTTCTCCGCCGGTATTTCGGCGTCCTCGAACACGATTTCGCAGGTGCTGGAGGCGCGAATGCCCATCTTGTTGTGCTGCGGGTTGATCTGCATTCCGGCCGTGCCGGCGGGCACGATGAACGCGCACACTCCACGGTAGCCGATGGAACGGTCCTGGTTGGCGAATATCACCAGCGTCTCGGCGACTTCGGCGTTGGTGATGAACTGCTTGGAACCGTTCAGCACCCAGCTGCCGTTGCGTCGCGTGGCGGTGGTCTGCATCGCCGCCGCGTCCGAGCCGCTGCCCGGCTCGGTAAGCGCCCAGGCCGCGATGCCCTTGCCGGAGGCAAGGGAAGGAACGTACTGCTGCTTCTGCTCCTCGTTGCCGAACCGTGCGATGGTTTCCAGACCCAAGCCCAGGTGAGCCGCCAGTGTTACGCTTGCCGCCACGTCGGCCCGCGCCATCTCTTCGATGACAATGGACGACTGCCGGAACCCGCCCCCGCTGCCGCCGTAGGCCGGGTCAACTCCGATTCCGGCCAGGCCCAACTGAGCCATTCCGCGCCAATTCTCGTGGGAAAACTCAGCCTTCTCATCCAGTTCCGCCGCGCGCGGCACAACCTCTCGTTCCGCGAAGTCGCGCACGAGGTTTTGCAGCATCTTTTCTTCTTCGGTCAACGTCAGGTCAGGCACGGGGTTCCTCCGGGTAATGTGCAGTCGTAATAGGGTGGAATTAAGCGCTGTCGATGATGGATTGTATTTCTTCTGCCAAGCTAAGGAGCGTGTTGAGCTTGGCTGATGGAAAGTCAAGGTCGTAATGATAATCGGCATCTACACGCAGATTGTGGGCGGCCCTCAACAGGCGCTGAACTTCGTTGCCATGGGCCGGATCGCCATATTGAGCGAAGTAATAACGCCAGCCGGATTGAAGTGTACCATGCCCTTTTTCTCCGGCAAGACGACCATCGGGCCGACGAGTGTTCCAACGGAACCGCCAATCCAGCGCGCCAGTTTTCGCTTCGAGAGTTTCGCCGGCGTACTGGAATATAGCGAAGTACACCGCGTGCGCAGCGGTTCGTCGGTCAAATTCATCATAGGCCAAGTTGGCTAACGTGAAAGCTCTGGCCAGTATTTCGCTTCCTGAAACCAACTCGGTTCTGTGTCAATCATGCGTGGAGCATCTGAATCGTAAATCGCTTGAATTCTATGGGTCAGCAAATCCCGATCTCTGGGAGTCAACTCTGCCGCAAATTTCGCCTCGCGCCGGGACAACACCCGATTCCACTGTGACCATTCATCATAAGATATTTCTGATGCCTGGCAATGAAAAGCTATCGTGAAGGGTTCCTGCCAATAGACGTCATAATACACGGTCACAGATTGCAAAGGTGGCAGTGGCTCAGAGAGTTGGGACGTTGCAAACCGCAAGAGGAGGTCGAGCACTTCCGGGGATTCGTGCTCGAGCACCCATGGATCCACTTTGGCTACAACACCCGTAAGCAAGCGGTCAAACGCAGTGATGATCTTGGTGCTGGACACATTTGGGCTCATAGTCATCAACCTCCGCGAGCGTAGTCTCAGTTTAGCACAGGCCATCTGCGCAGCATCGCGCGGGTTAGAACGTTTCGGCATCCTCGCCGTACCACTTCCTGATCAGGGCGTTCAGCGTGCCGTCTTCCTTCATGGCGCCGATGGCCGCGTTCAGCCGGCTTTTCAACTCGCCGTCGTTCTCGCGCACTCCAATGCCCACGTGGTCGGAGTCGAACGTGACCTCCGGCCCCACGAATATGAGAGCTCCGCCGCTATCCTCCACGAAACTTTCCAGGAAAATTTTGTCGGCAAACACCGCGTCCGCTTCCCCTCTACTGACGGCCTCAACCGCGTCTTCCGCCGGCAAGGATATTATCCTCGTTATGCCGGCCTCTTCCAGGTAGTCCTGCTGTATGGTGTTGACCTGCACGGCGACTTTCCCGTTAACCACGTCATCGCTGGCTCCGGCCAGGGCCACATACGCCGACGGAGTATTGGGCAGGTACGATTGGGTAAAATCAATCTGCCCGTCGCGTTCTTTAGTGGAAGCCATTCCGGCCACGATGGCGTCGTAGTCTCCAGCCAGCAAATTGGGGATGATGGTGACCCAGTCGTTCCGTACCCAGGAGCATTGCACGTCCATGCGGCGGCAGAGTTCATCCCCCAGTTCGCGCTCGAATCCGTCGATTTCGCCCTTCTCGTTGATGAAGTTGGACGGGGGAAAGTCCGCCGACGTACCCAGCAAAAGCGCCTCGGATGCGTTCCACGACGCCGGAACGGTCGGCGCGGAAACCGCCGTCTGCGACGGCGCACTCGGAATAACCTCTGCGGAGCCTCCGCAGGCCAGCACAAGGGCGGTCAGCAGTGAGAAGACGACAACCGCGAAGTACAAACGGGCTTGTGTCATTGGTGATCCCAATCACAGGCCGGCCGAAGACTCATACTCTCCGAACACCTGGCGCAGAACGTCGCAGATCTCGCCCAGCGTGGCGTACTTTTCCACACACTCCATCATCGGCAGGATAGTGTTGGCGTCTTCCGACCGCGCCGCGTCCGCCAGGCGGGCCAGGCTGATCTGCACTGCCATGTTGTCCCGCTCGCGGCGCAGGCCCTGCAGTCGTTCCACCTGTTCGGCGGCGGCGGCGGCGTCCACTCGCAGCAGGTCGGAAATGGGCGGCGTGTCGGTAACGTACTGATTCACTCCTACTACGACCCGCTCGCCGT
The DNA here is from genome assembly GCA_009840165.1 of Chloroflexota bacterium. Classification (GTDB taxonomy): domain Bacteria; phylum Chloroflexota; class Dehalococcoidia; order Lucifugimonadales; family UBA3495; genus Bin87. The sequence goes on from VXOG01000059.1 coordinate 57,578, forward strand.
CATCCACCGAGCGCTGGTGCGCGAACGCCGCCTCTCCGATCTCGCGCACCTGGAACCCGTCCTCGATGGCCGCCACCGCGCCGCCCATGCGGTCGATGCGTTCAATATATTCCACCACGCCGGCCTCCAGCCGGTCGGTGAGATTCTCCACATACCAGGAGCCGCCCAGCGGATCCACCACGTCGCCGGCGCCACTTTCGTGGGCGAGAATCTGCTGGGTTCGCAGCGACAACTGCGCGGATTCTTCAGTGGGCAGGCTCAACGCCTCGTCCCGGGAGTTCACGTGCAGCGATTGCGTACCGCCCAGCACGGCGGCCAACGCCTGCACCGTGCTTCGGATCACGTTGTTGTCCGGTTGCTGCGCCGTCAGGGTTACGCCGGCCGTTTGGGTGTGGAAGCGCAGCATCATGGAGCGCGGATTGGTTGCTCCGAAACGGTCCCGCATGATCCTGGCCCACAGGCGGCGGGCGGCGCGGAACTTGGCGACCTCCTCAAACAGGTTGTTCTGCGCCACGAAGAAGAATGACAGGCGCGGCGCAAAGTCATCAACCGGGAGTCCGCCGGCGACGGCTGCCTCCACGTAGGCGATAGCGTTGGCAAAAGTGAAGGCCAGCTCCTGCGTCGCCGTCGCTCCCGCTTCCCGCATGTGATAGCCGCTGATGCTGATGGTGTTCCAGCGCGGCACGTTCTCCGCGCAGTATTTGAACACGTCCACCACCAGGCGCATCGACGGTCGGGGTGGATAGGCGTAGGTTCCGCGCGCGATGTATTCCTTGAGGATGTCGTTTTGCAGAGTTCCACTCAGTTGCGCCGGTTCCACGCCCTGCTTCTTGCCGGCAGCGATGTACAGGCACAGCAGCACCGCAGCCGTGGCGTTGATCGTCATCGACGTGCTGACTCTGTCCAGCGGTATGCCGTCGAACAGCGTCTCCATGTCGGCCAGCGAGCAGATAGGCACGCCTACTTTGCCAACTTCGCCCTCGGCCAGCGAATGGTCGCTGTCGTAGCCGATCTGGGTGGGCAGGTCAAAAGCCACCGAAAGGCCAGTCTGTCCGTTCTCCAGCAGATAACGGTAACGTTCGTTGGTGGCCGCTGCCGTGGCGTATCCGGCGTACTGGCGCATCGTCCAGACGCGCCCCCGGTACATATTCGGCTGAACTCCCCGGGTGTAGGGAAATTCGCCGGGGTAGCCGATGGACTCGTGGTAGGTCGCCTTGCCGTCATCCTCCGGCGTATAAACGGTATCCAGGTTCAGGCCGGAATCGGTTTGAAAAGCCTCGCGCCGCTCGCCGAAACGCTGGGTTACTCGGGAAAGCGTGGCATCCTGCCATTCCTGCTTGCTCGTTGACATACTCCCTCGCGCTCCAACCCTTTGGGTGATCCGTAATCCCGCGGCCATTCTACCACCGGAAGTTTGCGTCCAGCAGTGCGGCTTCTCCGAGCGCAGTGCGACTTTCATCGTCAAAATACCACCGCGATATTTGTCGCGGGGTCGGCGCGTTCTCCGCCGGGAACGCGGTGAAGCGGATGGAGTAGTATTCGCGTCCGTCAGGTTCCGTCCGGACCAGCACGTCGGCATTGCCATGCCGGTAAGGCAGGCGAACGGTGTGCGGCTCCTCCAGGGCGATGAACGGTGAAGGACTGCTGTTGATGGCGTCAAGCCATCCGTTGTAGGCAGCGAACCAGAACTGATCGGTGAAGCCGGCTTCACGCGCGGCGGCGTTGCTGAAAAAGTCATCCGGCGATATGGGCTTGCGTTCAGCCATAGCGTGTAACCTCTGATGCGCGTCCCAAACGGCGCCGGCGTAAACGCAAGGACGCCCACAAGGGGCGCCCCAACGTCTTTTTGCGTGCGGCTTGCCTATTTCGCACGGCGCTTGCCTAGTCGCTGGTGAAGGCGTAGTCCGTGGGCCGCATGATGCTGTGGCGGGACACTCTCACGATTGGCCCGTCCACTTCGCTGGCCGCCCTGGCCTTGTTCCACTCGGGGTCGGCCTGGAACGAGCGCCAGCTCTTTTCCCGGTCGCCCAGGCTGGGGTAGCCGAGCATATAAACCAGCACGTTGTTGACGCCAACATCCTCCGACCAGTAGCCGATGTTTTCGATGCCGTGCTTCTCAAACAGGCCGATGGTGTGGTTGGCAAAACGGTTGTGGACGTCGGGCAGACGGCCGGGCATTGCCTCGTAGATCCGCAGTTCCTGCACGGCAGTGGAGATCTTGGGTTCCGGCGAGTAGGGCGTCAATCGCAGGAAACGGTTGGTCACAGCGTCAACCAAGGGCCCGTTGGCCTCGGTCTGCTTGCGTACCTCCAGCCAATCCGGATCGCCGCCAAACTTGGCCCAGCGGCTCTCGCGGTCGGCCATGCTGTCAAACACGTTGATGTAGGTAAGCCGGTTGCTCTGCCCGATTTCGTCGGTCCAGAATCCCAGGTACTTGACCCCGTGCTTCCTGAATAGGGTACAGGTGTGATTGGCAAATCGGCCGCTGATGTCGGGCAGGCGGCCGGCGACCGCGTCGTAGATACGGAGCTCGTAAAGCATCGCTTCTCTCCTTACCGGGCGAGTGTCAGAGTCTTGACAGCGGGTCCGCTTCGTCGCCATTTGGCACAGCGTCGCCGCCGGCGGTAGTATAGCATCGCTCTCGGCATCGCGTACCGCATGTCGTTCAGCCTACGTTCACCGCAGGCTCAAACGAAATGGCGCCTTTACACAATCTGAACATTTTTCGTGTACGTATATGATGTACGAGCAACATCCATCATCGACCCCCATGGAGCATACTCAATTGGACCCAACGCATACCCGCGACCGTCGATCACGCGCCATCCGTGTTCCCGCAAGTATCGCCGTCGCTTTGACGGCTATCGCGCTGATTCTTGCTCTGGCGTGCGGACAGCCGAGCGAGCCCGCCTCGGGCCCGGCTGTTGTGGATTTAACGCCTCCGCCTCCCATTAACACTGTCGCGCCTGCCGTATCCGATGAGCCGGTTTCCACCCAGGATCAACCTGTCGAGCAGGCGCAGCCATCTTCCGGTGATTCCAGCCCGACCTCCACCCCAAGCCAGGTTGTCAGCGCCCAACTCACCGCCGACCAAATCGCCGCTGCTCACGACGAGATTATGAGCGACCTGTACCTGCGCACGGTCCCCTCGGTGGTCGGCCTCCGCGTCATCCAACCGGTCACTGCGGGAGTCAACATCCCTCAGGGCATGCCCAGCGACTTTTTCTCGCGGGCCAGCGGTTCCGGTTTCGTTTGGGACGCTGATGGCCACGTGGTCACCAACCGGCACGTTGTGGAGGCCGCCGAGCGCATCGTGGTCGTCTTCAGCGACGGCAGTCAGGCCGATGCGGAAGTCGTGGGCATGGACGCGGATTCCGACCTGGCGGTGATAAGAATCACCGACGATTCCCTTCGCCCGCCGCCCATCACGCTGGGAGACAGTGATACCATCAAGCCGGGCCAACTGGCTGTCGCCATTGGTGACCCCTTTTCCCGCGGCTTCTCCATGACCTCCGGCGTAATCAGCGCACTTGGCCGCACCATCAGCCCCTCGGAAAGCAACTTCGCTATTCCTCGGGTAATTCAACACGACGCCGCCACCAACCCCGGCAACTCTGGCGGCCCGCTGCTGAACCGCAAGGGCCAACTGGTCGGGATCAACGCTCAGATCATCAGCCAGACCGGCGCTTTTTCCGGCGTTGGTTTGGCTATCCCGGTCAACCTGGCCAAGTTGGTGGTGCCCGCTCTAATCACAGAGGGCCGCTACGAGTACCCATACATCGGCATCCGAGGCACGTCGGTCAGACCGGACATCGCCACCGCCATGGACCTCCCGCCCGAAACCAGGGGAGCGCTGGTTCTCGCCGTGGGGACCGACAGCGCAGCCAGCCGAGGCGGACTAAGGGCGTCGGATCGCCTCGCCGTCATCAATGGCACGGAATTCCCCGTCGGCGGCGACGTAATCATCGACATCGACGGTACGGCCATCCGCAGCATGGACGACCTGCTGGCATACGTCGTGGAACACACCCGACCGGGAGATACTGCGGAGTTCACCGTGCTCCGTGATGGGGTTGAAACCACGGTCAGCATCACCATGGATGCCAGACCCTCACAATAGAGTGAATAAAAAAGCCCTCTCCCTTGACGGGAGAGGGCTGGGGTGAGGGTGAATCCTTGAAATCAAACGCCGACGGCCTTTTCGCCGTCGGCGTTGTTTTTCGGTGGCGCGCCTGGCAGGACTCGAACCCGCAACCCCTGGGTCCGAAGCCCAGTGCTCTGTCCATTGAGCTACAGGCGCACGGTACATCGCGTCAAGAGATTTGGATAGTGGGGCGAGCAACGGGATTCGAACCCGTGATCTCCTGTGCCACAGACAGGCGCCTTCGACCACTTGGCTATGCTCGCCGCGCGTACAACATTGACAACTTTAAGCTGCCAACCGTGAGTATAGGTTAGCACACCTCCCAAATCCGCACAATACGCGCAGCGCGTGGGCCGCGTTATGTTTCCGGTAGCGCTTATGTGATAACTCTCTCCTCCCGGTTTGCCGTACCCGATGCGGGAGCCTACAATGCGTGCCAACAAAGAGGCGCCTCCACCCGGGAATCAGCCACGCTGATACGGCTGCCCGGACGGACATTCCCTAAAGGTGAGGGTTATGCAAGAGGTCCAGGCGGAACCACAGGCTGACCGTTCGCACCTGCCCCTGGGGGGAAGAACCATCATGCCCGGCCTGGCCTCCGGGCACGTGGTGTTTCACTGGATAGTGCAGAGCTTCATCGTGGTGCTTCCCGAAATCCAGGCTGCGTTCAGCCTGTCGGCGGTCGGCGTGGGCGGACTGCTATCGGCCCGGGAAGTCGCGGCGGGCATAGTCGCCCTGCCGGGTGGAGTCGCGGTAGATATTGTGCGGCGATACTGGGGGCTGTTGCTGGCGGTGTGTTTGGGCGTTTGCGCCCTGGGGTCGTTGGTCATTGGGGTGTCACCCGTTTATGTGCTGCTGCTCATCGGAATTGCGGCGGTGGCGGCGTCCCATTCCATCTGGCACCTGCCGGCATCGTCGTCGCTGTCGTATCACTACGCACAGCGGCGGGGAATGGCGCTGTCGATTCATGGCGTTGGCGGCAGCATCGGCGACGTGGCGGGGCCGGTGGTCACCGGAGCGTTGTTGCTGTTTCTCACGTGGCAGAATTTGCTCAGCCTCTACGCCGCGGTGCCGCTGATCCTGGGCGTGCTGGCGCTGTGGGCGTTCCGCAACATCGGGCGAGTGAGAGAAGAGGAGGAATCCGGCGCCGATATGGCGAGCCGAGTGGCGGCGACCAAGCAGTTGCTCAGAAACCCGGCCCTCTGGGGCCTGATGTCGGTGCGGGGCTTCCGCTCCATGGCGCTGGTAGCGCTGGTAACCATCCTGCCGCTGTACCTGGACAACGACCTGGGATTGAGCGAGTGGAACCGGGGATTCCACATCGGCCTGCTGATCGCCGTCGGCCTGGTCGCCAAGACCGGCGCCGGCTACCTTTCTGACCGGTTCGGACGTAAAACGGTGCTGGTGCCGGGCCTGGTGTGGTCCTGCATTATGGCGCTGGGGTTGGTGTTGTTTGACGGCGGTATCATGCTCACCGTCACCATCGCGCTGCTGGGACTGTTCCTATACCCGGACCAGCCCATCCTGACCGCTACCGTATTCGACGTTGTGGGGCGCGAAGTGGCATCCACCGGGTTGGGAGTGGTGGCGTTCGCCGCGTTCCTGATGGCCGCGACATCGTCCGTGATTGCCGGCGCGCTCTACGAATGGGGCGGGTTCCCGGCGGCGGTGTACTTCATCGCAGCGCTGTTCGCCGTGTCGGCGGTGGTATTCCTCATACTGCCGGTAGCCAACCGGGCGGCCGACGCCTGAAGCGACATCAGGCGTCGTTGGAATCGGGGGGAGGCTCGTCAAAGGGTTCGCCCGACGCTTGGGCTGCCTGCATCCGCGCCAGCCATTCGCGCCATGCGGCGTTTGATTCTGCGCGGCCTTCCTCGCGGCCTTCCTCGCGGCCTTCCTCACGGCCTTCCTCGCGGCCTTCCTCACGGCCTTCCTCGCGACCCTCCGTCTGCGCTTTCTCACGTTCCTTCTTGTGCTCTTCAAGCAGTTTCTGACGCTCTACGCGCTGTTTCCGGCGCTGCTCACGCTGGTAATACGCTGCGATCACCATTGCTGTTGCCTCCACAGAAATCGGGCTGAACACCCCGCAGAATATCACGGTTGGGATAATGTCGGCAGTGATCGCCGGCGGTATCTGATACCACCGCAACACCGGGGCCGCGGCCAACCGCGCCGCGATGTTGACGCCTGTCATGGCAGTTACGCTGGCGCCGAAAACCCAGAAGTGCCATCGCAAACGGCGAATGGGTATCGGCAGCCCGAAGATGGATCCCCATTCGGATTCCTCATCGCGGTTCCCCCGGCCATCCTGCATAACAGTTGAGGGTCAGCAGTTCCCCATTTCGGTCAGGCGACCCTCACGCCACGCCACCATGCCGCCCTTCACCGTGGCGAAGGTATCCAGGCGCAGGGAGCCGTCCACGTTGTGCCCGGCCATGTCGTGCCAGACGAACCGGCCCTGGCGCTGCTCCCACACGGCGGCGTCGCCCTCCATGCCCACGGCCAGCGAGCCTATGCTGTCCTGCAATCCCAGCACCTGCGCGGGACGGCTGGTGCTGGCGGTGATGGCGTCGGCCAGGGGCATCCCCAGAGCGTGGAACTTGCTCACCAGGTCGTTCATCAGATAGACGATGCGGCCGGGGGGAGCGATGTGAATGTCGGTGCTGATGGTATCGGGGAGCAAGCCCTGGTCCATGGCGGCCTTGACCACCTCAACGTCGCAGTGGACACCGGCGTGGGCCACGTCCATGACGACGCCCCGGTCGGCGGCGGCGCGCACTTCAGGCCGGATCTGGCCGGCATTGTCCAGGATGTTTTCGGGCAGGCCGTTGAAGGCGTGGGTGGAGATGTCGCCGGGGCCGAGGTGCTCAAGCACGTCGGGCAGGGGTATGGGCGTGCCGCTTACATGAACCATGAGGCGAACGCCTGCTTCGGTTGCGGCCTCCTTGGCTCGGGCCATCGCCTCGTGAGCGTTCCAGCGGGCCACCGCGTCGTAGTGCATCCGCACCTTGACGCCGAATATGAACCCGGGGTTCTCCTTGATGGCCTGCACCGTCTGCCCCACGTCAATGATGCGCATGTCGTGGAGGCCGCCCCCAAGCACCCGGTTGGCAGCCAGCCCGACCGCGCCGATGTGCAGGAACGCGATGAGCCGGGTACGGTGCGCCGGAAAAACGTAGTCCCGCATGGCGCCGTAGTTGAGGAAGCCGGCGCTTCCGGCATCGACGCCGGTGGTGACGCCGCTGCCGAGGCAGGTCTGGTCGGCGTGTACTGCCGTGCCGCTGCCGCCGTGGTAGAAGTGGCCGTGCAGGTCGATGAGGCCGGGAGTCACCAGCTTGCCGGATACGTCAACGGTCTGGATCGCGCTGGCCGGGTCGATGTTCTCGGCGACGACGGCGACTTTGCCATCCTTGAAGGCGATGTCCCAGGGTTCGTTGTCAATACCTTGGGCCGGGTCCAGCAGGTTACCGCCGGTGAGCGCCAGGTCGTAGATTGCAGTAGTCATGGGAACCAAATTCCTCCGATTTCACGAATCTAATAGCCTATAATGTTGCGGGTAGGGGCGGGTTTGAAACCCGCCCCTACATAGTGTCGGTATCCTTCCGGAGACTCAATCCTCGTCCCAATAGTAGTCTTCGGCGCTGAGGTTTTCCAGCCACCAGCGGCGCAGGCGAGGCAGCACCAGCTCCTTGGGCTTGCGGAAATCGGCCTCCACGAAGTCCAGCGAGTCGGGCAGCGGACGGGCCTCCCACTTCTGGATGGCCTCCAGGATGAAGCGGCGCACCATTTCGGGCGAGCGGGCTTCCAGCCGTCCCAGCTGGTAGGCCAGCGTAACGGCCATCTGCATCTGGCAAATCAGCGCGTGGGCATCCTCTTCACGGATGTTTTCCGGCATGGCGCCGGACTGGTCGATGAAATCGTCCAGAACCTGGCCGATAATCAGGGGTGGATCGTTCTCATCCTGTTCCGGCAAAAACTCGGTCAGCCGGTCGGTGAGGTCGGCGACTCCGTCTTCAGGCAGGGCGAAATCGGCCCATTGGTCGCCGCCGGATTCGGAGAGGGGACGGTACTGTTCGTCACTCATCGTAGGGTCTCACAGGGGCTGACTTGGCCGGCCGGAGAATCGCGTTTGGCGCTGCGATTTTCGGCCGGCGAGGATTGCCGATCCACAAAAGCAATTGTATCACGGAGGAGATTAAGTCCCCACGAACGGTAGCGGTAGAGCAATGGGCACTCTCCCACTGAGGCGGACTCTCAACTACAAACTGGATAGGAATGGTTGTTTTTTTAGATTGACACAATTGGGCGCCACTGGCACAATTACTTGCGCTGTGAGCCAATTGGCGCGTCACGAATGCACCAGTGTGGGCTCTCAAGTCGATCCCAAACTCCAATATAAAAGGAACTACGATATGAAGGTATTTACTGGACGGTCTTTGCCTTGGATACTCGGTAGTGTGGCGTTATTGGCCATCGTCGGAGCGGTCCTTGCCGGAGCGATGCTTTCCACCAGTTCATCGCAGGCCACAGCTGCTATACCGCAGGACAACTTGACTGAATCCCTTCCCATAACCCACCCGGTGGATGCCAGCCTGGCGCCCGCCGCTCCGGAATTTGCCACGGTGATTCAGGACGAAGGCGGAGAGCCGGCAGTGTCGCAGCAGCAATCACGCACTCCGGCGAATATCAGGATAGAACCAGAGGAAGACTGGAACCCGGTGAAGACCCAACATACTTTCACCGTTACGGTCACTGATGCCGGCAACGCCCCCGTTGCCGGCGCTGACGTTGAGCTGATCCTCAATCGGTTCAGCGGAGCCGTTGACGCTGAAGGCAACACGATATTCTCAGTGGGCGATATTGTCTCCATAGATGACGGCGAAAAGGTGGACAACACCTTCGGCACGGTAACCACCAATGCCAGCGGGCAAGCGACCTTTACCATCACGTCCACCCGAGAGGGCGATACCGACGTCACGGCTTACGCCCCAGGCATCTTGGACGCAGACAAGCATAAGGTGTTTGCGGTCAAGCACTGGATTGACATGAACGTGGATTGCCCTCCCGCTACGGCAACCAACCAAGCGGGAACGACGCACGACATGACGATAACGGTCTCTAGGGCCAGCGCCAGCAGGGACGTGGACGGCAATCCTGCTGCCCCATTGGAGGGTCAGGTCGTTGCCTGGAGAATTACTGATAACGATCCAGCCGCAACACTCACCCGGATGGAAACCACGACTGACTCGCGCGGACAAGCCACCGCTACGCTTGAGCAGGTGACTCCCGCTCCCGGAGACAACGAGGTCACGATCTCGGTCGTGGATGCGGACAACCGCCCGATGTTCAACTGCACCATCGTCAAGCAGTGGGTTGCCGGCCAGCTTGGAATCACTAAGACGGCGTCGACAGACACAGTCAACATCGGTGAAGAGGTCACATTCACGATCCTAGTACAGAACTTGAACGAGGCTGGCAGCTTGACCGGGGTGGACGTCGAGGACATTTTGCCAGGCGGGTTTGAAACCAGCGACCAACTCGTTTGGGAGGGCCTGACGCTCGCAGCCGGCGCAACCGAAACCCTCACCATCACTGCAAGGGCCATCGATACGGGCACCTACACCAACACGGTTGAGGCAATCTCCATTGAAGACCCGGGCCCAGCTTCCGGTTCGGCCACGGTCACCGTAGTGGCTCCTGACGTAACGGTCAGCAAGTCGGTTGCTCCCGAAAGGATTCTGGTAGGCGAGCAGGCCACCTTCACTATCACTGTCACCAATAACAACCAAACCGCGGCCGCGAACAACGTCCAGATTACTGACGTTCTGGATCCGGGTCTTGTGATCTTATCGAGTGACTTGGTATCGACGATCGCACAGCTGCCGGCCCTCGGAACCCAAGTGTTTACGGTTACCGTTCGGGCAGATGAGGAAGGATTCCTCGGAAACGACGTCACCGTTGATTGGACCGAGCGGTTACCGAGCGGCCTGCCTGAAGCCAGTGCCCGCGCTGTCGTCGAAGCATTGACGCCCGACATCAGCTTGACCAAGACCACTAGAGACGGCAGTTTGCTGTACACGGGTGAATCGGGAACCTACACCATCACCGCGGAGAATAACGGTCAAGCCGATCTCACCAACGTGAGGATCATCGACACCATCCCAGGCAATATGTCCTACGTCAGCAGCGACGGCGGCACCACCGGCACGGATGCCAATGGCAACACGACAGTTACCTGGAGCGCCTTTGCTCTGCCGGTCGGAGCGGTCGAAGAGCGGACGATCACGCTACACGCGGACACGGTCTGTGACAGCTGCCCCAATATGGCCAGCGTAACCACTGCCGAAGGCCCCGAGGATACGGCTGAGCAGGACATCCAAATCTTGCCGGCCACCGGCGGAAATATCAGGATCTCCGAAAACACTGGCGCGCTGATGCGCGTGGGAGAGACGGTCGAATTCACCGCCACGGTGGAAAACGAGAACGACATAACCCCGATGACCGAGGTTGATGTGTCCATTGAGGTCAGCGATCACTTCAGTATCATTACCACACCAGATGGCGCCTCTATCATCGGCAACACGGTGGCGTTCACCCAGATCCCATCTCTCGCGCCAGGCGAATCCCGGCAGTTCACAATCACTGTTGAGGCCGTGTCCGACGGGTCGGGGACCGGTACTGCCCATCTGGAATACGCGGAGTTCGGGCAGAGCCTGAGCCACGACGCAGGCATCAACATCCTGCCGTCGCGGCAGTAGTAGGCACTGCGCACCGGACGCAGCAACAGCGTAACCGGACAAACGGGAGCGGTCGCGCCACGGCGTGGCCGCTCCTAATTTCGTACAATCCCCAGCATGAACCACGCTCCTAGCCCGCTGCCCAACGTTACCGTAGCTGTGCAGTCCGATGATTTAGAGGACTGCGTGGGTGTCCCCGCGCCGGAATGGCTGGCCGCCGCCGTCCGACACGGACTGGCCCAGGCTCTTCCCGCCGACACGGTAGGCCAGGTCAGCCTGCTCATCACCGACGACGCAACGGTTCGGGAGCTGAACCGCCAATATCGCGGCCTGGACGAAACCACCGATGTACTGTCGTTCTCAGCGGAACACGGCGGCCATTGGGAGGGAACGGATACTTCCTCTCCTTTGACGGGAGAGGGCTGGGGTGAGAATGAACCGCCTGGCCAATTCCCCATCCCGGATGACGAACCGCCGCCCATTGGCGACATCGTAGTCTCGCTGCCCTATGCAGCGCGGCAGGCGGAACAGCAGGGTATTCCCCTGTGCCGGGAGTTGGCGCTGCTGCTGGTTCATGGCGCGTTGCATCTGTTGGGGCACGACCATTACGATGACGGGGAACGCGCGGAGATGCAGCAGCTGGAACGGTTGGCGTTGGACGCTTTTTCGTCAGAATCAGGATTCACCGGTTCCTACCATCGACATCCCTGCGAAAGAACGTCACCCCGTACTTGATACGGGGCAGGAATCCAGAAAGCCCATGCATCGGCAATGTCGAATAGGGGCAAGATTACCTGGATACCGGCTTTCGCCGGTATGACGGTTTTGAAGTCCAAGCAAATAGAGGTTGCACAATGCGTATGTCCCGCGAGGAATTTGAGCAGCACGTGTTGTCTGCCTACGAACAGTTGCCCCAGTCGGCTCGGGCCGCAGTGGACGAGGGCAACATCGACATCGTGGTGGAGGACTGGCCCGGGCCGGAATCGGAAGGGGCCTTTGATCCGGACGCCGGAGATTCAAATCCGCACAGTCTGTTCGTGGGAACGCCCCTCACTGATCGCCACGGCAGCCAGTCAACCCTGCTTGGCCTCTATGTTGGCATTCCCCTGATTGACCGTTACGGCGGCGAGCCGGCGCTGCCCGACTGCATCTACATCTACCGTCGCCCGATCCTGGAGGTTTGCGATTCTTACGACGCAGTGGTGGAGGAGATTCGCGTTACGCTGCTCCACGAGATTGGGCATTACCTCGGCCTCGGCGAACAAGATCTGGAACGGCTCGGTTATGGCTGAAATGCCGGGCGATTCGTGGTCCGGTCGCCTGGCGTGGTTCATCGGTTCCGGCTTCGGATGCGGGCTATCGCCGCTGGCGCCGGGCTCGGTCGGTTCGCTGGCGGCGGTGATAATTCTTTACCTGCTGTCCTTCCTCATGCCCGGCATACCGGGCGGCTGGGAACGAACCGTCATCCTTGCCGCGATGTCCGTCGCGGGCTTGGCCGTGGGCGTCTGGGCGACCGGGCGAATGTCAACGCCGGAAAACCCCGACCCAGGCAGCGCGACCTGGGACGAATTTGTGGGGATGTGGCTGACCTGCCTGCTGATACCGTTCCATTCCCCGGTATGGCTGGCCATGGCGTTCCTGGTGTTCCGAGCGTTGGACGTGCTGAAGCCCTGGCCGTGCCGCCGGCTGGAAAGGCTGCCCGCAGGCTGGGGCATCATGCTGGACGACGTAGGCGCCGGCCTGTGGGGGATGCTGATCATGCTGCTGCTGTTGGGGTTCTACGCCATCGGTTTGCCTTCGCTCGCCGGGCTGGTCACCGGTTAGGCGTCAGAATCAGGATTTGTCTGATTCGAGGATTTTCAGGGTTATGCCGCATTAACTTTCTGCCGTCATTCCCGCGCAAGAACGTCACCCCGTACTTGATACGGGGCGGGAATCCAGGATTACGCCGGCATTGGCATAAGCCGCCCAATCCTGAAAATCCCATAATCCCGTGAATCCTGATTCTGACGGTTCCTACCCGGCAACCCGCTCCCGGATCGCCTTCAGGATGTCCACGTTGGGCTTGTCCGGCCCTCGATTGTCCTTGTCGTAGCCCGGCACTTCCAGGAAGAACGGCACGTCGGCAAAGGCCGGGTGGGACATGATGTTGGCGAAACCCTCCTCACCAATCAGCCCCTCGCCGATGTTGTCGTGCCGGTCCACGCCGGAGCCGCATGGTCGCTTGGAGTCGTTGGCGTGTACCGCCGTCAGCCGGTCCAGCCCAATGTCCCGGTCGAACTCGTCGATCATGCCGGCAACGCCTTCGGGATTGGTGAGGTCGTAGCCGGCGGCGAAAGCGTGCTGAGTGTCCAGGCAGATGCCCAGGCGCGGGCTGTCCACTGCGCGCAGCACCTCGCCCAGTTCGCTGAACTTCGCGCCGATGTGCTGGCCCATGCCGGCCATGTTCTCCAGACACAGGATTGGGCCTTCGGGCGTTTGATCCAACACCCGGTTAACAGCCTCCACCACCTGGGGGAAGACGCCTTCGTAGCCGGCGCCACCGTGACTTCCGGGATGGAAGATGACGCCGCCGGCGCCGATCTGGTCGGCCAGGTTCATGTACTGGACCAGCGACGTTACGGATTTCTCCACGTTCTCCGGGTTGGAGTTGCCGAGGTTGATGAGATAGATGGCGTGCAGGAACGGCGGCGCAAGGTCGGCCTCCGCGTTCTTCTCTCGAAAATTCTCCGCCTGGGCGTCGGTCAACGCCTTGAAACGCCACGAGCGGGTGGATGAGCCAAAAATCTGGACCGCCTCCGCGCCAATGGCAACGGCCCGATCGACCGCGTTGCCAATACCGCCGGCGGCAGAAACGTGAGCGCCGATAATCATATTGCCTTCCTCAACCACTGTCTTGCATGGATAGACAGGATATACGGTATTTGATTGAATTGATTTCCCGATAGTATCGCAGGATCAACCGATTACGATAAGGTCAGGGGAGACCCTTTTGTCGATTCCCGAAACAATGGCAGCGCTGTCGGTAGTCAAACCGGGCCGGCCGCCGGAGCTGGCGATGGTGCGCCGGCCCGTGCCTACGCCCGGCCCCGGCGAAGTCCTGCTGCGCATAGACGCCTGTGGTTTCTGCCATCACGACCTGTTGGTGATGAGCGGGACGCTGCGCCGGGGCGTTGCTCAGGGGGTTACGCTGGGCCATGAAATCGCGGGCACGGTGGTTGGCGCGTCCCCGGAGGTTACGGATGTGCAGGTAGGCGACCGCGTGGTGAGCCTGCTGACCGCCGCCTGCGGGCAATGCGTCCGCTGCCGCGCGGGTCGGGAACACCGCTGCCTGGCCGGCGAGGGTATCGGGCACGGCAGAGACGGCGGTTTCGCGGAATACGTGGCGCTGCCGGCCTCCGCGTTGGTTCCGATACCGGATGGCATACCCGACGAACAGGCTGCGTTGCTGGCGTGTCCGGTTGGCGTCGCCCTCAACGGCGTGGAGTCTGCCGGCGTGGTATCCGGCGAGACGGTGGTAGTCACCGGAGCGGGCGGCGGGTTGGGCGTCCACGCCGTGCAGATGGCCGCCATGCGGGGCGCGCAGGTGATCGCCGTTACCACGTCGCCGGACAAGGCGGACGCGCTGGAATCATTGGGCGCGTTCGTGGTGATTGACGCCGGCGATGGCATGGACTTTTCCGAGGTGGTTATGGCGCTGACCGACGACGCCGGCGCGGACGCCGTTATCGACACCGTTGGCTCGCCGCTGTGGCCGGCGACGCTGCGCTGCCTGGGCCAGTACGGGAGGCTGGCATTGCTCGGCGATGTGTCGGGTGAAGCAGTCTCGCTGAGGTTGGCCGAGGTCATCTTCAGGGACGCGCAGATCCTGGGAGTTTCGGGCATTTCGCTGGAGACGCTACGCCAGGCAGTTAACCTGGCGGCATCGGGCCAGCTGCGCCCGGTGATCTCGCGAACTCTGCCGTTGACGGCGGAGGGAGCAATGGAGGCGTGGCGCCTGGTGTTGGAGCGGCGCGCGCTGGGGCGGGTGGTTTTGGCGCCCTAAACCGCCGCCAGCCAGTCCCGGCAAGCATCTGACAGTTGCAAGGACGGTGGTAGCCTGCTGTTGAGCAACTCCAGAAAAACGCCAACGTAGTGGCAAGATTGCCGAAACGAGGATTCAGGGTGATTAGGTTTATGTTGAAAATTGTGCAATCGGACCAAGTGTCTCCAATGCGTCATGGTGTCCGGCGGTAAATTATGCCTTGCGTACTGATGCGCGTCGGATGACCTACCCGTTATATGCTCGCCGTCCAGCGTTGCCAGTGCCGATAGAATGTCCAATGCACCGTCCCAAATCAGCGACGCTACTTTGGCCAACTCCCCCAAGTTCGATGCGTACCCTGCTGCGATAGCTCTTTGGCAACGTTCGCCCGCTTCACGCAATCGGGATTCCGCGTAGGCGCAATACGTCCCTGGCGAGATGTCAGGCACAATCACGTTCCAGCATGTACAGGATTATTTCGGCTGTCTCACAGCTCAGTTCCCAATCCTCTTGATGGTAACGTCCGTCCCGTTTTGCGTCTTCCTGTAGCGACTGCACGCCGAGGTAGGCCGATTCGTAGGCTGGGTTATTGTGGGCTTTCGCCATGCGCTTGATGACAGTCCACGGGTCGCTTTTAGGGTCAACCTGGCGGAGGCGGTAGTCCACAGCATCCAGCAACAGAGCTGGACCGTTCTTCTGATGCCGGCGCAGGGCCCGTTTGGCCTTTTCAATCATCGCCTCAGCAGACGGCATCTGTGGAGGATTTTCGCGCCGTTCCCGGTTAACCTTTTCAATGAGCTCGGCAACGGTCATTTCGGGATTTGCCATAGTGCCCTCCATCTTAACGGCATTATACGCGGTCGCTGACGCAACGGCGTTGCAGCGCGCAACCAGACCCGCACGGGCGGCCACCCAAGAAAGAATCGTCGCTGCCGGGACCTCTAATTCACCCCAGTCCCTGGTGAGGCATCGGTAATTTGCGACGATTTTACGCCGCCGCCTCGCGGCGACCCAGCGTGAAGACGCGCCCGAACTCGCGGCGTTCCCAGATGACGATGAACTGCGCGGCGATGAAGATGGAGCTGTAGGTTCCGACCACGACGCCGATGGCAACCACCAGCAGCAACTCCCTGATGGAATCGCCGCCAATCAGCAGCATGGCCAGCAGCACCAGCAGCGTGGTGAAGCTGGTGTTGACGGAGCGGCCAACGCTCTCAATGATGCTGAGGTTCACGGTGTCTTCCAGCCGGCGGTCCGGCACGCGGATGGCGTTTTCGCGGATGCGGTCGAACACAACGATGGTGTCGTTCACCGAATAGCCGGCCACGGTGAGGACGCCCACGATGAACATGGAGTTGACCTCCATGCCCAGCACGCGGCCCAGAATGGAAAAAACTCCCAGCACGATCAGCGTGTCATGGGCCAGCGTGACCACTGCGGCAATACCGTAACGGTACGCCCGCGGCACCCGCCGGAAGGCGTACCAGATGTAGCCCAGGATGAATACCGACGCCACCAGCAGGGCCAGGAACGTGTTGCGCACCGTTTCCTGCGCGATGATCGGCGACACCGTATCCACACGCGAGCCGGCGATGGGGGCGACAGATTCCTCAAGAGCGTCCTGGATGACCTGCCGTTCGGATAGCTGGCCGCCCGTCGATTCTTCCAGCACACGGGTGCGGATCAGCACGGAGTCGCTGCCCACCGCTTGCACCAGCGCGCCGGGATGCCCCATAAGGGACAACACGCTCCGCACGTCTTCGGGTTGAACCGGTTCTTCAAAGGTAATGTCGAGCACCGAACCGCTGGTGAAGTCGATTCCCGGTTTCAGTCCGGAGCCGCCACTGGCCCAACCCGGCGGGGCTATCATGGACAGCAGACCGGGAATGATTATCAGAGCGGAAATGAGAAAGTACCAGCCCCGCTTGCCGACGATGTTGAACATTTGCTAACGGCCTCTCTTTGGACAGGGCTAGGGGGCAGACCGGGGTCGTTGTCCCGAAGCGCGGGGTTGAATCTTCTCGGGCGTGAACAGGTTCGCCATACGTCCCAGCCCCATGGCCTGGAAAGCCTGCAACAGATTGCGGCTCACCAGCACCGCTGTGAACATGCTTACCAGCACGCCTACCATCAAGGTCAAAGCGAACCCGTTAATCAATCCGCCGCCCAAACGATTGCCGAACCACAATAGCACCGCACAGGTGATCAGCGTGCTGACGTTGCCATCCCTGATGGCCGGCCACGCCCGGTTGAACCCAACGTCCATCGCGGAGGCCAGGCTGCGACCCAGGCGTATTTCTTCTTTGATGCGCTCGAATATAAGGATGTTGGCGTCCACGGCGAGACCGATTGACAGGATGAAGCCGCCGATATGGGGCAAAGTCAGGGTAATCGGCACCAGCTTGAAGATCGCCAGGGTTACCACCGAGTAGCAGATGAGCGCGATGGCTGCGACGACGCCCGCCGCCCGGTAGTATGCGATGATGAATACGAGCACCAGGCCCAGACCCACCAGACCGGCCATCAGGCTGCGCTCCAGCGATTCGGAGCCCCGCAGCGCGTCCACGTCCGACTCCTGAATCAACGTGAGCGGCACCGGCAGGCTGCCGGATTTCAGTTGAATGGCCAGAGTGCGCGCGCTTTCGCGATTAAAATTGCCGGAAATCTGGCTGCGTCCGTCGCGGATATGGGCACGCGCCACCGGCGCGATCAATTGCTGGTCATCCAGGATCACCGCGATCACTTCGTTCGAATCCGGATTGGACTGCACGTTGATCTCCTGGGTCATCTGGCTGAAGATCTCCGCCCCCCGGTCGTCGAATTGGATGTTGACTACCCACTCACTGGTGACCGAGTCCATGTTGGCGTAAGCGTCCACCAGGTCGTCGCCGGTCAACCCGATGCTGCTGTCCGTATAGGGAGGCAGGCATGGGGAGGCGATAACCGGGGCAACGCATTCACGCCTCAAAAACTCCAGCTGGGCAGTTTCGCCAATCAAGCGCTTGGCATCCTCAATGCCGCCGGTAACCTGGTAACTCTGCACCGGCCCTACTTCGGCCTCCAGTATCGCTTCCAACTGCGGCCGCTGGTCAATGCTCAGGGTGTTCTCGGTGGTGATCCGGTATTCGTTGCCGCCCCTGACCACGACCTCGGTATTGCCATATCCCCGGCCGTCAACCACGCTGCTCAGCTTTTCGACGGCGGCAGCATCAGAGAAGCGAACGGTGACCACTGACCCGCTGGCGCCGGGCAGTTGCACAATGATTCGGTCGTCGCCGAATCGCTGCACGATGGGTTCCTCGGTTCCGTAGAGGTTGACGCGCCGGCTGATTATGTCCAGCACACCGTCCATCTGGTCCGAGGTCGGCGGCGGCAGGTCGCTGTTCACAAACTCCGTCGGTTCCCCAATGTCGTTCACCAGCGCCAGGCGCACCACTTCGCGCAGGTCGGGATTCAGGTACGGCCCATCGATCTCAAAGGACGCTCCTCCGCCAACTTGGTTCACGGTGGCTTGGTAATCGGCGCCGGCGAGCGCCTCCTGAACCGCTTCGGCGTCCACCTCGACATCGTCCGGGAAAGTCACGGCCAGCGTAGTGCCGGTTTGCGCCTGGTACACCAGGTGAGCGCCACCTTGCAGGTCAAGGCCCAACTTCAGGCCCAATGGGCCGGTTTCGGCGCGGTCCAGACGGGGCAACCCAGGTATCGCGATGTGGATTTCAGGCAGGGCCAGGGAAACGAATGAAATGCCCAGGACGACCAATATCAGGACGGTCAACAGAATGGTGCGGCGTCGCATATTGCGTAACTAAACCTCGAGTTCGTTATTGGCCAGCAAACGCGCGGCCAAGGCCAGGGCGTCGTCCCGGTCGGTAATTTCACCCACCGCCTCGGCTTCGCGCAGCCGCTCCAGCAGCGCACCGATGCGAGGGCCCGGCGGCAGGTGCAATGTATTCATCAAGTCGTTGCCGTTGACTAATGCGCGGGGGCCTTCCTCTCGGACCGGAGGCATGGCTCCCGCTTCAAGAACGGTTGCAATCATTCTAGCATAGTTATTCCAACGCTCCGGCGACAATTCCGGACCGCGCGCCGCGAGGAAATCCGCCATCGCCAGGTACAGCGTGTCCACGGCGGCATCTCCCACGTCCCGGTAGTATCGATAGATCGCGCGCGGCGAGGGCATCCGGTCGCGCTCGCGCAGTTGGCTGGGACGCAGGTGATGCAGCACCATCGTCGATACCAAATCGGTAGTGCGCCGAGCCATGCGCAGGACCGGCAAGCGGCTGCGCACAATGTCTGCGCCCTGCTCACTGTGCCCCAGGAATCGGATGCGTCCATTTTCATCCGGCCCTTTGGTCTGCGGTTTTGCGATGTCGTGGAGCAGGGCCGCCAGCTTGAGCACGGTGCGGCGGGTATGGCCGTCGCCGATTATTTCCCCGAAGTGCGCATCCTCAGCCGCGGTCCACGGGGCCATCGTATAGATGGCGTTGTTGCGGTGCCCCGCCGTAACTGCCTCGGCGTATTCGACACAATGCAGCAGGTGGCCCCATACGTCCCAGTAGTGATGAGCGCGGGGCTGTGAACAGCCCCGAGCGGCTTCCAGTTCCGGAATCACGCGACACAGCAGATCGAGACGATCCAACACTTCAAGCTGCGTCCTAGCGCCGTCGGCAGCCAGTATGGCCATGAATTCATCGCGCACGCGCTCGGGCGACACTCTATGCAGCAAGGGCGCATCCCTGCGGATGGCGCGGGCGGTATCCGGTTCCATACGGAAACCGAGCCGGTTGGCCAGCCGGACGCCGCGCAATAGCCGGCCAGGGTCGGCCTGGAACACTCCGTCGCCCGTCGCCCGAATGACCCCATGAATCAGATCCGCCCTGCCGTTCAGTGGATCTTCGATGGAATCAAATCGCTCGTCGGTGTCCCAGCAGCGCAGGGGAACCGCCATGGCGTCCACGGTGAAATCGCGGGAGCGCAGGTTTTCTTCCAAAGCGCCGTGGTAGCCGCCTACGTCGATGAGGAACGGCGTCGCCCCTTCCCTTGCGGGGGCCAGCGCAACCCTCGTGATGTTCCATCCCTCCACCGACACCGGAGTTCCGCCCAGGAAATCGGCAACCGCCTGCCCTACGGGTTGCGCGTCCCCGGCCACTACCAGGTCAATGTCGTGGACTTCCCGCCCACGTATGGCGTCGCGGACGGCTCCGCCAACCACCCAAACGTCGTCCTCGCCTCGGGCGGCGAAGAACCCGCCCAGCCGGGTGAGCAGGCTATCGGCGTCCATCGCATCATTAACGTTCTGCAAAATTTTCCCTGTGGTTGCTGTTGATTTGACACCCCATTGGAACGGGCATATAGAATAAAGGCCAATGTGGCCACAAAGTGAGCGCTAGGTAGCGCCGGGGGTGCGCGATGACTACACTGGAACAGTATCAAATCGACGGGATTGCCGAGATTGTCAAGGCGGACCTGGACCAGCGCTTTGCCGGCGAGTTCGAGTTCAAATTCATTGTGAGTGACCCAGTCCCCAGTGTGTACGGGGACGAGTATATTCCGATTATCGTGCTGGTGGTCAACGGAAACGGAGAAATTCTTGACCCGAATTGGCTCAATGGCGTGGGCCGGCGCGTTCGTCCCAATCTGCACAAGCTGGGAGTATCGGCTTCCCCGAGCTTCAGATACGTCGATGAATCCGAATGGTTTGACCCCAATTATTTCGGTGATGGCGAGGAGTAATCTTGCAGGATATCGACTTCGTCGCCACCGCCCGGCGTTTGGCTGAACCGGACGGCCCGGGCCGTCCGAGGGAAACCGACTTGCGCCGCGCGATCAGCACAGCTTACTACGCTCTGTTCCACTGCCTGGCAGCCTGCTGCGCCAACACACTGATTGGCGGCCCCGGTTCCAACCGTGATATGCGGGCTTGGAACCGTATGTACCGTTCCTTGGAGCATGGCACCGCCCGCCAACGTTGCCAGCATCGTGACATTACGGCTTTTCCGGTCTCTATCCAAAACTTCGCCATCGAGTTCGTAGATATGCAGGACAGGCGTCATGCGGCCGATTATGCGCACGATGCGGAGTTTCGCAAATCAGACGTCATCAGGGACATCGCTCGGATCGAAAGCATCATCACCGATTTCAACGCCGTGGCTATCAGCGACCGACGCGCCTTCGCAGTTCACGTTCTCTTCAACCACAACCGCTGAATCCCGTTAATCAGCCGCATCGGCCCGGTCGCCGCTTTGGATGGACCGTCCGTTGGTAGTATCGAACTGCGGCACCGGGGGCGCGTGGTTCATGCGTCGGGCGGCGTTTTCCAGTTCCGCAGCATCCGGCTCGCCGGTGGGGATGTACTCAACGTCCCCCTCTTCGTTGACGTGGATGCGGAAAAATTGGTCGTGGGCGATCAGGTGGTCGATGTAGAGGATGCCGTTGAGGTGATCGGTCTCGTGCTCAATGGCCTGCGCGAGGACACAGTCGGCTTTCAGACGCAGTTGCTTGCCGGCCAAGTCCTGGTAGCGCACACGAATCCGCACCGAGCGGTTGACCATGCCCCGATAGCCGGGCAGGCTTAGGCAGCCTTCCTCAACTTCGCGCTCTCCTTCCCTACGTATGATTTCCGGGTTGACTAGTATCAAGGGCTCTTCCCAGTCCTCCGGTTTGACCACGCAGAGCCGTTGCAGCACGCCGACCTGGTTGGCGGCCAACCCAACTCCCCGCTCGGCCTCCATGGTTTCGCACATATCGGCAGCCAATTTCGCCAACTTGGCGTCAAAACGGGCGACTTTGACGGCCCGCTGACGCAAGATTGGATCGGGAAATTTGCGTACTTCCAGTATTGCCACGATTGAACCCCGATGTTGGGACGGTTAGCTTACACACCGCCATTGCGAATTTCGTAACAACGGATAACCGATTATATGCTTGCGCCGGGAACGGTGTAAAGCGAAACCGCAGCATACTAACCTTTCCGCTCGTCCTGAGCTTGTCGAAGGACGTTTACACTACAGCCCGGTTATCGCCCCATCGGCAGTGACGTCCATGTCCATCGCCCGCGGGCGCGTCGGCAGTCCCGGCAGCGTTTCAATCCGGCCGGCCAGCGCGTACAGGAACCCAGCGCCAACGGAAGCGCGAATATCCGAAATCGGGAACGCATATCCCGACGGGCTGCCCCGCAACGTAGGGTCGTGAGACACGGACAGGTGCGTCTTGGCCATGCATATGGGTAGGTTTCCCCAGCCCTGTTCAGTGAAGAACCGCGCGCGCCGCCGTGCTTCCGCCGACCAACTGACAGATTCCGCGCCGTACACTCGCTTCGCCAACGCCAGGGTTTTCTCCTCGATGGTTCCGTCCAACTCGTAAGCATAATCTACTTGCGCCGGAGCCAGGCCGTCGTTGCTGGCCGCTGCCTGGGCCACCGCCTCGGCCAGGGCCATGCCGCCCTCGCCGCCGTCGGTAAAGCCGGCGTATTCCGCCGTGGCGTAGGCGCCGGCCTGGTCGGCGATCTCAGCCGCCGCCTGCAATTCCTCGGCGCTGTCGCCGGGGAAACGGTTCAACGCCACCACGCAGGGCAGGCCGAAGGCTCGCACGTTGTTGATGTGGTGCACCATGTTGGCCGCGCCCGCTTTCATGGCGTCCAGGTTGGGCTCGCCCAGTTGACGCCGGGTCGCGCCGCCGTGCCAGCGCATTGCCCGCACCGACGACACCAGCACTGCCGCGCTGACGGGCAGGCCGCTCTGCCGGGTCTTGATGTGCATGAACTTCTCGAAGCCCAGGTCGGAACCGAATCCCGCTTCGGTGATGATGTGGTCGGCGTACCCCATGGATAGGCGGTCGGCGATTATCGAGCTGCAACCGTGGGCGATGTTGCCGAACGGTCCGGCGTGGACAATGGCCGGCTGGCCTTCCAGCGTCTGCACCAGGTTGGGCATGATGGTGTGCCGCATCACGGCCATCAGGGAGCCTTCAAATTCCAGGTCGCCCACCGATACCGGCGCGCCGTTGCGGTTGGTTCCCACCACCATGCGAGACAGCCGCGCACGCAGGTCATCCAGGTCAGCCGTCAGCGCCAGGATCGCCATGATTTCCGACGCGGTGATGAAATCGAACCGCGTTTCCCGCAATGGGCTGTTGGAGCTGCCTCCCAGGCCGGCGGTAATCTGCCGCAACGCGCGGTCGGATGCGTCGGTCACCCGCGACCACGTAACGCCCTCCGGCGCCATGTCGTTGGCGTTGTTGCGATAAACGGCGTTCTCCACCAGCGCGGCGAGCAGGTTGTGAGTGGAACCTACTGCGTGGGCGTCGCCGGTGAAATGGATGTTGATCTCGTCCTCGGGTACGATGCGCGCCTTGCCGCCGCCGGTTCCGCCGCCCTTGATGCCGAAAATCGGCCCCAGCGCGGGCTCCCGCAGGTTCACCACCGGCTTGTAGCCCAACCTCCCCAATCCGTCGGTCAAACCGATGGACGTGGTAGTCTTGCCCTCGCCGGCGGGGGTGGGCGTAATGCCGGTCACCACCACCAGTTTGCCCTGGGGCGCCTCGGGCTTGATGGCGTCCAGGCTGATTTTCGCCTTGTAGCGCCCAAACGGAATAAGGTGGTCCTGGTCAATGCCAAGCCGTTCTGCCACCGCGTTAATCGGGTCCATTCTGCCCCCAGTGTAAAGTTTTTACGGTCGTTGTGCGCCTACGCCGTCAGATAGCCGCTAACGGGCGGCCAACTCCGTTATGGTAACCGCTCCGTCAGGTTCAGCGTCAATGCTCAAGTTGGAACCGGCGAGTAGTTTCATCCCAACCAGCGGGTCGGCATCCACGCTGATAACTTCAATCTCCCTAACGCTGTCGTGCCACCGAACCCATCCGGTATAAGCAACGCCCGAATATACCGCGCCGTCAGCCAGGGTAAGCGATATTTCTTTGTTGAACTGCAAATTGAGCTCGCTGATGATATCCGGAGGTAGTGTCATCACTTCGGTAAAGCCCGTATCAATGGCGAAATCAACCTCAACTGCAACGCTGTGATCACCCGAGACAGCAAGGGAGAGCGTCGGCAATGTGGCATCGTGAACTACGCCGTAGTGAGTCATGGAGCACTTCTCGAAAGACTGATGAAGCGAGGTGTCCGCAAGCGTCCGACATAGGATTTATGCCTGTGTATAGTGTGAATGACTGCGTCGGGGCGTCGTTCGCGCAGTATCCGTCCGGCAGTGGCCGAATTCTCGTGCATTTCGTAATCGCCCGAGATTACGTCGATATTGACATACTTGCCGGCATCCGATTCGGAAATCAAATGCCGGATTTGAGCGTTGTAAATCGCCTCGCCACGCTTTTTCTGTTCCTCATAGGACATACCAAACGCGCTCATGGTTCACCTCCGCGGACCATTGGGATGCCACACGATTGATCGTATCACATTGCGGATTGGGCTAACTAACAACCGTGTCATCAATCCAGCCGCACCGGGTCAACCACTACACGGCAGTTGCGCGGGATGGGTTCGCCGTCCAGGAATTGCCACAGGCGACGGCCCCGCAGCAATAACCGCCAGCGATACCGGCCCCGCACGCGCTCGGGCTGGCACGGCGTCGGCCCGATGACCTCAACGTCGCCACGGCCTTCCCTCGCTACCCTACTCCGCAGCCGGCCACCCAACTCCTCCAGCGTTTGCTGAACCGCACGGACGCTCAAGTCGGCGCAGAGTATCTGGGCAAGGCGGCTGAACGGCGGGTTGCCTTGCAACCGTCTCGCCTCAATCTCCGTTTGGTAAAACGCCTGGTAATCCTGCGCCGCCGCCGCCGCGATGGCGTAGTGGTCAGGCTGGTAGGTCTGGATGATGGCCCGACCGGGCTGACGGCCTCGCCCCGAACGTCCGCAGACCTGGCACAGCAGCGCGAACGCGCGCTCCCCGGCGCGAAAGTCGGGCAGGTTCAGCCCCAGGTCGGCCAATAGCACCGCGGACAGCGTTACGTTGGGCAAGTCCAGGCCGCGAGCGACCATCTGCGTCCCGATCAGAATCTGCGCCTCGCCGTTCGCCAGCCGGCCCATTGCTCGCTCAAGCTCGGCCGGGTCGCGCACCACGTCAGAGTCCCAGCGTTCGATCCTCACGCCGGGGTAACGACGTTGCAGTTCGGCTTCCACCGCCTCCGTGCCGGCCCCCATCTCCCGGATGCGTCCGCTGCGACACTGTGGGCACGCCCGTGGCAGCCTCCGGGAGTGATTGCAGTAATGGCACAGCAATCGGCCCGTGTCCCGGTGGTAAGCGTAGGCTACGGAACAACGGCTGCACGTCACCACACAGCCGCACTCGCGGCACTGCATAAAGGCCGCGCTGCCCCGCCGGTTCAGGAACAGAATGGCCTGTTGATTGGCCGTTATAGTGGCGTCCAGAGCATCCGTCAGGCTGCGGCTGAATACGCTGCGGTTGCCTTCCCGCAACTCCCGCCGCATATCGACAATCTGAGTTTCGGCTAACGGAATCGGCGCTCCGTCGGATCCTGGTACTCGGTCGGGCAAACGCAACAGGTGATGGCGTCCCCGTCCTGCGTCGTGGAAAGTGACTACATCCGGCGTCGCCGATCCCATCACGACCACCGCTCCGCTCCTGCGGGCCAGGGCCAGCGCGGCGTCGCGGGCGTGGTAGTACGGCGGGAACTCCTCCTGCTTGTAGGCCGGTTCATGCTCCTCGTCAACGACGATGAGGCCCAGGTTGTAGGCCGGCGCGAACAGCGCGCTGCGCGGGCCGACCACAACGTCGGCCAACCCATCCCGTATGCGCCACCACTGGTCAAACCGTTCGCGGTCAGTGAGGCGATGGTGCAACACGGCGGTGCGTCCTGGGAACCGCTCGTTGACCAGGCCCACGGTTTGAGGCGTCAGCGCGATTTCCGGCACCAGGTAAATCGCCTGTTTGCCCAACTCGACGGCGTGAGCAACGGCCCGCAGATATACCTCTGTCTTCCCGCTGCCGGTGACGCCGTGCAGCAAGAGACTGCGGGGGATCGAATCGGGATTATCCAGCGTTGCAATGATTGAGGCCAAAGCTTTCGACTGCGCCGGAGTCAGTGAGGCTGGCAAAGATGCGGTCGGAGCCGCTCCGGAAGGCGCCTCCGGCTTCACCCTCTGCCATTCCTCAGCGATCAGGCCACGCTGTAGCAGCGCGTCGGCTGCCGTGCCGACCCCTGTGGCGAAATAGGGGGTGGGCGATTCCCGAACTGCGGCCAGCAAATCCGCCTGCCGGTGGAACCGTGTTGGAATTGCATCCGCAGCGTCGTCGTCAGAGGCCGGGTGATGGCTGAGGATCAGCGCCCGGCGGTAGCGATGAGTGCGCGGTCGAGGCAGGCTGACATCCTTTTTGACCATCCCCCGATCAACCAGGCGTCGCAAATCCCGGCGGGCGATGTCGAGGCGATTGGGGTTGGTTTCAATGCGCTTCAAAAAATCCGGCTCGTCGGAGGCTTTTCCCGACGCCGCCAGCTCACGCCAGGCTTCGCGGACCGGTTCCCGAAACGACGCCAGGCTGGCCTCATCGTCCGCTCCCGACACGGCGGTCAGCCGCGACTGCTGGTGCGCGCGAAACCCCGGCGGCAGCAGGGGTGCAAGGGCCTCAAAGGGCGAGCACAAATAGGTTTGGCCGATCCATTCCGCCAACTCCAAACCCAGGGATCCGATCAGCGGCGACGGTTCCACCGGGTGCAGTATGTCACGGGTTTCCTCCTCCGAAACCTGCGATTGTTCGGCCAAGCGGATCACCACGCCCTGCACGTAGTTGCGCCCGAATTGCACCCAGACCAATTGCCCCGGCTCCACTGGACGATGGCCAGGGACCCGGTAAGAGAAAGTCTTGCCGGCCGGAATCCAGTCGGCGTCGATGGCAACGTCTGCGTAGTTCACGGTTCAATCCCAACCACGCTTGAGAGCGTACACCACCAGAATAAGCGAAACCGCCGCAACCGTGCCATACGAACACGGGCGGCGGCTTTCGATATGCCCCCGGAAATTACCGGCTGCGGTAAGTGGTGCGTTCCTTGATGCGAGCGGCCCGACCCTGGCGTCCACGCAGGTAATACAACCTGGCCCGGCGAACCTTGCCCTGACGGGTCACTTCCAGCGACTCAATCAGCGGCGAGTGAAGAGGGAACACGCGCTCGATCCCGATGCCGGCCGTAATGCGCCGCACGGTGAAGTTGGCGGCCGGCCCCTTCCCATGGGTGCGGCGGATGCACACGCCCTGGAACGCCTGCACACGCTCCCGGTTGCCCTCGCGGATGCGGAAGTTCACACGCACGGTGTCGCCCGGCCCAAAGTCCGGGATATTCTCGTTAGCTTCAATGGGAACAAGTTCGGATGCTTTCATACTGTCATAGCCATGCGGATTGTAGATTTTTCACGGAGCAAGAAGCCGCCGATGCTGTCGGAGACGGAAGGCAGTATAGCACACATGGAGCGCGGCGACGCCATGCACAGGTCAAATCAAGGCGGGGTTTGTTGAGGAGGGCGGATGGTTTCGACCGATTCCAGGTACACGGCCAAGTCATCTTCGACGATGGAGTACCAGATTTCGACTCTGACGTTGCCAGTCAATGCGAAAGGCGCCCAGCGCATATCGACACGCTCACCCGGAGCGATGAATAGCTCAAAATGCCTAGGATCTACCGCAAGGAAAGCTGCCAAGGACTCAAGCCTGACTCCATCAACCTCCGAGTCGATCAAGCCGGAGCGCACGGCTGCGGCCCATGATTCATCAAATTGCTCCGTGCTACGAACGTAATAGCGTCTCATCCCGCTCTACCAAGACGCGGGATACCCGTCGCCCCTCTTCTCGTATCCGTTTCGCGATACGCCGGCCTCTGGCTATTGTTTCCTCATCAGGTGGGCCGGGGCGTCTGATTCCGCATAACTCGTAAGGTATCGCTTCCCCTTGCTGAGCAACGTGCCAAGCCAGTTCGTCTTGCGAGTATTCCTCAATCTGGGTCGTGCTGAAATCGGCAAATCGACGCAATTGTTCGTCAAGGAACACCTGTTCCTTTTCATCGAGCGCATCTGCGGCTACCGGCCCTCCGGATACCGGGCGACGACGCCAGTAGCCTTTAGGAACGTATTCTTTCAAAATTTTTATGGCTTGCTTGTCTTCCAGCCGCTGCAAGATCGCTTGCCAGTCATCTGGGTACGGCCCGTGCGGCATATGCACGTAAGTCACACCGGTGATGGGCCGGCCTGTGCGGATATACGCGGCGCAATCCGCGTAGTACAGCATCTTGACCAGCTTGGCAAAACCAAAATGCTCGTCGTTCCGCGAACGTTCCGTAAGATACGAAACGGCGGCAGCTAGCTTGCCCCACTCTAGTGGGAAACTGATCTTTGCCTCCACAGTCAACCTCCTCTCCAGCGGCGGTTAGATGCCGCTACAGTATCCCGAACAGAACATACGTGTAAATAAGGGCCGGCGATTCAATGCGCCAGCCCTCCGCTTCCCATCGGCTACTGCTACTGCCGCACGTACTTGTCCACGCGCTCCTGCGCTCCCAGCGCCATGTAGATGTTGCCCTCAGCGTCCACCCAGCTGCCGTGGGCTGATTCCGAATCCCAGCGGGCCAGCACGTTGCCATCGGGGTCCATAATGCTCACGCGCGGCGACATCCCGTTAGCGCCGCCCTCGCTGATGACCAGCGCGCCCTCGCTGTCCACGGAAATATCCAACGGACGGCGCATATCCTCCCACATGGTGAGGAACTCGCCGTCTGGCGAGTAAATCTGCATCCGGTTGTTCTCCCGGTCGCACAGGTACAGGTTGCCGTTGGGGTGCGCCACGATGCTGTGGGGCAGGTGGAATTCACCGGGACCACCCTTGCCCGGTTCTCCCCAGGACTGCTTCAGCTGCCCATCGCGGGAGAAACGATGCACCCGTGCGTTGCGATAGCCATCCGATACATACAGGTCGCCGTTAGGCGCCGGTACCAGTTCCGTGGGATAGTTGAACGGCCCCGCCGAGCGCGGGCACACTTCGCCGGGAATCTCGCAGCCGGTGTCGGAGTGGACGCCGCGGTCGCCGATTACCTGCAACGGCTTGCCGTCCAGCGTGTAGATCAGGCACACCGAATCGTTGCGATCCGTCATGTACACGATGTCTTCCTCGATGTAGATGCCGTGCGCTTCCTCAATCGCGCGCAGGCCCCACGAGCCAAGGTAATTGCCCCGGGGCCCGAAAATCAACACCGGCGGGTCCTTGCGCTGGAACACGTACACCTGGTTCTGCGAATCGGTGGCAACCGCCGAGGCGTTGCCCATGGTCATCCCTTCAGGTAGTTGCGCCCAGTCTCGTTCCAAAACGTAACTGTATTTGCCGGAGCCTACTGTGGTCATAGTGGAGCCTCCTTGTCGCGTCTGCCTCCCCGGCAGGCTGTTGCGGGAATTCTAACAGACTGCCAACGATGGTCAGTCGAAAAACCCGCTTTGTATGTGCTCCCTTATCGTGTCCGCCACTAACGCAGGACGTTGCAGCGGCACGTCGTGGATGCTGTCCTCCAGCCATTCCGTCTTGCTGCGAGGGAGCAGCGACTCCGCACGCGCTATCGACTCTTCCCGGCGGAACCGGCGGTCCATGGCGTCGGGCGTGGCCTGCCGCGCTGGGAGCATCAACGTGGCGCATTTCAAGCGTGGATACAACTCGCCGGGCTTGTGATCCCACAGCGCGTCAATGATCCGGAGGTGGTTTTCCCGGCGCAGGTTGGACTGGATCGTGCCGTCTTCCAGCACGCGGAAGTTGGCGAGCACGGCCTCGGTAGTTTCCGGCGGCGCGTTGGGGCCGAATCGCCCGCTGGATTCCACGCGCTCCCGCATCATTTGCGGCGTGAACCCGGTGAAAATCGGCGGCGCCATTTCCTCCCGCGCCTGCGCCAGCGTCCAGCCGGGCCGACTGGAAATGTCGATGGTCCCGCCGTCCACGAAAATCAGGCCGGCGGCCAACTCGGGTTTCGCTACGGCCAGCTCCAGGGCCACGTCCGCGCCCCACGAGTGTCCGACAACTATCGGGCGTTCCCAGCCTAAATGTTCGATGAACGTCGCGGCATCGCCCAACACCGTAGCGAAGTCATACCCGTCGTCCACCTGCGCCGACTGCCCGTGCCCCCGCTGGTCAAGAGCGACGACGCGAAAATCGGCGGCCAGCAGCGGCGCAACCAGGTCCCAGATATGGCACGTGGACGCCAGCCCGTGCAGCAGCAGGACGGGCCGGCCATCGCCTCCCCAATTGCGATAGTGGAACGGCAGGCCGCGCAGGTCGGCGTAACAATCTTTCGGTGTGGGCATGGGTACAATCCGCCGTCAGTAGTGCAGGATAAGCGGCGGTATTGTAGCAACGAAAGGGATGGAGGTGTAGGGTAGTTTGACACGCTGTTCGCTATTTGCGAATATGAGCGCATGAATCAGAAAATGCGCATTGAGTGGTCAGTGCGTTCTATCAAAGACATGCGCCGTCTTTCACCCAGTAATCGTGAGTGGGTGATCGACAAGATTGAACAGTACTCGGAAGACCCTGCATCGCTGACTAACCAGGTAATTTCGCTGGTCAACAGCGACTATTTACGCCTGAGGGTCGGCAATTACCGTGTGATATTCAGCGTCGAAAACGGCGCAGTCGCTATTCTTCTGATACTGCGGGTTCGCCACCGGAGAGAATCTTATGACTAGCGAGGAGACCGTCACCATCAGCAGGGCGGAGTACGACGCCCTCGTAGCCCACAATGCCGAACTAAAAGAATACATAGCGGCCCTGCAAGCCGACGATGGCAGCCGCATTCCGCATCCGGTTGCGCTGGCCGTCATACGCGGCGACAGCCCACTGTCCGCGTTTCGCAAGCATCGCGGGCTTACCCTCCGCCAACTGGCTGAATCCAGCGGCGTTACGGCCAGCTACATCTCGGAGATCGAACGCGGCATCAAGCCTGGTTCGATGAGCGCATTAGCGCGTCTCGCCAACGCGCTCAACACCACCATTGACGCACTAGCAATCGACTCTGAGGGATAGCAGAATCAATCAGGGATGGCAGGCCCCGTCGTGGTGGGCGCTGGGCGGCACGTCCAGCACCGGGTTGGTATCGAAGAACCCCACTGGTTTCAGGCTGAACCCGCAGTAGGCCACCGGCGAAATGGGCCAGTCCTCCGGTCGCGGCACGTGGTGGTAGCCCAGGGTGTACCAGACCACCACGTCGGAGTTTTCCACGTTGCGGTCATGCTTGGTGTACTCGGGCAGACCGGCGCCGCCCGGATGCTGGTTGGGATACGGTCCGGTGGCCGAAATCTCATCCCGGTGGTACGGCGTCACCCAAAGGTGCTTGGTCATAAAGCCGGCGCGTTTGATGATGCTGGCGTCGGGATGCGCGAAGGGTAGAATATTCTCACCCGGCATCAGTTTGTAACTGACCGGCTGGCGCAGCGAATTGGAAACCTTGGAATTGGAAACCAACCAGTAGCGTCCTGTCATGGGGTCGATCACGCGCTGGGCCTCTAATTCCGTCCGTAGGGCGGTTTTCTCGGCATAGAAGGCGTTGAGATGCGGGTTGTCGGGACCCGGCGGCTCGGCCACGGTGTTCACCTCGTAAACCGTGTTCTCCTCTCCGTCCACGTCCATGTCCATCCGGAAGTTGAAGAAGTGCTGGTGAATGTGGGCGTTGAGCTGGGGCGCGACGATGGTCCCGTACTTGGGCGTTTCACCTTCCGGAATGCCGGCAGTGTTGATGATGCCGGTGAGCTTTATTTCCATTTGGATCGTGCCGTCCTGATAGAAGTACCAGAAGAACCCGTACTCGTAGTTGCCCACGGTGGCGACGCTGGACACCACCAGGCGGCGTGAGCGGCGAACCTCGGTCTGCCCGATGCGCCAGTCGGTGTGCTTCCACAGGATGCCGTAGTCCTCCTCGTGCATGCACACGGCGTTGGGGATGGTGAACGGCTCGCCCCTGCCGGTATTCATTGCGGCGTCAAAGTAGTGAATCTCACCCAGGCAGTCGCACCCCAGGGTCAGGGAGTTGGTGAGTGAGCCTATGCCGTACTCTCCGGCGTCGAAGGCATTTTTGCGATAGTGGTCCTTGCTGGGATCGCCGTAGGGCACCACCATGTCGGACAGGGCGGCCCGGTACAGGATGGGGCGTACCCGGCCCTGGTCCTCGTAGCCAACGGTGTGGATGACCAGGCCCTCGCGGGGCGTGAACCCTACGCGCAGATGCCATTTCTGCCACGTGACTTTCCAGCCGTCCACCGTGAAGCTGGGCCCCTCCGGCTGGGTGATTTCCAGCGGCTTCAGGTCTTCGCGGAACCGGCCCACGAACTCGGCGGAGTAGTTGCCGGATTCCGGCGGCAGCGGCTCCACGCCGTAGTCGTCCACCCGCACCACCTCCATGCTGTTGAGGTCCACCACTGCGGTCACGCCCTCAATGGGCCTGGCGTACCCGTTATCCGTTGGGCTGGAGCGTGCGAAATTGCGACACAACACCAGCCGGCGCCCTTCCTCGTCCTCATAGCCGTAATTGCCGGCCGACCACGGATCCACCATCACCAGACTGGGGTCGGTGATGCCGCGCTTCTTGATGGCCGCCCGGAACCTGGGATCGGCCTGCACTGCGGCCTCGCACTCCATGAACTCGTCGAACATGACCCTGGGTTGCACGCCGGGGATATGCTCCCACGAAACGACCCGCCGCTCGTCCAGGGATACCACCGCCTCATAGGTTGCCGGCCCGTCGTTGTCCAGCACGACCAGGAATGCCTCGCGCCGGATGGAATCGCCGGGCCGGAATCCCTGCACGACATTCTTGTCCGGTTCCCGAAGCGCGACGGTCTCGAACCGGACTCGCGGCCCCAGTTGCCGTTGCTCTTTCAGAATGGCCGACGCATCGGCAATTTCCTCGGGAGTAAGCGGGTCAAGAGGATGGGAAACTGACGATATACTCGAGCTCTCAGTTCTCGCCGTCGTGGAAATGGCCATCGTTGCCTCCTCCGGGCCGGTCATGCCCTCTGGCGGGCATTCTACTACGATGCCAATCATCGCCGCGCCCGCCACGCGCAGTTTCTGAAGTCGCCCTGCTATAATTCCCGTGACGGCTGCTCCCACGCATAACCAGGCCGCTCATCCTGAGCCTGTCGAAAGATGCTCAATCCATAGGAGGAACTACCCCGCCATGTACGCCATTTTCGTTACTATCAACATCAAAGACGGCCACGCCGACGAGTTTGCCGCAGCCAGCCTGGGCGACGGCCAGGGCAGCGTCCGCGACGAGGAAAACTGCTTCCGCTTTGACATCCTGCGCAGCCCCGACAACCCCAACCAGTTCTACCTCTACGAGGTGTACGCCAACCGCGAGGCCCACGCTACCCACCGCGAGCAACCCCACTATGTCGCTTGGCGTTCCGCCGTGGAGCACATGTTTGACGGCGACCTGGGCCGCGTCGAAATGGAGACGGTATTCCCATCCGACGACGGCTGGCGCGCCCAGAAGCCCGGCCTCGTCAACTGGTAAATCCTCGCTGGCCATTCCCACTCTCACTCGTCACTCCCGCGCCAACCCGTCATTCTCGCATTCGCCCGTCATTCCCGCGAAAGCGGGAATCCAGAAGCCCGATAATCGAGGGAGCGCTCCCAAATGCGCAACCTGTTCTGCCGCTGCGATCTGAACGCCATCCAAGCCATCGCGGCCTCCGCTTTCGTCGCGCTGGCCATCTTCGCTTGGACGGAGCGGACGGATGTGGTGGTAGCTGACCCCGACGGGTTATCTTTTTATTACTGGCCCTGGAAGCTGTGGCAAATCGGCCCGCTGCTGATGGGCTTCGCTGGAGTGTGGTGGTTGTGGTTGAGCACCCGCCGCGTCCCCTGGGTGCGCAGTCTTGCCCTGGGCATCCTCGCGGCGGTGGTTTTCGCCAACGGATACACCGGGTTGTTCGGCGAATACTGGGGCGCGGTGTGGCGTACCGTCAACCCGCTGTTCATTGGCTCGTGCAGCGTAGCTGCGGTAGTCCTGTGGCGCCGCGGATGCGCGGCCGGCAAGGTGGGAGCGGCGATCTCGGTCGCCCTGGGCGCTGTCGTCTTCGCCAACGCCTACTTCGTCAACAACGGAATTTTGTGGCAGATATTGGACCCGGTACGGATGCTTACGGAATTGGCCTGGGCCGCCGCCGCCAGCCAGGCCAACGTGGTTGAATCTGATTAGGTGGCCAACCCCGAGCCAACTTCCTCAATAATCACCTCGCCGCCCTCTCTCGCATCCAGCGCGACGTTACTGCCTTCGAGTAGTTCCATGCCCAGGAGAGGCTGGTCTATGGACTGGAACACCTCTACCCAATACAGTTGATCGTGCCATGAAACCCATGCTCTGTAAAATTCAAACCTTTCCGCATTGCCGCTGGCCGTGATGCTGTACCGATGACCCGCGTGAACCAATCCCAGCCGGCGGATGTCTGACTCCGGCAGCGTGAGCCAACCGGTGAAACCGGTGTCCACGATGGCTTCAAACAGCTGCAATTCGCCGTAAGCGTCTATGATCGGGACGGTAACCCAAGCTTCCAAACCGCCGTCCGGGTTCCGCATCACCTCGCCTGCAATCATAGGCGCAGCGGCTTGGTCACAACGCTGGGGTGGACCCGGTACGTAATCGGCATGTCCACTCGCTCCTCCCAAGTGAAAGCATCCGGGCGGCGATCGCGCAACTTGGAGTCCGCGTCTATGTGCCGGGCGGCGATTTCGTAGTCGCCGCTTTTCACGTCGATGACGACTATCTTGCCCTTGTGCTCCGGCCCCAGGGTGGGCCGTATCTTTTCGTGGTAGATGGCGCGCCCTATGGCCGGCGCATCCTCTTTGTTAAACGTCATGGTTGTTGCTCCGCATCAGAACGCTGCCGCTCAGCAGAACCAGGGCGAATAGCATACCCAGCACCGCAAACGAAATTGCAGTGCTATTCACTGCTGACCGCCCCCCACTTGCTCCTCGGCAACAGCGGAGCCTGCCGCTCCGCGAGATGGCCCCACAACCCAGCCCTTACACAGCGTCCAGAATAGCACGGCAATGCTGCCCAGCAGCAAAATCATCCCGGCCGTAGCCATAACTATCGCGATGATTGGCAAGAAAATATCCATAATCATAGCCCCGTCCCCGCTATTCTAGCATGGGGCCGCCGCGCACATCTGGCACTCTGGCACCCGGCGCGTCTCCCGGCAAACGCCGGCGGACAACGGCGTCCGGTTCCAGTTCCAGGACACCGCGCAGGTGCGGCGGGGCTTGCCCACCATAGACCAGCTTGCCTACCGTGTAAGTAAGTTGCTGGGCCGATAGCTCCTAACCACTATTCCAGCCGGCCGCTTGGCAACCCAATGGGCTCACCATGTAACCGCCGGTAGTCACCTCAACTATCAGGCGGCGATCTGCCAATTCGTAAAACGCCATTTGAGCCTGAACCGCATCATCACCGAAAAGCACTTCGTATTGATTGCCGACAACTAGGCGTTCGCCTGCACCCATGGCAGGAGATAGCGAAATCAAGCCTTTAGCAGGTCCGTCAACGGCTAATGCAGCGGTTAGCAACTCTTGCGCTTTATCCGAAAGTTGGTCAATCGTTGTTGTCATTTGGCTACTCCTTTTCAGAGATGGAAAAAGGGAACGTACCAAACGGCGGCATGAACCTAGCAGACCTTGTCATGGTTAACAAACACACCACCGCTATCGAGGCACGGTTAGATCGGTGGATTAGGCTATCGGCAAGCGGCCCGGCAGGACGCGAACGTCAGCCCTCACTCTGCCAGTGTAGCCACCCAAGTCAACTGCCACGTACCAACGGCCGGCCATAGGTATCGTTACTCTATAAGGAGAACGAGTCGCATGGCCACCGTAGCACTGGTGCGCCCTGCCATAGCGGTAGTTGTTGAAATTTCCGCTATCCATCACTCGCACGTTAGCCGCCTTGTCTAACTTGACCTCGACGACTTCACCTCCATTTCGATAGCCCAGATCCCATTTGAGAAACTCCATATCATAACTCCTCGCTACCCCAGCAACAAATTTTACTGCTCCCAAATGGGAGGCTAATCTGGGGCAGTCGTTCTAATTCTAGAATAAGATGGGAGACCAGCATTGTCAATAGTTAAGGATAAAGCATCAGCCCTTCTATTCCATTTAACAATACAGCCTACTCATGCACCAAGGTACACCTCTTACGGCGGCGTAGCCTGCCCACTCCCATTATCACCCCAGCAAACCACCCGCCCATCCGTCCGTACCCCACAGGTGTGTTGACCGCCAGCACTCACCAATATGAACGACCCTTTCGGCGGTGTGGCCTCGCCGTATCCACTGTGCCCCCAACTGCTGTCCCAGCATATTATCTGCCCATCGGATCGCAGCACTCCGCAGCTATGGTGATATTTACCTACGCTGACCGACCGGAACGGATCATCGGGAGGCATGGACGCCTCGTCAATTTCGTATCCGCCACGTTGCCAGCAGACAACACTGCCGTCCGTTCGCAATCCGCAAGCATGGTTATAACCAGCGCTGACAGATTGGAAAGAACCTCCAGGGGGTACGTCGTCAGTACTGTAGTCATCACCCCAACAGACCACCGCACCGTTTGTCCGCACACCACAAGTGAAATCATCGTAGCTGGCGGCAATGGACTTAAACGATCCTTGGGGTGGTGTGGTCTCTGGCGTAGGAGTGCCATCATCGTAGTGAGTGAACCCCCAGCAAACCACCGAGCCATCACTCTTGATGCCACAAGTATGACTACCCCCGGCACTAACTGATTGGAAGACACCGCGCGGTGGAAATGCCCGACCGTCTCCGTTGTAGCCCCAGCACACGATCCTGCCATCAGCACGCAAACCGCAAGCGTGGCTTTCACCGACGCTCACAGACTTGAAAGTACCTTCCGGCGGCGTGTCATCATCGTAAAGACCGCCCCAGCAAACAATGGCTCCTTCTGTTGTTACCCCACAGGTGTAACGCTCGCCGGCACTAACGGAAGTGTAAAGGTCCGATGATGGGAGAGATGGACTGCTTTGCCCGTAATGGTTGCTACCGGCGCAATCAACTGTACCATCCGATTTTATCCAACAAGCATGCTCATAACCTGCGCTGATAGCGGTAATGTTTTCGTCGTCCAAATGGTAACGACCCCAGCAGACCGACCAGCCGTCGGTTTGGAGGGCACACATCTGCCTACCACCCGCACTAACCGCCTGGTAGGAACCTTCTACCTCCCCCGGTGCCTGCCCGTCCGGGTTCGCCCCCCAACAAGCGATGCTCCCGTCCTGCTTGATGCCGCAGGTATGCCACGTCCCCGCGCTAACGGCGTAGAACAGCCCGTCGGGAGGCGTGGACTGCTGATAGTAGTTATCTCCCCAACACTCAACCCGTCCGTCCTCATGCAGTCCGCAGCTGTGCTCGCCGCCGGCGGTTATCGCGGTGAATGACGCGCCGGCCGGCGCGTCCAACTGACCGTACTCGTTGCTGCCCCAGCATTGGGCGATGCCATCACCGTTCAGGGCGCAGGTGTGGGCGCGGCCGGCGTCGATTGCGGTGAACGTACCCGATGGGGCGGTGGACTGGCCGCTGTCATTGTCGCCCCAGCATCGAGCGTCGCCGGCGTCGGTGATGCCGCAGGTGTGCTCGTAGCCGGCGGTGATGGCGGTGAAAGTTACGCCGGCCGGCGGGTCGGCCTGCCCTTTGTCAGCGTCGCCGTTGGCGCCCCAACAGACGGCGGAGCCATCGTCTTGCAACATACAGGTGTGCTTGCCTCCGGCGGCGATGCGGCTGGCGGCATCCGCGACCGTAACCGATGGCGGCGGCGCCGGCTGCGGCAGGGCTGTAACCTAATTGCTGAAGTTCGACCAGTGCACGGGCCGGCCGTCGGGCTGCGCGTAAGCGGAAATGACGGCAAAGGCGTACTCAACGCCGATTTCCAAGCCATCAATGGTGATGGAGCCGCCGCCGTCGTCAGCATGATGCCAGCGGCTCTCCGTGCCGTCAGACCGCACCGACCAGACCCAATGCACGTCAGCGCCGGCGCCGGGTGTCCAGCGCAGGGACACCTCGCCGGGGTCAGGGCCGGACGCGGCGGTCAGCCCGCCGGCGGCGTCCAACTCCGGCGGTGGAGGCGGCGCAAGGGCGACGCCTTCGACCCAATCGCTGAACCCGGTCCAACTGGGTGGCCCAACGGCCGGCGCGTTCCGGACCGCGATGACGATGAACCAATACTCCTGGCCGGGTTCAAGGTCGCGGATGACGGCGGAATCAGCACCCTCCGCTTCATGCCAGCGGCTATCC
The DNA here is from genome assembly GCA_009840165.1 of Chloroflexota bacterium. Lineage (GTDB taxonomy): Bacteria > Chloroflexota > Dehalococcoidia > Lucifugimonadales > UBA3495 > Bin87. The sequence goes on from VXOG01000059.1 coordinate 95,782, forward strand.
TGCCCGTCCGGCTGCACCGACCACACCCAATGAGCTGAGGCGTTAGCAGCCGGCGTCCAGGTCAGCGTAACCTCCCCAACTCCGGGGCCGCTGGCAGCGGCGAGATCGGCAGGGTCGTCTGAGGCTTCCGGCGTCTGAATTGAGGCACTCGGCTGCGCCCATGCCACCGCGTTGATTATTGCCAGTACCAGCAACGCATAGGGCAGCGCGGTCTTCAATGACGGTAGCCGGCGGCGCATAATGCGGTTAATATAGCATGGACGGGATGCTGGCCATCGGGCTCCGTGCATCCTTTGATAGAAGAGGGCCAGACTGCTATGGCGACCGACCATCAAGTCCCCGCCGTGTACGACCGCGTTCTGGAAGTGGTGCGGCAGATTCCGCGCGGCCACGTGGCAACCTATGGCCAGATTGCCATGATCGTCGGCGAATGCACGCCGCGCATGGTGGGCTACTGCATGGCGTCTCTCGACCCCGATTCCGACGTTCCCTGGCAGCGGGTCATTAACGCCCAAGGCAGGATCAGCCCCCGAGGTGTTGGCGACGGCGCGCTGCGGCAACGGCAGCTGCTCATCGCCGAGGGGGTCGAGTTCAGCGACGCCGACCGCATCAGTTTCCGCAAGTTCGGCTGGCTGGATCCATACTGAACCGGAGGTGGCTCGTCATGCCTGAAGCCCCCGAATTGCAGGTCGCCGTCGAGTTCCTCGGCGAGCGTCTGCCCGGCCAGGCCATCACCGAGGCGCAAGTGCTCAAGCCCAGCGTGGTCCGTTCGCTGGCTGAACCGCTGCCGGACGATTCCGTGGGCCGCGAGTTCGTTTCCATCACCCGGCGCGGCAAGTTCCTGCTGCTTTCCTTGACTGGAGACTATACCCTCGTCATCAACCCCAAGCTCACCGGCGGCATCCAATACGTACCTGTAAAGCAACGTGTCCTCAAAAAGACCTGCGTGCGGTTGAGTCTGGCCGGCGGCGACGACCTGCGTTATGTTGATGACCGCCAGATGGGGCAGTATTACTACGTGCCCGACGACCTGGTGGAGACGGTGCCCGGCCTGGCCGAGCAGGGGCCAGACGTACTGGACGATTTCAGCTTCGATGAGTTCAAGGCCAGCCTCAAGGGATTCAGCGGCGAGATCAAGGGCGTGCTGACTCGCGGGCGCGTCATCGCCGGCATCGGCAACGCCTACGCCGACGAGATCCTTTTCCGCGCCGGTGTATATCCCTTCAAGAAACGCCGGGCCCTCTCCGATGACGAACTGCGTCGCATCTACCAATGCTCCCGCGAGGTGGTGCTGGACGGCGTGGCGCAGGTGCGCCAGCGCATGGGCAACCAGATCGACCACAAGCTCCGCGACTTCCTCGCCGTACACAACAAAGGTGGCCAACCCTGTCCCCAGTGCGGCAACGCCATCACCGAACTCCGCGCCAACCAGCGCATCACCAGCTACTGCCGGCGCTGCCAACCGGGAATGCTCTTGAAGAACTGACGCCGGTCGTTTTGACACTGCCCGCCCAACCCGATAGCATCGACCTGTCGCTAACGTGCGCAGGAAAAACACCCGGAAATGACTCAAGGACGACGCTATCATGTCTCAAAGCGCCGACAGCGCTCCGAAATGGACCCCGTACTTCCCCAGGTCCGGCCCGTTGCCCGACGCAACGCCTCTGGAACTGGTCGCCCAGGCCCGAAAGCAACTGGACGCCGGCGACGACCGCCAGTGGGCCGGCGCCCTGTGGGCCGCCGTACGCCTCACCTTCCTTGACCTGGCTTCCCGGCACAACCTGGCCAGTGAAGACTTCATCGCCAACGCCAAAGCCGGCAACGTCGAAGACACCGAATATATTCCAATCGCAAAGGCCTTGGATGAGATGGAGATTCCGGGCGACAAAAATAGACATTACCGCCATTACCGTGGCAAGCTTGGCGGCGGTAACGCGTTGGGCGATCATCAACGCATCGGCATTTACAAGGATTACTGGTGGGAAGACATCCACTCCGACACCCTGGCGTTCATCGCGGAATGTTATGACACAGCCCCCTGAGCCGGGACCGGATAAAGCCCATTGGCATTACCAACGTGCCGACGCATATCGTGAGCTCGCTGAGGGGATGCTGGAAAGATCGCGCACTGCTACTGAACATGCCGCAGTTCTGGCCGACGCAGCCGGCGCGCTACTGTACGAAGCCGCCAAGCAATGCGTCAACGCCGTCGCCAATCTGCGCGGAAATGACCCACAGGACAATCACGCCAAGATAGCTGTAGTTCGCGCAATTATCGCAGAGGGCTTTACATCTTACGACCTGAGAGGCGGCGCCAGAGCAGCCTGGGAGTTGCATATACACGCCGACCAGGGTGGCTTGCTGCCAGATCGCTTCGCGGATCGGTTCGCTATGGCAGCCGACTTCGTGTACGAAATGCAGGCCATCTACCGCAACATCGCCGCCCCCGGATAACAGAATCCCGCAGAGCATGGGAGGAACACGCAATGACAACTTTCATGTACGTATCACTCCAGCAGGAAGACCGCATCGCCCAATACACGCTGGACCCGTCCACCGGCGCGCTGGATCACCACGCCGACTACCCGTTGGCCGGAATGCCCGCGCCCATGGCGGTCGATCCCGAAAAGCGTTTCCTTTTCGTGGGCCGCCGTTTGGCCGGCGATTTCGGACTCACCGGATTCTCCATCCAGCCGGGCAACGGACATCTGGAACAGCTCAATAGCGTTCCGCTGGGCGGCGACCCGGTTCACATCTCTGTGGATCGCGGCGGAAATTACCTGCTTTCCGCCTACTACTACCAGGCCAGGGTTGGCGTCCACGGATTCGATACACAGGGGACCCTTGCGCCGTCTCCCATCGAATGGCGAGAAACGGGCATCGGCGCCCACTACATCCAGACCGACCCGCAGAACCGGTACGCCTTTGTGCCCCACATCGCCGAGGGCAATCACACCGGCGTCAACGCAATTTTCCAGTTCCAGTTCGATGCGGACTCAGGCCGGCTCACGCCCAACGATCCCGACCGGGTGACACCCAACACTCTGGAAGGGCCGCGCCACTTCTGCTTCCATCCCAATCTCAACGTACTGTACTCATCCAACGAACAGGGATGCAGCGTCTCCGCCTACAATTTCGACTCCGTGGGCGGAACTCTGTCGCCGTTCCAGACCGTGCCCACCCTGCCCGAAGATTTTGACGAGTACAACTCTTGCTCCCAGATCCAGATCACCCCGTCGGGCCGGTTCCTGTATGCGCCCAACCGCGGCCACAACAGCATCGCCGGTTTCGCGGTTGACCAGTCCGACGGCAGCCTGACGCCGCTGGGACAAACCGCCACCGAGCCTATTCCACGGGCCTTCAGTCTGGACACGTCCGGTAACTTCCTCTACGCCACCGGCTTGGAATCCGGCAACCTGGCGGCCTACCACATCGACCAGGACACGGGCGGTCTGCTGCCGCTGGACGTTTACCCCGTCGGGCAAGGCCCCATGTGGGTCTCAATCATCGACCTTTAAGAGGACGTCTTGAGGCTCCCTCTCCTCTGGTGGGAGAGGGTTGGAGCCTGCCCCGCACTTGATGCGGGGGAGAGGGGAACGCTTCGCAGTTTCAGCTCCGCGGCGCTACTCTACGGCGTGCAGCATTCCGTCGGCGGTGCGAACGTAGAGCCGACCATCGGCGTAAGCCGGTGGCAACTCGATAGGCGCGCCCAGGTCCAGCCGCCAGATGGACGCCCCGTCCGCTCTGTTCAGGGCATGTAAAGTGCCGTCCCGGGACCCGAAATAGACCCGGTCGCCCAACACGATGGAGGAACTGACGATCCCGCCCGAAGCCTCGTAACTCCATATTTCGTCGCCGGATCCAGCCTCGTGGGCGCTGAATCGGCCATCGCCGTCCCCCTGGTAGAAGACACCGTCGGCCACTGCGGGTGAGGCGATGATTCCCTGCGAGTCCCGCTCCTCGGGCGCGTACCGCCAGAACTCGCCTCGCTGCGCCGGGGGCGCCGGCACGAACGGAAACTGCCAGATCCAGAACTGGAACCAGGTCCGCTTGATCCAATAGAGGCCCGGCAGCCCTTTCACCGTTGTGTCAATGGCGTACAGCGCGCCGCCGGACGGGTAATAGACCGCACCGTCAGTCACCACGGGCGGCCCCGACGCCGACCCCGCGGTGATGTACCGGAAACGCCGGCGCCCGTTGTCCGCGTCGATGAAGTACAGGTTGCCCTCGTCGTCGGACACGTAGAGTCGGCCGTCGCGCAGGGCTGGTGTGGTTTTGACGTTGCCCCGGAGTTTATGCCGCCACAGCTTCTCGCCGGTCTGGGCATCCAGCCCGTAGATAATGTTGGCCGCCGAAGTCACGTAGGCCGTTCCGTCGTGCACCAGCGCCGCCGCCGAAATGGGCAGGTGTGCCTTGAACTCCCACACCACCTCACCGGTTTCCCGGTCCAGCGCCAGCATGCGGTGGTTGGTCAAACCCACGTACACCAGGTTGTTGTTGGCAACCGTCAGCGCGTGATCCATCGGCCCGGGCGTTTCCACCTCCCACACCGTTTCCCCCGTTGCGCCGTCAAGTGACATGACCCTGAAGTGGCCGCCAACGTACACCACACCCTCGGAGGCCAGCGGGGCTGAGCGGGTCGGCTCGCCCAGCCCGTGCGACCACAGCAGCTGACCCGTTGGCTGGCTCTCCACCTGAGGTGAATAACCACTGAGGCTTGTGCCGTAGCCCAACATGGACCACTGCCCGGCCCGAGACGCCGACGAGGCCGCAGCGGACGGGCTGCCCACGAACCAGCGCACGGGATTGGGCAGGCTGAACCAGAAGAACCACGTCAGAAACCCCAGAACCACCAGTATCGCCAGCGTGGCCACCGGCTTGACGATGCCCATACGATAGCGTCGCCGTGCGGTGCGCTGGCTGCGCTCTATCCAGCCGGGAAGTTGCGGTTCGGTTTCAGGTTCGGGTTGGTTCATTGCGTCAACCGGGCGGGTTTACGTCCGTAGGGGCGGGTTTGAAACCCGCCCCTACACCACCGCTCATGCGGTGCAAGGATACACTAGGCTGGCTAAACGTTCCGCTGTTTGGGGTCCAGCCGGTCGCGCAGCCAGTCTCCCAGCAGGTTCACCGACAGCACGGTGAACAGGATTGCCAGGCCGGGGAAGAAGGACACCCACCACGAATCGATAATCAACTCACGGCCGTCCGCGACCATGACGCCCCAAGCCGGGTTGGGCCGCGGGATGCCGGCGCCCAGGAAGCTCAGGCCCGCTTCCAGCAGGATGACGAAGCCCAGTTGCAGCGTCGCCAGCACGATGATGGTGTTGACCAGGTTGGGGAAGATGTGGCGCACCATTATTCGGATCTGTGACGATCCCGCCACCCGCGAACGGGCGATGAAGTCCTGCGTTTTCAGCGCCAGGGTTTCGCCGCGTACCAGCCGGGCGTAGCGAGACCACAGGAACAGGCACACCACCACCAGCACGTTCTCGATGCGCGGCCCTAGCGTAGCCGCCAGCACCAGGGCCACCAGGATCAGCGATATGGACAGCGACATATCCACCAGCCGCATCACTATGGTGTCCACCCAGCCGCCGAAATAGCCGGCCAGAATGCCCAGCACCGTGCCAATCAGCCCCGATACGAATATCGCCATCAGGGATACCACCAGGGCTAGCCGCGCCCCGTGGACGATGCGGCTGAAGATGTCCATGCCGTTCTTGTCGGTGCCCAGCAGGTACTTGGCCTGGCCTCCCGGCTTCACCAGGACGCGGATTTGATCCCCGATGACCGGCGCCTCGCCTTCCGCCTTGCCTACCACCGTAGCATCACCGATGCGCACAGTGCGCTCGGCGTCGCTGATCTTGATCTCGTTCTGCCGATTGTCGCGGTTGATTGTTTCAACGACGGTGCGGTACGAAACGACATCGCTGGACCAGGCCGGCGGTACCAGCCGGTCGTCCAGGTCGCCGCGCCGGGGATTGTGTGGCGCGATCAGCTCGGCAAAGACCGCCGGGATGAGTAGGAAGACCAGCAGCATGGTCACAGGAAAGAGGGGCAACCGCCGAATTTCTCGCACCCACTTCCCGATGCGAGCCAGTGCGCCCGTTGACGCCTCCTCAGCCTGGGCGGGTTGCGCTACCGGCGCCGTGGTGATCGCCATAGTTCAATCCTCCTCAGTTGTAGCGAATTCGAGGGTCGAGGTAGGCGTACAGGATGTCCACTACCAGGTTGGCGAAAATGTAGATGGAGGAGCCGATGATGACCACCGCCTGCAACACTTGGAAATCTCGACCGCGCACCGCGCCCACCGCCAATTGCCCGACACCCGGCCATGAGAACACCGTTTCCACGATCACCGTTCCCGTGAACAGCCCGCCGATGATGATGGCAAAGTAGGTTAGCGGCGCGATGAAAGCGTTGCGGAGGCAGTGTTTCCAGATGACCTTCCACTCGGGCACTCCCTTGATCCTGGCCAGCTTGACAAACTCGGTATCCAGCACGTCCAGCATGGAGGAGCGAATCAACCGGAGCAGGGCCGCAACCTGGAAAAACCCCAGGGTGAAGGCCGGCATGATCATGTGGCCGATGCCGCCCTTGCCCGAAGAGGGGAGCCAGCCCAGTTTCACCGCGAACAGCCACAGCAGCATGATGCCCAGCCAGAAGCTGGGCACCGACTGGCCGAGGAAAGCGATGGCTTTGCCCTGGTAGTCCAGCCATCCGTCCTTGCGCGCCGCCGTAATGACGCCCAGCGGCACGCCGATCACCACTGAGATGACCATTGCCAACCCTCCCAGTTGCAGGGTTGCCGGGAAGCGGTCGATGACCATGCCCATGGCGGTCTGGCCGCCGAAGGCGTAGGACTCGCCGAAGTCTCCCTGGATGGCGTTGCCGAGGAACACGAGGTACCGCATGTGCAGGGGCCTGTCCAACCCCCACTTTTCCTTGAGGGCGGCGATGTCCTCGGGGGTCGCTTCGCCCATGGGCAGCATCACCGACGTAGGATCGCCGGTAATGTTGGACAGCATGAAGACGATGATGCTGACCAGCAGCACGGCGATAATGGCCTGCCCAACGCGGAAGATGATGAACCGCTGCATTGTCGCCTCCCGATCTGCTTGCAGTTATTTACCGAACCCGGTGTAGGGGCGGGTTTCTAACCCGCCCCTACGATTGGCTCGTCTGCGCTACCTGGCCGCTTTGGCGTACTCCAGGTGGCCGAACACGCCGGTCAGGCTGCCGAACTTGTACTCGGCCACCTCCTCCGGGTTCACCACCAGGGTGGAGCGGATATTGACGATGGGGATGGTGCGATACGTGTCGTAGATATCATCACCCATGGCGCGGATGATGCGGTCCCGCTCCGCCTGGTCGGTCTCAATCAGCAGCTGCTCGTAGGTGTCGTCGTACAACTGACCTTCCATGTAGATGACGCCGCCGTTGGGGAGCCCGGTGTCGGGGTTGGTGTCGCCGGTGTAGTAATAGATACGCATATTGGCGTTGATCTGCCGTATCGTCTGGCGCACCGGCAGAATGAAGTGGGCGTCGTGTCGGTCGCGGAAGGCGTCCAGCGCCCGTGCAAACTCCCTTTCCTCCAATCTCACTTCGATGCCGATGTCCTGGAAGGACTGGGCCACTGTCTGCGCCACCTCAATGGTTTCCGGCAGGCCGGGCAGGCTGCTCTGCCACACTTCCATGAAGAAGCGGTTCTCCCCGTTGTCCCCGGGGAAGCCGGCTTCGTCCAGCAACTGCTTGGCCCGTTCCGGATCGTAGCCGTAATTCTCTTCGAACTCGTCGGCCCAGCGCGGATTCCAGCCTTCCAGCGAGTCGTGGAAGATGGTGTTGTACATCGGCTCGCCCCGGCCCTTGAACAGCTCGTTGATGATTTGCTCCCGGTTGATAGCCCGGTTCAGCGCCTCCCGCACGAGGACGCCCGTTTCGCCGGGGGCGTTCCACGGCTCGGTGTCCGGGTTCCAGTTCACCTCGCTGACGTAGTACTGGCCCAACGGCAGGATGGTCAGGCCCACCGAAGGCAGCGGACTTTCGAAGATCTCCATGCCCTCGTCAATCGCCTGCTGGTGCAGCACCTTGGGCACGTCCACCATGTTCGCCTCTCCCGTCAGCAGCATCGCCAGCCGCGTCAGGTCCTCCGGCGCGGTGGTGATCCGCAGCCGCTTGAACTCAGGGTTCACCCGCCAGTGGTCGTAGGGCACCGCTTCGTACTCGGTGAACTCCTTGAGCTCGCGCCGCGCCAACTGGTATGCGCCGGTGCCGGCAGGGCCGGTGCCCTCGTTGGGATCAAACATGGCCTCGCCCTCGGCCTCGAACTGCGCCGCGCTGCGTACGGCGACGCAAGGCACCACCAGGATGTTGAACCACCAGTCCGCAACGTCCACCTGGGGCTGGGCCAGGTTCATCTTGAACGTGTAGTCGTCGATTATCTCCATGTTGCCGTTGGCGACCATTTCGGACGCCGAGTCGCTCCCCATGAACCGCTTGAGCGGAGCCTTGCAGCCGGCCAGCGGGTCCGACATCTGCTGGTCAATGGTGAGGATCACGTCCTTGACGGTGAACTCGCCATAGCCGTGGTGCATCTGCACCCCTTCCTGGAGGTAGAAGGTGTACTCGCTGGCGTCGGGGCTAACGTCCCACTCCCGGGCCAGTTGGGGCAGGATGGTGGACACTCCCGTATCCGGCGAAATGGTGGTCAGGTTTTCCCACATGGGCCGGAAGGGCAGATGTCCGCTGCTGGTGGCCAGCCACGGCAGGTAGGTGTCCTGCGGCAGCGGGGTCACCGCTAGGTGCAGGTACGTATCCTCTTCCGCCATTGCGGGCATGGCGGTGGGTTCTGGAGCGGCAGTGGCTGCAGCGGCCGGAGCATCGGTTGCCGCCGGCGCTGCGGGGGCGGCGGCTTGCTGCGCCGGTTCCGCCGGGCCGCCGCACGCCCAGATGGCGGCCACGGTCATCAGGAGCAAGACTGTAAATACGATTCGCGGCAATCGAGTAACTCGTAAAGCTGCCATGCAGTCACCTCCGGTATTTTGGCGACGGTTTGTGTAGTCCTATCGCGGCATCCCAGCCAATTGGCAGCAAACAGTACCATTGCCAAATTGCAATGTCAATTATCAATTATTACAATAAGACTATACGGTGAACATTGACTGCAATGAATACGCCCCACGCTTATACGCCCAAAAAGCGGCGTTTCGCGCTTGAATTGAGCGCGAAACGCTGCTTTTGAAGATTACTTTCGGGAGATAGTGGTGGGCCTGCGCGTAACCGAACTGCGAACTTTTCGGTGGGAGATCCGAATTTGAGGAACCCGGGCTGATGGACCGCTGGAGCCGGCACTGATCGGAGCGAACCTTGGGAGGTAAGGTTTCGATATTACGATCCGGTGAGGCAGTGAGCTGGCAGAACTAACTGTTGTTAATCACCCTCGCTCGTTACAGTTACTTCCGGTGGGCAGTGCCTCACCTTTGGATTGTACCCTCATTCAACTGATGCACTGGCAGCGGCCACACCCGGTTGACACTACCCAAGTGGTCTGTATATATTTCCATCGCCGTAACGAACGTTATGGGCGGCACAAAATTAACAACTCAACATCGCCCCAAGGTGGCCCGCCTCATGCGGGCCAAAGAGGGAAGCCGGTGAAAATCCGGCGTGGTCGCGCCACTGTAACTGGTAAGGCCGCTCTTTCCGCACCATAGCGGAGCCACTGGTCCGTTACGGACTGGGAAGGTTGGAGCGGATGAAAAATAGCCAGGAGCCAGGAGACCTGCCTTGGGGTATGCCTTGAATACGCTTCGCGGAAGGGCGTAGGTAGCAGAACTTGCACAAAGCCCGACCTCTTCAGTCGGGCTTTGTTGTTGCGAGGTGAAGAGTAATGACCACCACTGGACATCCTTTAATCCGCAGCCTGCGGGAAGCTGGAGAACTGGACCCCTACCTGGACATGCCAGTACGTGACGTTAACGACACTGGCTGGAGCCCGGCTATCGCCCTGTTCGAGGCCGAAGATACCAGTTTGCGTGAGCTGGTTATGAGCTACGGGTACGCAAGATGGGGGACTACCAACAATCACGTTGCAGCCTCGGCCTTCATCATCGCCTACCTCACACGGTTAATCTTTCCGATGGTCGGACAGTACGTATTGAAAAAGAGGGTCCCCAGAGTCACTTTGGAAAACTTGTCCTTTCATCGAACCGATGGTCGCATCGACGCTACCGGACTGAGTTACCCGCAGTTCGCCGTTCTGCCCAATGACCCGGCGGCCGACCACCCTGACGCCGAAGTCCTGTCCAGCGAGACCGACCTGTACCAGCAGCTTAAGGACTGGGCCTTCAAGTCCAACTTGGAAATTGTGATTGCGGCCCTGCGCCGCTCCGTCCCCGCCAGCTTCAAGGTCTCCCAAAACGCGGTAGCCGCTTCCTGTGGGCAGGCGCTGCACCGGCTTTATGACCACGTGGAAGATAAGAACCTGGTACTCAGGGCTGCCGAGGCCTTCTTTGGAGACCCGTCATCTCTGATCTACCGCCAGATCAGTATGGAAGTCATTGAGCACAAGGGGAGGAGCGGGTTCTTTGCCAGGCGGGCTGGATGTTGCCTGGTCTGGCGCACCAGAGAGGACGGCGGATATTGCTCCAACTGCATCCTTCAGCCCAGGGAAGAGCAGACCCGCCAGTTTAAGGAGATGCTGGAGAGAGTCAACTGACGGGAAGTCTATGAGACGCTGATGATTGCCTGACAGAACTGTCCTCGCTGCGGAAGTGGCGGACACGACTGCCGAAGCAGTATGGCATGGAGCGGGCGTCGGCTAAGCGAGTTTCGGATCGAGCGACCAACAGGAACGCCTCAGGTCATCACCCTAAGAGAGGGCTTTTAGATCGCGACTCGGGATAGTGGTGGGCCTGATTTGACGGTAGCCAGTACCGTATTCGAGATGTGGATGGGGCTTTAGGTTTAACTGGAATGTGGATTATTGTTTACCCGGATCGTCTCGTCGGACGCTTGGTCAAACTGGCAATTTCATTGGGTGAGACTATTCCTTCCGAGAGGCGCGCCCAACCTAATTCGACAGTTGAGCACGATCATATCGACCGATGGCCTATTGCGTAGGTTGAGGTGGAACCCCGTATTTAGACAGGATCAGGGCCGAACTAAGTGAGAATCCCGGCTCTGCTGCCAGTGATTGGGTCCCTTGTTCCGGTGAACCCCTCCTTCCTATAGAGTCCCCTTCTACCACATCCTGCTTCCCGTGGAACACCTCGGCTGGGGTCCGGTAGCCCAGGGACTGATGGGGCCTGAGCCCATTGTAGAACCGGAAATAGTCTTCCAGTCCCCGTTGGGCCTCCAGGACGCTGGCGTAGGCCTTCAGGTACACCTCAGCAGGGAATTCACCACTTCCAAAAGGGATCATCTAAGAAGCCTGTAAGGTCTTAACTGACACCTCTTTCCCGACCCCCAGGCGGTTCAACCCCAAGCTCCCCAGTATCCAACCTTCAACCTTAGCCTGTTTACATTCCTTTGGAGACAGGTGAGGACGAAGGTAATAGCCGAGCAAGCCCTTCTGGTTAACCCATGACAGCCATGAGGCAATAATGTAGGCATCGTATTGGTCTCTGGTCATATCCTTCTCGGGGCGGGGTCCGAAGAGCCCTTTCCACAGCGCCGGGTAGACTTCGGCGACAACGGAAGTACCTTCGGGAATATCCCAATTGTCGAAAGGCCAGAAGTGGACTTTAGCTTTGGATTCTCTCAACTGCCGACGGATGCACCTCAACCAAGGAATCCCGGCATGCGTGGATTTAGCAACATTTCCCTGCTTGACAGCGAAATCGAACACCGACTTGGCTGAAGGCGTACACTCATCCGTCAAACGTTTCCACCCCGGTTTTCCAAGACGCCCGTTGCCTTTCTTGGCTTCTTCGATCTTCAGCCATTCTTTGCCCTTATCGGCTTCCTTCCTCCAGATAGGCCAGTGCTTGCAGAAGTCGTCCAAGAAGGTATCCCAATCCCCCATTGCCTTAGGGTATTTCTTGAAGTATCTCTCAGGGAACGAAAACGCATGGTCGATCCCTACCAGCGTCGGTTGATCCCCTTCCTTGAGTTGCTTTATCAGCCATTGGGCAATCTTTTCGCGGGTCCAGCGTCTTCTGGTACCGTCTATGCATAAGACAACCCTGTGCGGCGGCCCATTGCCTTCCACACTGTATACGGCCAAATTGCCCAACCCTTTTATCGCGGTGTCAGCGCCCGAATAGTCGATGCCGATGACCCTCTTGAATGCTCGCTCTTTCATTTCACATTCTCCAACCCTTGTAGCCTATGTCTATGTCCAACAGAGCGAACCACTCCTATAGAACCCTCTCCCGCTCCATGCCAACCGTAGCTGATGCGCAAGGAAAGAGCGCACTATCCTGAGTTGGGGGCAAATCCACCTTCTCTCCAAAGAAGGCGGCAATTTACTGCTCATTCAAATGTGGGCCTGACTTGACTATAGACAGTACCATCTTCGAGATGTGGATGGACCTCTGAAAGCTGGATTTCGGAACTGGAGCCGTTACTGCCCTTTTCTCAACCAGCCTTCTGAGAATACGTTACTTGAGCGGTTCCGCGGCGGGCCCTTTGCGAGGGTTGTTTGACTTCCGCTTTGGCGGCTCAGCTGGGACGCGAGCACTTGGCAGTGTTACAGTCTGGTTCACTGCCAGATCTGTAAGGCCGGAATTTCCAAGTTCGGTTGCCGTCATAGTTCGGCTATCCACTGTGGCTGGTTTATCGTTCGGGGCGTCGGGGGACGATTTGCTAGGCATTGGGAGCCTCCTGGTTGATGTCGTGAGGAACCTTGTTGGTCCACAGGTAAAGCGGGCCCTTGGAACCTTTTGGTAAAACTAACGAGCATCGCACATCGATTGAGGTGATCCATCGCGGAATTGCCAAGCTTATGTCGACCACGTTGGTTTCGCCTGGTTCTAGAGCAATGCCGGGGTCATTGCTGCGGATAAGGTACTGGACATTCCACGGGAATTCAACGGGCGGCCCGTTAGTGAACATATGCTCGCCGTATTCTTCGACTTTGGCCTCCACAGCTTCATCGTCGAAAGGAGCAAGCACCCTGACCTCCCAAATGAGCGCATCGCATTTCGCAATGACCTGGGAGGTATTGGTTACGCTGGCAATAGCGGAAATTGCCGTCCAACTATCACTCGCCGGACGCGAACTCACCGTGAGGTCAACTTTGATAGAAGGCTTGGACGACCTGAACAGGTTGAACCGGACAATCGCTACGGCCGCTGTTAGCACGAAAACGATGGCGGGCGTCACATGGAAGAGAACTTGTGACCACATCAATGCAATTCACCGAAGAAACGATTAGGAGCACTAATGGTTCCAAGGGCCCAGAAGTAACCAGTCTTCCGAAATTTACCCATAGCTACCAAAGGCGCTGACGGCAGGGGCCATCAAGCGACCCAATAATCCACTATCAAGTAATCGGTACAGTGGATGATCCGCCCGTGTGGGAGCCAATCAGAACCCTAGAACCCGAAGTATATCAGCCAGTTCATCACCGTCTGGCTACCCCTCCGAGCTTCAGCAATCGAGAGTCCGTATCTCTCGGCCAAGACCATGGAAGATTCGTCCTCCTGGCCGCCACGCAAAGCCATCACGTCCGTCACAAACGGAGAGGAGAGAAGACACGCGGACACCCAGAGTCGAAGCTCTTCGATAGTCACGTTTTCTGGGATTCGCATGGCTTGCATATCTCGAAGAACTGCTCGTTGCTCATCGAATGATGCAATCTGATCGGCACTGCCGCAGTAGACGATCTCCAAATGGTGAGGGTCCCTCGTGGATGGCCTCCAGTCGTCAATGGAAAATGGCTGTGCAATTGCATGTTCGTAGTCGCTTGTCGCGGTCTCCAGGATAGATTCCCAGAGTATAAACTCGTGATCGCTTATTTGCCGAGCATTCTGGAGCACCAATCGTTCAAAGGCAGCGGCTCCAAAGTCGGCCGCCGGCGCACACAAGATCTCCACATTCTGGAACCGGGCCCAGCCCATCGCGGCGGATGATAAGTTGGCAGAGCCAACAAGAACGATGTCATCGAAACGGTAGTACTTGGCATGGAGCGACGAATGGAGATTGAACGAACCACCATGCCGTATCACAGCATCACGGCATTGGATGTCCGATACGCCTGAAGCCAGATCGTGAGGGGTCCACTTGGTCACACAAGTGACCGACGAATCAGAACTGATGACACCCAACACTCTTTCGAGCACATCGACCTTGATGTAGGGAGCGATGATCAAGACACGATTGGCTCCAGCGGCCGACCTCAGCAAGACGTCTCCATGAACTTCGCACGGATTCATTCGCTGCGCTCTCTAAGGTGGGTGATCACCTTCTCAACATGGCGCCCCCAATTGATGGCGATGTTTTGAATGCGCGTCCGATCTTCCCGAGTCTCGGTTTGATCTTCCATGCGGGCCCAAGAAGAAAGCAATAGGCGAATCGCGACGCTGGCCTGGAAAGCGGGATCGTCTGGGTCCAAACCGGGGTCCAAGTCTCCTTCGATGTGGCTGAGAAGATCATAAATCGGATGGTCAGTATTGAGATTGATGTGCAGGACCGCCTGGTTCGAGCGCACATTGAACATGAGCGACCCATCGAGCTGGGAGGAATTGAACTGATATGAAAGGTCTTCCTCGATCAGATGTCTAGCCAGCTTTTGAGCGTCCTCGCGTGCTTGGCCTAATTCAACGAACTGCTCGGTCAAACCCTCCTCCCTTTGCTCGGGAGGGATCTGTTCCCGGTCAATATCGGTCTTGGTCGGAGGTTCGACACCAGATGACACAGCTTCACGATCTGCCTCGGTAGCCGTTCGGGCAGCCGTATGTTCAGGAGTGCTGGGACCGGAACCAGGTCCGGGAGGTGGAGTCCTCTTTTGGGTAAACATCTGACGGATCTGGCCCATCATGGCACGAGTCTGGTCGCGGATGTCCCCGACTATTTGGTAAATGAGATCGTCATCGATCCCGAGTTCGTCAAGGACGACCTGATTCGGGCGGTCATCGCGAGCCAACGTTTTGGCAGCCTGGGTGAAATTTGCCGCCATCTGTTTGTTGTGGTCGACTCCAAAAAGTTCATCGGAGTCACGCCAAAAGAGAACCTCACAGCCCCACCATCGGTTTTGGGGGTTTTCAGCACTTCCGCCTTCCCTAAGGAAGGCGTCTTCAAGAACTATCTCCCTATCCTCGCGCACGACCGATACGCCGATGTTGTGACGCGCATGCCGGCCCCTTTCGGTGTTTCCCGGATTTTGAGAGACGCTATCGGTTCGCAGCGCCTCGGGCTTCACTATGGAGTACTTGACCTCAATCGTAACCTCTTTGCCGCCCTCACCCGTCGAGGTGTAGTACTTCGGGTCGCCCCATTGTTGGAACATCGGCTGTTCATCCCATGGAGACTCTGGAACGGATGTGGGAGCCATCAAGTACAGTGGGTCATTGGCGACAAAGGTCATAACTTGCTCCAGAGCGTCAGGTGAGATTTTGAGGAAGGCCGCTGCCTTTATCTTGTGGATGCCAGCATCGATGTAGTGGCGGTGTATCCGACCAACTTCACGAGACGTGTTGTCAATTATGCCGCGGCTGGTCTTCCACTGGATTTTGTCCAATTTGCTCCATAAAACGAGAGTCCCAGAGCACCCCTGGATTATCGCGTCGCTACCGGCGCGCCGCCAAGCGTCAGGGAGAGGAGTCTTTTGGTCGGGAAGTGGGACGAGGTGATCGCCTTGCTCAATAGCATCAGCGTCAATACTGGAGTGCCAGACTGAATTCGGCCCGTCCTGCCAAGTCCAAACATCGACCTTCTTGCACTGGGACATGGACGAAGTGGGTAGACCCATACCGTACTTCCCAATCCCTCTGACAGAATCGTGGCGAGTTCCTCCCCCAAACTTGAGAGCTTCCAAGAGAGTCTTCGCGTCCATCCCCGGGCCATTGTCAAGGACAGCAATCTCGGAGACACGGCGCAGGGTTCGCGATTGCCCAGGGGTTGGCTCTTCCATGCAGAGCAGCTCAATGCGGGGCGCGCCGGCCTCAATGGCATTGTCGATCAATTCGGCTATCGCATACGCCGAATTGTGATATCGACTATCCCGCAAAGCCCGGATTGTGAAGCTGCTCGGGAACAGACTGCGATCTACGTCGCCGAGGACATCCGCGTGTCCGACCATAATTCCTCCCAATTCGTGAAGGCATCGGCTACAGAGCCGAAACCAGGCAAATTCGTGTCTGCCACGGTGTAGACCTCAGCAGTTGCGTTCCCACCAGCCCGTGGTCCCCGCAAGGCCCTGCCTACCATCTGAGAGTAAAGCACTAAAGAGGTGGTAGGACGGGCTATTATGACGCAACGGGTCCACGGAGCATCAAATCCCGCAGTAAGAACGCCATAGTTGAGCATGACCATGTGCTCGGCATCATCACTCTTGAAGGCTTCGATCGCAACTCGGCGGTCATCAACGGGCGTCTCACCGGTAACAACGTAAGCTCTGACCCCGTCCGCCACCAAATGACTGTGGCAGGCTACAGCATTGCTGACGGAGGGGCAAAATACAATCGTTCTCTGATGTCGTTGAACGGCATCTTTGGCAAGGTCTACTATCGTCAAGGTGCGCTGCAAATCACTACCCAAAATGTCCAAATCGCTAGGACTAAAGTCCGCACCAAAGGGCGGGTCGGAAACTGGAACCTGCGAAGAAAACTTTACAGGTATAAAACGCGGATTGGCCAGGTACCTATTCTGGACCAAATATGTAACCGGGCTGTCATAGCCCCGGGCGTCTATAGAAACCTTGTGCCGATTGAACATCGCAGCGAGATCATGATCGGTGCCGGAAAGATTCGCCGTACGCCCCGGCGTAGCAGTTAGACCGAGCAGCGGTGGCCTCATACTGCACAATTGGTCAATCAGAAACGAATAGGTAGGCGCGACCGCCTGGTGTGCCTCATCAAATATGACGCCGGATGTGCGACCAGCAAGTTTAGGCAAGACCAAACGGTCTTGGCCCGCAACGGAGCGTAACTTGGCCAACCCAGTAATGAGGAATCCAGCATCCAGTCAAGCCGAGTCCAAACGGGTCGCTCCCCAACACCTATGTACGGCAACCTCCCTTTGACCAAGACTTGCCCAAGCACCAGCCAACGTCTCGGCAGCTTGCTCGCACAATTCCTCGGTTGACGCCAACCAGATGACGAGGGAGCGATCAGTGTCGCTGTCGTTCAAAAGCCGACAGGCGGCATGGGCGGCTATGCGAGTTTTTCCAGCCCCGGTAGGCAAATGAGCGACCACGCGGCGATCGGGCAATGCCAAAGCTCCAAGGACGTCCCGCAGCACCTGGCGTTGATAGGCGTGCAGAGCAATTCTAGGAGCGATTACGCTCGAGTTCAGATCAGATACCACAGAGGCCCTCGCACTCTTCGTTGAAATGGTTGATGTTCTCCGGCCCCTCAGATTCCCGTGCAGCGATGACACTTGCAAGGGGCCGACGCGCTGAGTGAAGATAAGGCCGACCGCTTAGGATCTGTCGAACGGGGTTCGACTTGTTACTCCGCAACCAGCGGTCGAATTTAACAGCCTCTTCAAAACTGCTGGGTTCAGAACGCTTCAACTCAAGCCAGTGCTGATCAGAACGATAGGGACATATCACGCAAGCGGAGCGAGGCAGGTGGCGACCTGGATATTCAGACGAAAACCAATCCAGACAATCACTCCGCGACATACCCAAGTCAACTAAGGGCCACCGATGTTCGACCCACGGCTCCCTGCTGGGCTTCATTCGGCCGACCTCGTCAAGAGAAATTCCCAACCACATCTCGACGTGGGTGTCGGCAGGAAACGGTCGTCCCGGCCGCCCTCCAGCTAGGTGCCTGATGTGGCGATAGATTGGCTTGATCTTGTAGTGATTCGTGCATTGACGGCGCAGCATGCCCTTCTTGCCATTCTCGTCGACCAGAAAGAAGGGGACATCGATGAACCGGTGTCCTGAGACCGTTTGCCCCCGCTTGATGTTGGAGCGCAAATCACCAGCAGAAACCCTCAGCAAAGGAAAATCCAACTCGCGCTCAAGCCAATCCAGATGCGCATAGACGTATGCAGGCTCCCATCCTGTATCCGCGAACACCGCGATGTCTGGCTGAGGATAACCCAGCTTGAGCAGTCGCGGGTCGGACCTGCTCAACAAAAGAGCCAAGACGGAACTCTGTACACCTGCGCCCAAACTGAGGGAACGATAAACCACGGTCTCTGTGTTCACAGCCACTTTGCACCTTCACAGCGAGGCATTTTCGTGCGATTTTAGCATTTGGAATTTCACACTTGCCCCTTCATTTGACAGTTTACTTTCATCGATTTTTGGCGAAGGTATACTGACACCAGCGAACTTGGCCAGCACGCCTTCCGTCATCCAGGGGGGTTGTGCGTCGGCAGGGTCAGGTAGTACTCCCCCAGCGACTCGGCTTCCAGATTCCGCCGTCGCAGGGCAGTCTGGGCCTGCTCAACGCGGCCGACGAGCCGATCACCACCCGCCCGCAACTGCCGCCACTCGGCCACCAAGGGCATCGCCGAGCCGAAGGCGTAGTCCTCATCGGGCTGTTCTTCCAGGGTAACCACCCCGGCATCAGGCATTCCGGGCCGGTGCCGGGTCGGCCGCCAATCCTGTGTCACGCCGTCCTCCTGATCATGGCCTTGCGTATCACCGCCGTCAACGCCGACACCTTCGGCAGCATCGCCCGACTGCCGGCCATCTTCCAGCGCGGCAAGCCTGCGGTTCTGTTCCTCCAACTGTAGTGCCTGTTCATCCGCCAACTCCCCCCGCTCGGCGTTTTGTCCTCCAGCTCAGCCACCCGCTGCCGCAGGGCCGCCACATTGCCATCCGGCGGCCCGTCCCCGTCGCCTACCACCGTTTCACCGGTGCCGTCACCGCCCAGGTCCCGTAATTCCACCAATGCCCGCCGCATCCGCCGGGAGACCTGCCGGGAGTGGCAGCAGAGGGCCAGGGTGCGGTAGTTCACCCCCAGCACCTAGGCGGCGAGCACCCGGCCCCGTTCCTCCACCAGGGCGTCCAGCAGGTCCAATAGGGCGTCGTCCTATAGGGGAGCGCCCGGCTCCGTTCCGGGGTCTTAGTCCACTTCCAGGGAGGCGTCATCATCGTCGTTCACGGCCTTCACCATGGGTCAAAACTACAATCCGCGCACTGCAATCTCTGCAATAAAGTGATTATAGAGTCGCAGCAAATTGCTCGCACGGAAAACCTCCAAATGCCGTCCCCAACGCCCCATTCCTCGCAGGAAATGCCCTCAGATTGTATTCTGCAATCTTTTCTTTTTCCCTTTCAGGGCGCCCACTGCGGGAAACCGCCGGACAGGATTGCAGTTTGACACGTCGGGGCCTCTGGCGAGAGTCCCGCCGGGCCGCCTCCCCCGGTGTCGGAACAGCCACCGGCGAGACCATCAAATGGCCCGGATCGATTTCCCGGCGGCGTCAATCGGGGTAGAGTGGATGACCCGGCCTACTCTTGCGTAGCCGGTCTGTCATAACGAGAAGCAAATTGACCCGGTGAATTGATTGGTTGAGTAAGCATCCATAAGTAGAGCCCATCATGCCCTCAGGATCTTGGTGGCGGCGTTATAGTACTTGTCGGGTCCCTGCGGGCGCCAGGCGCACCAGCCCTAACCCGTTTGAACGCAAGAGGCCCCGTTATGGGGACGGCCGTAGAGTCACCGGACGTGGGCTCTGTTGGTCTCTCTTACATCGTCCAGGAAGCCCATAACTCCGACCAGCGTCGCCGAATGGCCCTCACTCTCCGGCACGATGATTTCGGCGGCGACGATCACCTCTTCCTCGAAGTCATGCCAATGGATCCTCACCTCGTCGTGGTGCTGAGTCCCCGCCTTTTCGGCCACGTCGTCATATAGCTTCTCGATCGCCATTGAGCGAGTCGCCAACACAGGATATATGTTGTCCCAGTAGTGGTCTGCCCCGACGGAGTCAATGTATCCTTGGGTGTACGCGTCCAGTTCGCCGCGTTCGTAAGCGCCGCGTGCCCACTCTTTGCTCTCCGCCAATTCCTCCTCGGTCGCTTCGTAGCCGAGTTCCTTGGCTTTCTGATGCAGGACGTGTTCCTGAATCAAGCTGGCCAGGGCGACGTTCTCGTCACCCCATTTCAGCACCAGGTTGTGTCGCGCTTCCAGGTAGTCGGTGGGCTGACCCAGGTCCTCGCCCAAGCCCTGCAACTCTCTTTCTGCCATTTCTTTCGAGTGTTGAAGGTGCAGCACAGCTTCCTGTAGTTCCCGTGCGCTGATCGACGAGTTTCCGGCGATGGCAACCACCACGTCTTCTTCGCTGGAGTCGGATGCCGTTGCCTGCCCGATCCAGTAGTCGTCCGACCAGAAGGCGCGGGCTCCTATGGCCGCGCCCCCAACAAGCAATGCAACAACCACGAGTATGACCACCACCACGGAAGTCCGTGTCGCTATCTTTCGCTTGAATATAGGCATTGCTCATAGCCTATGTCCCACGTCAACTATTCTCACCGAATTGTCGTCCACTAAATTTGCCGGTTCACCTCCCTTGCCGGGGCAGCGTTGGCTTCGGCCGCAGTGGTCTCCCCGCGCTGCTGTGCTGCGTCAGTCCGGTAGCTGGGGACGTCAAACTCGAGGATGACGGCGTGGTGCACCACCCGGTCGATGGCGGCCGCGGTGGCCATGGGGTTGGCGAAGATGCGCTCCCACT
>VXOG01000035.1 GCA_009840165.1 Chloroflexota bacterium
TGAACCGGTAAAACTAATCGACGGCAATTCGGCAAGTCTAGTTGACGCGGGACAACCATTATCCCAAAAGCAAAGGATCACTTCTTACCCGCTCAACCCGCCGCTACACCCCATCTCTTCGGTGGATTGGGGCTAAACGAATTCTTGAGGCACTGTACGATGGACAATTTCGAAGCAATGGGCATTTTCTGGTCGCCCAAAGACCCGGACAAAAAGCACCAAGGGGTGCTCACTCACACAGACCGACAAGAAACGACTCTAAGGTTGGCGGCGTTTAGCTCGGCGACTCTCTTAGATTTTGACCCTATCACTCAAGATTTGGCACCGTCGGAAACAGGAGAGGTTATCCATGGAAACACTACAGAAGGACAGCTTACTTTGTTGAACTGGCACAAGACAAACCTGACCAAGGGGAGTGGCCTATGGGGTTCATGGACGACCGAAACTATAACAGTGAATGAATTCTTAACTGGAGCGCACTGCAACCGGGAAATCCAGATTAGTCACTGGACAGTGGACCTTGAAGCCATCAAAGAATGGATACGTATCGGTCTGCGGGAACTGAATAAAGACTATGACCATGGCGAAACTGGAACAGGAGAAATCCACATCGGTACGACGAATCCGGGAAACTCAGACAGAAGCGACGAATATACTTCAGACCAAACGCTGGCTACTATGGTGTACAACACACCACGAGGTCTACATGAGGCTAGACGGGACATTTCGGCACTAGAGCAAATGCTGACAATCGCCACCGAAGTAAAGTCTGTCCCGCAAAATATCAGGCTAAGGCCAGCTGGCTCACCGCAGACATGCGATTACTACAACAAGCCGCTACAGGGCTCACCTACTTTATACGAGCCGCACTCGTTTCATGCTCCGCTACCTTTCGCGGCCATTAACGGCTCCGTGGGAATCGCCACATTTTTGCGGCACCACCACGAGTTTGAACTTCCCTTACACTCAATGCTGACCATGCAAAGGCAAAAGTCAACAAATACGGTCAGTGAGCTCGACTTCTTGTCTGCTTGGATGGCTGCGGAATTCTATCTTGGGACGAAAGGCACCAATGAAGAAAAACTAGCGAAGCTTACAGGCGAATTCTGTACCGAGGCAGAGAAGAAAATAGTTGACGTAGAAGCTTGGGCTAAAGCCGCCGCTAAGTCTAGAAACGATATAGTTCATGCCAATAGACAGCAGCCGGAACCTGCGTTGTGGATCAACAGCATTGAAATGTTGAGGTTGATAGTCGTACGGAAAATCCTTGACATTTGCGACCTAAAATGGACCAATTATACAACCGGGTTTGGCCATCAGGAGATGCTCAGTCGGCTGGCTAGAACAATCAAGCAACTGGCATAAGTGCAGCATACTGTTGGGACGGTTCTTCTCGTCGGCTCTTCGTGGGGCGGTTCCAGCAACCGCAGAACGTTCCATGCTTTGCTAGCCTTGATGAAGGCGGCGAGTATGCTCATCTCGAACCAAGCGTTTACGTGCGGGAACCAGCAACTCCGCCGCTTTCAGCACCTGCCAGGAAGCACTATTCCACAGGTGCGTTCTAGGCCACCGACCAGGTTTCCGGGAGCCAGAGCGGGGCCCGATCTGGCCTGTTTTCGGGTATTTTACAGCCCTGCCCAAATCCACCCACATGAATGACACCTGCCCGATGGACAGCGGCGGTTTCCGTTTGATACGCTGGTGGTGTCGTCTTTCTACACGCCCGAATCCTGGACGCCTTATTGGTAACGGCGAACTGACCATCAACGTGGGCACGCCGCTTGTGACGATGCACCGCGCCCGGACCGTTTTGATGGAACGGGTCTGACTCTTCCCACAAAACCCACTCCAATACCACGCCCTGGAGGTCATCATGTGCCAGCAATTTCTCCTGGACAATGGAAAGCCAGCCCCCAACCTCAGGAGGAATTCACTTGCAAACGAAGCGGCCGGCAACGCCGGCGCCGACCAAGAGCGCAAAAACAGAAAACCAAGCCAGTCTCAACGATGCGATCCGACGCTACGTGCAAGCCCACCAGCGTTTGCACGGGCAGAAGGCGACCGCCGAGCGCCTGGGCGTGTCCCGGCACACCCTCTGGCGCTACCTGGAGCGGGGCCACGCCGGGCGCGCGGTGCCCGCCGCCGTCGTGAAGTCCATCGGCCAGAGCATCCGGGACATCGAGGCGGCCACGCTGGAGCTCATCATCGACCTGGAGGGGCTGCGGCCCAACCTTGCGCTGCGTCCCCTGCGCCGGCGACTGGAGGACGCGCTGCTGCTGCTGTGCGCAGCGCCCCTGGCCACGGTGGACGAGCTGGCCCGCATCGGGCGCCTTCCCGCGTCCACCCTGCGCGAACGGCTGGAGAAGCTCACCAAGCGCGGCCTGGCGGACACCGTGTCCCACC
Organism: Chloroflexota bacterium; assembly: GCA_009840165.1. GTDB lineage: Bacteria > Chloroflexota > Dehalococcoidia > Lucifugimonadales > UBA3495 > Bin87. The sequence goes on from VXOG01000035.1 coordinate 2,404, forward strand.
ACCTGGGCGTCCTGGGTGCGCGTCCTCAGCGCCGCTACTTTTCCACGGATAAGGGCGTCACCGCCGCCGGCGCCGCCACCCGGGGCCGACGGCACATGCTGACGGCCTATCCGCTGTCCCGGCAGTGGTTCCGGCTGCTGGCGGAGCGGCTGGACGCCGTGGCCGTGCTGTACCGCGTGGCCGCCATGATCGCCGACGCCGACCCGAAGCGGGACGAGGTGCGGGTGGACCACCACCGCCACGGCCCCTACGACCTGCTGGCCACAATGTCCGGTGGCCTCACCGTCGGCGTGATCCGCCAGGGACCGATGCTGCCCACGTCTAACCTGCGCTACCGGCTGCGCAGCATCGAGCACCTGCGCAGCAACCAAAGGCCCTTCCTCACCCTGGTAGTTACCCACGCCGACCAGGCCACCCGCCGGGCCATCCGCTCGTTGGGAGATCCCACGGAGCGCCGCAGAACCTTTGTGGCCACCGAGGGGGAACTGCTGGCCGGAGACCATACCGGCGTGGTCTGGCAGCAAGGCGGCTACGGCCTGGGCCAAGACCCTCCGGTGGAAATCTCCCCCGAAACCAGCCTGGCGGACATCCTGCCCTGGGCTGACGGCCTGATGGAGTCGTCCTACGGGTCCCGGGGCGACGACCCCAGGCCTGACGCCGACAACCTCTACTCCGCCAACGTGCAGGCAGCCATGCCGGAACCCGCTGAGCAAATGGCGTCGGCCCCGGCAGTGCAACTGACCCGTGCCGAGAAGGACGTCCTGGACCTGCTGGCCGCCTGGCCCCGGTGCAGCCGGGAGCAACTGGCCGGGCTGATGGGTGGCGTCACCCTGCGGCGGGTCAACCAGGCGCTCCGCCCCCTGCGTGAACATCACCTGGTGCAGGAGGACGAAGCCCGGCTGATGCTGACCGACCGGGGGCTGACCTGCCTGGCCCGCCGGGACCGGGCCGCCGTGGGCCTCACCCTGGACCGCTGGACTGCCCAGCCCGCCGTCTCCGATCCCTCGGTGTACGCCGGCACCGCCCTGCGCGCCCTGGCCTCCCAGCCGCGCCACCACGGCGGCGTAACCGACTTCGCCGCATCCCTGACCGCCGAGGTTGCCCGCTCCCAGGATTACGACCTCTTCGACCTGCTGCCCACCCACCGTTCCAGCATCGGCTACCGCTGCAACCGCACCAACTACATGATCCATCCCGACGCCT
>VXOG01000103.1 GCA_009840165.1 Chloroflexota bacterium
CCCCCTGCATACACTGGCCCACATGCCATCCAGAGAGCCTCAACCCATCCACCCCGGAGAACACCTCGCCGAGTTCCTCGAAGAGCTGAACATCACCCAGTACCGACTCGCCAAGACCATCGGCGTGCCCCAGGTCCGCATCAGCGACATCGTCCACTGCCGCCGCGCCATCACCGCCGACTCCGCACTCCGAATCGCCAAAGCCCTGGGAACCACCCCCGAGTTCTGGCTCAACCTCCAGCGCATGTACGACCTCGACACCGCCCGAGCCACCACCAACCTCGACGACATCGTCCCCCTCGTCCAGTCTGCGTGAGACCGGCCGTGGGAGGTTTCTCCGTTGGGAGAGGGATGCTGCCAGCCGAACACACGTGCACATAGAGGAGGCTGCCTCTAGACTCGACTCACTGAGGGACTCCTAGGAGGCGTGAGGCAAGGAACAAAAAGTGACCACGGAACAAGCCACCGCCGCGCAGATAGCGGACATTCTTGTAGCTATCAGTGCGAGCCGCATTGACGAAGATCTTGTGAGGATTGGGGACCTTGGAAGAGAACTGAACTTTTCAGAACACAGAGGTCTGTTTGAGGACCTCTTGCAATTCACCTCCCAGTTGTCAGCTCTCGCGTGGGACAAGCTACCCGCTCGACCACAGAGAGATATTCTCAACAGCCTGAACAGTCTCGACAGCGCCGTTCAAGCGGTAAAGGAGTTTTCTGCTGCGACTCAGGGCGAAGGTGACAGAGACAATAATGCAAATCAATTGCAAGGAGCGCTAGACTCCTTCAAGCAGGTGGTTGTGCCCTATGTGGGCTATCTGTCGTGGGACAGCATCGATCTGGATGAGTATCAGCGGAGCTTGAACGAGAACATCCGTCAGGGCCGAGAGACGATTGACAGAGTAGCTAGGGAGGTGGAGGCGACCAAGCAAAGTGCCGAAGATGCGCTGAGTACGATTCGTGCTGCTGCAGCCGAGGCTGGAGTCAGCCAAGAGGCGGCGACGTTCCAGGCCGCGGCAAGGAGGTACACCGTTCAGGCTAGGTGGTGGCTCGGCGGCTCAGTAGTTGGAGTCGCTGGCACAATCGGCGCAGCATTTGGGCTCATTCTTCTTTGGGAGGTTTCAGGGAAGATCAACGAGGCCGACGTACTGCAAATCGTGCTTGCAAAAGCAGCCATGCTTGCTGTTCTCTCGTACGCGACAATCAATGCCGTCCGCTTGTACCGATCCAATATCCATCTGGCTGCTGTGAATCGACACCGCGAAGATGCCTTACGTACCTTCCAAGCTTTTGTTGATGGAACTGGTTCAGATGAAATCAAGGACAAGGTCTTGCTCGCTGCCACACACGCAGCCTTTGGTCAGACGGCAACCGGGCTAATTGGCGACCGGGGTGACAGCAGCAACAGCTTGGAGGTGTTCGACGGAATTGCTGGTGGACTGATTCGTCGACCTTGAATCGTGAGGAACTGGTTCAATGACCCACACCAACCAGCTCTACTTCGGCGACAACCTCTCTGTCCTCCGAGAACACATCCCCGACGAAATCCGTCGACCTCATCTACCTCGACCCGCCCTTCAACTCCAACGCCACCTACAACGTCCTCTTCAAAGAGCGCTCCGGCGAGGACTCCGCCGCCCAGATCACCGCCTTCGACGACACCTGGCACTGGACCATCGACTCCGAGCCCGCCTACCAGGAAGTCGTTACCGACGGCTGCGAAGGGCACGTCGCTCGTGTCAGAACGTGTATGTAGTCAATGCGGTCGACTAGAGTGGTTGGACTCAGCGAGCCCCTTCTCTGGCTCTAGTTCCTCAAAAGGTGTGGTTCCGAACCATTAGGTGCCACAGCAACGACTTACCACTCCCGCCGATCTGAGGCCTTGACAGTGGGTAGGTCAACCCTGTTCCTGCCATGCGATAGTCTTCTGCAGGGAATCTGAGAATGTTTCCATTGTGATGCTGACTCTCTCTTCCAGGAACTCCCAGAAGTAGTCGGGAGCAGATTGCTTCCGGTACATGTCGATGAGCCCCTTCTTTCTTATGCGGCTGTTTGGCCAGTCGCTCTCCTTCACAGTCTTGGGAGAAATCTGAGTCCAGAACACGTGAGAGGGAATATGCGCATACACTGCCAATATGCCGCCATCGATAGCTAAGGTGTAGTCGACGCCTCGGGTCATGTACTGGTCGACTGGATTCCTGATGATCCTATCGGCAGGTACGCTCCTTAAGCCGAAGCTCAGGCGCAAAGGCGCGAGTTTGCCGGGCCATATTGCGTCACCCCTCAAGTAATACCTGAAATCGTCGCACGCCCTATCGAATTCCCGCCTTTCTCTTGTTTTCAGGGGCCGGGCGACCAGTGAAGGATCGGCGAAGTGCAACTCGGCGGCACATACTCTTAGCATCAAACCAACAGCAAACCTGAGCATCCATTCCTCGTAAGGTACTGGCTTAGACGCCGAGAAGTACGACTTGCCGAAGGCCTGCCTGCTGAACATCGCCTCATCTTTGCTGAGGAGTTGTTCGCAGGAGCGACAGAACATACGGTATTTGGCCCCGTCTTGCGTTACGGCTCCATCGTATCCTCGACGAAGCCTTTTGTGGCCTCGTTTGCCTGATGTTCTCTTGATGTAGTTCGTCGCAAATCGCGGTATAACGTGACCGAGCTGCAAGGTGCCATCGGAGCCACAGAGGAAACACTTGTCGATCGCCATGTCTGCGAATGTTCTGCGCTGTTCTGGCCGGCGTCCGGCACCATAGGTTGTGGTGTCTATGTTGGTAATGGTACGCCGTTCCTTTGACGAGGAGAGGAGCAGAGGCCGTCCTGCGATCGGACGATCGAACCACTCATCATCGCGACTAGCCCGACTACCCCTGCTTCGCTGCCCCCCCAGACCTTCCGCAAAGCCCCCCGCCGCAAACGCCAGCAAGGCGTCCAGCAAACCCTCGACGCATAATCCCCAACCAAAGAGCTCCCCCAAGGGGGAGCTGCCGCATCGCGGCTGAGGGGGCTCGCGCGACCCATGCAAAGTCGGCCCCAGCCAAACAAAGTCGGCCCCGCGCAGGCGGGGCCTCGCAATGCCCAACGGGTCGCAGCGCCCCAGCCTCCGTCACCTCGACACATCTCTAGAACGCATGTTCATATACCATCGATCATGACCGGCAAGAGAGGAGCCAACGTGTCCCATCAACACCCAGACACAAGTCGGAAAACTCCCGTACTCACGCAGAATCACACCGACAAATCCTCCCAAAACCGAGGCCCATCTGGACCAATCTGGACAAATCTGGACACCCGACACGCGTCCCGCCGAGCCGCCACCATGTTTTTTCCCCGCCCCGCCCCGGAGAAAAAATTTCGACCAACCACCAACCACCGATCACGAAACCCAGCAAAACACGGGAAATCCGCAATCCCACGCGACATAACACCTCTTCCAACACCGACCAAAACCAACCACTTCCAACCACCCGATCAGCCCCCGCCCGGATCCCTATCCTCCTGAGGACCCCACTTCAGTTGGAGATCCGACCATGACCACCACCGAATCAACCTCCGCACGAGTCCGCGCCAGCCTCGACC
>VXOG01000083.1 GCA_009840165.1 Chloroflexota bacterium
ACTTGCTCACAGTCTACACCCCAACCGGCATCCCGACTTTTGAGACAGGCTCAATTGGGAATTGTGGCGGTGCCCTACAACGGAGCGGCCTATCAGACGGCGAAGGGGGGCGTCCGCATACTGACCAAAGCCGCAGCGCTCCAGTATGCAGGGGAGGGGATCAGGGTCAATTCAGTGCATCCTGGACCGATAGTGACGGAGATGACGCGAGCGGGTCGGGACAACCCGGAACGTCTGGCCACAATGCTGGCCCGGATTCCAATGGGCCGCTACGGAGAACCCGAGGAGGTCGCCAACGCCGTGCTGTACCTTGCATCGGACGAATCGTCGTTCGTCACCGGCAGCGAGGTGGTGGTCGATGGCGGCTGGACGGCCCAGTAGGGGCGAATAATTACTCGCCTTTACTTATTTTGGCGAACCGTTCCAGTTGTTCAAGGAACTGTTCCGGGGATTCGGCCCGAGGCTCCAGCACCAGGTAGGTCAGCCCTGCGTTGGCGTAATCCAGCAGGTCGGCGGATATTTGGTCGGGCGAACCTCGCAGTGGTGTCCGGCCATCGCCGCCAAACGGCGCATCGGTGATGTCCAGCCCGGCCCGCAGTGAGATCTCGTAACCCTCCATAGTCAAGTCAGACCTCGAACGCAACTGCGAGATTCCGGAGACGACGCGAACCACGTCGTCAGGAGACTGGCGGACGCCGTGCCAGCCGTCTCCGAGGTTAGCCGCGCGGCGGAGGGCCGGCGCGCTGATTCCGCCCGTCCAGATCGGTGGATGAGGTTTCTGCACCGGGGGCGGTGAAATGACGACCCCTGCGGCATCAGAGTTCGTGCCCTCGATGCTCGGATTGTCGCCGACCCAGAGCGCGCGCATTACTCGTATGTGGTCGTCGGTCACCACACCTCGGTCAGCGAATTCGGCATCGAGCGCGGCGAATTCTTCGGCCATCCAGCCCACGCCCGCGCCTACGATGAGGCGGCCGCTGCTGATCACGTCCAGCGTCGCCATCATTTTGGCGTTAAGTACCGGGTGACGATAGGGAAGAACCAGGACGCTGAATCCCAAATGCACGGAATCGGTCACCGCGGCCAGATAGGACAGAGTGGTGATGGGCTCCAGTATCAGGTCATCGGCGCTCAGTGGAAAGCGTCCGTCGGAACGGTAGGGGTAGGCAGACCGGAGATCTATCGGGAGGGCAACATGGTCGCTGAGGAAGATGCCCCGGTACCCCAGCTTTTCGACTTGGCAAGCGATTTGTGTCAACACATCGATCCGAGCCATCGGACCAACGTTGGGCAGTATTACTCCGTATTGCATTTTCACGTCCTGCGGTTTGGGATTTCCGGATACCGGCTTTCGCCGGTATGACGAGAGTAAGATGTTAGGATTGCGTCGCTACTTACACCTCAGGCGGGCGTTTTAAAAGCATGAAACCGATCCGGGTGATTGAGCGTATCGTGTGAATTAAGGGAGCCGATTGTGGTGGTGAGAGGTTGGAAAGCGCGGCTGAAAAACTGGGCGTGTCTTGAATTGCGGGGCGAGGTCTGGCAAGATAGCAGCATTATGATGATCGGCGCATTTGATATACAGGAACCGTTGCCGGAACTGAAAGCCCCCCACGTTTTTGCCATGATCCGCCCTTGGGTGGACGTGGGCAGCGTGGGATCGTTGACGCTCCAACGGTTGGAGCGATACTTGGGGTCCAAAGAGCTGGGACGGTTGAAACGACCGGGTGAGTTTTTCGATTTCACCCGATACCGACCGAGTATGCGGCTGGTGGACAACGAACGGCGGGTGCGGATTCCCAACAGCATAATCCGGTACGCGACCACCGATAGCGGACGGGATTACCTGTTTCTGCACCTGCGGGAGCCGCACGCCAACAGTGAGACGTACACCGAATCAATCCTGGAAGTGGTAGAAAGGTTCGGCGTCAAGCGGTACTGCCGGTTGGGGGCCATGTACGACACGGTGCCGCACACCCGGCCACTGCTGGTGACGGGTTCCCTGGGAGGTGTGGAGCAAATCCGACCGGTGCCCAACCTGAAGCTGCGCCGCAGCACGTACCAGGGCCCCACGACAATTATGAATCTGGTTTCCGACGGTATTGATCGGATGGGGATTGAATCCATCAATTTCATGGTGCATCTGCCCCAGTACGTGCAGTTGGATGAGGATTTCAACGGCACGGCGCGGATGATCGAGGCGTTATCCTCGGTGTATCCCGAGATTCCGTCGGATTTGGCGCCGGTGCGGAGAGGCCAGCGGCAATATCGGGAATTGAACGCGGCGGTGGAGCGCAACTCGGATCTCCAGGGTCTGATCAAGCAGATGGAGGACTACTACGACTCCAATGAAGCCGAAGGGAGCGCGACTGCTGAGGAAAGCGGCGAGGATACCGGTGAGGCGGTGGCGCTCTCACCGGAAATTGAACAGTTCCTGAGCGAGTTGGGCGAGGGGTTTGAGGAACCGGAACGATAAAGGCGCGTGCTGTAGCAAACGAAAGGGGCAGGTTTCAAACCTGCCCCTACTTGGTTCGTTCGACAAGCTCACCATGAGCGGATCGAAATAACGAGAAACAGCCGAACTGCTTTATGATGGTGGCGACGGATGGATTCGAACCAACGACCTAGCGCTTATGAAGCGCCCGCTCTGCCACTGAGCTACGTCGCCAACCTGCGCAGCCCCGACCAGTCGTCGCTGTTGCCGCGCGTCAGAATATGGTAAGACGGGGTTCATCGGATTGTCAATTGCGGTGGGTTACCTGAACCGGGATTTTCGGGATTAGAGAATGAGCAGCGCTAGCCGGGATTCGGAAACCGGATTGGATGATGTGCTGTCCGAAACGTGCAGCAGGCTGGAGGCAACGCTGGCGGCCTTGTGCGGTCGGTTGGTTCCGTTTCCGGCGTTCATGGGCATGACTACGATCCAGGCGGTTGAACTTGAGCCGGCGCTGAACCCGAAAACCGACCGCGGGTGCGTGGTGGTCACGCCGGACGGAATGATCGCGGAGTTGGACGTGACCGCGATTCCGGGAGTAGTCGGCGTGCTGGAAGTTGACCAGGTTGAGGAATTCAAGCCGCTGAAAAACCTGTCGCCCGAGGAGTACCTGATCTACCTGGCGGCGGCGATACGGGCGTTGTCTGAAGAGGCGCGACGGCGCGGAGTCTAGCCGCCGGTCAGGTCAACGTCGCCCGATTGACCGCCGGTTTTGCGCAGCAGGCGCACGCCATCGATCTGCACGGTGCGGTCCACGGCCTTGCACATGTCGTAGATGGTCAGGGCCGCGACGCTGACGGCGGTGAGCGCCTCCATCTCGACCCCGGTCTTGCCGGAAGTGGTGGCAGTGGCAACGATGTTGACTCGGCTACCGGGTTCGTCGAGGTCTAGTTCCACGTCCACCTTGTTGAGCGGCAGGGGATGGCACAGGGGGATCAGCTCCGACGTGCGCTTGGCCCCCATGATGCCGGCCAACCGGGCGATGGTGAGAACGTCGCCCTTTTTCATCAGGCCATCGCGGATGAGGGCGAGGGTTTCGGGCTGCATGACGACGTGCCCGGTGGCCTGCGCCATCCGGTCGGTTACGGGTTTCCAGCCGACATCGACCATGCGGGCGCTGCCGTCCTCGGCAAGGTGGGTGAGACGGTCGGCGGGTTTGGAGGCGTTTTGAGTGGACATAATCGTTTCATCAGCCTCCGATCTGGTACATTTCGACCTTGGGGCGGAGATCGCCGGCGTTTTCATCGGCGGTGAATTCGGTGCGGATTTCGGAGTAGCGGTCTCGGCGGACGTTCCAGACGCCGGTGATGATGTCGCTGAGTTCCGAGTCGGTTGCGCCGTCGCGCATGGGGCCGCGGAGATCCACACCGTCGGTGGCGAAAAGGCAGGTATAGATCTTGCCGTCGGTGGACAGACGGGCGCGGGTGCAGTCGCCGCAGAAGGGTTGTGTTACGGATGCGATGACACCGATTTCGCCGTCGCCGTCTCGATAGCGCCAGCGTTTAGCGACTTCACCGACGTAGTTTGCGTCGGCCGACTCCAGCGGTAGTTCGGCGTCGATGCGGGCAACGATCTCGGCGGCGGGTACGACCTCGTCAAGCTTCCAGCCGTTGCGGTTGCCTACGTCCATGTACTCGATGAACCGGACGATGTGCCCGCTGCTCTTGAAGTGGCGGGCGAGCTCAACGATGGTGTGGTCGTTGACACCCTTCTGCACGACAGCGTTGATTTTGACGGGGGCAAGTCCGGCGTCGGAGGCGCGCTTGATGCCGTCGAGGACGCGCCGGGTTCCGAATCCGCGGCCGTTCATCTGCTTGAACACCTCGTCGTCCAGGGAGTCCAGGCTGACGGTGATGCGGTGGAGGCCGGCGTCGGCGAGTTGCTGGGCTTGCTGGGCCAGCAGGTAACCGTTAGTGGTAAGGGTGATGTCGTCGGCGCCGGGGATGGCGGACAGCTGCGAGATAAGGTTCGGCAGGTCAACGCGGAGCAGCGGTTCGCCGCCGGTGATGCGCAGCTTGTTGACGCCGAGCTGCACGAACAGGTTGGACAGCCGGGCGATTTCCTCAAAGGTGAGGATCTCGTCCTTCGGCAAGAACTGGTAAGCCTCGCCGAAGATCTCGGCGGGCATGCAGTAAGGGCAACGGAAGTTGCAGCGGTCGGTGACCGATATGCGCAGGTCGCGGAGGGTCCTGCCGAAGAGGTCGGTAATCATAAGCTGTTGAGAATCTGTCGCGCTTTGCGGGCGGCATCGGCGCGATGGCTGACGCGGTTCTTGGCCGCCAGCGGCAATTCAGCCATGCTCGCACGGTAGGACGGGAGATAGAAGACCGGGTCGTACCCGAAGCCGTGCTCACCCGCCGGTTCGTATTGTATCATCCCGGCGACGGAGCCTACGACGGTGGCGACGTTAGGTTCGCCGCCTACGCGAGGGTCGGCGATGGCAGTGCAGCAGCGGAAGCGGGCGATGCGTTGTTCCCAAGGAGCGTCGGCAAGGTTGCGCAGCAGGAGGGTAACGCGGTCGGCGTCGGTTTCGCAGGCGTCGCCGCCGTAGCGGGCGGAATAAACGCCGGGTTCGCCGCCGAGGGCGTGAACCTCGAGGCCGGAATCGTCAGAGATGGTGAGGTGACCGGACAGGCTGGCGTAGGTGGCGGCCTTGAGGATGGCGTTGGCGTGGAAGGTGTCGCCGGTTTCCTCCACCTCGTCCGGAACGCCGGCGTCGTCAAGACTGATCAGCCGGCCGGGGTAGTCGGCGAGGAGTTGGCTGTACTCGCGCATCTTGCCGGGGTTGCGCGTGGCTACCAGGAGGGTGGGCGACGTCATGATTAGATGATACCAGCGGAGGATAGGCCAGCAAGATCATCGGAGTTGAGGCCAAGCCAGTCGCCGTACACGGAGGCGTTATGCTCGCCTACGGTGGGGCCCATGTGGCGGAGTTGGCCTGGTGTGTCGCTGAACTTGGGGACCAGGCCGAGCATTTTGGTGTGTCCGAGTTCCGGATCGTCGATTTCCACGATGTCGTCGCGCTGCTGGTAGTGTGGGTCGGCCATGATGTCGGCGCTGTTGTACACCGGGCCTACCACGCCCCCGGCAGGAATCAGCTCATCCATGACGTCATCGGTGGGACGGCTGCTAAGCCAGGACTGGAGAACCTCGTTGAGAGCGTCCTTGTTGTCCAGGCGGGCGGCGTTGCTAGCGAAACGGGGGTCGTCGAGCAGCGCGTCGAATCCCATGGCGCGGGCTAAACCCTCCCAGGTGTTTTGAGACGTGGCGGAAAGGCCGAGCCAGCGGTCGTCGGCGGTGCGGTAGAGGCTCCGCGGCGCCGCGTCGGGGAAGTCGTTGCCGATGCGTTCGCGGATCTCGCCGAGCCGGTCGTAGATGGTCAGGTGGGGGATGCACAGGCGGAACAGCGGCTCGAACAGGGAGAGGTCAACTACCTGCCCGGCGCCGGGCAGGCCGCTGCGTCGGTCAGCGTCGCGGCGGTAGATGGCCATCATGCCGGCCATTGCTCCGAAGACGCCGGCAATCTCGTCGGCGAGAGGCACAGGCGGCAGGTTCGGCGGGGTGTCGGGGAACCCGGTCATGCCGATATAGCCGCTCATGCACTCGGCGATGGTGCCGAATCCGGGACGATCCTTGTACGGGCCGGTCTGTCCGAATCCGGAAAAACGCAGGATGACCAGGCCGGGGTTGACTTCGGCAGCCTGTAGGTCGGCGGGGCCGAGGTTCCAGCGTTCGAGAGTGCCGGGGCGGAAACCTTCGATGAGGATGTCGGCTTGAGACGCCAGGCGTTTGAGCAGGTCCTGACCCTTTGGATCGGCCATGTTGAGGGTGATGGACTGCTTGTTGCGGGAGTGGACCTTCCACCAGAGGGATACGCCGTTATAGAAAGGGCCCCAGTTGCGCAGGGGGTCGCCGGCCCCGGGTCGCTCGACCTTGATTACCTCAGCGCCGAAGTCGGCCATGAGGGATGAAGCGGTGCCTCCGGCGACGATTATCGACAGGTCCAGCACGCGCAGGCCGGCGAGCGGGCCTGATGCGGAGACGTTAATTTCGGGAGAGTCGTCGGTCATGTTGCTCCTAAAGAGGACATCTTGATGTCACGGCGCAGCTATTTTGCAGTCAAACCACGGCTCGATGGCGGCCAGAACGTCGCTGGGGTGTTCCATGGGGAGGAAGTGGCTGCCTTTGCCCATTGGTTTGATTTCGGCGCCGTGGACAAGTTGTTGGAACTGTTGGATGCCGGTATCGTTAATACGCTGACACCCGGGATAATCGGCCAGGAGCAGCAGCCAATCGCCGGCCAGGTTTTCCAGGTATCGCCGGATCTCCAGGTCGTCCCGCATACCGTAGAAGGTGGCTTCGGTTTCCGGGTGGCACTTCAGCTCGGCGCGGCCATCAGGGAGCAGACGGGTTCCGCCTTCAATGAACTGTTGGTAGGGTTCGTCCTGCCAATCCTTGAAGGCGGCGCGGGTGCGATAGGCTTCGAACATGGCCTGGCGGGTTTCCCAGATCGGGCGTTTCATGCGGGTGCGCTCGGCGCGGCGATTGAGGTCCTGCGTGGGCGCGGTGGGAGCGTCGTTGCTGACGCGAGTTTCAACGAGAACAACGGGGCCGAACCGATCGGGTAGGAGGTTGGCGGCGATTATGGTTGCCAGACCACCGGAAGAGTGGCCGACCACACGCGGCGATTCCAGTTCCATAGCGCCCACGATGGCGGCCAGGTCTTCGCCGGCGTACTCGAAACGATAGCCCTTGTCGGACGGGTCGGTGTCGCCGTGGCCGCGTTGGTCGAAGGCCAGCACTCGGTATTTTGCGGACAGGCGGCGGGCGATGGGTTTCCACGGCCAGGCGCAAAGGCCGGTGGCGTGGAGCATGAGCAGCGGCGGCGCGTCAGGGTCGCCCCATTCCAGGTAGTGGTGGCGGATGCCGTTGGCGTGGATGTAGCTGCTTTGCCAGTCAGTAGAAGGAGAATTGGAGGGCATTTTAGTTAGCCTGCGTTGCTACTCCGTGAGAAATGGAAATGGATTTGGGATTAGTTGCCTACGAGTTCGATGCGGTCTCCGTACCCGATGAAATCGGACGTATTAAAAGTTAGCAAACGTCGTTCACCGTGAGCGAGCATCGTTGCAACAATGTTGGCGTCGTGGATGCGCCGGCCCGCGACGGGTACGTTCCGGCAAAGGTCAAGAAGGATATCGGTTACGTCACCGCCATCTTCAAGGACGTTCACTAAACCAAATAGTTCGTTCACGTCGTTGACTGCTTGGTGAATCGGGATAGGTACTGGCCAATACGTCCGGGTAACCGTAGCAAGGTATTCGCGAATGATCTGACGGCTGATGTGCACGGCTTCTTCCTCTTGAAAGACATGCTCCAGCATTAATCGGGCGATGCTATGAAGCGGAGCTTCGGCAATGCGCGAGTACACAAGCACATTGGTATCTACGAACATAGGGCTTCAGATCCGTTCCTCGTAGATTTGCTCTCGACTGACCGTGAGCCCTGGTGGCCAACCGCCAGCGTGGTGCACGGGCCAGACTTCGTCAAGGATTATGTTGCGCTTACCGTATGACTTACGGCGGAAGGTCAGAGCTTCAGCACTTAGGTCCACGTCCACAGTTGCCCAGCCGGCGGCAGACCAAGATTGTGAATGTGTGTGTGTGCCGGGATTTTTCTGATTTGCCCACCAGGGCCGATGGAGCCGCGCCGATGGCGGGAGTTTGAAACCCAGTATAGTTTCGATTTCGTTGAATGAAGCGCGCCACTCGGCAACCTGGAGATCGTTCAGGTAGTAGTACAGGTTCCGGTACTTGCTCCGTTGTGCTTTCTCCCGGATTTGTTCAGGTGGCTCTATCGACATGGGAATATCCTCTTTTGCTACGTTCCGGTTCGATGATAGCACGTAACGGCGCGGCAGTTATGCTATAATGCCGCCGCCCATTCTGGCGGGGTGATAACGATGTCGGGGAGGGTGAGCCGCTATCATGCTAGAAGATTATTTTGGTCAATACGGCCTGATCGCCATCTTTCTGGCGCTTTCCATAATCGTCCCATGCAGCATGCTGGGAGCATCGTATGCGCTTTCGCGGTTGGGAATCCGGCCGGCGCGCCCCGACGCCGTGAAGCACGACACCTATGAATGCGGTGTGCAAACCATTGGCGGGACCTGGAACCGGTTCCAGTTCAGGTACTACATGTTCGCCATCCTTTTCGTGATTTTCGACGTTGAGGTGGTGTTCCTGTATCCGTGGGCCACTAAGTTCCTGACGCTGGAGCTGTTTGCCCTGATTGAGATGGCAGTGTTCGTTGGCATCCTGCTGCTGGCGTGGGCGTACGCCTGGCGCAAGCGGGACCTGGAGTGGCAAGGGTAGCGACATGGTGGAATCGACGCATTTTGAGCTGCCGTCGGTGGGCGGCCCGCTGCACAGCCGGACTTGGGAGATCGACCGCTCCGAAGGCCAGATGGTGAATGATCTCATCGCGGCGTCACAATCGCCCATCGAAGTGCCGGCGATCGAAGTTCCTGACGACCTGAAGCGCAACCTCATGGTAACGTCGGTGGACGCGCTGGTGAACTGGAGCCGCAAGTCGGCCCTCTGGCCGGTGTCATTCGGGCTGGCGTGCTGCGCGTTCGAGATGATGGCGACGGCGATGGGGCGCTTTGACATCTCGCGGTTCGGGATGGAAGTATTCCGCGCCTCCCCGCGGCAGGCCGACCTGATGATCGTGGCGGGGACGGTGACCTGGAAGATGGCGCCGCCGATCAAGCGGATTTACGAGCAGATGGCCGAACCGCGCTGGGTGATTTCCATGGGGGTATGCGCGACCAGCGGCGGGCCGTACTTCGGCTCGTACAGCGTGGTTCCGGGTGTGGATCACATCGTGCCGGTGGACGTGTACGTGCCGGGGTGTCCGCCCCGCCCGGACGCGCTGCTGTACGGCATCATGGAACTGCACGAGAAAATCAAGAAGTACCGGAACATCGGCGACCGGAGCTTCAAGCCGTGACGTTGGCGGCGATACCCGGCGAAACCCTGGCCCGGCGTTTGCAGGAAGCGACGCCGGACGTGGTGGTTGAGTGGGACGACGCCGCGGTGTGGGTGAGGCCCGAGGCGATGGGTTCGGTGGCGTCTTTCCTGCATGACGACCCTGATATTAATTTCGCGTTTCTGAACGCCATCAGCGCGATTGACTTCGTGGAGCACTTTGAATTGGTGTATCACCTCATGTCGCTGGCGAAAGAACACACCGGCGTGGTGCGTAGCCGGGTCTATGGGCGAGAGGAGCCGACGGCAGCCTCGGTGGTGAACGTGTGGAAAGGCGCAGATTTCCAGGAACGCGAAATCTGGGACTTGATGGGGATACGGTTCACCGGGCATCCCAACATGAAGCGGATCATGCTGTGGGAAGGATTTGACGGTCATCCGCTGCGGAAGGACTTTTTGTAAGCGGGACGCGGAACATTCACGATGACGATTCGCACCGAACCGATGACGGTCAACGTAGGGCCGCAGCATCCCAGCACGCACGGGGTGTTCCGGGTTCGCATCACGTTCGACGGCGAGGACATCGTTGAGGTGGAGCCTGTGCTGGGCTACCTGCACCGGGGCACCGAGAAGCTGGCTGAGGAACGCAACTACGTGCAGGTGGTGACGCTTACCGACCGACTGGACTACACGTCGTCGATGATCAACAATCAGGCGTACTGCCTGGCGGTCGAGCAGCTGCTTGGAATTGAGCCGCCGCCCCGGGGGAAGTACCTGCGGACGCTGACGGCGGAGTTGCAGCGTATCGCCAGCCACCTGATTGCCGTTGGGTTCTTTGTGCAGGAACTCGGCGCGTTCGGGACGCCTTTGATGTACACGTTCCGCAGCCGGGAGCGCATCCTGGACCTGTTCGAGATGCTGTGCGGCGCGCGGATCACGGTGAGTTACATGCGGCCGGGCGGCGTTTTCTCGGACGCGCCGGCGGATTTTTGGCCGGCCCTGGACCAGTTCCTGGACGACTTTGAGGGCGAACTGGAAGAGATCGAGAACCTGCTGCTGAACAACGAAATCCTGATGGTGCGCACCCGGGGAGTCAGCCCGCTGCCCGCCGACGTAGCCATCAACTGCTCGGTGAGCGGACCGGTGCTGCGGGCGAGCGGAATCAACTGGGACTGGCGGAAGATGGCGCCGTATGACGCCTACGACCAGGTTGAGTTTGATGTGCCTGTGGGAAGTGCCGGGGACAACTACGACCGGTTCTGGGTGCGGATGCAGGAAGTGCGGCAAAGCCTGAGGATAGTGCGCCAGTGCATCGCGCAGATCGAGCCGGGGCCGGTGCGGCTGGAGCTGCCGATGGTGCTGCGGGCTGAGCCTGGAGCCGAAGCCTACGGGCGCGTTGAAGCGTCGAAAGGAGAGCTGGGGTTTTTCCTGGTGAGCGACGGCGGAGTGTCGCCTTACCGATGCAAAATCCGGTCGCCTTCCCTGATTAATCTGACCATCACCGAGCACCTGTTGCTGGGCTGGAAGCTGGCGGACATGATCGTTTCGCTGGGCAGTGTTGACATAAACATGGGTGAGGTGGACAGATGAACGGCTGCCACCTCGACCCGCAGGGCGCGCTGGGCGGGAACCCGCTGTTTGCGTTGATTTACAACATGGCGGCCTACGTGCTGCCGTGCTGGTTGGCCTTCGTGGTTGCTGGCCTGGTAATCATGCTGATCCTGATCAACGCGGTGCTGCTGGGCGCGGCCATAGTGAGCTGGGGCGAGCGCCGGCTGCTGGGACGGTTCCAGAACCGGGTCGGTCCGAATCGCTGGGGGCCTTTCGGCGCGCTGCAACCCATCGCCGACCTGGCCAAGCTCATTACGAAAGAAGACATCATCCCCTACGGCGCGGACCGGCTGGCGTTCACGGCGGTTCCCGTCATCATGGTGGCCTCGCTGCTGGTGGCGACGGCGGTGATACCCTTCGCCAAGGACGTGGCGCTGGTGGACCTGAACGTGGGCGTGCTGTTCATACTGGCGGTGAGCTCGCTGACGTCGATTGCCATTTTCACGGCAGGCTGGGCGTCCAACAACCGGTACGCTCTCTTCGGCGCGGGCCGGGCTGTTGCGGTGCTCATCAGCTACGAGGTGCCGGTGGTGCTTTCGCTGCTGGGAGTGGTGATAGTGGCCGGGTCAATGTCGTTGGGCGACATCGTGGTGGCGCAGGCGGTGCCGTTCTTCCTGGTTCAGCCGTTGGCCTTCTTCGTGTTCCTGGCGGGAATGTCGGCAGAGCTGAACCGGACGCCGTTCGACGTGGCGGAGGCGGAATCGGAGATTATCGCCGGATACCACACGGAGTACAGCGGCATCAAGTTCGCGCTGATCCAGGCTGCCGAGTTCGGCGGCGCGCTGTTCGTGTCCGGCCTGATTGCCACGCTCTTCCTGGCGGGATGGGCCGGGCCGGTTGCCGACTGGCTGGGCTGGCTGTGGTTCCTGATCAAGACGTTCATCGGCATCTTCCTGTTCGTGTGGATCCGTTCAACGTTCCCGAGGCTGCGGTTGGACCAGATTATGACGGTGTGCTGGAAGTTCCTGATGCCGTTGAGCTTCATCAACCTGGCCGTGGTCACGCTGGAGGTGTACTTCCTGCGGGACGCCAGCGGCGCGCTGAGCACGGCTGATCTCTGGATCATGACGGCGATCAACATTCCGGTGGCGGTGGTGTCGATAGCGTTTTTCGGGTGGATAATCCGGCAGAAGGTACGGGACAGTTCGCGGACGACGGCGGCAGCGTCGCCGGTGGTGCGCGGCGTTTCGACAATCGAAGTGGGTTAGAGCAGGGGAAGCGAAGCGATGTACGGTCTGGAAATGGCGAAAGGGTTGCTGGTAACACTGACCAACCTGGCGCGGAAGCCGTTCACGACGTCTTATCCGGAACAGCGGTTGAAACAACACCCGAGGTTCCGGGGCGAGGAATTCACCTGGTACGAGGAGCGATGCACGGGTTGCGCGTCGTGCGCCAAGTACTGCCCGCTGGGGATCATCAAGATCGTGACGTCGCCCAGCGAAACTGCGCCGTTGCAGGGCGACAAGTACCGGCTGGAGGTCTTTGACATCGAGTTGCAGCGGTGCATGTTCTGCGGCTTGTGCGTGGAAGCGTGTCCCTACGACGCGCTGTTCATGGGCAGCGGGTTTGAGGAGGGACAATACAAGCGGACCGACCTGGTGATCAGCATTGACCGGCTGCGGCAGGCCGACAAGCATCCCAGCACGTGGTTCCGCCCGCAACTGGAGGGCATGGAGTACAAGCCCGGCGTCAGCCGCCCACTGGGATGGCGGGAAGTGGGACGGGAAAACTGGCGGTGGCACCAGCGCGAAAAAGCGGGGATGCGCCTGACCGGCGGCAACACGAACGACCGGAGCGCCGAGGAAGGAAGCTAAATGGGCGCCGAGTGGTTTAAGGACGTAGTTTTCTGGGCCCTGGCCGTGGTGGCGATTGCCGGCGCGGTGGGCGTTGTGATGTCGCGCGACCTGTTCCGGGCGGCGTTGCTGTTGGCGACGGTGTTCGTGGCGGTGGGCGGTTTCTACGTGCTTATGAACGCGGAATTCCTGGCGGTGGTGCAGATACTGATTTACGTGGGCGCCATTGCGGTGCTGTTCATTTTCGGCGTCATGCTGACGCGAGACGTGCGGCAGGGCAATGCGCCGAACCGTTTGCAGATACCGGCGGGATTGGTCTCGGCGTTACTGCTGGCGGCGATGATTTTCACGGCGGTGACGACGGACTGGACGACGCTGGCCGGCGCGGGACTGGAGGCCAAGTCTCAGATCGCTCAGACGCAGGCGGTGGGCATAGTGGACATAGAGGCCGCCGGGCGACTGGCCGAATCGGGATTGTCGGAGCGGGAAGTAGAAAGCGTGGCCGGCGGTGGGTTGGCCGACCTGCTGGTTGGCGAGTTCGTGCTGCCGTTTGAGGCGGTGTCGCTGCTGCTGCTAGCGGCGGCTATTGGCGGGCTGGCGCTGGCCCGCGGGCGAGGGAGGTAGCACGGTGTCGCTGGAATCGATGCTGGTGGTGGCCGCCGTGCTGTTCTGCGTGGGCATGTACGGGGCGCTGGCGCGGAGAAACTTCATCGCCGTCCTGATGTCCATTGAGTTGATGTTCAACGGCGTCAACTTGACCCTGGTGGCGATGGGTCGCTGGCTGGCGCCGTATGCGGTGCAGGACGCGCTGTCGGCGGTGCTGACGGGGCAGGTGTTTGCCGTTTTCATCATCACGGTGGCAGCCGCGGAGATTGCTCTGGGGCTGGGGATTGTGTTTGCCATGTTCCGCAACACCGAGAGCGTTGATCTGACCGACGCGGCGGCGATGAGGCACTGATGTGGGTTGAATTCAAACGCGCGCCGAACCTGATGGCCGCCGAAATCTGGAAAGAAGTCCTGGAGGCCGAGGGCTTGCCCAGCCGTATCTTGCCCGAAGGGGATATTCGCGACTGGAGCGAGCGAGCGGCGTTCCGTATATACGTGCCCAAGGGACGCGAGCACGTAGCCGAAGAGATCGTGCGGAAGCTCTGAGGAAGGACGCGAGATGCTGAGCGAAGCCCTGGTCTGGGCAATTTTCCTGTTGCCTGTTGCGTCGTTCCTGCTGATAGGCGGGGTGATCCGCCCGTTGGGGCCGAGCGTGGCAAAGGCGGCCGGCTACGTAACCATACTGGCGCTGGGCGCGGGGTTCGTGCTCTCCCTGTGGCTGTTGCGGTCTCACGCCCACGGCGTGGTGTACGGCTTCGCCCCGCATCTGTGGCTTAACCTGGCGCCGGGAGCGTCGGTGCAGATGGGTCTGCTGCTCGACCCGTTGACCAACGTGATGCTGGTGGTGGTGACTGGCGTCAGCCTGATGGTGCAGATCTATTCGATGGGCTACATGGACGGCGACGAGAGTTTCGCGCGGTATTACGCCTATATGTCGCTCTTCAGCGCGTCCATGATCGGGCTGGTGCTGGCCTCGAACATCGTGCAGATGTACGTGTTCTGGGAACTGGTGGGCCTGTCGTCGTACCTGCTGATCGGGTTCTGGCACGACCGGCCATCGGCGGCAGCGGCGGCGAAAAAGGCGTTCATCATTACGCGCATCGGCGACGTGGGGTTCCTGCTGGCGATCATATTCCTGTTCTTCCAGGCGGATGACTTCGCGGCGCAGGGTTTGAATGCGCTGCACATTCCCGACATCTGGACGGCTGCGGCCCCGATGGCGGCGGGCGGCGCGGGAATCGTGGCCGGCGGCGCGCTGCTCTGGTTATGCCTCGGTTTGTTCGCGGGCGCGGCCGGCAAGAGTGGCCAATTCCCGCTGCACACCTGGTTGCCGGACGCGATGGAAGGCCCAACGCCCGTCAGCGCGTTGATTCACGCGGCGACGATGGTGGCGGCGGGCGTGTTCCTGGTGGGCCGGTTCTTCCCGGTGTTCTCCGAATCGGAAGGCGCTATGATGGTGGTGGCGCTGATCGGGGCGTTCACCGCCGTGTTCGCGGCGACCATGGGCTTGGCCGCCAACGACATCAAGCGGGTCATGGCGTACTCGACGGTGAGCCAGCTAGGGTACATGATGGCCGCGTTGGGCATCGGTGCGTACAATGCCGCGCTGTTCCACCTGTTTACCCACGCATTTTTCAAGGCATTGCTATTCCTTGGGGCAGGCAGCGTGAACCACGCCGCCGGCACGTTCAACATGATGTACATGGGCGGGCTGCGCAAGGCGATGCCGTTCACGTACTGGCTGACGGTGATCGGGGCGCTGAGCCTGGTGGGAATCTTCCCGCTGGCCGGATTCTGGAGCAAGGACGAGATCCTGCTGGAGGCATGGCTCGGCACGGGAGCTGTAGAAACGTCGGTAAGCCTGCTGGTGTTTGTGCTGCTGCTGGTGGGGGTGCTGCTGACGGCGTTCTACTCGTTCCGCATGGTTCATCTGACGTTCCACGGAGAATTTAGAGGCGGCGGCGAGCAGGAGTTGCACGACTGCGTGGAGGCGGGGCAGCCGGCGCCTACGGGAGTTAGCCACCACGTGCACTTGGGTGAATCGCCGTGGTGGATGGTTGGGCCAATGGTTTTCCTGGGAGTGTCAGCGGTGATTGCTGGATGGATCGCCAATCCCATCGGGGTGAAGAGCGTCGCGGGGTTGATACCGTCGCATTGGCTGACGGACTACTTCGCGTCCGGTTTGATTGACGGGCATCACGCGCCGCCGTTCAGCATCGCGATGGCGGTGATTTCCAACGTGGTTGCGTTGGCCGGTATCGGGCTGGCGGTTCTGACTTACGCCTGGCCGAGGGGATTCACGAACACAGATCCGCTCACCCGGGGCGGAATGGTTCACAACCTGCTGGCGCAACGGTATTACTTGGACCACCTCTATGAAGGGCTGATCGTTGGGCGAGTGTTTTATCGCATCGTGGTGGTGATCACGGACTGGGTGGATCGCAACATCGTTGACGGTATGGTGGGACTGGTCGGCTGGATTTCTCGAAACGTCGGCGGTCTGATCGCGTTGGCGCAGAATGGACAGGTACAGACGTATCCGCTGGTGGCTGCTCTGGGCGGCCTTGTCATTATCGTGCTGTACCTGATTTTGGGATAACTGACAATGCCGAGCGGATTCAACGGACTGCTGACTGCGACGGTATTCCTGCCGGCGGTGGCCGCGTTGCTGCTGGCGACTGGAATCGTGCGGGACGCGCGCTCGATCCGGTGGTATGCCGGCATCGTGGCGCTGGCCGACCTGGCGCTGTCGGTAATTGTGTTCGTGCTTTTCCAGCCAGGCGGCGACCGGTTCCAGCTGATCGACCGCTTCGACTGGATTGACACCGGCACGGTGCAGGCGAGTTACCTGCTTGGAGTCGATGGTATCAGCGCGCCGCTGGTGATGCTGACGGGTCTGCTGGGTCTGTGCGCGGTATTCGTATCGTTCCACATCCAGGATCGAGTCAAGGAATACTTCATCTGGCTATTTGTGCTGCAAACGGCGGTGATGGGAGTTTTCACTTCGCTGGACTTTCTGCTGTTCTTCCTGTTCTGGGAAATCGAGCTGGTGCCGATGTACCTGCTGATTTCCACTTGGGGAACTGGGCGGCGGGAATACTCGGCGATGAAGTTCCTGATCTTCACCATCCTGGGATCAGCGTTCATGCTGGTTGCCATCGTCGCCGTGTTCGTAAGTTCCGGTGTGGGTAGCTTCGACATGACGCGGCTGCTGGAACCGGGCGGCGCACTGGACGCATCGCGGGCGGCGTTGCCCTTGGGTGTATTGTTCTGGCTGTTCTTCATCGCGTTTGCGGTGAAACTCCCGACCTGGCCGGTGCATACCTGGCTCCCCGACGCGCATACGGACGCGCCGACGGCCGGCAGCGTGATGCTGGCCGGTGTGATGCTGAAGATGGGCGGCTACGGCCTGCTGCGGGTGAACGCAGGGATGTTCCCCGAACAACTGGCGAATTTCGCTCTCCCCATTGTTGCATTGGGCGTGATCAGTGTGCTGTACGGCGCGGTGGTTACGCTGCGCCAGACTGACCTGAAACGGTTGATTGCGTACTCCAGCGTGAGCCACATGGGTCTGGTGCTGATCGGCATTGGCTCGGTGGCGGTAGTTGGCGGAGCGTTGACCGACGCCGGGTTGACCGGGGCGGCGATGCAACTGTTCACCCACGGCACCATCACGGGCCTGCTGTTCGTGGCGGTGGGCATCTTGTACGAAAAGACGCACACCCGGCACATACCGGACCTTGGCGGCCTGGCCAATCGGATGCCGATACTCGCGGGAGCCTTCCTGATCGCGGGCGCGGCGTCGCTGGGACTGCCGGCGATGAGCGGGTTCGTGTCCGAACTGCTGGTGTTCTTCGGAGCGTTTCGGGCGTTCCCTGCGTTGACGATACTGGCGGTGCTGGGCATTATCCTGGCCGCCGGCTACATACTGTGGATGATACAGCGGACGATGTTCGGGCCGAGGCCGGCGCGGTGGGACGGATTGACCGACGCCTCGCTGGTGGACGCGGTGCCGGTGGCGTTGCTGGTGATCAGCATATTCGCGGTAGGAATCTACCCGGCTTGGCTGACCGACGTTTTCCGCGACGGTCTGGAGCCGATAGTAAGTACGTACAACCTGGGCCTGGCCAGCGCGGGCCGCTAGCTGTGAGTAAGCGCCAGACATGACCTCCTACGACCTTTTCCTGATTTCTCCGCCGCTGGCGCTGGCCGCGTTGGCGATGCTGGTTATCGTCGTTGACTTGCTGACCCGGCGCACGGGCTTGCTGGTTGGGTTGTCGTTCGTGGGACTGGCAGCGCCGGCCGCTTTGAGCGCGTGGCAGGCGCTGGAGTTGACGAGTTCGGGGGCCAGTCAACTGACGGCTGAAGGCTCGGTGGTTCTGCATACGCTGTCGATAGACAGGTTTTCGCTGTTCTTCAACTTCCTGATACTCGCGGCAGTGGGTCTGGTGGTTTTGGTTTCCACCGACTACGTGCGGCGGATGGAGCGGCTGCAGGGCGAGTTCTTCGCGTTGATGCTGCTTTCGGCGACGGGCATGATGTTGCTCGTTTCGGCGCATGAGTTGATTACCATGTACATCGCGCTGGAACTGACCACCCTCCCGTTGGCGGCGTTGGCGGCGTTTCTGCCCAATGGTAGATCCAGCGAAGCCGGGATGAAATTCTTGATCATCGGCGCGTTGAGCAGCGCGTTGATGCTCTACGGGATGGCGCTGATTTACGGGTTCACCGGAAGCACGCAGCTGGATCAGATCGCAGCGGCGTTGTCGGCTGGCGCGTCCGCGGGAGTGTTTCCGTTCGGGAGCATGGCGGTGTTGCTGGCCATCGTGCTGTTGCTGGTGGGCTTCGGGTTCAAGATGTCGGCTGCGCCGTTCCAGATGTGGGTGCCGGACGTGTACGAAGGCGCGCCCACGCCCATGGTCGCGTTCCTGTCGGTGGCGAGCAAGGCGGCGGCGTTCGCGCTGGTGCTGCGGGTGTTCTACATCGGGTTTGAAGCGCTGGAAGGGGACTGGTGGGTGCTGCTGGCAGGCTTGGCCGCGCTGTCGATGACCGTGGGCAACCTGGTGGCAATTGCGCAACGCAACATCAAGCGGATGTTCGGGTACAGCACGGTGGCTCACGCGGGGTACATCCTGGTTGGTGTGGCAGCGGTGGCTTACGCCGAGGACATCCTGGTCGGGCCAAGTAGTGTGCTGTTCTACCTGGCGGCTTATACTGCCGCGAATCTGACGGCGTTCTTTGCCATCGTGTGCATCGGCAACCGCATCAACAGCGACGAAATCTACGACTACTCCGGGATGGTCAGGCGCGCGCCGTTCCTGGCCATCACACTGGCGCTGTCCCTGATTGCGCTGATCGGATTGCCACCTACGGGGCTGTTCTTCGCCAAGATTTACGTTTTCGCCGCGGCCATCAACACGGGCGAGTCGCTGATGACGTGGCTGGTGATAATCGGCGTAGTCAACAGTGTGGTTTCAGCGTACTACTACCTGCGGGTTATCAAGGTGATGTTCCTGCAAACCCCGATTCACACCGAGCGAGTGCGGGCATCTTGGCCGGTCAACGTGGCGCTGGGTGTCGCAACGCTGGCATTGCTGTGGCTGGGAGTAGCGCCAATGACACTGTTGGGAGCGGCGGAGCGGGCCGTATCAGTGCTGGCCGGCGGGTAGTCGAACATGAAGACCATCGGCATCGCCTACAACGACCTGATACCGGAGGCTCTCGACTTGGCCCACGCCATCGTCGGCGAGTTGAATCTGGGGGCCAACAGTTGGATTCTGCGGGCCGAGGACGCTGAGGACATCGCAGAGCGAGCCGAGGACACCAACCTGGTCATCACCATCGGCGGCGATGGCACCATCCTGCGAGTGAACCGTGCGGTAGCGCCGAAGGGAATACCGCTGCTGGGCATCAACATGGGACGGCTGGGTTTTATGACCGAGTTGACGGTGCCCGGATTGATGGAACAGCTGCCTCGCTACCTCGATGGTGAAGTGAGGGTCTCGGAACACAGTATGTTGAAAGCGGTGGTTCACAAGCGCGCCGGCGGCGATTCGGAACCTGCTGCCACGCAGGGACCCTACCACGCGCTGAACGACGTGGTATTGTCGCGGAGCCGCGTATCCCGGGTCATCACGGTGCGGGCGGCAATTGACGGAGCGGACGTTTCCACGTTTCGCGCGGACGGGGTGATACTGGCCACTGCTACGGGCAGCACCGGTTACAGCTTCGCAGCAGGCGGGCCGATCATTGACCCGCTTTCGGACGACCTGGTGCTGACGCCATTGGCATCCCACGTGGGGTTGACGACTCCGCTGGTGTTGAGTCCTACGAGCAGCGTGGACTTCCACCTGGAGGGGTCGCAGGAGGCCATCATCAGCGTGGACGGCTTTGAGAATCACCCGGTGGAGCCGGGGGATTGGGTCAGGATCACGCACAGCCCGTATCGGGCGCGATTTCTGCGGGCCAACGAACCGAATTACTTCTGGGCAACACTCACGCGACGGCTGGGATTCAGCTTCCAAGGAAGGTAATGACGCGATGACCGCCGCTGACAACAACGAACCTACCATCGCCAGCCGTTCCGTATTCCAGGGCCGCATCATCGACGTGCGGGTGGACACGATTCGGCTGCCCAACGGCAGGGAGACTACCCGAGAAATCGTCGATCACGCGCCGTCGATCTGCGTGGTGCCGGTGGATGCGGATGGCAACGTGCTGCTGGTGCGGCAGTACCGGAAGCCTACGGAGAGTTTCCTGTTGGAAGTGCCGGCCGGGGGAATCGAGGAGGGCGAGGAGCCGGAAGAGTCAACACGGCGGGAATTGCAGGAAGAGATTGGGCATACAGCCGCCGACTTGATGCAACTGTCGGCATTCTGGCTGGCGCCCGGTTGGGCGTCCGAGTACATGTACGCATACCTGGCGACCGGGTTGACGCCGGCAGTGCTTGATTCTGACGAGGACGAATTCATCGACGTGGTGCCGGTGCCGCTGGCGGAGATTCCGGACCGGATAGCCGACGGATCTATACAGGACGCCAAGAGCGTCGCCTCCCTGCTGCTGGCGATGCGAGTCCTGGGGGTGTGATGGTGGGCACGACCGAGCCGCTTACAAGGGCAGCAGCCGAAGAACCCACGCTGGCTTCGGCCACTCCGTATCAGGGTGATCTGATCAAGGTCAGGCTGGATACCGTGTCGCTGCCGAACGGCAAGGAGATAACCCGGGAAATTGTGGAACACCCATCATCCGTTTGCATCGTTCCGGTGGAAGCGGATGGTAACGTCCTGCTGGTGCGGCAGTACCGCAAGGCGGTTGAATCGTTCCTTTTGGAAGCGCCGGCCGGTAAAATGGAATCTGGAGAGGACCCGCACGCGACGGCGTTGAGGGAGTTACAGGAAGAAATCGGCCACACTGCGGGTCAACTGGAACCCCTGGGGAGTTTCTATGTTGCGCCTGGGTGGTGCAGTCAGATGATCCACGCATACTTGGCAAGGGATTTGCTTTCGGCTCGGCTGGATGCCGATGAGGACGAATTTATCGAGGTGGTACGGACGCCATTGGCCGATGTCATGGCTCTGATCGCTGACGGAACGATAAGAGACGCCAAGAGCGTGGCCTCGTTGTTGCTTGCGATGCGTGTCTTGGGGGATAATTAGCCGTCAAAAACAGGCGCGCCGCTAGACCGCTTATGCGCCGCAAGTAACCGGACCGCGTTGTTCCGGTTGGAGGAAATCACAAATGCCAGAGGATTTGCAACACGACGTGTTGATCGTTGGCGCCGGTCTGGCCGGTATGCGCGCTGCCATCGCGGCCCGAGCCGGAGGCGCAGATACCGCTATCATCAGCAAGGTCCATCCGGTGCGCAGCCACTCAAACGCGGCCCAGGGCGGCATCAACGCCGCACTACTGGACCGGGGAGATGACTGGGAAGACCATGCCTACGACACCATCAAGGGCAGCGACTTCTTGGGCGACCAGGATGCCATCGAGGTGATGTGCCGGCAGGCCGGCGCGTCGCTCATTGACATGGAGCACATGGGCGTCACGTTCAACCGGGACGATGAAGGCCGGCTGGGTACCCGCGCTTTCGGCGGGCAGCGCCGAGCGCGGACGTTCTTCGTCGGCGACTTCACCGGACAGGCGCTGCTGCACGTGATGTTCGAGCAGTTGATCAAGTCGGGAGTGCAGCGGTATGAGGAGTGGTTCGTAACGTCGCTTATTATGGAGGAAGGTCGCGCCGCCGGAGTCATCGCGCTGGAAATCCGAACCGGCGAGTTGCAGGTGATTCGCGCCAAGACGGTGATCTTCGCCACGGGCGGCTGCGGGCGGCTGTTTGAGCCCAGCACCAACGCATTGATCGTGACCGGCGACGGCATGGGTCTGATCTACAACGCCGGCGGGCAGCTTATGGACATGGAAATGGTGCAATACCATCCCACCACGCTGGCCGGCAGCGGCGTGCTGATCTCGGAGGCGGCGCGCGGAGAAGGCGCGTACCTGCGGGACAAGGACGGCCACCGCTTCATGGAGAAGTACGCTCCCAACATGATGGAACTGGCTTCCCGCGACGTGGTGTCCCGCGCCGAGCAGACTGAAATCAACGGGGGCAACGGGGTAGATGGCTGCGTGTACCTCGACTGCACCCACCTGGGCGAAGCGCTCATCATGGAGAAGCTGATCCAGATTCGGGAAATCGGCATCGACCTTGCCGGCGTGGACATGATCAAGGAGCCGATTCCCATCCGGCCCGGTATGCACTACATCATGGGCGGCATCAAAACCGACGTGAACGGCCTGACCAACCTCAGCGGCGTGTATGCCGCCGGTGAATGCGCCAACGTCAGCGTACACGGCGGGAACCGGCTGGGCGCGAACTCGCTGCTGGACACCATCGTGTTTGGCGAGCGAGCCGGCAATCACGCCTCCGACGCCGTGCGCAGCATAGGGTTCGCGGACTTTGACTCGGGCCTCGCGCTGGCGCAGGAACGCCGTCGGATCCAGGAAATGCTGGACCGGCCGGAGAACGGCGACCGCTGGGGCGCGATCCGCAAGGACATGGGCGACTCGATGAACCGCAACGTGGCCGTGTTCCGTAACGAGGAGGGCATCCAGGAGACGCTGGGCGACCTGCACGACCTGCGCCGCCGCTATGAGAACGTTCCGGTGCAGAACAAGGGCAAGACCTTCAACACCGATCTGATCTTCGCTTTGGAGTTGGGGTACATGCTGGACTGTGCCGACACCATCGCGGTGGGCGCGCTGGAACGCAGGGAAAGTCGCGGGGCGCAGTTCCGCGTGGACTACCCGGAGCGTAACGACGAGGAATGGCTGCACCACATCGTGCTGACCAAAGGGGACGGCGGGCCGCAAGTTTCCGAGCTGCCCGTAGTCATCACGAAGTGGACGCCGGAAGAGAGGAAGTACTAGGAAATGGACGTCACGATCAGGGTAAAACGACAGGATCCGGAGGCGGAAGACGAACGCCGTCTGCCGTACTGGCAGGAGTATCCCGTAACCATCGCCGACAACGCGACGGTCCTGGATGCGTTGATTCAGATTCGGGAGGACGACGACGGCACCCTTTCGCTACGGTGCTCGTGCCGGAGCGCCATCTGCGGATCGTGCGCGGTGAGGATCAATGGGCACGCGGGACTGGCTTGCAAAACCATCGCCAACACGGTGGTGCAGGACGGGGTAATTACCGTGGAACCGGCCGGTGTGATGCCGGTGGTTAAAGACCTGGTGGTTAACTTCGATCTCTTCTGGGAGAAAATTGAAGCCGTCGATCCGTACCTGAAGCACATGGGGCAGGAGCCGGAGGGCGAGTACATCGTGTCCAACGACGCGATGCTGCACCTGTCTGGTGTTACGGCCTGCATTATGTGCGGCGCGTGCGTGTCGGACTGCACCGTGTTGGAGGTTGACCCGACCTTCCTCGGGCCGGCCGCGCTGGCGAAGGCGTACCGATTCACTGCCGACCCGCGGGACGGCGACGCCGAAGGCGTTTCAGTGGAGCGGCTATGGGCGCTGAGCGAGCCGACCGGCATCTGGGACTGCACCCGCTGCAACGAGTGCGTTCAGGCGTGCCCCAAGGGTGTAGCGCCCATGGATCGCATCATGGCGATGCGGGAGCAGGCTATTCAGGCCGGCTACGACAACAACAATGGCGCACGGCATACCGACGCCTTCACGGAATCGGTGGGGCATAGCGGGCGGCTGGACGAGTTGCGCTTGCCCATCAAGTCGGTCGGCATGATGAACCTACCGGCGCTCATGGACTACATGCCGGTGGCGTTCCGGGCGATGCGGCGCGGCAAGATGCCGCCAATTGCGCACAAGAACGTGGAGAACGTCGAAGCGGTGCGCCGCATTTTTGCCCGTACCCAGCCCGAACCGGAAGCCCCGAAGGTGAGCAACAATTCGCCGTTCGGGTAGGGCGATTCAAGAGGAGGAATCAACCAGTGAAGTACGCTTTTTTCCCGGGCTGCGTGTCGCAAGGGGGCGCGCCCGAACTTTACCCAGCGGCGCGAATGGTGTGCGACCGCATGGGGATTGAGCTGGAGGAGATTCCAGGCTGGACTTGCACCGGCGCCGGCGTCATCCAGGAAAAGAACCAGCTTTTCGGCGACACTCTGAACGCCCGCAACTTCGCCAAGGCGGAGCGGATGGGCTTGCCCATCCTGACCATCTGTAGCACGTGCCAGGGGGTGATGTCCCAGGCGAACCACCGGATGCGCAACCCGGAGTACTTGGCCGAGATCAACTCGCACCTGGCGGAGGAAGGGCTGGAGTACAGCGGGAAGAGCGAACCCAAGCATCTGCTGTGGATCCTGATTGAGGACTACGGGCTGGACAAGCTGGGTTCGCTGATCACCAGGCCGCTGAATGAACTCAAAATCGCGCCGTTCTACGGGTGCTACATCGTCCGCCCCACGGAGGCGCTGGACATCGAGGAACATCCCGAACGGCAGCAGTCCCTGGAAATGCTGATCCAGCTGCTTGGCGCGACGCTGGTGGACTTTGAGGGCAAAACGCGCTGCTGCGGGTTCCCGATTCTGACCATCAACCAGCGTAACTCAATGGCGATGGTCGGCAAACATACATCAGAAGTGAAGGACCTGGGCGCTGATGCCATGGTCACGCCGTGTCCGCTCTGCCACCTGAACCTGGACGGGTTCCAGCCGAAAGCGGCGTCCCAGGCTCGCCGCTCCATCGACCTGCCGATACTGCACATGCCGCAACTGATCGGCCTCGCGATGGGAATGTCGCCCAACGAGTTGGGGCTGAAGCGGCATATCATCAGTACCGGGCCGCTGGAAGTAAAGCTGCGCGGGCGATAGTGCGACGGAGTTGCTTTAAACGGGAGGGGCGGGTTGAACACCCGCCCCTGAATTTATGCCACTACTGCTATTGGATTCTATTGACCATGCGGTTCACCAAGCGCCGCACTCTTCCCTCCGCGTTGGCAAAAGCCCGCCTACCCATGAATCCCTCGTACATATTTCGATGGAGTCTTTCAGCGGCTTTGAAATCATCCTCAATGCCGGCTTCGCTCCAAAGGCTTTCAATCCTGACGGCTATACCGAATAGGTCGCGGTGGCGACGGTTGGGCCAAATTGGCCGTTGTGTTACGGCAATAGCCTTCATGATGTGGGCCGCCGCGCACCATAGCATTTCAGACTTAGCTAGTGGGTCCCGTTCAACTGAGAACGAGTCTGCCAACTCCAGGAACCGCAAGGCTGCTCTGACATGGGCGAGAGCGTTCAACAGGACCGTTTCTCAGCGAAGGGTAGCAATTCCTTGACGAAACGACGCACCGACCAGCGGGAACTCTCCAATAAGTAATCTTCCATAAAATCGTGTTCGATGTTCTCCTGAACGAATCCAGCGACTAGATATCCCGATACCAAGTCATAGCCGTCGTAGATATCGACCCTTCTGCCGGTTTCAGCCATCAGCAGCTCTAGGAGGTCGAAGTGGTCGTCCTCTGTGGCGGAGGGCACCTCTCGGCTTTCGGCGACGGCAGACAGGGCACATTCGGCTGCTTCCCATAGTTTTAGGGAACAGAGCTTGCTATTTCCCTCGTCGAATGCCCGATCGGCTGCTTCAAACAAGCTTTCGATCAGATCTGCGCAATCTTTGGTCAGCATTTTCTCGCTCCGAATCGTGGGATTTCCCTAATCACGTAAATTCGGCGCGACTTCCCGGATGGCGGCGATGGTCTGGTCAACGTCGGCGTCGGTGTGGGCGACGGAAGGGTAAAACTTCTGCGGCCAGGACTTGATGATGCCGTGGTTCAGCAGGCCGTAGTTGAGCCTAGCCAATGGCGCCGGGTCGGCAGCCAGCCCGTCGCGGTAGTTTTGCACGGGATGGTCGGCGAAGTAAATGTCGAAGATCGCGTCCTCGCCGACGCTTTGGACGGTGAAGCCCTGTTCCGAGCAGGCGTCAACCAGGGCATGGCGGATGCGGCCGCCGACGCTGTGGAGGCGGTCGTACACCCCGTCCTTGCGCAATTCGGCCAGGGTCGCCAGACCGGCGGCGCACGCGATGGGGTTGCCGTTGAGGGTGCCTATCTGGTCAACATAACTGTCGGACGACACTGAGGAACGGTCGTACACGGACATCACTTCGTCCGAACCCAGCACCGCGGCCAACGGGTAGCCGCCGCCCATTATTTTGCCGACGGAGCACAGGTCGGGAGTGACGCCATAAAATTCCTGGGCGCCGCCGTAGGCAAGCCTGAAGCCGGTAACCACCTCGTCGAAGATGAGCAGCACGCCGGCATCGGAGGTGATCTTGCGAAGGCCGGCGAGAAAACCGGGATTGGGGGCCAGGGTGCGCTGCAATGGTTCAACGATGACGGCGGCGATTTCGTCCTTGTGGGCGTCAACGATGGCGGCAGTAGTGTCCAGGTCGTTGAACTGGGACACCAGCATCAGGTCGCTGAGGGCGCGGGGGATGCCGGCGCTGTTGGCTTCAGCTTGAGGGAACTCGACGCTGGAGGAGGCGAACACGGACATCATGGCGTAGTCGCTGGTGCCGTGGTAGCCGCCCTCGAACTTGAGGATCTTCTCCTTGCCGGTGTAGGCGCGGGCGGCGCGCATGGCCTGGAAGCAGGCGTCCGTCCCGCTGGTGGTGAACCGCACTTTATCGGCGCACGGGACAGCCTCGCAGAGCTCCTCGGCGAGCATCACGGCCTGGTCGTTGTTGGCGAAGAAGGTTGAACCGCGCCCCACGGCCTCCAGGACGGCCTGGGTTACGGCGGGATGGGCGTGGCCCATGATCATGGGGCCGGAGCCCATCAGCCAGTCCACGTACTCGTTGCCCGAGACGTCCCAAACGCGGCCCGCCTTGCCCTCGCGAATCAGGAAATTGAGTTCTTCGGGGTAGTTGGTGTTGCCGGTGGAGTTGCCCGGGAAGTATTGAGCGGCTTTCGCCAGCAAATCACGTTCCAATTCAGTGCGCTCAGACATTCGAGCCTCCCACGTTGATAGAAGTCGTAAGAACATTATACTGCCAGACCAACGAAACGGGGCGGGTACAAGACCCGCCCCTGCCTGTTGCCACCGATCTGCGAGGTTATTCAGCGTTGGCCATTACGTCCACCAATTCCTGTACGGAAGCGGCGGAACTTTGGAGAGCGGCTTTTTCGTCGTCGGTGAGGCTGATTTCGATGATCTGCTCGACGCCGTTGGCGCCGATCTTGACGGGGACACCGACACAGAGACCGTTGATGCCGTATTCGCCTTCGAGGTAGGCGCAGCCCGGAAGGATGCGCTTCTTGTCCAGCAGGATGGCCTCGACCATCTCCGTGATGGCGGCAGACGGCGCGTAGAAGGCCGAACCCTGCTTGAGTAGGGCGACGATTTCGCCGCCGCCGTCGCGAGTACGCTGCACGATGGAGTCAATGCGGTCCTGGGACAGCAGCTCGGTGAGGGGGATACAGCCCACGGTGGTGTACCGGACCAGGGGTACCATGTCGTCGCCGTGGCCGCCCAGCACCATGGCCTGCACGTCGTCCACGGAGACGTTGAGTTCCTGGGCGATGAAGGTACGGTAGCGGGCAGTGTCCAGCACGCCGGCCATTCCGAACACGCGGTTGCGGGGGAACCCGGCAGTCTGATAGACGTTCTGCACCATGGCGTCCAGCGGGTTGGTTACGGCGAGGATGATGCAGTTGGGAGAGTGCTTTACGACTTCTTCCGTAACGGCGGATGTGATCCGCATGTTGGTCAGGAGCAGGTCGTCGCGGCTCATACCGGGACGACGGGCGATGCCGGAGGTGATGACTACCACGTCGGAATCGGCAGTTTCCTCGTATCCGTTGGAACCGGTAATCATGCCGTCAGAGCCTATGATGGGGCCCGATTCCAGCATGTCGAGGCCCTTGCCTTGTGGCATGTCTTCAATGATATCCACCAGGACAACGTCGGCGTAGCCGAGTTGGTGGATGCGCTGGGCGGTGGTGGCGCCGACGTTGCCGGCGCCAACTACGGTAACTTTGCTTCGCATTGGGGAGTGCCTCTCTACTAGATTGAGTCCAGGATGGCGTTGAGGGTAGCGCTGGGGCGCATGGCCTTGGTGGCCATATCGTTGTCGGGCCGGTAGTAGCCGCCGATTTCCACAGGCTGACCCTGACAGTCGACGAGCTCCTGGACGATTTTTTCCTCGTTCTCGGTCATCTGCCGAGCGACCTCGCTGAATTTGGCCTTGAGGTCGGCATCCTTGTCCTGTTTGGCCAGGGCCTGCGCCCAGTAGAGGGCAAGGTAGAAGTGGCTGCCCCGGGTGTCCAGTTCGTTGACCCGGCGGGACGGGTTGCGCTGGTGCTCCAAGTGCTCGCCGATGCCCTGGTCCAGGGTCTCCGCGAGCAACCTGGCCTGGTCGCTGTTGTACACCTCGCCGTAGTGTTCGAAGGACGCCACCAGGGCGCAGAACTCACCCAGGGAGTCCCAGCGCAGATGACCTTCCTCAACGAACTGCTGGACGTGCCGGGGGGCCGAGCCGCCGGCTCCGGTCTCGAACATGCCGCCGCCGTTCAGCAGTGGGACAACCGACAGCATCTTGGCGCTGGTGCCGAGCTCCAGGATTGGGAAGAGGTCGGTGAGGTAATCGCGCAGGACGTTGCCGGTTACGGCGATGGTGTCCTGGCCGGCCCGGCTGCGGGTTATGGTGGCTTTCATGGCATCGACGGGGGGCAAGATGCTGATGTCGAGGCCGGTGGTGTCGTGTTCAGGCAGGTATTTTTCCACCTTCTTGAGCAACTCGGCGTCGTGGGCGCGGTTGGCATCGAGCCAGAAGATGGCGGCCTGGCCGGTGAGCCTGGAGCGGGTTACGCCGAGCTTGACCCAGTCCTGGACGGGGATGTCCTTGGTCTGGCACATCCGGAAGATGTCGTCTTTCTTGACGCTCTGCTCCATGAGCGTGTTGCCGGATGCGTCCACGACGCGGATGGTCCCGTTGCCCGGAGCTTCAAAGGTCTTGTCGTGGGAACCGTACTCCTCGGCGGCCTGCGCCATCAGGCCGACGTTGGCGACGCTGCCGAGGGTCGCCGGGTCGAGTGCGCCGTGCTGCTGGCAGTCTTCGACCACCGCCTGGTAGATGGTGGCGTAGGAGCGGTCGGGGATCAGGGCGACGGTGTCGTGCAGTTCGTTGTCCGGGCCCCAGGTGCGCCCGCCGTCGCGGATGACCACGGGCATGGAGGCGTCGATGATGGTGTCGCTGGGCACATGGAGGTTGGTTATGCCGCGATACGAGTTAACCATCATCAGGTCGGGGCGGCTGTCGTAGCACGCCTGTATGTCAGCCTCGATTTCGGCCCGCTTTGCCTCCGGCAGGTCCTGGATCTTGGTAAGCATTTCGGCCACGCCGTTGTCGGGATCCACAAGGACCTGAGCGAGAGCGTCGGCGTGTTTTTCAAAGACGTCCTTGAAGAACTCCGATACCAGGTGTCCGAAGATGATGGGGTCGGATACGCGCATCATGGTCGTCTTGACGTGGAGGCCGAGCAACACGTCATCGGCTTTGGCCTGTTCCATCTGTTCGGCGTAGAACTCGCGCAGCCGATTAACGTTCATCACGGCGCAGTCGATGATTTCGCCGGCTTGCAGCGGGATGCCGGACTTGAGCTCGGTGACGCTGCCATCGGCGCCTACAAACTCTATGGCGGCATACCCGGCTTCGGTCGTGGTTACCGCGACCTCGCTGCTGAAAAAGTCGCCATCGGCCATGTGGCCGACGCGAGTCTTGGAGACGTCCGGCCAGTCCTGCATCATGCGGTGGGGGTTGCGCTGGCCGTGTTCCTTGACCGCGGTAGAGGAGCGGCGGTCGGAG
This sequence comes from Chloroflexota bacterium, assembly GCA_009840165.1. Classification (GTDB taxonomy): domain Bacteria; phylum Chloroflexota; class Dehalococcoidia; order Lucifugimonadales; family UBA3495; genus Bin87. The sequence continues at coordinate 29,820 of VXOG01000083.1, forward strand.
TTGCCTTCACGGATGACCGGGTTGACCGCGCTGCCCAGGACCCGGGAATAGCGCGCCTGGATCTCGCGTTCAGCGTCGTTGGCCGGTTGGTCGGGGTAGTCGGGTATGTCGTACCCCTTGCCCTGCAACTCGGCGATAGCGCCCTTCAACTGCGGGATGGAAGCGCTGATGTTGGGGAGCTTGATCAGGTTCGCGTCGGGCTGGAGGCACAACTCTCCGCACATCCGCAGGTAGTCGGGAATCCTCTGCTCTTCAGTCAGGTTGTCGGGGAAGTTGGCGATGATGCGTCCCGACAGCGAGATGTCCCAGGTTTCCAGTTCAATGCCGGAACCCTTGGTGAAAGCCTGAAGGATCGGCAGGAGCGAGTGCGTCGCAAGATACGGCGCCTCGTCGGTTTCGGTGTAGATGATTTTTGCAGCTTCTGGCATGATCTCCTCCTCAGCAAGCAGGTTGCACGGGCCGCTACGGTTTGCCAAGGATTCTTTGACTACAGGCCCGGACTTTGAGACCGGATGCAGCGCACCCGGCGCAGAATAAACCCTGTGAATTATACACCCGTAAGCAGGCAGGCGGTAGCCCAAACCTGCTTTCGAGACAATTCCTAAACCGGTGATTCCTAAACTCTGATGACGATAACCGTCATCG
>VXOG01000063.1 GCA_009840165.1 Chloroflexota bacterium
CCCCCCCCCCCCCTCCCCCCCCCCCCCGGGCGCCCCCCGTTCATTTTTTAAACCCCCCCGGCGCGCGCCCCCCCCGGGGCCCCGCGGCCGCGCCCCCCCCGGGCGATGTCCAGCGGGTCACGCCCGCCAGTGACCTCTGGGTCGATGATGACGTACAGCCCGCGGATACGATCAGCTTGCGCCTGACGCATGGCCGCGCCGATGCGGGACACCGCGTCATCCAGCGCCCGGTACAACTGCAATGCCGAGTCCGCCGGAATCTCGCCGCCGACCTCCAGGGTGGACAACAGGCCGCGGGCGGCGCTCGCCAGGTTCAGGGCTTCGTTCCGGTTCTCGGCTCTCCTGGCGCCGGTGGATTCGCGTTGCGGGTCGCTGAGCCCATCGCCCAGCCATCCGATCTCGCCGCGCATCAGCCCTTCGGGCACAGCGTCCGACGCCAGCAGCCCGTCGAGGCAGGCGAGCAGGGCGGGGATCAAGTTTGAATCGGGGGTTTCATTGGCGGAATTCACAAATCCAATCCTTTGGGCGTTTCGCCGCTGCGCGCGGAATCTATGGTCTGTCGTACCGAGTCCGGCATGTCCACACCGTGCCGGGCGAAGGATTCTTCCACGTGGCGTCCGATGTTCCGCGGGTCGCTGTAATAGTCTCGGCTGCCGCTGCCCATGGGGTTGGCTTCGTGGACGCCGGCGACGGTCTTGCCCATGGCGAAGGTGGACATCCGCCGTTCCATTGTATCCTTTCCGCAGGCGGAGCAGGAGGGCGGCACGTGGTCGCTGATGGAGCGCACGAAAACGGACGCTACGGCGCGACATTCCTGGCAACGATATTCGTAGATGGGCATGGTGGCTTAGGCGTCCGGGTGATTGATTTCGTGGCGGTGCTCGTGGAAATCCGGAGTGACGTTGCCGCCCATGGCTTCGCCCATACGGCCCATGTGGGAATCAATGCTCCCGATATGGCTGTCGTCCAGGTCGGCGGCCGCGTTGTCGGGCATCCAGTTCAGGCTCTCGCCCCAGGAACGGTGAAAGGAGAAGCCGGAGATGAGCCGGGAGAGGTTTGCACTCGAACATCCCTTACAGGCAAGCCCATCCTCCGGAGTCCAGCTGTACACGAGCCGCGTTTGACGCTGGCCGCATTGGTTACACTTGTATTCGTACATCGGCATGGCAATCAGGATTTTAGCATAGTGGGCTTGTGTATAATGCGGTTTGAGATGCGCGGCCGGCTCAGCTAATCGCCGGCGGGCGGAGGTGTCCAATGGTGAACAACGGCCAGATGTCCATGCCGATGTCGTTCGGAGGCGCCGTCCGACAAAACCCGCTCCTGCTCCTGATCGATGGGCACGCCATGGTGCATCGCTCGTTCCGGGCCATCAGCGTGAGCCGCAGCCTCACCGTGTCATCATCGGGCGAGGACGTTACCGGGGTCTATGGATTCGCCAGCGTTTTCCTGCGCGCGCTGAACGAATGGCAACCCACCCACGTTGCCGTGGCATTTGACACGCCGACGCCGACGTTCCGCCACGAGCGGTTCTCGGAGTACAAGGCGCAGCGTCCGCCGAGTCCACCGGAACTGCGACCACAGTTTGACCGGGTAAAAGAGTTGATGCGGGCGTTTGCGGTTCCGGTGTACGAACTCCCCGGTTGGGAAGCCGACGACATCATCGGTACCCTGGCGCGCCAGGCGGAAGCGTCCGGCGTGGAGACGGTGATTCTCACCGGCGACCGGGATACTTTCCAGCTGATCACTCCCAACGTGCGGGTAGATCTGGCCAGCGGCGAGCGCGACCGCCGCATCGTTGGAGAGGAAGAACTTGCGGAACGGTACGGCGGGCTGACCGCCGCGCAGCAACCGGACTACAAGGCCCTGGTCGGTGACAAATCCGACAACATTCCCGGCGTTCCCAGCGTCGGCGATAAGACGGCAACCACCCTGCTCACTGCTTACGAAACGCTGGAGGGCATCTACGAACACCTCGATGAGATAACGCAGAAACGGGTCCAGAACAGCTTAGCCAACAACCGGGAACTGGCTTTTGAATGTCGTTTCCTGACCACCATCGACTGCGACGCGCCGACTGCGCTGGATCTGGACGCCTGCCGGTTCGGGGGCTACGAACGGGGCGACGTGGTTGCGCTGATGACCACGCTGGAATTCCACAGCATCGTGGGCAGGGTTCCAGCTCCGGACGCGCCGTGGGCTACAGCGTCCGGCGCCGTCGGCGCGGACGCCGCCGGGCTAGGCGACGAGGCAGCCTACGAGACGGAGGACAGGGATTACCATATCGTCGCCAGCCAAGGCGAGCTGGACACGATGATTGCTGCGATACTGGCAGCCGGGTCTTTCGCCTTTGACACCGAATCCAGCAGCACCGACCCCATGGCGGCTGAGTTGGCCGGGCTCAGCTTTGCGGTTGACGGCGGTACGGCATGGTACGTGCCGGTGGGCCACACCGACGGCGAACAACTGCCGTTGGAGGAAGTGATGGCGGCGGTACGCCCGCTGTTCACCAACGCGAACATCAAGCGGTGTGCCCACAACGCCAACTACGACTTAACCCTGCTGAGCAATTACGGCATTGATCCCTACGGCGTCATTGACCACGACACGATGATTGCGGCGCATTTGCTGGGAAAAACCAGAACCCAGTTGGGCCTGAAACCGCTGACCCTGGAGTTTCTGGCGCGGGAAATGACCGAAATCACCGAGCTTATCGGCAAGGGGCGCAATCAAATAACGTTCAACGAAGTGGCTATCTCTGACGGCGCGCCTTACGCCGCCGCGGATGCCGATTGCACGTTGCAATTGCGGCAGCGATTTGAGCCGTCGCTGGCCGAGCGGGATATGACAGAGCTGCTGGCGGGCGTTGAGCTGCCGCTGGTTCCGGTGCTGGTGGAAATGCAGCGTTACGGCGTCCGGCTGGATGCCGGCGTTCTGCACGAAATGTCGCGGGACTTGAAAGAACAATTGGAGCAGATCGAAACGGAGCTGTACGGGACGATTGGCCATAGCGTCAACATCAACTCGCCCAAGCAGTTGAGCGATTTGCTGTTTGGGGAATTGGGACTACCGAAAACCCGGCGCACCAAGTCGGGCTACTCCACGGACGCCAACGCGCTGGAATCACTGAAAGGAATGCATCCCGTGGTGGACGGGATACTGGATTACCGGCAGGTGTCCAAGCTGAAGTCAACCTACGTTGACGCCTTGCCCGGGATGGTCAACGAGCGCACGGGTCGGATCCACACCTCGTACCACCAGACCGGCTCGGATACGGGCCGGCTCAGCAGCAGCGACCCCAACTTGCAAAACATTCCTATCCGTACCGAGCTGGGCCGCCAGGTGCGCCGGGCCTTCGTTGCAGACGCCGGCTGCCAGCTGCTTTCAGCAGACTACTCGCAGATTGAGCTGCGGGTGCTGGCCCACTTGTCCCAAGACCCGTCGCTGCTGGAGGCGTTCCAGCGCGGCGAGGACATTCACGCGGCCACCGCAAGCCAGATGTTCAACGTACCCATCAACGAGGTGGACGGCGAACAGCGGCGCATCGCCAAGGTGCTGAACTTCGGCGTCATCTACGGGTTGGGGCCGTATGGCATATCCCAGCAGACCGGGTTCAGCCGGGAGGAAGGCCGGCAGTTCATCGACAACTACCTTTCGCAATACCCAGGCATCAACGGCTATCTGGAATCGGTGAAAGATCAGACCCGCGAGACGATGTACGCCGAGACCCTGCTGGGCCGCCGGCGATACTTCCCCGATATCCAGTCCACCAACCACAACGTGCGGGCCGCCGCCGAGCGCATGGCGATCAACATGCCTATCCAGGGTACCGCCGCCGACATTATGAAGAAAGCGATGATCAACGTGCAGGCACGCATGCAAAACGAGCAAATGCGATCAAAGATGATCTTGCAGGTGCATGACGAACTAGTCTTTGAAGTACCCGACGACGAGATGGACCACATGACCGCCCTGGCGATGGACGAAATGCCGGCAGCCCTGGAGTTGGACGTTACGCTGAAGGTGGACGTGAAATCGGGGTACTCGTGGGGTGACTTCTAGGCGCCTGGATTCCCGCTTTCGCGGGAATGACAAGTAGATGGCGGGAAAGGCAGGCAAATGACGGTAAAGACGGATGGGGTTTTCTGACCTATGGAACTAATGCGTAGCCTGGTTTTCGTGCCCGGAAACCGCGCCAATATGCTGGAACGGGCGTTAGGATTCAACGCCGATATAGTCATGGTTGACCTGGAGGATTCGGTGCCTCCCGGCGAGAAGGAAACGGCCTGCGAGATGGCCGTTGAGTGGGTTCCCAAGCTGCGTGCGGCGGGACGCCGGGTGATGGTGCGCGTCAACTCGCTGGACACCGGCCTCACCGCCGGCGAACTGGCGGCGGTGGTGTCGCCCGACCTGGCCGGCATCAGCATCGGCAAGGGCGATACGCGGTGGAACTTGCAGCAGGTGGACAGGTTGCTGGCGCCGCTGGAAAACAGCGTCGGAATACCGCAGGGGAGCATCCGGGTAGTACCCTGGATTGAAACCGCCATGGCGATCGTCCACGTGTACGAGATGGCGACGGCGTCGCAACGGATCGCCGGTATCGCCTTCGGCGGCGAGGACTACACCAACGACATGGGCATCATCCGCAACGACTTTGGCGAGGAAAGTTACTTCGCCCGTTCATCGGTGGCGATAGCCGCCAAGGCTGCCGGCGTGGCCGGCCTGGACGGGCCATTCGTCGGCTTCCGCGATCCCGACGGCCTGCGCACCGACGCCGGCGCGGCGCGGCAGATGGGCTACACCGGCAAGTTCGCCATCCACCCGGCCCAGATTGACATCATCAACGAGACGTTCTCGCCCAACCCGGAGGACGTGGCCTATGCCCAACAGGTCATGGAGGCATGGGCGGAAGCGGAAGCGGCCGGCCGGGGATCGCTATCCATCGACGGGCGCATGGTGGACGTGCCGGTGGTGAAGCGGGCGCAGAACCTGCTGGCGCTGGTGGCTGAAATCGAGCGGCAGACGGCCGCGACCCCGGAGTAGCAACCCGCCGATGGCCGCCGACCGGATCATCCTGACCGGGATGCAATTCTACGGGTTTCACGGAGTGAACGCGGAGGAGCGCGCGTTGGGGCAGCCATTCGAGGTTGACCTGGAGGCCGAGTTGGACCTGGGGCCAGCCGGGACGTCGGATAATCTGGCCGATACGGTCAGTTACACCCACCTGTACCGGGTAGTTCGGGACGTGATGGAAGGCGAACCGTACCACCTGCTGGAAGCGGCGGCGACGAAGATCGTGGAAAGTGTATTCATCCAGCAACAGCCGGTGGCCGCCGTACGCGTGCGGGTGAGCAAACCCCGTCCGCCGATCAGAGGTTCCGTCATTGAGTCAGCGGCGGTCGAGCTATACCGGAGACGATAAGGGAGTTGATTGCCATGACAACGGCGGAAAATCAGAGCATAGCCTTGCGGTTCAACGAGGCGACCAAGCTCCAGTACATCAACCTGGACAACAAGCCGCCGCTCTACAAGTTTTATCCCGGTCTCCGCGCCATCGGTCTGCCTGATGTCGCTGACCAACCGGGCCCTCAAATGCCTACCCTGGCCGCCATCCGGGGCGACGGTGGCAGCGATCACACCGGGCCGCTGACGCTGGAACAGTTGACCAACCTGTTGTACCACTCCGCCGCCGTGATCCGCCGCCGCCAACTGAACGACGGTGAAGTCCACTATCGGGCCGCCGCGTCCGCTGGAGCGCTGTACCCCACGGAAATCTACGTAGTATGCGGCGATCTGGAGGGGTTGCGGGCCGGCGTCTATCACTTCAACCCCCGCGATTGCACCCTGGTACGGCTCCGCAACGGCGACCTGCGCCGCTGGGTGGCAAGCGCCGTTGGCGATCATTCGGCATACCCGGCGACCCTGGTGTTCACCACCGTTTTCTGGCGCAGCGCCTGGAAATACCGCGAGCGCGGCTACCGTTATTGCTACTGGGACCTGGGCACAGTGGCCGCCAACCTGTTGGCTACGGCCAACGCCGAAGCTGTTCCGGTCAAACTGAACTTTGGGTTCGTAGATCGAATGCTCACCGGGTATTTCGGGATTGATGGAGTTACCGAAGCACCGTCGTTGGTGGCATCAGTGGGAACCCCCGACGGGATGCTGGCAGATGGCCCCGGCGACGTGCCGGGAGCCTTGCCTCAAGAGAGCAACGACCTGAACGCCGGCGCAATTGACTACTCCATGAGCGCCCAAGTCCATGCCGCGTCGCCCTTGCAGACGCACGACGATCTGGCGAACTGGAACCGAGCTACAGCCGGGCTGTCCCAATCGGAAAAGGACGAGTTGGACGGCACCGGCGACGTATTCCGCCCCCTCCGTTCAGGAACCGACGGCATGTTCGACGCCGATATTGATCTGAGTTCGCTTGCGTCCGCCCCGCTGGGCAACTGCGTCAGGTCGCGCGGCTCCACCCGCCGCTTCTCCCGGGAGCCGATGCCGTGGGAAGCATTCCGCAGCGTGGTTGATGCGGCGGGCAGGGGTATCAACGCCCCGGGCCTGGAACACGGCTACGGCTCGAACCTGGGGCTATATTTCATAGTCAATTCCGTAGAGGTGCTCGAGCCTGGCGCGTATTACTACAACCCCTTTTACACCGGCCTCCGGTTGCTGAATGCCGGCGAGTTTCGCGAGATGGCCGGACACCTAGGGTTCGAGCAGGCGTTGCCTGCCGATGCTGCCGCGGTCGCGTTCATCACCGCGGATTTGAACACCATTGATCGGGACCTTGGAGCAAGAGGTTACCGAATGGCTCAAACCGTCGCCGGCATCATCGGAGGGCGGTTGTACCTGGGGATGCACGCGCTGGGGCTCGGGGCCACAGGTCTCACTTTCTTTGACGACAGCGTGACGGAGTTTTTCTCACCGCACGCTGCCGGCCAATCAGCGGTGTTCGTCGTCCCCATGGGAGTTCCGGGCAGCCCCAACCGGGTGCGCCCGTTCCGCTCGCAGGTCGCCGTCAGCCTGGACTCCCGAGCCCGGGGCGCGGGGCAGGGGGGGTAACCTTGCGGAACCGGACGTTACTCCCAGTCGTCTTCCTCCTGCAGCGGCACGATTTGCAGAACCGGGTCCCCGTCAACATCGTCGGTATCTAATACCGGGACCTCAACGCTGGAATCACCCGTGTCATCGTCATCATCAATTTCGTCGGTTGCCAACGCAGGGATAGCATCCTCCTGTTCCTGCTCCGGTTCCAAGCTGAGGTCGATTGACGGGCTCGGGTTTTCGGCGCCGTCCGATACCTCGCCGCTGGAAAATTCGGCGCTCGGCTCATCGGGGCCAGCATCATTACGTCGGAGCGGCGGGAAGGATACGACGTTGCGCAGCGACGGATGCTGCTGTGTCTCTCGAATGACGATGGACAAGGCACCCTCATTGCTGCTGACCACGGCGGCGCTGTACTGATTGCCGCCGGCCAACAATTTGCGCAACCGACGCGCCAACCGGGGTTCAACCGTTCCCAACCGCCGGCCGTCCGCGGAATGGGCGGTTACTGCGTCATCAGAAATTGAAAGCGATACCGTGTCGCCCGCAACAATGTCCGCCAGTGCGGATGCGTTGTCGATGCGCTGCAACGTTGTGGTACAGGACTTGCCTCCCTCTTCAATGAAAATCGGCGAAGATCCGGCAACGTGGGCAGATGCGGACGGACGCTGGGCGCCGACCGTCTCCAACTTCTCCAGGCGAGCAAGATTCTTGCGGGCAATATTGTTGTTGGGATGCCTGATGAGCAAGCCATCGAGTACTGTTCGAGCTGCGGAGTAGTCCGCCAACTCCATCATGGCCTTCGCCAGGCGGTTTGCCGCCTCGCAATCGTCCGGGTGCAACTCAAGAATAGCGCGGTTCAGTTCTGCTGCCTTCTCCCATTCACCGTCGAGGGCGAGCTTGACCGCGTCCTTGCCCAGGTTAATTCGGAATCGGTTTACCGTCATCGTTCCTCTGCCCGCATCTGGGCCGGCGCTCACTGTGCTTGGTACCATCATGGCCAGTCCTTTCAATCAGATGCATCGTGCATTGTTATCGTTCAAATTCTGGGCCAATAGATTTACACAGGGGGGATTGCGGAGGTCAACAAAACCCCAAACGAATTTTGGCAAGTTCTTGGAATTTGGCGGTATCAGTTGCGGGAGCCAGTGAGCAGGCAACCCGCTACTCGTACTGGCGGGTAAGCCATCGCCACCTGATGAGGAGCAAATCCCGCAGCGTTTGCCAGCCGTCGCGGAATGGCCGTACCTTGCTTTCCGCCCGGTAATGCCAGTCGATGCCGACTTCAGACGCAGTGTAGTTGCGCTTGCGGGCCAGGAACAGAATCTCTGCGTCAAAGGCAAAACCGTCCAGCGTTTGCTGGGGAAACAGCGCTTCCACCGCCTCTGCCGTGAATACCTTAAACCCACACTGGGTGTCCGCTATGCCCGGGGCAGCAAGCAGCTGCGTAAACACATTGAACACCCGGCCCATCAGCCGGCGCCGACGCGGTTCGCCGATGCGCCGCGCCCCGGGGGCTTCCCTGGACCCAATCACTATGTCCGCAACCGGCGCGTCGGGAGGCAGCAGCCGGCCCAGGAGCTCAATTGGCATCGACAAATCGGCGTCGCAAAGGAAACGATATTCACCCCGAGCGGCCAGCATCCCCTGTTTCACCGCCGAGCCCTTGCCACGGTGCGGGAACGTATGGACACGGAAGCCCGGGCGCGTCTGCGCAAATTCCCGGACTATCGCCGGCGTGCGATCCTCGCTGCCGTCATCGGCTACTATGACTTCCCAGGTATAGGAGCGGCCACAGAGGTAGTTGTATAACGTGGTCAGGGTTTCCGGTAACCGCCCCTCTTCGTTATACGCGGGTATCACCACCGAGAGGTAACAGGCTGACATTGCGAGAGGCCACGTAACGGCTAACCTTTGTCGAGCTCAAAACCCCGGTGCAGCAGGCGGACGGCCTCGTGGGCCTGCTCCCGGTCAATGATGCACGAAATGCGAATTTCTGAGGTGGTAATCATGTCGATGTTAATACCACCGTCGGCGAGGATCCGAAACATCCGGGATGCGTAACCCGGCGTGTTCTGCATCCCGGAACCGACCACGCTCACGGAAGCCAGCGAGCTGTCGCTGATTACCTGGGCCACGCTCAAGGCGGGTTCCATAGACGACAACTGGCGCAGCGTCTGAGGCAGGTCGTCGGAGGTGACCGTGAAGCTGATGTCGGTGGTAGTCCGGTCGGCGCTGGTATTCTGGACGATGGTGTCCACGCTGATGCCGGAGGCGGCCAGCGGCTCGAACAGCGCCGCCGCGACGCCCGGCTTGTCCTCCACGCCGCAGACGGTCACTTTGGCCACGTTGGTCTGGTAGGCGATTCCGGTTACTTTGATGCGGTCTTCCATGGGCGCCTCATCCGAAGGTTGTTGGATCAGTGTGCCGGGGGCGTCGGTGAAGCTGGAGGCGACGTAGATGGGCACCTTGTACACCGCTCCGAGCTCTATTGACCGGGGGTGCATTTTCGCGCCGGCTGCGGCCAGTTCCAACATTTCGTCATAGCCGACCTCAGACAATTTGGCGGCCTTACTTACCACGCGGGGGTCGGCGGTGTAAATCCCTTCCACATCGGTATAAATGTCGCAGCGGTCAGCGCGGAGGGCAGCTGCCAAGGCAACAGCAGTGGTGTCGGACCCGCCACGCCCCAGGGTGGTTATGTCCTCGTCGGGCGTGAGGCCCTGGAATCCGGCTACGATCACCAGCCGGCCCTTAGCCAGTTCGTGCTGCAAGCGGGCCGGGTCAACCTCGCTGATGCGGGCGCGGCCGTAGGCGTTGTCCGTGCGGATGCCCGCTTGCGGTCCGCTCAGGCTGATTGCATCGTAGCCGAGGCTCCTGAGCGCCATGGACAATAAAGTGATGGAGACCAGTTCTCCGGTGGACAGCAGCAGGTCCAGTTCTCGCGGATCCGGCTCGTCGGCAACGGTTCGTGCCAGGTCGATCAGCTCATCGGTGGTGTTACCCATCGCGGACACCACGGTGACCACCTGGTGGCCGGATTCGTGGACGCCGGCGATGCGTTTCGCGACGTTGACGATCTTGCCCGCGTCAGCGACCGAACTTCCGCCGTATTTATGGACGAACAGTCCCATGCTCTATGACCCAGCTACGGACACGACGTGCGCCCCCTGGACGGTGGGCCGGGTGACCTCAACGCGACCCTCCACGCCGGCCAGCCGGGCCGCGTCAAACATTTCGTAGGCCACCGTCATGGAGCGTTCTTGAGTCAGGGCCAAAATGGTACTGCCGCTGCCGGAAAGGAACACGCCCAAGGCTCCGGCATTGCGGGCCGCTTCAAAAATCACTTTCATAGGAGGGAATATGGTCTGCCGATAGGGCTGGTGCAATCGGTCTTGCGTGGCGATGCTCAAATACTCAGGGTGGTTGGATTGCATTCCAGCCACCAGCAACGCGGCGCGGCTCATATTGTACACCGCGTCGGCCACGGACACCTCAGCAGGCAAAACCCGGCGAGCGTCCACCGTGGCGATGCGGCGCTCCGGAATGTATAAAACCGCCTGCAATTCCTCCGGTACAGCAATGGGCGCGGTGTACAGTTGCTGATCGTCGGTAATCACCAACTGCAACCCACCATGCACTGCGGCAGCAACGTTATCCGGATGACCTTCAATAGTGGCGGCCATCTCCAGCAAGTCGTTGGGCGTGAAAGGATTGTCCAGCAGGGCGTTGGCGGCAACGAGGCCGCCAGAGATTGCCGCCGCGCTGCTGCCCATGCCGCGACTGAGGGGGATAGTGTTTTCACACTTCATCTTAAGCGGAGGCATTTCCTCGTCGGCTTCGCCGTAGAGGAATTCCATCGCCCGGTAAGTCAGGTTCTCGGTGTCCGTCGCCAGTTCGCCGTCTCCCTCACCGACGACTTCCACTGACGCGGATTCTCCGGCCGGCTGCACGCTGACGGTGAGGCGATTCCAAAGGTCAAGCGCCATGCCGAGGCAATCGTACCCGGGCCCCAAGTTGGCGGTAGTCGCCGGGGCGCGCACTTCAACGGTTGGCACAGTAATCTCCGCTCACGACAGGACCATCTGGCTGACGTAGCGACCCAGGTCACGGTTTTCCCGGAACTGGAACCCGCCAAAATCGCCGCCGTACCCGATGATTGGCACGCTGGTTTCGTGGGCCGAGCCGTGGGATCTCAGGCCCGGCGGGAGCGACACTTCCGCAGGGTCGCCGAACACCACGTCGGAATCGGCGGTTACCAGTATGTCGCCGAGGCGTTCGGGCATCAGCGAAAATCGCTGGGCGGCCTCTTCACGATCGAAAGCATTTTCGACTCCGTCGGTTTCCCGCAGAACCCCGATGGCATCCTGCGTCGCCGCCGGGTCTTCCAGGTGGATGTAGATGCAGCCACCCAAGTTGGAATGATGCACCACGTACAGATCCTTGATGACGGGGACGGCCTGGGAAGCGATGTTATGCCGCCCCAAGATCGCGGGCAAGTGCAGCATCCTGCGCTTGTCCGACATCCCGTGATCCGCGGTTATGAGCAGTTGCGCGTCCGGCACGTCGTTGTACAGCCGGCCCAGCGCGTCGTCCAGGATTACCAGATGGCGGGCCGATTCGGGATGTCGTGGCCCGTGCATGTGCATGGCATAGTCCGTGGTGGCAATGAACGCCAGATCGTAATGGTCCTCCAGCAGGGCAGAGCGGGCGGCTTCGATCGTCCAGCCGTTCACATCCGCCGAGTAAACGTGCGGCGGTTCTCCTGCCGCTGACACGGCCCGCTCAGTGGGTTCTTCGGACGAAAAGGCGAGGTCGGTACTGGTTCCCAGCAGGCGGCGCAGTTTGTCCTTGGATGCTGCCAGCAGCGAACGACCACCGTTGCGCCGGCAAAGGTCGAAAATGGTATCCGAGGTTATGAATTCGCCGGACTCCACGTACTGCTCGATGCCCGCTCTCCGGTCCAGCCAGTAGTTGGAGACGATACCGTGCTGGGCCGGATAATGGCCCGTCACCATCGACGTGTTGTTCACGTTGGTAACGCTGGGCATCATCCCACCGGCAGTAACGTGAAAACCGTCAGCGGCGAATCGCCGCAGGTTGGGCGCGGGGCATTGCTCCAGATATTCCGGGTCAAGCCCGTCAATCATAACGAGGATAGTTGTAGTAGGCATGGTATCAGCACACGGGTTGCGGCGCGACGGAGCGGGCCTGCTGGGCGGCCCGCAAGTAATCATTGAGCAACCGGGGAATCAGGAACCTCTGGCGCACCCGGTCCTTGGCGTTGCGGCCGATTCTGGCGCATAGCTCATTGTCGGCCAGCAGTTGGGCAATGCGCTCTCCGGCTTGTGTGGCATTGTCAACCAAGTATCCGGACTCGCCATCAACGATCTGAAGGCGAATTCCGCCGACGTTGCCGCCGATCATTGGCTTGCCCTTCCACATGCCTTCGGAGACCGTCAACCCAAACCCTTCGCGGGTGGACTTTTGCACCAGCACGCGGGAATGGGTTTGCAGCGCGTTGACGATTTCATCGTTGGAGGCCGGCAGGTCGTTCGGGAAAAAGAACATATGGATGTCGGGGTCGTTGTCTGAGTGCTCGGTCACCGACCGCAAAACCTGCTCGCCCTCAGGGTCATCGTTCGCCTGGCTCAACCCCAGCAGCGCCAGTTGCAGGTCGGGGTGCGACCGTTTCGCCAGCCGGTAAGCGTCAATGACCCCCCAGGGGTCTTTCCAGAAGTCGAATCTCGATACCTGGGTTACCAGTGGGCGGGACACGTCTATGCCCAGGGCTTTGGCGATGTCGGCTGCCTTGTGCCTCGGCATATCGCAGTTCTTGGGCGCGAAGGGATCGATGGCCGGCGGCGCCACGAAGATACCGAGATCGCCCGGGGCGTCCCGAGGCACGTAGTCTTCCAGGGAGCAGATCAGCAGATCGTAGGCCCTGGTCAAGGGCAACAGCCGTTCCATCAGCCAGGGGTTGGGATCGGTCAGGTCGATATGCACCACCCACAACCGGGTAGGCGCGGCGCCACGATCCAGCAGGCGGGCCAAGGGAAGCAACTGGGGATCGTGGAAAAACCACACGTCTGCCGACAGACCGGCTTCATCTATTTCGGCGCCTATATCGTCCAGGCATCCGTAGTAGATGGCGAGTTCCTCCTCCGTCAGCTCCCCAGCAGCTCCCTGCAACATGTTGTGAATGCGCTTGGTGACGTCGAAGAATCGGGCATCTCTGGGAGTGATCACGGCTCGCTGCGTCGAAATACCCAGCGCATTGCTGAGCGGCACCAGCGAGTGCAGAATCTCCGCCACACCGCCGCCATAGGCGGTGCTGTTGATGTGGATTACCCTGCTATCCCGAAACCGGCCGGCAACCGCGGTGAGTTCGGCAGCGCTTTCGGGCGAAAGCAATTCGAGGTAGTGGTCCGCCTTCAGGGTCGGATATTCAATTATGTCAATCAATCCTCGCCATGCCTCCGTTGACGAATAGGGCAAGGAATATAGTAAAACGATAAGGCGCGCGTGTACACGGGTATTGCAGACCGATTTGGCGGATCACGGGACGCTCAGCATCCTTTTGCCGCCTACAATGCGCCGCACGACTCCGGTATCATTCAACGGTAACGGACTTTGCCAGGTTCCGGGGCTGATCGACATCGCAACCTCGCCGCACCGCGATGTGGTATGCGAAAAGTTGCAAGGGCACCGTGGCGACGATGGGCGTAAGGTGGTCGGGAACGCGAGGTATGAACATGGCGCCGTCCACCAGGCCGGATAACCTGGCGTCTCCGTCGGTAAGCACGCCGAGGACGGCTCCGCCGCGCGCTTTTACTTCCTGCACGTTGTTGACCATCTTATCGTACAGCGCGTCGTCAGGAGCGATGGCCATGGTGGGCATCCGGTGGTCGATCAGCGCTATGGGGCCGTGCTTCATTTCACCGGCCGGATACGCTTCAGCGTGGATGTAGCTGATTTCCTTGAGCTTGAGGGCCCCTTCGGTGGCGATGGGCGCGTTGATACCCCGACCGAGATAGATGAAATTCCGGCGGTTGGAATAGCCGCCAGCCAGTTCATCGATCTCCGCAGGCTTGCTGACGAGGTTGGCGACATGCCCAGGAATTCGAGCAAGGTTATCGACCCATTCCTGCATCTGAGATTGGCCGACCCGGTTACGCGCCGCCGCGAGACGCATCGCCAGGAGATTAAGAATGGTCAACGATGCGATGAACGTCTTGCTGCTCGCCACCCCAACTTCGATTCCCGAACGCATCAACAGGCTGGAATCCGCCAAGCGGGTTGCCTGGCTGTCCGGCGAGTTGCAGATGGTTACGAGTTTCGCGCGACTGCGACGGACTTCCTCCATAGCGGCCACGGTGTCGGCAGTCTCTCCCGATTGCCCAATGGCGACCACCAGCGTGCTATCGTCCAGCATCGGTTCCCGGTAGCGGAACTCAGATGCAGACTCCGCCTCCGCCGGCACTCCTGCCAACCGCTCGACCAGGTGTCGCCCTACCTGGGCGGCGTTCAGGCTCGTGCCGCATCCAATCAGGACCACACGGTGAATTTTCGCCAGCTCCGCATTCGACATGGAGAGTTCCGGCAATGTGACCCGGCCTCCGGTGAAATTGACCCGGTCGCGCATGGCGGAGACCACCGCCTGCGGCTGTTCCATGATCTCCTTAAGCATGTAGTGGCGATAGCCCGCGCGGTCAACCAGTACGTCGTTCAACGATATGGGACGCATTTGCTTGTGAACCGGCTCGCCGCGGCGGTCCAGGAACGTGATTCCGGAACGGGCCACGACCGCCGCCTCGCCGTCGTCCAGAAAACCCACGGGCAAGTATCCCCGCTCGCCAATAATGGGCAGCAGAGCCGGCAGATCGCTGGACACAATCCCCTGCCCGGCATGGTGAGCTACGGCTACGCCTCCGGCGTGGCCCAGCCGCATGGCGCAGATGCTGTCGTCGTCCCCTTCCCGCACTGCCACTATCGCCTGGGGACCCTGCACCACGGATCCCATGCGCAATACCGCTTTCGGGAGACTTAACCCGTCGTTCATTCCCTCCTCGATCAGGTGCGGAATTACCTCGGTGTCGGTTTCCGATTTGAACTCGTGGCCTCGCCGCTGTAGTTCGGTCTTGAGCGCGAGGTAGTTTTCAACGATGCCGTTGTGGGCCACGGCGATACGGCCGCTGCAATCGGTGTGGGGATGGGAGTTCGCTTCGGTTGGGCGTCCGTGGGTAGCCCAGCGGGTATGTCCCAGCGCAGCTGAACCCTCGGGCTCGGGACAAGTCGAGTCGTGCAGCAGTCCCACGACACGGCCGACGGTCTTGCGGAGGTGCAGGCCGCCCTCCGGCTCGATAACCGCGACCCCCGCGCTGTCGTAGCCCCGGTATTCCAGGCGGCGCAGACCTTCCACCACTATGGGCCAGGCCTGCCGGTCTCCAACGTAGCCGACTATTCCGCACATGCGAGGCTATCCACCGTCGGGGTCATCGCTGCGCACGGTCAGGGTGGCATCGAGGTGGCCCGCGCCGGTTTCGTGCTGAACAGCCTGCACGCGGTAAGGGATGGAGGTGAGAGGAGGCCCACTCCAATCGTCGCAATCCAGGACCGGAGTTTCCTGCGGAGCATCGTGAGTGGCCACCGGCACAGCCGCCGCGATTTCCATTATGGCGGACGCCAAGGCCGTGGGATCGTGCCGCACGAACACGCCCGGCGCCAGCAGCGGGCGCTGCACGATGCGCCCTACCATGGTCAGCGATTCCGCCTCGTCAAGGAGCACCGGATGTTGACCCTCTGCGGCATACCGGGCCACCAGACGCGACGAGATTGGCGTGTTGTTGAACAGCAGGAAATCCAGGGGTTGGCGGGTGCCCATGTATTCAGTGAGCAGCGCGAGGAAATTGGAGGTACGGAATCCGGCGCTTTCGTTGGGCTTGGTCATCAAGTTGCAGACGTGGATTTTGACGGCCCGAGACTCTTTGATGGCCTCAGCCACGTCCTCTACCAGGAGATTGGGCAACACGCTAGTGTAGATGTCTCCGGGGCCAAGCACGATAGCATCAGCCTCGGCGATGGCGTCAAGCACGGGCGGATAGGCATATGCTTTGGGGTCCAGATAAATGTAGTCTATGGCCACGTCGAGGTTTTCGCTACGGGAGTCAATAGTGGATTCGCCAATTAGATCCGAACCGTCCTCCAGACGCGCGCACAAGGCGGCCTTGGTCAGCGTCACTGGCAACACCACACCTTTGATTCCTAGGATGCGTCCCGCTTGCTCGATGGCAGTAATAGTGTCGCCGGTCACTTCGGTCAGCGCCGCCAGCAGCAGGTTGCCGAAGTTATGTCCGCTCAGACCTTCGCCGGCCGAGAATCGGTAGTCAAAAAGTCGCCGCATCAAACCGGACGATGCTTCGTCGCCGGACAGCGCCATCAAGCACTGCCGCAAGTCGCCGGGCGGCAGATGGCCCAATTCTTCGCGGAGACGGCCGCTGCTTCCACCGCTGTCGGTCATGGCGACGACAGCCGTCAGGTTACAGTTCAGCGCGCGCAATCCGCTTAGCGTGGTGTGATTGCCGGTGCCGCCGCCGACGACAACAATGTTCTTTCTTGGCATTGGTATGGGCAGGGTTCAATGGGTTCAGCCTGGGGTGGTTTGTACACCTTTTCCGCCACAAAATCGGCCGCAGAAGCCCTCTGGCAGTATATGGAGAACGGGGGAATGGTGTCAAATTGACAGCTATTCCTGATCGCCGTACCGGCTTTCAAAATAGGGTATGACACTGTCGCCCATCTGCTCCACAACGCGCATGGCCATGCGGGCGTCCATACCGGGATACCAGATGCGGAACATGAAATGGTTCGCCCCAACGCGGCGGTGGTGATCTTCAATTTGCTGAATCACTTCCTCGCTGCTGCCCAGGATAAAACGGTCTCGAGCCAACTCTTCAAACGGAATCCGGAAGTCCTCTTCGCCGGGCAGGGCCTTGTCCTGGCCCCAATCAGCATAAGCCTGGTACTTGGCCTCCATGTAGGGTTGGGCATTACGCACCGCTTCCTCGTGGGTGGGAGCGATGTGCATTTCCTTGATGATGGGCATTTCGGGGGGCATCTCCTTGCCGCCGGCCGCCAGACCCTCGTGGTATATGGCCGTTTGCCTCTCCAGCGTTTCCAGCGTGGCGTGGGGATTCACGAACCACGGCAACCCCAGTTCGCCGGCTCGCCGCACCACCGTATCGAAATTCGCTGCCACCCATACCGGAGGATGGGGCTTCTGAACCGGGCGAATGGCGCAGGTCGCGTTGTCCAGGTTGAAGTGTCTGCCATGGAACGTGACTTCGTCCTCCGTCCACAAACGTTGAACCAGCTCCAGAGATTCCAGGAATCGCCCAACCCGGTGGCGTCGCTCCACGTTGAACGCCTGGTACTCGATATCACGGTAGCCGAGGCCGACGCCCAGAACGACGCGGCCATCGCTGATTACGTCCAGCGTCGCCACAGTCTCCGCCACGTCGGCCGGCGAATACAGCGGCAGCAGCAGGATGGACAGCACCAGTTTCATGTCGCCCGAATCGGCGGCCAGTCGTGCCAGCAGGGGGATGCTCTGCAAGTTCTGATAGGGCGGCGACAGGAAGTGCTGCCCGCAGGCTATTGAGCTGAACCCGGCATCCCTGGCCAGGCGGGTGAGTTCGACCGTTTCACGGAACCGCTGGGTGGCGGAATCGGTGGACGGGTGTTGAGGCATTGCCATGATGCCGAATTTCATATTTCGATCTCCGTTTTGGGTCGGGAACAACGCCACGTATTTGCATAGCCGCGCAGTTAGGAGCACGGCCACGGCAGCGTTGGATTATATCGGCGGCCATTCCCAACGGCAAACCAGACGTGTACGCGCCGCCATCGACGGGCGTTGCCCACGATGTTAGGATGCCCAATGTTTCGCAATCAACCAACAGCACGGAGGATCAACCTCATGCCAGGGCAAGGCTTGGACTATTCGACGCTCTTCAACAGGGATCTCCCGCCCCCGGCGGCGGCTTGGGAAGGTCACCCCAAGTACAATTTCATTGGTGGCCACAGCGACCCTGACATGGTTCCCATGGAAGGCTTTGTCGAGTCCGCCGGCCGGGTGTTCCGGGGCGACCCCAGGAACATTTCGATGTACAACTTCGACGGCGGGCCGCAGGGCATCACCCCTCTGCGCCAGTTCGTGGTGGACAAGCTGGCTCAGCATCGTGGCATCAACGTAACGACTGACGAAGTTCTGATCACCTCGGGGTCGGGCCTTGCCATCGAGCTGATTAACGAGATTCTACTGGAGGAAGGCGACACCGCCATCGTCGAGGCATTCAGCTTTTCCGGCGCACTGGGCAACCTGAGGCGCAGGAAAGTCAACATCGTGGGGATCGATGTTGACCAGGATGGGATGCGAATGGATCACCTCGCCACCGCCCTGGAAGATTTGCGGAATAAGGGTGTTCGTCCCAAGTACATCTATACTATCCCGACCCTACAGAACCCCACCGGCACCGTGATGACCATGGAACGCCGCCATCAGATGCTGGAGCTCAGCGAAGAATACGGCGTCCCGATATTCGAGGATGAATGTTACGCCGACCTCATATTCGAGGGCGAGTATGAGAACGCCATCCGATCCCTGGACGATAGCAACCGGGTGCTGCACATAGGATCATTCTCGAAGACCTTGGGGCCGGGTACGCGCCTGGGCTACGTCGTAGCTTCTTGGGATGTCATGAGCCGCCTGCTTTCCCGCAAAAACGATGCCGGAACCGGCGTGATGGACCAGATGATTGTCGGTGACTATTTCAACCACCACTACGAGGACCACATCCTGGAAATGCGGTCGTCGTTGAAACGCAAGTGCGACGCCCTCAGCAGCGCGCTCCGAGAGTCCTTCGGCCCCAGCATCGAGTTTGAAATACCCCAGGGCGGGATGTACTTGTGGGTCAAACTGCCTAACGGAGTTGATTCTCGCCAACTGGCTGGCCCTGCCCTCAAGGAAGAGATCGCGTTCAACCCCGGGCCTGACTGGTCGGCGGATCCCGACGCAGCGGCCAATTACATCCGACTTTGCTTCGCCCTACCTTCGGAAGATGAGATATGGGAAGGGATTGGCAAATTGGCAGACGTATTCCGCAGAGAAGGCGCGGTTCCCTGATTAGCAACAAACCCGCGCTGGGATCAGGTTTCAAGACGTAAAGTCGCGCCGCTCAGTCGTACAGGTGGCACGCCGTGGCGTGGCCCGGCTGGTACTCGCGCAGCACAGGCAGAACTGTCGCGCAACGCTCCATGACGAATGGGCAACGGGGGTGGAACGCGCAGCCTCCCGGCGGGTCCAATGGGGAAGGCACTTCGCCAGTGAGCACAATTTCCTCTCTCTGCTGCCGGGGATGGGCCGGTAGGGACGCGGAAATCAGCGCTTTTGTGTAAGGGTGCTGCGGATCCGTGAACAGATCGATGGGCGGGGCCTCTTCCACAATCTTGCCCAGGTACATCACCCCGACCATGTGACTCATGTACCGCACGGTCGCCAGGTTGTGCGCAATCAGCAGATAGCTGAGTTCGTAACTGGACTGCAATTCTTTCAGCAGGTTCAGGATCTGGGCGCGAATCGACACGTCCAGCGCAGATACGGGCTCGTCCAGCACGATCAGTTTCGGCCGGGTTGAAAGCGCTCTGGCAATGGCGATGCGCTGGCGTTGGCCTCCGCTGAACTCATGAGGGTACCGCTCAGCGTGGAACGGATGCAAACCCACCACCGACAACAGCTCCTGCACCTGCGAGCGAACGGCGGTGCGGCTCAGGCGCTGGTGCGTGATCAACGGCTCGGAAATTATCTGGTCAACCCTCATCCGTGGGTTCAGCGAGCTCCACGGGTCCTGGAACACCGCCTGCACCGAAGCCCGGAAGTTGCGCCGTTCGGCTCCGGAAAACTGGTCCATGGGGCGGCTGTCAAAGTAAATGCTCCCGTCCGTCGGCTGATCCGCCATCAGGAGCATACGGCTGGTAGTGGTTTTTCCGCAGCCTGACTCGCCCACCAGACTGTAGGTCTGCCCCGGCATAATGTTAATGGAGATGCCGTCCACCGCTTTGACGGTTCCGGTGCGCCGCCGCAGCAAGTTGCCGCGATACACCGGGAAATGCCTCCGGATCCCCTCCAGGCGCACCAACGGCCCTTCGCCGTTGACGGCCCCCGCTACGGTTGGTGAAGCGACTGCGGCCATATTACTCCGACCTCCAGCAGCGTGAAGTGTGGCGGGGCGCTACCGTGAACTCGTCGGGATACTCGCGGCACCGATCCCAAGCGTGGGGACAGCGCGGCGCGAACGAACACCCTTCCGGCAAGGCATCCAGCGATGGGGGTTGTCCCTCAATGGAGGGGAGTGTATCCACGTCCGCGTCCAGGTCCGGCACCGACTGGAGCAATGCCTCCGTGTAGGGATGCGCCGGGTGGTCGAACATATCCTCAACGTCGGACTGCTCGACGATGCGGCCGGCGTACATCACCGCAACCCGGTCGCACATGCGCGCTACGATCCCGAAGTCGTGGGTGATGAAGATGATTGCCGCGCCAGTTTGCGCCTGGATGTCTTTCAACAAACGGAGGTATTGCAACTGGATGGTGGCGTCCAGAGACGTCGTCGGTTCGTCTGCGATCAGCAGATTGGGCGCGCGTGAAATCGAAATCGCGCCCACTACCCGTTGCCGCATCCCGCCGCTCATCTGATGGGGGAAGTTCGCCAGCCGGTCTTCAGGCGCCGGTATCCTCACGTTGGCCAGCAGTTCTGCCGCCCGCTGCCGCAGTGACCGTTTCGGTTCATCGAATTCCAATTTGAGCGTTTCGACCAGTTGGTCCCCCACCGTGAACACGGGGTTGAGAGAGGTCAGCGGGTCCTGCATGACCATGCAGATACCCGAACCGCGAATCTCTCGCATCTCGCCCCGGCTTTTTTCCAAGAGATTCTCGCCCAGGTAGTTGATCGCTCCGCCTACGATCCGGCCGGGGTGCGGCACCATGCCGAGAATAGACCAGGCGGTCATGCTTTTGCCGGAACCCGATTCGCCGACGATGCCCAGCGTCTCGCCCCGCCCCAGCTCAAAACTGATCCCGTCCACGGCCTTGACTACGCCGGTACGGGTGAAAAAGTGAGTTTGCAGGTCTTCAACCCGCAGAATTACGTCGTTAGTCATTTAGCCCCTGATGCGCGGCGTTGCCGAGGGCGCCAGCGTGGCGCATTCCTGAAGGCCGCAGAGCCTTGTGGGGAATACCGGCTACCGTGCCCTTCGCAGCTTGGGATCCAGGTAATCGCGGAGCCAGTCCCCGAAGAAGTTGAAAGCCAGCACGACTACGGTGATGGCTACTCCGGGGAACAAGGACAACCACCAGACATCCAGGATAACCTCCTGTCCCTCCGCAACCATTATACCCCAAGCCGGGGCGCCGGGAGATAATCCCAAGCCCAGAAAACTCAGGGCCGCTTCAAGGAGGATGATCTGCCCCACCATCAGGCTTGTAATGACCATCAGCGTATTGGCTACGTTGGGAAAGATGTGGCGCCACAGAATCACCGGCGCTTTCACGCCCGTGATGCGCGCCAAGGTAACGAAGTCATAGCCTTTCACCGTCAGCACGTCGCCGCGAATCATACGGGCAAACCTCGCCCACACCGTCAGCAGCACCGCGAGGATAATGGCCGGCGGGCCCGGATTCATGATGACAACCACGACCAGTGCCAGCAGGATGGTCGGAAATCCCAACGCGGCATCCGTTACACGCATCAACACTGCATCTGCCCAGCCACCCCAGTAACCCGACACCAGCCCGATGACCGTTCCGATGACGGCTCCCAACGCTAATGCCGTCACGCTGATCTGCACCGTCGTGCGGGCTCCGTAGATCAGCCGACTGAGCATATCCCGGCCCAGCACGTCGGTTCCAAGGAGGTGGTCGCGTGATTCGAACGGGGCCTGCTTGCTGGCGATGACGTTCAGGCTGGTCGGATCGTGCGGGGCCAGCCAGTGCGCGAACGCCGCGCAAACTATGAGAACCACCAGCACCGCGATCGGAATCCACGGCAACCGAATCTCTGCCAGCTTCTGACGCAAACTCAGCTGTGGTTGAGCGGTTTCCAACACCAATTCGGGCGTTGCCATTCACTACTCTCCCGTCGTGCGTCAGTGCCGGATCCGGGGATCGGCGTACACGTAGAGGATGTCAACAATCAGCGCGGTCAGTATGTAGAAGAATGCCGACGCCATCACCGCGGCCTGCACCACGGGGAAGTTGCGCTGCAACACGCCGTCCAGCATCAAGCGACCCAGGCCGGGCCAGGCGAATACCTGCTCCACCACGATTGCACCGTTGAGCAATCCCGCCAGGCTGATCCCGCTGAACGTGAGGATGGGGATCAGCGCGTTGCGCAACGCATGCTTCCATACCACCATCCCGTCCTTCAGCCCCTTGATCCGCGCAAACCGCACGTAATCGCTATCCAACACTTCCAGCATACTGGACCGACCCAGCCGCATGATCCCCGCCATGATCGACCACGCCAGCACAAAGGAGGGAAGAATAAAGTTCTCCGGCCCTTCCCTGCCGTAGGTGGGCAACACCTTCAGGATGGCGCCGAACAGCAGGATCAGCATGATGGCCACCCAGAATTGAGGCGCCGCCATGCCCAGCACGGCGAATAACTTGCCGCCCTTGTCGAAAATCGAGTCGCGTTTCACCGCCGACAGGATCCCCAACGGGACGCCGATTATCACGGCCAGCGCCATGCCGGCCAAAGCCAACTGAAGGGTCGCCGGCAACCGCTCCAGCAGCAGGTCTCGGGTGGGCCTCCGGTCTCGAATCGACAGGCCGAAGTCACCCCGGACGGCTCCCTTCAGGAAAATGAAGTATTGCTCGGGCAAGGATTTATCCAGCCCAAGCTGTTTGCGCACCCGCTCGTAGTCCGTTTTGCTCGACGCTTCAGGGGGAAGCAATACCAGCGCGGGATCGCCGGTCAAACGAGTCGCCAGGAACACCAACAGGCTGATTACGAGCAGCGTGAAGATGCCCTGGATGACCCGTATTCCGATGAATTGCCACATGGGTGGTCGCCTGGGAAAACTAGTTCAGTTTCATCGTCCAGATTGCGGTTTGATACGCCACTACGGGCCATGGTTCCCATTCGGCGATGCGGGGGCCCACACCCCACGGCAGGTTCACGTAACCGGTGCCGAATTCGTAGCGTTCTTCACGGAGAAGTTTGTAGGCTTGGTTGAATGCTTCCTGTCGGAGTGCGGGATCGACCACCGTCAACGCGTCCTTGGCGATGGCGATCAAGTCGTCTCGTCGGCCGCCCAGGTGCGCACCACCTTCCGGGTTTCCGTATATGGCGTTGGTAATGCTTCCGCCATCCCATCGGGTCTCGTTGGCCCGTACGATCACTTTGCCGTCCAATTGACGGTCGAACCAGCGTTCACGCACCGTCGCCGCTTCACCGACGATCACTTCAACGTCAATGCCCAGGTTCTTTTCCCACATATCAGCGATCAATTGCGCTTGTTCAGGAAGGAACGGCACATCACCAGCCTTCCAGGTGTGGATTTCCAGGGTGCCAAATCCCTCGCCATCAGGGTAACCCGCGTCAGCCAATAGCTGTTGCGCCTTTTCAACATCCAGCGGTACCGGATCCAGGTCTTCGCTGTACCCCAGCGCGTTGGGGGTTGCCCAGTTCCAGCCCTTTGCCACGGCGGCTTCGGGTCCGTAGAGGGAGTTGATGATCAAGTCTTTGTCGATGGCATAGTCGAGAGCCTGCCGGACTCCCTTCTTGTGGCAGGGGAACTGCTCTTCCCAGCAGCCGGGCAGCAGGATCCAAATGTAGGATGATTCCTGCGACCAGATCATGCGGCCGCCGCCGTCCTCGACCTGGTCTTTGACCGCGAGGTTGGCTTCGATCACGTCTGCATCACCGGCCCGAAGCGCCGCCACGCGGGTTGCGACTTCCGGAACCAGGCGCATATCCAGCGTCTGGAAGGACGGTCCGCGCTCGGGGTCGAAGTAGTCCTCGTAGCGTTCCAGCAGGATCTGCTCGCTGATGACATGTTTGTCCAGCCGGAACGGACCGGCGCCGATGGGCGCTTCGTTGTAACCGGTCTGTCCCAGGCTTTCAAAGTAGGTCTTGGGCAGCAGAACGCCCGCGATCCCGAAGCTGAGATCGGAGATGAAGAACGGGAAAAACGCCTTTGGAGAGGTGTGCGTCACCCGCAAAGTGTTGGGCCCGGTGGCTTCGATGCTTGCCGTTTCCGCGGCTTCAGCCTGGACGCTGGGACTGATTGATTCGGTCACCGCCTCCGGACCGAACGTGAATTCCATCGTGAACATCGCGTCGTTAATGGTCAACGCGTCGCCGTTGTGGAAAGTGATGCCGTCCCGCAAAGTCAGGTCCCATGACAGCCCATCATCCGAAACGCTCCAGTCGGTCAGCACCCCTGGCACCATCTCCAGGTTTTCATTGCCGTTGATCCAGAATGCGTGCATCTGGCGACCGTAGGTTGCGGTTTCTCCGACACCATCGCGGGGAGTGAACAGCTCGGTGGCCCACACCGCGTTCATCAACGTGACCTTGCCGCCCGTTTCCTCGGTCATGGCCGCGGCCGGCGCTTCGGTAGGCTGCGCGGGAGCGGCGGGGACGGCAGTGGCCGCGGGAGCCGCAGTCGGTTGTTCGGCGGCGGCTGGAGCGGACTCCTCTGCGGGGCTGCCGCACGCCCCGGCTGCCAACAGCAGGAGGATGGCCATCGGTACCAGTAGTAACTTCACGCCCAATTTGCGGTGCAACATTCGGGGTTCCTCCTTGCCAGCGGCTATTGCAGGAGTTTTCGTAATCGGATCCCTACTGTGTGGCGGGACATTAGCACATCGTACTATCGTCGTCAACAATCGTACTCATACGACGGTGTCACGCGTTTCCGTGTCCACAAAATAGCGCGGGGGCGACGATTCACGTCACCCCCACCGAAAATTGGAAATAGCCCGGGTCACCCTGCGCGTCGGAGGCGCGGGTCCAGATAGTCGCGCAGCCAGTCGCCAAAGAAGTTGAACGCCATCACGACTACTGTAATCAGGATGCCGGGGAAGAGGGCGATCCACCAGGCCTGGGTGAGGAACTCGCGTCCCTCGGCCACCAGGATGCCCCACGCCGGGTCTCCCGGTCGGAGGCCCAGACCGAGGAAGCTCAGCGACGCCTCCAGCAGAATTACCTGGCCGACGCTGACGCTGGTGAGCACCATCAGAGTATTGATGACGTTGGGGAACAGGTGCCGCCAGACAATCATCCCGGACGAAACTCCGTAGATTTGGGCCAGCACTACGAAATCGCGGTCGCGGATGGCCAGCACTTCACCGCGAATCATGCGGGCGAACCGGGCCCATTGCGTGGCGGCAATGGCAATCATTACGTTCCACACGCCAGTGCCCAGGTAAGTAACGATGAGCAGGGCAACCAGGATGGATGGAAAGCCCAGCACGGCGTCGGTGATACGCATGAGCACCGAATCGACCCACCTACCCGAATAACCAGACACGAGCCCCACGACAGTTCCGGCCAGGATAGCCACCACCATGGAGGGCGCGGTTACCTGGAGCATGGTGCGAGCGCCGTAGATGAGCCGGCTCAGCATATCCTTGCCCAATCGGTCGGTGCCGAGGATGTGATCGGCACTCTGGAAGGGAGGCTGCAGCTTGTTAAAGACGTCCTTTTCCCCAGGATCATGGGGAGAAACCAGGTTGGCGAAGATAGCGCAAAAGAGGATAACGACCAGAATAGCCAGGGGAATCCAGGGAAGCCGCGCTTCCTGGATACGTCGGCGCAGACTGGCCGGCGTCCGGTCGTCAGCAACTAGAATGGCGTTGTCGGATGCCACTCCTTCCTCCTCTTTAGTTGGGCCTTACGCGGGGGTCCGCGTAGCCGTACATGATGTCAACGATGAGCGCGGTAAGGATGTAGGCCGCGCCGGATACCATGATTGCCCCTTCCACCTGGGGGAAGTTGTTGGATAGCACGCCCTCCAGAAGCATCAGGCCGACCCCGGGCCAGGCGAACACCACTTCGACCACCACCGAGCCGTTGAGCAGTCCGGCGAGGCTGATGCCGCCGAAAGTGATGACCGGGATCAGGGCGTTCCGAGCTGCGTGCTTCCAGATGACCACCCGGTCGCTCATGCCTTTTACCTGGGCGAATTTCACGTAATCGCTGTCCAGGACTTCCAGCATGGCGGAGCGGGCCAGGCGCATTATGGCGGCGATGATCGCCAGGGCCAGAACGAAGGCAGGGAGAATCAGATGTCGGATCATATCGGGAATCTGCGACCACTCCGGCAGCCAACCCTGGGTGTCGCCCCGGCCATAGGCCGGCAGCAAATCGAGGTAGCCGGCGAGAACGATAATGAGCATGATGGCGACCCAGAACTGAGGGGCGGCCATGCCGAAAATGGCGAAGGTCTTGCAGACCCTATCCAGAATGGTGTCTCGCTTGACGGCCGATATGATGCCCAATGGAACGCCGATGACGATGGCGAGCACCATGCCGGAGAGGGCCAGGTGGACCGTTGCTGGGATGCGTTCCAGGAGGATCTCCCGCACCGGTCGGCGGGCGGTGAAAGAGTTGCCGAAATCGAGCTGTACAGCCTTGTAGAGAAAGTTGGCGTACTGGATGATAAAGGGCTTGTCCAGGCCGTAAGCTTTCTTCTGGGCTTCGTACACCGCCTCGTCGTGGTCGTTGGAGATGGGCAGCAGGAAACGAGCGGGATCGCCGGTCAAGTGGACGCTCCCAAAAACTACGAAGCTCAGCGCCACCAGGGTGACGAAGCCTTCCAGCAAGCGGCGGGCGATGTAAATGGTCATTTGAGAAAACCCGATAGAGGGAAACTAACTGAAATTAAGTATAGCGTTAAATCAACGGGAAACGGTGTAGCGATAGGGGCGGGTATGTCACCCGCCCCTGAAATTTGCGGTCGTTATCTGGGGAAGCCGGGCTTACTTGAGCCGCAGCGTCCAGATGGCGGTAACGTAGGGCACCAGGCTCCATGGCTCATAGGAGGCCACGTCGGAGCCGAGACCCCAGGGGACATTGGTGTTGAAGCCGTCGCCCCAGTAGGTCTGGTCCTGCAGATAGTCGTACATTTCGTTGTACGAGGCGGCCCTGGTGGCGGGATTGAGGTCGGAGAGGCCCTGCTCCACTATCGGGGTGGTGGTGCTGGACCAGGGTTCGTTCTCGTAGTTGTCCACGGCGCGCCAAGCGATGGCCGGGTTCAGGTAACCGCCCTGGGTGATGGAGGTGCCGTCGAAGCGGGCTTCGTTGGTGCGCACCAGGACGTCGCCCGGGAACTCGCGGTTGTTCCACTGCTGGCGGGTCGCAGCGGCGTCGCCGACTACTACTTCCACTTCCCAGCCCAGTTCACCCCAGAAGTCCTGGTACAGTTGGGCCAGGTCGGGCAGCAGAGGCAAGTCGCCGGCTTCCCAAGTGTACACCTTGAAGGAAATCTGCTCGCCGTTGGCATCGGTACCGTCGCTGCCGTCCGCGCCGCCGTAGCCGATGGACATCAGCAGCTCTTTCGCCTTTGCCACGTCATAAGGACGCGGGCGGAGGTTCTCGCCCCAGCCCAGGGAGTTGGGGGTGACGTGAGACCAACTGTCCATGTTCACCGATTCCGGAGTGTAGAGACCGTTGGCGATGGCATCCTTGTTGATGGCGTACTCAGCGGCCTGGCGGGCTTCAACCGGGAAGCACCAGAGGGACTCGTCCCAGCAGTCAACGTACACGACCCAGTTGTAGGAGGATTCCTTCTGCCAGGCAATGCCGGCGCCGTCGATACCCTCGATGTCGCCGATCATGTTGATGTTTGCTTCAATGAGCTGGGCGTCGCCGCTGCGGAGGGCAGCCAAGCGAGCCGCCGGCTCGGGGACGAGTTCCATGGTCAGCGTGTCGAAAGTTACGCTGCGGTCTTCGGAGTAGCCGTTGGCCGGGGTCCAGAAGAAGTCATCGAACTTCTCGAAAGAATAGCGCTGCTCGTGGATGGTTTCGTCCATATTGACCATCATGGAGCCGATACCGATGGGGTCGTCCTCATAGCCCTCGAAGCCGTTTGCGCCGGTGCGTGCGCGCATGGCCGCTTCGGGGACGATCATGGCGTCTGCGCCCTGGGCGTTCTCGGACCAGTTGAAGGCGAAGTCCAGGCGGACGGTGTTGAACACGACCTGAACCTGGTCGTCGGCAGGTCCTTTGAGAACCTGGTCAACCCGCTCGGCAAAGGCAACGTCGCGCGGCTCGTAGTAGGTGGCTGCCAGGAGACTGGCGGCCTCTTCACCCATCCGGCTGTCCAAGTTGAAGAAGACGTCATCGCGGGTGATGACGCTGCCGTCGTGGGCCGTGATCGTGCCGTCGTTGACGGTGAAGGTCCAGGTGAGGCCGTCATCGCTGACGGACCAGTCTTTGGCGACTGCCGGGGTCAGCTCACTGCCGCCGCCGCCGCCTACCATGGCTACCTGGAAGATGCGCTGGAACTTAAGGTCTTCACCTTCGGTGAGGAAGGGGTCGAACTTGCCGTTGCCGATGTTGGTGACGAGCAGGTTCACGTGGCCGCCGCTGGATTCGGCCATCATGGCTTCGGTAGCCTCGGGCATGGCAGTGGGCGCGGCGCTGGATCCGCTGCCCCCGGAGCTGGCAGGGGCAGCCGGGGCGGCCGGTTCCGACGCGCCGCCGCAGGCAACTGCCGCGATCAGCCCGGCAGCCAAGCCAAAGGCCAACAACAGCCGGGCGTTGAATAACCGATTCAATGTCATGTGCGGACTCTCCTAGTCGTTTCCTGAGCCAGCTAGCGCTGCTATTTCAGCGCCACAAACTCATCGCAGAATGGCGTGCGATTAAAACCGTCGTGACGCCTTCTTGTCAAGGGTTGCGCGAAAATCGTAGTCGATGCCCGTAGGCGGACAAGAACCGTGATACAAAGCGGCGAGTTCAGTAAAGTATGTCAGGTTATCGGATGGCCGAATCGCAGGCATTCCTGGACTGATGTGTAATATAATCCCCGATATGTTCACACCAACCAAGTTGTTCTACATAGCGGGCGCTGCGCTGTTTGGGAGCGCCGCCGGGGGATACGTAGCGTGGGCCGTCTATTCGCGGTTTGCCCGCATCGCCGAGCTTACGGACCGGTCCATCGTGGAACCGCATATCCTCGTGGTACTGTGCGTGGCCGGGGGGTTGTTGGCGTTCCCGCTGGGAGCGGCGGCCGGTTTGCTGGTAGTAGCGCTGGGGAGCCGGCTGATCGAGTACGTCCGCCGGGCCGGAAACCGATCGGACTCGGAGCGTAGTTCCTGGGTATCGCGTCGGCCAACTGCGGACGACTGATCCATCGATTAGGCAGCCTCCAGCAACACCATCGTGGATGATCAAAGTCAAACTGGATTCCCGCTTTCGCGGGCGGGAATGACGGAAAAAGTCAATAGGCCCCGGCGCTTCCGCCGGAATGACAGTTAAGTTACGAGGAGTTGAACCATGCCGCAATTCGTGCGCGTTTATACCGGGGACGACGGACAATCCCGCCTGGAACATTACGAACCGCCCTTTGAAGATTTTCTGGACACCGAGGGAGCCTACGGGCGAGGGACACCCTTGCAGCCAACCACAGGAATGACGATTCGCATTTCTCCACCGGACTATTTCCTGGATTTCCACTGCGCGCCGCGGCGTCAATATACGGTGACGCTGGCGGGGCAGGCGGAGATTGGGCTGAGCGACGGCACCACTCACCGGGTTGGGCCCGGTGACGTGCTGCTGGCTGAGGACTTGACCGGTCAGGGCCACACGACGCGTGTGGTTGGCGGCGAGGAGAGGGTGTACCTGGTGATTCCGTTGGCGGACTAGGATGGTTGGCATTTTGGGACTTTCTGGATTCCCGCTTTCGCGGGAATGACGAGATAAGTCAACATGCCGCCGGCGAGATTGCGACAATAACCCTGTGAGTCAGATTCGGTCTGACGACGAGATTGTTTCCGCCCCGGCGTCCCACGGCCGGGGCGGTATCATTAAAACATATGACACTGCCCACGAAATTACGCGTGTAGATCTCGGGGGTGGCCGTATAATTAAAAAAA
>VXOG01000030.1 GCA_009840165.1 Chloroflexota bacterium
ACCATTATCGCCCCCAAGACTGACCTAATCCGCCCCATTTACCCCCGCATCCCACCCCACCACCCTACTCAAATGAACCGAAATGAGCGGAAATGAACGGGATATCCAAAAATTGTCACCATACGGCCGGAGATCATGGACCATGACGACGTTGGGAAAGCTGACAGATCAGCGAAATATCACGACGATTACCTTCGACATGGACGACACCCTGTGGGATTTTCAGGCCGCCATGGAACGGGCCCTGGAACTCACGCTGGAACGGCTGAGGGTCATGGCGCCGGGAGATGCGGCGCGGAAACTCACCGTCCAACAGATGATGGATATTCGAGATGAGGTCGCGTCGGAGTTGGGAGAGGGAGCAACGACGCAGGAAGAAATCCGGTACACGGCTATGGTCAGGACCGTGGAGCACGTCGGATTTCGCGCCCGGGGCGCGGCGGAGGAGTTGTACCGGCTTTACTGGGAGGCGCGGGTGGCCGGAGCAAGGCCCTACGATGACGTGGCCGGCGTCCTTGAGGCTCTGCAAGGCCGTTTCCGGCTGGGAATCATCTCCAACGGGAACAATACGCCGCAGATGGTGGGTTTGGACGACGTTTTCGATTTCACGGTATTCGCGCATGATTGCGGATTTCCCAAACCGGACCCGCACATCTTTGAGTTTGCGCTGGCCGAGTTGGGCGATAAACCGGAGAACATGGCGCACGTTGGGGACTCGCTGCAAAGCGACGTGCAGGGAGCGAACGATTACGGGATGGTCAGCGTTTGGCTGAATCGGGATGGCGCGGCCAACGAAACGGGGATCGTACCTCACTGGGAGATAAGGGACCTGACGGAGTTGCTGGAGATTGTTTGAGAGGGTGGGCGTGTTGCCGTTGGTGACTGCCCGTGCTAATCTGCGTGGCGGCATTGCGCTAATTGATTCGTGTCAGCCCTGCGAGCGCGGGGGCGGAGAGAGTGTGAAATGAGAATCACCGGCGGAACCACGCGAGTCCTACAGACTCCGGCCGACAACCCACTGGTGGTGGGTATTGACCAACCCGGCACGCGGGAGTTCGTTACGCTGGAGCTGCACACCGACGAGGGAATTTCCGGCGTTGGCATAACCTTTTTCGGGGGGCCTTTGGTCCATGCCCTGCGCCGGGCGGTGGATGACCTGGTGGAACTGGCGGTGAGCGAAGATCCGATGAATCCCGAGGCGGTTTGGGGCCGGCTGATGGACGCCTGCGCGTCGGCCGGGCCGGAAGGCGTGCTTTCGCTGGCGCTGGCGGCGGTGGACATGGCGGTGTGGGACATCAAAGGCAAGGCGCTGGATCAGACGGTGTGCAGTCTGCTGGGCGGCTACCGGGACCGAGCGCCGACCTACGCCAGCGGGGCGCTGATGCGGCCCATGGGTCTGGAATACCTGTCGGAAGCGGGGCCGCGCCTGGTGGAACAGGGCTTCCGACAGATGAAGACGCAGATGGGCGCGGAGCCGACGGCGGCCCTGGAAGTGGCGCGGATACGCACCCTGCGCGAGGGCATCGGCCCGGACATTGACTTGATGTGCGACATCAACCAGCTTTGGAACGTGAACCAGGCCATCCAGATCGGCAGCATGGTTGAGGAATACAACCTGTTCTGGCTGGAGGACGTGGTGGCGCGGGACGATTACCAGGGGTTGGCGCGGGTCGCCGACGCGCTGGTGACGCCAATCTGCGCCGGCGAATACGTCTATGGCATCCGGCCTTTCCGCCACATGGTGGAGCAGCGGAGCGTGGACATTGTGATGGTCGATTTGCTGCGGGCCGGCGGCATCACGCCGTTCCGCAAGATCGCGGGGATGGCCGAGGCGTTCAACCTGCCCGTGGTGTCGCACCTGATTCCGGAGGTGCAGACCCACACCATTGCGGCGATTCCCAACGGCCTGACCGTTGAATACATGCCGTGGACGCTGCGGCTGTTCGACGAGACGCCGGACATAGTGGACGGTGAGATCGTGGTGCCGGACCGGCCGGGTCTGGGGCTTTCGTTCAGCCAGGACGCCATTGCGCAGTACGAGGTGGCGTGAGATTGTCAGAATCAGGATTCACAAGATTAGCGCGTCAATCCTGTAAATCCTGAAATCCCGCAAATCCCGATTCAGACAAATATGGAGGAACAAATAATGGCTACCTACCAATTGCGCATTTACACTATCAACCGGGGCATGATGGACTCGTGGCTGGGTGTGTTCAACGAGCACATCCGACCGCTGCACGACCGCTTGGGGATTCCCGTGGTGTCGAGCTACGTGAACGCGGACCGCACGGAATTCATCTGGGTGCGCCGCTTCGACAGCGCGGACGAGATTGCCGAGAAAGAGGCCGCCTACTTCGCGTCGCCGGAGCGGTCGGCGCTGGGAGACCGCCCCACCAGCCACATCGCCAAGATGGAGGTGCGCGTGATGGACGGCGTGGCGGAGACGGCGGGGGTGGCGTGATACATCTGTCAGTCAAACGGCCGCACGTAGGGGCGAATAATCATTCGCCCCTACAGGTGTTTGACCATTTCGCGGTGGGGGATGCCTTCTTCCAGGAACATCTCGCCCACCTCGTCGTAGCCGTGCTGGGCGTAGAAGGACTTCACGTATTCCTGGGCGTGCAGCGTGATCCTTCTGAATCCGAGTGAGCGGCCCTGTTCCTCCAGGAACGACAGCACCATGCCGCCGACGCCGTTGCGTCTCCAGTCCCGTTCGACGGCCATGCGTCCGATGTGGGGGCCCTTGCCGTCAACGTCGGGCAGCAGGCGGCCGGTGGCGATTACGCTGCCCTGGTGCAGAGCGACGGCGTGAACGGTGTCCGGTGCGGAGTCGGCGTCATCCACCTCCACGTCGACGGGAATTCCCTGCTCGCCAACGAAGACGCGCATCCGGACGGTTACGGCGCCCTCGAGTTCCGCGGAGGTTTCGACGACCTTGACGGTGATTTCGGGCGTTGGGGTTTGAGAAGGCATTGGTTGGTCAGAAGGTTAGGGCAAGGATTTCCTGGATACCGGCTTTCGCCGGTATGACGTTCTGAATGGACTATGAGTCGTCGGCAGCAGCCGCGGTTTGTACAGAGTTCACGGAATGCCATTCCGCGTTGACTTCACTCCAGTAGGTTTCGTACTGTCGGCGCATATCCGCTTCCGTCATGCCGCCCCAATAGCCGGGAGATACCAGGGGCAGGGCCTGCTCGACCCGGATCAGGGCAACGGCACGGACGGAGTCGGCCAGGCCCGGTAAAGTCCCCGCGCCGTTGCGCATACGGTCAACGACGGTATCGAATACGGCATCGCCCCGGTGAATTTCAGCGACGCCCTTGAAACGGTATCCCTTGCGGGCGAATACGTCCAGGGTGTTGATTTCGATGGCGGGGTTATGTTCCAGATTGCCCATGGTGCCAGGCGAGGCCAGGTCGGTGAACAGCACGTGATCGTCGTCCCACACCATTACGGTGCCCTTGGGCGACAGGTTGGGAGTTCCGTCGGGGCAGACGGTGGCGACGAAGATCAACCGCTGTTCGGTCAGGGCCTTTTTCATCGGTTCGGTCAGGATGCCCATGTTGCCCTCGTTCCTTGTTTGGTGCGTCGTAATTGACATTGTACCCGCCCGTAGTTAGCATTGCATCAAGGCATCAAGTTCCGTAACTGCTCTTTTCTTTTTCCGCCACCATCAGGAGGCCCCCGTCATGTTCGTGCGGCGAGATTTGACTGACACCGTTCCCACCCGCGAAGGCAACATGCACTTCGTGAAGCAAGGCTCCGGCTACCCGCTGGTAATGCTGCACCCCCTGGGCACGTCCACCTGGGCGTGGAGCACCGTGATTGACGCTTTCAGCCAGCATTACACCTGCTACGCTTTCGACATGCTGGGGCATGGGAAGTCGGACAAACCGACCCGGCATTTCAACATACCGGACTATGCCCAGGCGCTGGACGACGCCTGCCAGATTTTGAACATTCACCGGGGGCACTACGTGGGCAACTCGGTGGGCGCGGTGCTGGCCACGGAGATGGCGGCGTCGTTCCCGGACCGGCTGGACAAGCTGGTGCTGGTGGGATCTCCGGTGTGGGACGCGCGGACGGCGCCGGAGCGCATTGCCGAAGCGGCAGCGGGCTACGACGCTGACGGCATGCCCGTGCCGCGAACCATGGAGCAGGCGAAAGAGTCCACGACCTTTGCCGAGCCGCGACAGGAATGGGTGGACGCCCAGAACGACACGCGGGCGCAGGCGGGGGCGTGGGTGAAGAAACTGCACGAATCGTTGGCCTGGTACGACATCATGAACCGGCTGCCCCAAGTGAACGCCCGGGAGACGCTGGTGCTGTACGGGGAAGTGGACCGGCTGCGTGACGGCGAAGAACTGCTGCACAACAACATCGTGCGCGCCCGCAAACACATCATGCCCGGCGTGGGGCACATACCGCAGATTGAGGACCCGGAAGGGTTCGTTGACGCGGTGTTGTCTTTCCTGAAGCCGGGGTCATAAACGTGAGGAGCGGCCTTCGTCGCCCCAACCCTTTCCTCTGACGGGAGAGGGAGTATGCCAGACACCTGCTGAACGCATAACCGTATCGACATGGCAAGTATATTTGTGCGGCCCCGGAGCAGGGGCAACAGATTGCTGCGCACTGCCCGGCGCAAGACGGAGGGGAATCCGCCGTCTCTGGTGGCGATGGGCGTCGGGACCCAAGGCGCCAAGCGGGCGTTGCTGTTCCTACAGCGGATGTCGGAGCTATCGGAGATCGGGCGGGTGCAAAGCGCCGTTTTCTACGACTGCAACGAGGTTACGATAAATTACATCCAGAGTTTCCTGAGGAAATTTTTGGGCAGGTCGAAGCATGGCAGGGGCGTGCAGATACTGTTTCCGAATTATGTTCCCATATCCAATGGTTTTATGCGTGACCCGAAGCTGTTTGAGGAATATGAAGGGCCTCTGGAACGCGATATGGACACCATTGTGGGGCAGGTCATAGCGCAGTCCGAGCGGGCCGGTCGAACGCCCGAAGCCATAATCGAGTTCATGAGTTTTTCGGGCCATTCGGTGCTGGGCGGACGGTTGCACCAAAAGTTGCGCGGGGCTTTTCCCGGCACGGTGATCCTTCCGGTACTGAAGTTGCCGGAAGACCACGTTTCCGAGGAATGGACCCGACGGTTCATCTGGGAACGCTACGAAAGCCTGCTGGAAGGAGCCGATTGTTTGTTGACTGGGCAATCCGGCGGCAGTGTCGGTGAGGACGACATGAGGTTGGCGACGGGCCTGGCAGGAGTGGAGGTGGCGGATTTTGACGAGGAAGGGGCCACCGGCAGCCCGCTGGCTGCGGCGTGTCAGCGACTGGGCACGGCGTCGGGGGGTTGGCTGGGCATGGCGACGGTGCGGCGGAAGATGCCGGTGATGCGGAAATTTGAGTGGCTGAGGTTGCCGCCGTGGTGGCAGCAATACGCGGCGGTAGGGCCGGAGGAAGAGTTGCCGATGGCGGTGGGACACGCAATCTGGTCAACGCTGGATCCGCCTTCGCAGATGGCAGAGGGAATAAGCGACCTGAACCACGTGCCCCAGGAGGTGGTAGTGTCTCTGCCGGTGCATCCTGACTCGTTGGAGCCAGTGGCGATGAACGCGGCGGAAGTGCTGGACCGGAGCAACCTGTTCAGCCAATTTCCGAACATGGATATAGCGTTCAATACTGCGCGATTCATGGAGGGATTATCCGAAGATCCCTACATACACATAACACGAGTGTATCCGGTGCAGGGAGAGTTGGCTCCGGTGATGGACATACTGCATCCTGGTCATTCGTCGGAGAAGCGGCCGGCATCGGCGACGCACGAGACCGGGTTCGGGACGTATTACCACATGGATGCGATAGGGAACGGCGGTGAAATCAGCCGTTCTGAAGGAGAATACGGGCCATACGGGCCATACGGGCCGGACGAATCCGGAGAAGAATGGAGGCAATATGTACGCTATATTTAGTGGTTTTTCCATATTTTTACCAAATAATAGTACAGGAACGCTGTTTGACGTCTTCAGTCGGCATCTACTATAATAGGCAGAGCCGGCAACCGCCGTGTTCGCTGTGGTCAACCAGTTCGCATAAATATCTAGCGTTACTTATAACTTGACCGGATGTAGTTCAACCTTGCAACGCGAACTACAAAGGCAGAATCGGGGACTACCCAAACTGGCAAGGGGGTTCAACAGCCATGCCGCCGAAATTGCAAAATCGAACTTTTCACATCCGTCGGAACAATCCTCATCGTTTGGGTTCGCAGCTAGATCATGACCGCGAAGGAGTCCCGCCGCCCATCGTATCGGTAGCGGTAGGGACCGCGGGGTACAAGCGCAGTTGGAAGTGGGCCCAGCGGATGGGTGAAGCAGGGGTGCTGGACCGGGTGCAGAGCCTGTTGATGTACGACTGCAACCAGGGCAGCATTGATGCGATTGACGCTGAAACGCGAGCGATGCGTCGGCGGGACCGGTTTGCCAGCCTGCCCGTAATAGTGCCCGGTTATCTGCCGAAGGTGGACGGTTTTCTCAGAGACCCCAATGCGTACAAAGATTACTTCGGGCTGATTCACCGGGACATGGAGCGGATGGTTGACACGGTAACCCGCAGAGCGGAAGAAGTGGGCTCCCCGCCACAGATAATTCTTGAGTGGCTGGGTTTCGGGGGCCATGCCAAGCTGGGCGGCGTGTTGCACCAGATGCTGGTGGAGAGGTTCCCGGACGCCCTGTTTTTCCCGATTATGCTGATGCCGCGGGAGCACGTTCTGGAAGAGAACATGCGGCGTGAAACCTGGGGAGCTTACGAAGAGACCATGGGGTTGGCGCGGCCCACGACAATCGGCAGTCCCAATGGCGATCAACACGATATACAGGGCTATCCCGCACTGGTCACCGACAACAGGATATCCCGCGATTACCAGCGGCTGGATAACCGGCTGGCGATTGGGCTGGCTTCCCTGGAGGCCGGGATGCGGGACCGGATTGACAGCGGTTCACTGTCAGAGACGGTAGCGAGTTTTGGCGGGTATTCGAACGGCTGGTTTGGGATGCGGGTGATGAGCCGCCGTCTGGACGTGAACAACGTGCCCCAATTGAGCCCGCGCTGGCTGCCCAGCCGTCTGCGCCGCTCGGAGCTGGTGGTGGTCAACGACGACGCCAAGCAGCTATCCTGGGCCACCAAGAAGGCCATGTGGGACATTCTGGACCCGAACCGCCGCGACATGAACCTGGCGAACCATGATTTTGTTCATGGCGAGTCGGTGATGCGGATGGTGATTACGCTTCCCGTTGAAACGGAAGGATTGTCCGAAATCGAGAATGACGTTCGCGACCAGCTGGATCGGGAAGACTTTGAGTTGGCGTACCCGAACCTGACCTGGTCCTTCGCCTCGGCCAACTTCCAGGAGAACCCTGGCGATCGGCACATGCACGTGTCGTTGCTGTATCCGTTGCAGACGGCGAACATATACAGCATCACGGACATCATGCATGACCAGTACACTCCGGCCCACATGGCGGACGGTTTGCAGCAGACGGGGTTTGGCACGGGTCACTTCATGTCGCCCAATGGCTACAACATGCAAGACCAGTTTGGGTACGTGTCGCGAGGTCAGCAGATCAAGAACGAACGGGAGAGGCAGGCTCGGGCGTCCGCTGCTGTCCAGGAAAGGCAGTATGGGAACGGAAATGGCCACGAGAATGGGTTGGGCGGCTTCCGTCCTTAGTTTCTGCGCGCACGCCGGATAAAAAGAGGGGCGACCTGCTGGTCGCCCCTATACGTTTTACGACGGGCTCCGGCCCCGTACTCCGATACTGGGCTGGCTGTTCTTTGGCTGGAATGACGCCTGGTATGTCAGTTGTCGGCAGCCAGCGACTCCTTGCGGGCCTTCTCCTGAAAGTGGGGGATAATGTACTTTCCGAACAGACGCAGGGATTCCATTACCTCTTCGTGGCTGACTGGCCCAACCTGGAACAGGGGCATGATTTCATCGACGCCCATGCGCTCGTAGTCTTCAATGTACTTGATGCAGTCGTCTGGGTTGCCGATGCAGAAGCGTCCGCCATCTTCAACGAGGGAGCGGGAGGTGACCTCATCGGCGCGGGCGGTGTCGGCGTTGACGGCGCGCTGGTAGTGCCACTGGAAATCGGGCGGCACGCGAGCGGGGTCATAACCCTGCCAGACGTAGGAATCGCGGATCCGTTGTTGCTCGCGGTACCAGTCGATGATGGTTTCGGCGCGGTCAAAAGCTTGCTGCCGGTTCTCCATGCAGAGGCCGACGGTGTTGCCGGCTACGCGGGGATAGACGAGTTTCGTGGCGGGTTCGGGATTCTCGATAGCATCCCGGTAGATTTGGATAAGACTTTCGGCCCGGTCGAGACCGACGCTGGTTTGAGCCAGGCAGCCCAAGCCCTGGCGCCCGACTTTCTCAGCGGTGAATTCCTGGCTCACGGCCTGCCAAATTGGCGGATGGGGTTTTTGCACGGGCTTGGGGATTATCTCCCGGGGCGGAATGTCATAATGTTTTCCCTGGAATGAGAAGGTTTCCTCCGTCCAGGCTCCGGGGATGATCTGGAGGTATTCCTCGACCATTTCGGAGACGTCGGGTAGGTCGGAGCCGTAGGGCAGCATTTGATAGGGGTAGCCGGAACGTCCGATGCCGAGGTTGACCCGACCGCCGGACAGGATGTCCAGCGTGGCCATGCGGGAAGCGACGTGCAACGGGTGGTGCAACGGCGCCAGGGTCACCGCGATGCCCAGGCGCATGTTGGTGGTCCGCTGGCTGAGGGCGGCCAGGGTGATGTCGGGGGCGCTGGAGTGTGACCACTCGGAGCGGAAATGGTGTTCCACGAACCAGACTGATGTCATGCCGATTTCTTCAGCGAAGCAGACCTGATCCATAATTTCCTGGAACTTGCGGGATTCACTGCGGTCGTCCCAGGGTTTGGGCACCTGGATCTGGTAAAAGAGGCCGAGGTCCATACTGTTACGCTCCTGTGGTGGCGGATGGACGCATTGTAACAGAGGGAGATTGTCAGAATCAGGGTGTACATGATTATTCGCATCATTTCTGATAAGTATCTTATAAGATGGACACATACATTCAATTGACACTATCGGAAAAGCAGCCGTAGAATTGTGCGGCGATTGAGCCGGGGCGCTGCGCCGTATTGCGCTTCGTCTCTGGCCGACTGATTGACGAATACAAGGAGACGGCGAGTTATGGCAACGAAAGCCTTTTTGCTGGTTGAGACTGCTGTGGGCCGCACTCGGGACGTGGCGAACACGCTGAGGGGGTTGGACGGCATTGAATCGGTGGACGTGGTCACCGGGCCCTACGACATCATCGCGATCATAGTTGGGGACGATATGTCGGTAGTTGGCGGGCTGGTGACGGAGAAGATTCACACGGTGGTGGGCGTGGTGCGCACGGTAACCTGCGTGGCGGTGGATGCTTGACGAAAGCGGGGCATTTGAACGGGGCCCAATATAGCGACCCCGGCCCCCTCACCCCAACCCTCTCCCACCAGGGGAGAGGGAGTTTTAGAGATTCTCCAGGGAGACAAGGAGGCCACGTTGGAGTATCGCTTTACCCCGGATGACGAGCATTTTCGGGGCGAATTACGCCAGTTCATCGAGTCAGAATTGCCCGACGATTGGGAAGGCGGCGGACGCTGGCCGGAGGAGTACGACTGGGACTTCACCATGCACCTGCGGGGCAGGTTGGCCGATAGGGGTTGGCTGACCATGCACTGGCCGGAGGAGTACGGGGGGCAAGATGCCTCGCCAGTGCGGTCGGCGATTTACAACGAGGAGTTGGCCTATCTGCGGGCGCCAGGCCGGGATATTTTCGGAGTGAGGATGCTGGGGCCGACGCTGATGATTCACGGCAGCGAGGAGCAGAAGCGGGCGCATCTGCCGCCCATTGCGCGGGGCGAAATCCAGTGGTGCCAGGGGTACAGCGAACCGGAGTCGGGTTCGGACCTGGCGTCGTTGAGCACCAGGGCGGTGCGGGACGGCGACGAGTACGTGATCAACGGGGCGAAGATCTGGACGACGCTGGCGCACCGGTCGGACTGGATCATGTGCCTGGCGCGGACGGACCCGGAAGCGCCGCGGCATCGCGGCATCAGTTTCATCCTGGTGGACATGAAATCGCCGGGTGTGGAAGTGCGGCCGGTGATCAATATGGCCGGCGGGCACGAGTTCAACCAGGTGATATTTGACAACGTGCGGGTGCCGGCCAGCAACGTGGTGGGGGAAGAAAACCGGGGTTGGTACGTGGCGGTGACGCTGCTGGACTTTGAGCGCTCGGGGATTGATTATTCGGCCATTGCCCGGAGGCTGCTGGATGACACTCGCGAGTACGCCGGCAATCTATCGCGGAATGGGACGAAGGTTACGGAGATGCCCTGGGTCCGCAATCTGCTGGCGGACCGCTATGTAGAGTGCGAAGTGGCGCGGCTGATGGCTTACAACGTGGCCTGGATGCAGGGCGAGGGACTGGTGCCGAACAAAGAGGCGTCGATGAGCAAAGCCTTCGGCAGTGAGACGCTGCACCGGTCGGCGAACGCGGCGCTGGAAGTGGCCGGGATGCCGGGGGCGCTGGCGCGGGATGAAGCGCGGGCGCCGCTGAAGGGGCGGCTCCCCGAGAACTGGATGATCAGCTTTTCACACAAGATAGCCGGCGGGACTTCGGAAGTGCAACGCGGCATCGTGGCCGGGCGAGGGCTGGGGTTGCCGCGAGGGTAGGAATCAGATTTTCGGACGCAGGACGGCCCTATTGGTCTTCGCCAGTCAGCTTCCGGATGAGTTCCGGGGTAAGGGTTACGCCTTCTTCCGTTTCCGCCAGCACCTTGTTGATGCGCTCGCGCTCGGCTCGCACGCCTTCCTGCCGGCCTTTTGCCTTGGCCCTTCTTTCGACTGCTTCCTTTGCTGCAAAGAACACTGCGAAACCTCCGTAAAGCGCCGCCGTAGTGGGGAACAGCAGCAGCGTTGCAACTATTATAATCCCGTCTTCCCGCTCTGTGAGACTTTTCAGAAAGCTCAGCAGCGGTAGCCGGCTGCATAGAGTACAGCCGTCAACCAGAACTGCCAGCAGCATACTGACGCTGATTGATACCGAGCCGTCAAAAAATCGCCAAGTTGATCGGTGGTCGTTATTTTCCATTGCAGTGGGACATTCTCCCGGCGCATTGTTGGCAAGGGTAAGGGCGAGGCATGCTTCGCCCCTACGGA
The DNA here is from genome assembly GCA_009840165.1 of Chloroflexota bacterium. GTDB lineage: Bacteria > Chloroflexota > Dehalococcoidia > Lucifugimonadales > UBA3495 > Bin87. The sequence goes on from VXOG01000030.1 coordinate 11,245, forward strand.
TGAGTGTCGTACGTGTTTAAACCGTCAGGGAGGCGAACACGGCGGCCTCTTCCGGGGTCAGCTCCCGCATGGCGCGGCGGCAGCGGTTGAGGATGCGTAAGATGGTGCGTGGGGTTACCGAGAATCGTTGAGCCGCCTCTTTTACCGACAGACCTTCGGAATGGATGGCGGTGGCGATGCGGAAATCATGGGCCAGGCGGCGATAGGTGATGAACCAGGCCATGTCGTCGAACTTGCAGCGGGACAGGGGACATTCCAGGCAGGTTCGCGCGACTTCGCATCCGGTGTCGGCGTAGTGTTCGATACCGGGGTCCTTGCTGCGGCGTTTGTCGGGGGCAACGGCGTTCACTCCGTACATAAGCGCTCCGAAACGTGCGTTCTCAATTCAGGCGATTATAGAACCGACGTTCCGTAGGCGTCAACAGTTTTTAGAACCTATTATCGCTATACCGCGAGGTTGAAGTCCGTCAGATGCGGACGCTCGCAACGACAAGGAGAAAAGTCAGATGATCCCGCGTTAGTCCCGGAGAGCCGCTGACAGAACCTTGAGATGTGCTAACATCGAGTGGTAAGGCGGTGTTGCGATGTTGCGATTTCTCTGGCCTCTGCTATTGATGTTCGGCCCACAGTTGGCGCCGCGCGTGATTAAGTTCGTCCGCGCGGTGTGGTTGTTGCACAAGGACCCCCGGGTGAACATCCTGCTCAAGTTGCTGATTCCGTTGGCGCTGGTTTACGCGGTTTGGCCGTGGGATTTTATTCGGGACCACATTCCGTTTGGGTTGGGGCGCTACGACGATATCATCATCTTCGGGCTGGCGCTTTTCATATTCTGGAAGTTGTGTCCGCCTGCGGTGGTGCGGGAACACATGGGGGAGCCGCCACCGCCTCGACCGGAGGACCGGGACCCGGACAGCGTGGTGGACGGCGAAGCCCGTCCGAAGGAGGACGCTGATGAAGGGGGAGGACGCTGATTGACCGAAAGTTTTCTGGATTCCCGCCTCGCGGGAATGACGAGAGGGGCGGGTTTCAAACCCGCCCCTACCCGCAGGTGCATCCATGTCTGAGTCCACACAGTCACTCAACAGCATATCGCTTTACGCGCATATCCCCTTCTGCCTGAGCAAATGCCCTTACTGCGATTTCAACACGTACCAGGGCATCGAGTCCCAGTTCGGCGATTTTCTGACGGCGGTTTCGGGCGAGATTGAAGCGTGGGCGCGGGCGCTTGGGCAGCCGTCGGTGAACACCATATTCCTGGGAGGCGGGACGCCCTCTTACCTGCCTGACGGGGACGTGGGCCGGATCCTGGAGACCATCGCGGATGCGTATCCGGTGCGTAGCGACGCGGAGATAACGGCGGAGTGCAACCCCAACGACCTGACGGCGGCGAAGTGTGCGGAGCTGCGGGCTGCGGGGATCAATCGCATCAGCATGGGCGCGCAGAGCATGGACGACGGTCTGCTCGCCATGCTGGGGAGACGGCACGATGCTGCCGAGGCGGTAGCGGCGCTGGAATCCTGCCGGCGAGCCGGGTTCGACAACGTGAACCTGGACCTGATGTATGGCCTGCCGCAGCAGACGCTGGAGCAGTGGCGGGACACCGTAGAGCGGACGCTGGCGCAATCGCCAGAGCATATCTCCATGTACTCGCTGACCCTGGAGGAGGGAACGCCGCTGAAGCGTTGGGTCGAGCAGGGCAGATTGCCGGAACCGGACCAGGACCTGGCGGCCGATATGTACGACCTCGCCCGGTCAACTCTGAAGGACGCCGGCTATGAGCACTACGAGATCAGCAACTGGTCTCAAGCGGGGCGGGAGTCGGAGCACAACCTGGCCTATTGGCGCAACTTGCAATGGCTGGGCGTAGGGCCGGGCGCTCATTCGTCGCTGCGCACGGTGGAGTCGGCGGACGGCTGCCGGTTCTGGACGGTGCGGTCGCCGCGAGATTACGCGCGCAAAGCCGGGCAGTGGTCGGCGAATGCCGGCCGGTGGGAGTCGGTAACGGCGGCCGGCATTGAGAGCGTGCCCACGGTGGACGGGCTGGAGGTTATCGACGAGGCGACGGCGGCAGCGGAGACGATGTTCCTAGGTCTGCGCCTGCTGGATGGAATGGACGTGGGGGAAGCTTCGGCGAGGGTCGGGATTGACCTGGCGGCCAATTATGAACGGGAGCTGGCGGAACTGACGGCTGAGGGGCTGCTGATGTGGGAAGACGACGGCCGGCTGCGGCTGGCGGAGGAGGCGTACCTGGTGGCGAACCAGGTGTTTACGCGGTTTTTATAAAATTTGTTTTCTGGCGAGTGTAGCGGAATAGTCAGGAAGCTGGAGTCCAATGGAAATGGTTTAGGTCGTTGCCGACACGCCCGGCCTGCCTATTCGCGGTCGGGGCTTCGCTGGTGGCGATATTAGACAGGATTGACCTGCTGGTGAATCAGCAGGTGATGTGGGACGACTTGCCTGTGGCGATGGTCAAAGAGATACTTTTGGCGCACGGAGCACTGACCTTGGTTTTCATCATCGCGCTGACAATTATTGGGGTTCTCGGTTTGTACGAGATTCTGATGTGGTTTTACCGCAGGAGGTAAACCAGCCTACGGCGATGCTGATGATCACGAACAGGCCGGCTACTATCCATGCGATTGCCGCCAGGAGGACGATTATGGTCCCAGCGAGAATGGCTCCCGGATTGGGAATGGCGGCCAAGTAAGCGCCGCCAAGCGCCACCAGGAAGCCAATCGCTGCGGTAGTCCCCATAGCCAACATTGCAGCGTTGAACCAGCCGATATTTGGAAGGCGCATTAACGATGGGCCTCTGTTGCGGGATTCAATTGGGTCGCGCTGCACGTTGGGTGTTGACATTTTGCCTACCTCTGGGTTCATCTTGCTATTTGGCAAAACGGGCTGACAAACACCGCACGGCCTGCCTTGCGCTTGGGGCTGTGCTAAACTGCCGGGCGTGTTCGCCCGGCGCGACACTCTGATACTTTGATTGGAAATACTTGACGCGGAGGCTTGTTATGGCGGCGCAGCCCTACACGATCTCGGTTTCGGATGACGTTTTGGAGGACCTGAGGCACCGGCTGATGCACGTTCGGTGGCCGGATGAGATTCCCGGGGCCGAATGGGATTACGGGTCCAACCTGGACTACATCAAGGAACTGGTGGCGTACTGGCGGGATGGCTTTGACTGGCGGACCGCCGAGGCCGGGCTGAACGCTTTCGCCAACTTTTACACCACCATTGAAGGACAGGGTATCCACTTCATCCATGAAAAGGGCAAAGGGCCCAACCCCATGCCGATCATCGTGACGCATGGTTGGCCCGGTTCCATCTACGAGATGCACAAGATCATCCCCCTGCTGACCGACCCGGCTAGCCACGGCGGGGATCCGGCGGACTCGTTTGACGTGGTCGTGCCATCTATGCCTGGGTACGGGTTCAGCGCGCAGACTCGAGAGCGTGGGATGAACACGCGGCGAATCGCCGAGCTGTGGGACAAGTTGATGGCCGACGAGCTGGGCTACTCGCGTTACGCAGCCCAGGGGGGCGACTGGGGCGCCGGTGTGACCGCGCGGCTGGGATTCCATCACTCCGACCACGTGCTGGGGATTCACACCACGTCGGTGACGCAGGCGATCCCTTACCAGGGCGCGAGTCTGCAAGGGCTCAGTATGCGCGAGCGGCTGGAGCAGGTGATCGGCACGCCACAGGGCGGCTACCGACGGGACTTCGCGGCCACGTTGTCTGATGAAGAGCTGGAGATGATTGACCAGCGGGTCTCCTGGGCGGCGGCCGAGGGCGGCTACGCGCATATCCAGGGCACCAAGCCGCAGACGCTGGCGTATGGCCTGAACGACTCGCCAGTGGGTCTGTGCGCGTGGATTGTGGAGAAGTACCGGACGTGGAGCGACTGCAACGGCGACGTGGAAAGCGTGTACACGAAGGATGACCTGCTGACCACGGTGATGATCTACTGGGTTACGCAGACCATCAACTCCAGCACGCGCCTGTACTACGAGAACGGGCGGACGCTGTGGTATTTCGGCCCGGAGGATCGGATCGACGTACCGTGCGCGATTGCGGTGTTTCCCAAAGAGTTGTCCACGCCGCCGCGGTCGTGGGCGGAGCGCACCTATAACGTACAGCGGTGGACGGAAATGGACAGCGGCGGCCACTTTGCGGCGCTGGAGAAGCCAGCCGAGTTGGTGTCCGACATGCGCGAGTTCTTCCGCGACTTGCGGTAAGCGGCGACCGGGCTGACATCACCCGCGAAACCCGCTAACATTACGGTCATGCCTACACTGACAACTCACCCCCACAAGGAGGAACCCTTTACATGATTACCAAGTTTGGCAGCCTTTGGGCCGGCAACGTTGACATGGACAACCCCGGCTACCAGGGCACACCGGCCAACGACCGCTGGCTCTCGGACGAGGAACTGGCCGGCGGCGGGATTGAGAAGGCCGAAAAGATCGCAATTGCCATGGATCGCCTGGGCTACGATACGTTCTGGGCGGCGGAGCACCACTTCCAGCGGGAAGGGTACGAAGTGATCCCGAACCTGCTGATGCTGTGGGTGCATCTGGCGCACCTGACCGAGAACCTGCGCTTCGGTTGCGGCTTCAACATCAACCCCATGTGGAATCCGCTGCGCCTGGCCGAAGACTACGCGACGGCGGACTGGCTGACGGACGGACGGGTGCGGTTCGGCGTGGGTCGCGGCTACCACACGCGCGAGGTCGAAGCGTTCGGCGCGCCGATCATGGACCAGAACGCCAACCGGGAGCTGTTCGAGGAACAGGTTGAGGTCATCTGGAAGGCATTCAACCAGCGCAGCTTCTCGCATCACGGCAAACACTACAACATCCCGCCGAACGTGCCGTATCGCGGGTACGACCTGGAAGAGATTACCCTGGTGCCGCGGCCCAAGTATGACGTCGAGTGGTGGCAGCCGGTGGTGTCGGCCAGCGACCGGGCGATCAACTTCATGGCGAAGTGGGGCATCAAGGGCATCATCGGTGGCGGCGCGGCGACAGGCGGCGCCAGCGACGACGTGATCCATCGCTGGCAGGCGATTCACGCCGAACACGGCAAGGAATGGGAGCTGGGCGAGGGCTTGGCCGTCGGTTATTCCGTGCAGATTGCCAACTCCGAACAAGAGGCCATGGACCAGGCACGCTTGTGGATGGAAGAACGGGTCAAGATGTTCGGGCCGCTGGGGTTCATTGCCGGGCTGACTCAGGAGCAGCTGGATGCGCTGAACGCCTTTGGCCGCCCGGTGCCACAGGGTCTGAAGATGCCGACCATCGAAGAGTCGGTGGCCGCCGGCCAGTACCTGGTGGGGCCGCCGGACCGTATTACCGAGCAGTTGATGGAAGTGCAGGAGAAGTACCCAGGTCTTGAAGAGATCAACATCGGCGTTACCAACATGGGCATGCCCACCAGCGCCTCCATGGATCAGCTGGAGTGGTTCGCGCAGGACGTGATGCCGCACTTCAACACCAAGCAGGGCGCGGATAACTAGTCCGCGACTCCCGGCGCAATTCGGGCCGGCGACTCACAGCCGCCGGCCCATTGAAGTGCGTTTTGACCTCTTCACTGAACCACGACCCGTTGCCAACCACCGTCCTCGGCGCCACTACCTGGGGCGCTACCCTCGCCATCTTGGTCGCACGGGCCGGCGTTCCCGTGCGCCTGCTGTGCCGCAGGGCTGACGAGGCTGACGAACTGCGACGCGCCGGCGAACATACTCGTCGTCTGCCTGGCGTCTCCTTTCCCCATGACCTTACGTTGGAGCACGACCCGGCGGCAGCCCTACACGACGCTGGTCTGGTAATCGTCGCCGTACCCTCCGACCGGTTTCGGGAGAATCTCCGGCGCATTAGACATCATATACCCGCAGATGCGGTGGTGCTCAGCGTTACCAAGGGGCTGGAGCTGCCGACCGGACTGCGGATGAGCGAGGTTCTAGCCGAGGAGCTGCTCAATCATTCGCCGGGCCGGTTTGCGGTGCTGTCCGGTCCCAACCTGGCCGGTGAAGTCATTGGGGGGAAGCCCGCTTTGACAGTGGTGGCGGCATCCGATGAATCGTCCCGCCAACTGGTGCAGGATACGCTGATGTCGCCGGCGTTTCGGGTGTACACCAGCGACGACGTGGTGGGCGTGGAACTGGGCGGGTCGTTGAAAAACATCATCGCGCTGGCGGCCGGCATGGCGGACGGACTGGGCGCGGGGGATAACGCCAAGGCCGCGCTGGTTACGCGAGGACTGAGCGAGATCGGGCGGTTGGGAATAGCGGCCGGCGCTCAGCTGATGACCTTTGCGGGATTGGCGGGCTTGGGCGACGTGATGGCGACGTGCAGCAGCCCGTTGAGTCGCAATCGCCGAGTAGGTGAAGAACTGGCGAAGGGGCGAACGCTGGACGAGATCCTGGCCGGCATGGACGCGGTGGCTGAGGGTGTGAACACCACAGTGGCGGCGTTGGAGATGGCGGAAAAACTGGAAGTGGACATGCCGATAACGCGGCTGATGTCGCGGGTGCTGTTCGAGGGACTGCCGGCGGCGGAGTGCATACCGGCGCTGATGGAGCGGCCGCCGCGGGCGGAGTGGTAGGGGTGATGCCGGTGATTCATCCTGTACAATAGTATGTGGAATGCGACTCAGAAGGGCGACGACTATGGCTGTTGCGCAACAACCAGAAGAAGACCGCTTGGACCGCGTGGAGCGCGTCTTGGCTGAAACCGCTGCTGCCCAAGCCGAAGCCGCGGCTGTCCACAGTGAAGAGATGGCAGGAATTCGGTCCATCGTTGCCGACATAGGCAAGCGCGTTGACCAGCTTACTGAGCAACAACAGCGCACCAATCAGGATTTGTCGGTCATCAAGGGCTGGCAGACTGAGTTGGCCGTCGAGCGGACCGCTTTTGCCGTTTTCAACCGCTTGTCGCATTTCGGTATGCTGATGAACCTGATCCAAAAACACGACATAAATAACTACGCAGTTGCCGGAGTCAGGAACAAAATTATTTCCCAAGAAGACGCCGACCGGGTTACCGCTATAGATTTTGTGATGGAGGGGATTGACGGATCCGGATATCCGGTAATGTTCGCTATCGAAGTTTCATACACTGCCGGTTACGATGATGTACGGCGGGCCGTTGAGCGCGCTCCGCTCGTCAAAAGGCTCATGGGACGAGAAGTAGTAATTCCCGCTGTGGTAGCAGAAATTATCAGCCAGGATTTCGAAGACTACGCTGGGATGAACAAAATTCGCTGGACCTACGTGGCCAACGGTAACCGCATATCACAATGACCGGAGCCGGCCGACTTACCGCAACTCCCTGGGCAGGGTGAAGGTGATGTCCTCCTCAGCGCCTTCCAGCAGGGTTACGCGCTCGGGGCGCAGGGATTCGATCACGGCTTCGACCAGCACCTCCGGCGTGGATGCGCCCGACGTGATTCCCGCGCGCCTGCATCCCACGAGCCAGTCGGGTTTGATTTCGTCGGGGCCGTTGATGAGGTAGGCTGGCGTGCCGTTGGCTTCGGCGACTTCGCGCAGGCGGTTGCAGTTGGACGAGTTCTGCGCGCCGATGACCAGCACGACGTCAACCAGGCCGGCCATCTGGGTCACGGCGTCCTGGCGGTTGGTGGTGGCGTAGCAGATGTCGTTGCGCACGACTGCCGCAGGGAAGCGCTCCTGAATTGCGCCGATGGCGCTGGCGGTATCGCCTACGGACAGGGTCGTCTGGGTGATGACGGCGACCTCGGTATCGGGGGCCCACTCGATATCGGCGCTGACGGCCTGCTCGGACAGGGGTGAGGCGTCGTTGATCAGCGTCATGGGGGCCTGGCCCATGGTGCCGCGAACTTCCTGGTGACCCTGGTGTCCGACCAGCAACACCCGTTTGCCCTCGCGGTGGTACTTCTTGGCCTCGTTGTGGACGCGGGTAACCAGGGGACAGACGGCGTCGATGACGCGGAGGTTGCGTTCGTTGGCGCGCTCAAAATCCTCGGGCGGTGAGCCGTGGGCGGAGAAAACGACGAGGGAGCCTTCGGGAACTTCGTCAACTTCCTCAACGGTGATGGCTCCCTTGCGTTCCAGTTCGGCAACCACGTAGGGGTTGTGGACGATCTGGTGTTTCACATATACCGGGGGGCCGAACCGTTCCAAACATTCCTCGACCACGTCGATGGCGCGGACGACGCCGGCGCAAAAACCGCGAGGCGAACTCAGTATCACTTCAACCATCTTGGCACTCTCTTTGGTTGCGTAGCTGCCTCTCAAGCCCGTGAGCTCTTCAAAACTCATTCAATACAATCCTGTTGATGCTGTTTGGTAATATCGTGAACCATGCTTACGCGCTGTCGGGAGTCCATCCCCACGGGCGGGGGCCCCAACCGGCCTCGAAAACCTCGCCGCGCTTGACGGACAATACCGGCACGACGGCGCGCTCGGATTGCCGGCCGTTGCCGAGGACGTCGTACACGACCCAGTCGCCATCCTCGATGTCCAGCACCGATATGTCGGCTTGCTTGCCCACCGCCAAGCTGCCCAGGCGGTCTTCTTCGCCGATGGCACGGGCCGGGTTGATGGTACACATCTCCACCACTCGGTCCAGGGTGAAGCCGATGGCGAGGAAGCGGGTCATCATCTCGGTCATGCTGTGGACGGTTCGGATACGGCCCGGGACGGTGAGGTCGGTGCTGATGCAGTGAGGCTCCACTCCCTGGTCCAGGACGCGCTCGCCGATGTCGAAGCTGAAGTTGGCGCGGCCATGGGCGGTGTCCAGCCATACGCCCCGCTCGTGGGCTTCGCGGGCCTCTGGAACCAGTTTGCCGTCGCTGTCCAGCACGCCGCCGGGGTTGGCGGTGAAGAAGTGGGTGACGATGTCGCCGGGTTCCATGATGGGGAGCAGCTCGCGGATGACCTCGGCGGGATAGCGCTTTTCGGTGTCGCCGATATGCACCATGAGAGGGACGCCGGCTTCCCGAGCGGCGCGCTTGGCCTGACGTGGCATCTCCATGCCCATGATTTCCAGGGCCGGAGAGACCATGCGTGCCTTGATGCCGCGGATCGTCCCGTTGCTCTCCTCCACCACCTGGATGGTGCGCTCCAGGTCGATGCTGCTGGGGGCGAAGATGTCGGGGGTGGTGGCCAGGCCAGTGCGGCAGATGTGGAGGAAGGGGATGATTTCGGTATGGTTGTTGGGGATGATGTGCGCCGGGAAGCCGCCGTAGGTGTCGCAGCCGCTGCTGCCGGCATCGACCATGGTGGTGACACCGGCGCGGACGCCGCCCAGGTCGGCGTTGACGCCGTTGCCGTTGACGCCTTCGTACACGTGGGTATGCAGGTCGATTAGACCGGGGATGACATATCTGCCGGCGACTTCAACAACGCGCGTAGCGTCATCGGCGGACAGGTTGGCGGCGACGGCGGCGATCTTTCCGTCGGCAATGCCGACATCGAGGTCGCCGTGAAGACCCTCGGTAGGGTCGATGACAGTGCCGCCCTTAATGATCAGATCATACGTAGCCATAGCCGCGTTCCCTCCGCGTTTCCAAGTACGGCAAGCGTAGTGAGCGGCGGCGGCGGTGTCAAGCAGGAGGCGCGCCCGGGCGCCTCTGCAACCAACTTTCACCGTTGCGCGGGTGGTACACTGGTAGCGTCAGGCTAGACATATTGCAGAGCAACCATTCTTTCGTACTGGAGAGGTGCGCCATGCCGCCGGAGATTCGCGCCGTTGGAATCGAGGGACTGCCCGAAGTGCAGGCCGGAGACGATCTGGCCGGCCAGATCATTGACGCTGCCGCCGCCCAGGGTACGCCCATCGAGGACGGCGACGTGGTGGTGGTGACGCAGAAGATCGTTTCCAAGGCCGAGGGCCGCGTGATGTCCATCGACGGAGTGGAAGCTTCGCCGCTGGCGCTGGCGATTACCGAAGGACACCGCCGGGACCCGCGCCACACCGAGATGATCCTGCGCGAGAGCCGCCGCGTGGTGCGGATGGATCGCGGGGTGATAATCAGCGAGACCTACCATGGCTACATCTGCGCCAACGCCGGCATAGACGCCTCCAACATCCCGGGAGACAACGCCATCTGCCTGCTGCCGGTTGACCCGGACGCCTCGGCGCGACGCATCCGCGACACCATCCGCGAACGGCTGGGGGTGGATGCCGCCGTGCTGGTATCGGATACCTTTGGGAGGCCGTGGCGCAACGGGGCGATCAACGTGTCCATCGGTGTGGCCGGATTCAACCCTGTGATCAGCTACGTGGGCGAGTTTGATCCCCACGGCAACGAGTTGCACACCACTACCATCGCGGTTGCGGATGAGCTGGCGGCTACGGCGGAACTGGTTACAGGCAAGCTGCTGGGGGTGCCGGTGGCGTTGATCAAGGGCTACCCATACGAGCGGATGGAAGACGCTGACAGCCACGCCATCGTGCGAGACCCGGACAAGGACCTGTTCCGGTAACCAGCTACAAACGCAACGGTTGTTGCTGTGGCGTCGGAGCCTCAGGCGGAGCGTCCTCAGTATCGGGTTCCGCGGCCTCCGCAAAGCCGGATACGCCGACGCCGAGCAGCCGGAAGGCCCGGCCCGGCGTCATCTCCCGTTCCAGCAGGGTCCAGGCGGTGGCGAGGATGGCAGCATCGTCGTTGGTTGATTCGGAGAGCGTGGTCTGGCGGGTGAAGGTGGTGAAGTCGGAGAGGCGCATTTTGACCGTAACGGTGCGGCCCGTCAGCCCCTTGCGATTGAGCGAAGCGGCCACGCTGCCGGACAGCCGCTCTACGACGGGGCGCATCTCTTCTGCCGCGCTCAGGTCCTGCGGGAACGTGGTCTCGCTGCTAATGGACTTGGCCTCCCGGGAGGTTTGCACGGGTTCGTCGTCGATGCCGCGCGCGCGGTCGCGGATGCTGGGGCCACGCTTGCCGAACCGCCGGGCGAACCAGCTGTCGGGCATGGCGGCGAGATCTCCGATGGTGTGGACATCGTCGTCCCGCAGCCGCGCCGCCGATTTGGGGCCGACTCCCATCAGGGCGCCCACCGGCAGCGGAGCGAGGAACTCCGCCTCTGCTCCTTCCGGCACCACCACCAACCCGTCGGGCTTCTGGAAATCGGAGGCGATCTTGGCGACGCACTTGCCGGTTCCCAAGCCTACGGAGACGGTCAACCCCACTTCGTTGCGGACGCGGTTCTTGATGTCGATTGCGATTGCGATGGGGGGCTGCTCCGCCGCCGCGTCGGTGATGTCCAGGTAGGCTTCGTCCAGCGATACCGGCTGGATGATTGGCGTAACGTCGCGGAAGATGTCCATGATTCGCGCGGACACCTCGCGGTAGCGGTCGAAGCGGGGCCGCACGATGATGCCATCGGGACACTGCCGTACCGCCGTGGCCATGGGCATGGCCGAGTGGACGCCGAACTTGCGGGCTTCGTAGGATGCGGTGGCGACAACGCCGCGGCCCTCGGGCCGGCCGCCCACCAGCACCGCCTTGCCGCGCAGCTCGGGATTGTCTAACTGCTCCACGGCGGCGTAGAAAGCGTCCAGGTCGGCGTGGATAATATGGCGAACCATTTGAAACACCGTGACTACGATACGGTAATCGTCGGCTTGGTGCAATTGTACTATTGAATCCGGAATGGACATACTAGATGGGTGTCTCATTTTGTTGCTGAGGAATCACGCGATTCATTGCGGGCACTGTGGTAGCCAGCACGGCTACTATAAACCTACTGTAAATGCCCTAAACAAAAACTTTACAGTAGTTACAGCTGGTTCAGCCAAAGGATTCCACAGTCCAGTAGGCATGAGGGTTGGATAGGCTTTTGCCAACCCGCTCGACTGTCGAAATTTCTCGGAACAGAGTACGGGCGAGGGGCGACAGAGCGGCCCTGAACACCGACCCGACGTTTGCCCCTATGTGACAGAACGGTTACACTGCCATCCGTTGCGCGCTGGCCCGCCTCTGGCGGGTTGAATTTTGCGCAACCGTCAGGCTGATCAGTGGCCGTATCAGACAACACAGGCGCCGCTCCACGCCAGCAGTCACCGGACGGGAGGATTTTCTACGGCTGGTGGATGGTGGCCATCACGTCGGTGATGTCCTTCTTTGCCAGCGGTATTTTCTTTCGCGGGTTCGGCGTGCTGGTCATTCCCATCCGGGACCAGTTGGGCATAACCCAGGCCCAGACCAACCTGATCTTCTCCATCGCCCGCGCCGAGGGTGGACTGGAGGGTCCGGTCGCCGGCTGGCTGATCGACAAGTGGGGCAACCGCGCCGTGCTGGTGCCGTCGTTGCTCATCGCCGTAGTCGGATACGCGATCATGGCCTTCTGGCTGCCGGGTTTCTGGGGCTTCGCGCTCATCTACCTGGGCCTGGTGTCGCTGGGCAACAGCATGGCGTTCCAGCACGCCTGCTTTGCAGGACTGAACCAGTGGTTCCAGCGACGGCGTTCCCTGGCAATCTCTATCCTGGCGGCGGTGTCGTCCCTGGGCGGGCTGGCGTTGATTCCCACGATGAACCTGCTTATCGACAAGTCGAGCTTGCGGTGGGGCCTGATCGCGTCGGGCGGGTTTTACGCGATTATCCTGTTGCCCCTGTGCATCTGGTTCCGCAACAAGCCCGAGGATATGGGCCTACTGCCCGACGGAGCAACTCGACCGCCGACGACACGGGCCGGTCGGGGCGCTGCCGCACCGCGAGAGACCCGCGACTACACGACGCGAGAAGCGCTGCGGACGCAAGCCTACTGGCTGCTGTTGCTGGGCGCCGGCCTGCGCCAGACGGCCACATTGGGCATCCTGGTCAGCCTGTTCCCAATCCTGGTTGACGACAAGGGAATGAGCACGCAGATGGCGGCCAATCTGATCGGCGTCATGTCCTTCATCAACTTCGTGTCCCGGCTGGCGTTGGGATACCTGGGTGACCGCATTTCCAAGAAAGGCATCATGTTCTTCAGCCTGACGGTTGAGGGGATCGGATACCTGTTCCTGTGGCTGGGAGACTGGCAAACTGCCATCGGCATTACGCTGGTGCTGGGATTCATACTGTGCGAGGGCATGATGGATGGCGCGGGGGTGATCGTGTGGGCGGCGCTGGGCGAATACTTTGGCCGTGACCGGTTCGCCACGCTGCGGGGATACATAACGTTTGCCTACGCCTGGGCGCTGGTGGCGTCGCCGGTGTACGCCGGATGGGTCGCCGACCGGTTTGGCAACTACGACTACGCTATCGTGCCCGGCGCCATCTGCGCCTTCGCTGCCGGAGCGTGTTTCCTGTTCATCAAGAAGCCCCCGGAGCTGATGGCGGAGGCAGAATAATCGCGGGGTTCGCGCTGTGCTAGAATCAGCGTGCGCTGGTGTGGATAACCCATAGCTAGTGAGTGTGGAGCTTCGATGATTTTCACTTAGTCGGATGACAAGAATTACTTGATACGTCGACAGCGGATGATAGCGTTCGAGGATATTGCCATCGAAGAGAAGTTATGATTCACATTGATTACCCTTATATTGATGACGAAGAACGCGAAATCATCGAATCGCTCAATCGCGGCGAATGGTCTCCGGTCAGTGACGAGGAATACGCGCGTGTCGCAACTATGCTGTACAACGCCGCCCTCAATTACTTTGGTCTGCCGCTGGAGGAGAATCCAGTGATTCCCCCGCGTCGCCGGCCCCTGTCGCTGGCGGAGCTCACCGCACAGTTGCCAGAGGATACGGAGGCATTCATGGAATGCCTTGACGATGAAGACCGGGAGATTATCGAAGCCCATTTTCGCGGCGAGGCGGTAACGGCCAGCGAGGGAAGACTCTCCGAAATCGTTGTCAGTCTGCTGATAGCGGCAGAGAATTCCCTGGCCGCCGCAACCACGACCATCCCGCGCAGTTTGTCCCCAACGTCCCATGCACCCGAAAAAGGGAGTTTGAAAATGCCCACCATTCTGGAACAGTACATCGCCACTCACCCCGGCTCCGCAGAGCGTTACCGAGAAGCCGTGGGCATCTTCCCCGGCGGCGTGACCCACGATAACCGCTACGCGGAGCCTTTCCCGCTGTACATCACCCACGGGCAAGGGCCGCGCAAGTGGGACGTGGACGGCCACGAGTACATCGACTACGTTTCCGGCCACGGCGCGCTGATTCTGGGGCATTCGCACCCCGCCATCGCCGACGCGGTCGCCGAGCAGATCCGCCGCGGCACCCACCTGGGCGCCTGCACCGACGAGGAGCTGCGCTGGGCCAGGGCGATTATGAACCTGATGCCCGCCGTCGAGCGCGTCCGCTTCCACAGCAGCGGCACCGAGGCCACCCTGATGGCCATGCGCCTGGCCCGCGCCTACACCGGCCGCAACAAGGTCATCAAACTCCAGGACCACTTCCACGGTTGGCACGACTATGCCATGGCCGGCTCGGATCGTCCCGCTCCCGGCATACCCGCCGAGTCCTGGGGCAGCATGGTCATCGTGCCGGCCGGCGACTTGAACGCTGTGGAGCAGGCCATGGCGCGCGATTCCGACATCGCCGCCATCATCCTGGAACCCACCGGGGCGCACTACGGTCAGCTTCCCTTTGACGTGCCGACCTACCTGGCCGGCCTGCGGGCGCTGTGCGACCAGCACGGCGTGGTTCTAATCTTCGACGAGGTGGTTACGGGATTTCGCGCATCATCCGGCGGCGCGCAGGTGCGCTACGGCATCACGCCCGACCTGACCTCCATGGCCAAGATTGTCGCCGGCGCCCTGCCCGGCGGCGCGGTGGGCGGCAAGGCGGATATTGTCGATATGATCGCCCAGCGTGGTGATCCTGAGTGGGACAACACCGAGCGCGTCTATCACCCCGGCACCTTCAACGGCAACCCGCTGTCCGCCGTAGCCGGCGCGACCTGCCTGGAGATGATCGCCGCCGAGCCCATAAACCAGCACGCCGATGCCATGGCCGCCCGGCTCAAGGCCGGCTTGAACGAGGTGTTCACCCGCATGGAGGTGAACGGCCACGCCTACGGCGTCGCGTCCATGATCCACTTCACCCTGGCCGACGGCGACTTTGACCACAACTTCGGTCCCGAGGCGAACCGTCAGATCAAGGCTGCCGCCGGATCCGCTGCGGTCACCGGCATTAAGCGCGCCTTGCAGAACCACGGCGTTGACATCATGGGCCGCGACGCTTTCTTGGTGTCCGCCACCCACAACGAGGCGGACATTGACGCAACACTGGCGGCCTTCGAAGCCACGCTGGCGGAGGTCCGCGCGGAGGGGCTGGTGTAAGATTGGAACAGCCGCAGGCTGCCATTGTTGGAACGAGGATTGCCAGACCATGAAACTGAAAATCACGGCATTGATATTGGCGGTTCTCGTGGGATTTGCGGCGGCCGGGATGACTTTTTCGGCAACGCAGGACTTAGGATTTTTGCGGGCGCTGCTGTCTGCTGTACTTGCCGGCACGGCGGGCATTTTGCTTGTCGCGCTCATGGTCATTGCATACCACAGCATGGAACCACGCAAATGAGTAGTCTCGCCAGATGGTTTTGTTCCGGCGCAACCGGTGTCGGGTTTTTCTGCCTGGCTTTCTTTGCAGTGCTGGATGAGGGACCGCTGTGGGCGGTTTCCTTCGCAGTCCTGATGGGTTTGCTTGGCGCCGCTATTACGTTGGTGGTCATCGCGGTATTCGCTGAGCTGGGCAGCTGACATGAACACTCTGTATGCTATATGGATTGTGCTGTTCTTCTTCGGAGTGGTCATGGTCAGTCTCGATTATGCCGCCGAGACAGTGTTCGAAATCGGCGGCATCCCAGCGTTCGGCGTGATCGGGGCAGCATTGATACTGCTTGTCATTAGCTCAATCCTGAACTGGATATTCAAGCAGGCTTGGGCCGCCAGGAACGAAATCGACATCGGAGGATGAGGGAAATCATGACTAGTTTTTGGGAAAAGATAACTGTTAACGGCGCGGAGATGGACATGTACGCCAGCGTGCCGTCCAGCAGCGCCGGCTTCAGCGCGCCCTTCCCTGCGGTAGTGGTGGCGCAGCACGCCACCGGCGTCGACGAGTTCATTCAGGACATCTGCGACCGGCTGGCCGCCGAGGGCTACGCCGCCGTCGCGCCCAACCTGTACCACCGCCACAGTGAGGAAGCCATCGCCGCGTCGGCCAACGGCGGACCGCGTCCGGCCCCGGCCACGTTGCTCAGCGATCCCGACATCGTCGCCGACGTCAATGCTACGGTGGACTGGCTGCTCAATCACGATGCCGTGCAGAGCGACCGCATCGGCGTGACCGGCTTCTGCATGGGCGGGCGCGTGGCGTGGCTGGCCGCCGCCAGCAACCCCAACTTCAAGGCTGTCGTGCCCTACTACGGTGGCAATATCATGGCCACTTGGGGAGCCGGCAAGACGCCGCCCTTCGACCTGGCCGACAACATCAACTGCCCCATGCTGTTCCACTTCGGCGAGATCGACGCGAACCCGTCACAGGACGATTTGAAGAAACTTGACGCCGAGCTGTCCCGGCTGGGCAAGGACCACACCTTCCATACCTATCCTGATGCCGACCATGCCTTCATGAACCCCGCCGGCGGTCGGTACAACGAGGCGGCGGCGGTGGCGTCCTGGCCCCGCACGCTGGAGTTCTTTGCGCAGCACCTGAAGGGATAATCTCATACCGCCCGGCTTTGGTGTGGAGCCTGTGCCAGAGAGGTCTTGATTATGCCGAGATTCGACCAGTCCCATCCAAGCAATGCCGTTGGTCCGTGGTTCGTGGACACTCGTTGCATACGGTGCGACGCGGCCCGCAACTGGGCTCCAGGCCTGATCGGAATGGACGAGATGGGCCGCTCCGTAATCGTTAGCCAGCCCGTTGCCCCGGAGCAAGAGGCCGCCATGTGGCGTGCCGCCGCTGCTTGTCCCACCAAGTCAATCGGCAACCTTGAACAGCCCGTTGAGCCGGCCGGCATTTTCCTTACCCTCTCACCGACGGCGTGTTCGCTTTGGGCAGCAACGCGCTCTCATCCTTCGCCGCGCATTCTTACCTGGTGACCCGTCCCGAAGGAAATTTGATGGTTGACTCTCCCCGGTTCACCCGACGGTTAGCCGCTAGGGTTGACGACCTGGGCGGCGTTGCTCACGTCCTGCTCACCCACCGCGACGACGTTGCCGACTATGACCGCTGGGCCGAGCGTTATAACGCGCGGGTTTGGATTGGCGAGGCTGACGCCGACGCCGCTCCTCTGGCCACTGATTTGACCGCCGGCAACGGATCTACCCCTATCTCCCCCGGCGCACTGTCCATTCCCGCTCCCGGGCACACCTTGGGCCACGTGGTATATCACATCGACGACAGTCTGTTGTTCACCGGGGACACCTTGCACTGGAACCAGCGTCGCGTCGAGCTTGACGTTTTCCCAGATCAGACTTTTCACTCTTGGGAGGTTTTGGCGGAGACCATGGATCTGCTCGCTACCCTCAACGTGGAATGGGTATTCCCTGGACATGGTATGTGGCATCATACAGACGCTGCGGAGTGGGCTCGCCAGATGACAGCTCTCGGCCCGGCAATGAGGAGTAAGGGACAGCGTGCTTGGTCGCAGAGACCCGACGCAACCTATAACTGGTATTAACCAATCAGGAGGTATCGCAATGGCCAGTTTCTGGGAAAAACTCACTGTTGACGGCAGCGAAATGGATATGTACGCCAGCGTACCGTCCAGCAGCGCCGGATTCACCGCGCCCTATCCGGCGGTGGTGGTGGCGCAGCACGGCGGCGGGGTGGATGAGTTCATCCGCACCATCTGCGACCGGCTGGCCGGCGAGGGGTACGCCGCCGTCGCGCCCAACCTGTACCACCGCAACTCGGACGAGGTGATGAACGCCGACCCGCGCCCGCGTCCCTGGGACGTGCTCAGCGACCCGGACATCGTCGCTGACATCAACGCCACCGTGGAATGGCTGCAAAACCACGACGCCGTCACCGACCGGATCGGCATCACCGGCTTCTGCATGGGCGGGCGTGTAGCCTGGCTGGGCGCGGCGTCCAACCCGCACATCAACGCCGTCGCGCCCTACTACGGCGGTAACCTCCTGGTGACCTGGGGCGCGGGCGAGACGCCGCCCTTCGAATTGGCCAACAACATCAACTGCCCCATGCTGTTCCACTTTGGCGAGGTTGACGAGAACCCGTCGCAGGACGACATGCGGAAGTTCGACGAGGAACTGAACCGGCTGGACAAGCAGCATCAATTCTACGTGTACCGCGACGCCGACCACGCCTTCATGGACTTCACCGGCCCTCGCTACCAGAAGGAAGCTGCCGACCGTTCATGGCCGCGGACGCTGGAGTTTTTCGCCGAGCACTTGAAGGGATAAATGTCGGAATCATGGTTTTCGGGATTTGATGATTGGCAGGATTGGAGCCGTCCGATGGCGGATAGTTTCCAATCCTATCAGTGGTGTCGTTTGTCATGACGTAGTACGCTTCAAAACCCGGGCGGCAGGTGGATCGGGTTTGAGACTTGCTTCCACTGCTGCTGCGGACGTTAGTGTTCCTCGAGGAACACCTCAAGGGATGATGGGCAGAAGCAGGATTGCCAAGATTTCGATGATTGAGGCTGTCCAGTGACATCTGGCTTCCAATCTTGCCTTTCGTACCAACCGCGTCGGCTTCACTCCGACAGGCGACTCAATCCTACTGCAAGGGGAGTTCCCATTGCTTACGTCCAAATGCGCCTGCGCTATTCTTGTGCTAATCATCATGTTGGCAGCCATAGCCTGCGGTCAGAGTGCGCCGGCAGTAACACAAACCGTAGTTACGGATACGCCGGTACCGACTTACACCGCATACCCAACTCATACTCCATCGTACTCGACATGGACTCCACCCCCACCTTCCCCCACACCTACCG
>VXOG01000060.1 GCA_009840165.1 Chloroflexota bacterium
ACGACTGCGGCAAGGTCATCAACCCGCTGCTCGCCGAGGGGCAGGTCCACGGCGGACTCGCCCAGGGGATTGCCCAAGCGCTCTACGAGGACGCCGTGTATGACGCGGAGGGGAATCTGCTGACGCCAACGTTCCTCGAGTACGCCGTCCCCCGCGCCGACATGCTGCCGAAGTACGAACTGCACCGCACCGTCACCCCGACGCCGGTGAACCCCCTCGGCGTGAAGGGCATCGGCGAGGCCGCCACCATCGGTTCCACGCCCGCCGTCTGCAACGCCGTGATGGACGCGCTAAGGCCCTACGGGGTGGAGCATCTCGATACGCCACTCACGCCTGAGAAGGTCTGGCGCGCGATGCAGGGCGAATCCACATAGCGAGTTACCGCCTGCTGGATGATTGACCGGACCAAGAGTCTCGTTTGGCCGGAAACGGTCGACCCGCGTGAAATATGGGGGGATGAATCCGGCGTGTTCACGCCTTGGCTTGCCAAGCCAGACAACCTTACGCGGCTCGGTGAAGCACTTGGATTAACCCTAGAAGAACCCGCCACGGAAGTGAGCGTGGGGGGGTACTCCGCCGACATCGTCGCCACGAACACCGCCAACAACCGCCGAGTTGTCATCGAGAGCCAGTTGGAAAGGACCGATCACGACCACTTGGGCAAGATCCTCACCTATGCCGCAGGCCTCGACGCTCTGACGGTGGTCTGGATCGCGAAGCAGTTCACCCGAGAGCACCGTGCGGCGCTCGAATGGCTCAACCGGCACACGAGTGCCGATATCGGTTTCTTCGGGATCGAAATTGAGGTCCGAAAGATCGATGATTCTCGCTACGCCCCGCGGTTCAAAGTGGTTGCGATGCCCAACGAATGGACCAAGTCTCTGCCGGCCAAGAAGTTGACGCCCACAACACAGGCCCAGTTCGAGTTCTGGAGGGGATTCAGGGACTACGCCAGCGGCCACGCGAAGCGGATCGTCCCAATTGCTCCGCAACCAACAAACTGGATGGGCATGGGCATCGGAAAGGACGGCTTCGGGTTGAATGCGATCGCCGCCGCAAGGGGCTGGGACTCTGGAGAACGCGAAGTGCGCGCCGAGTTCGTGATCTACAGCAAGGACGCGAAGCACCACTTCGATCAACTGAACGAAGCACGCAGTGAGATCGATGACTCGTTTAGCCCCAAACCGGAGTGGTATTCCGAAGAGGGGGTACAGCAGCGCAAGATCTATTTTCGGAAGTCTGTGGACTGGCGAGACCCCGATGAGCAGGAAGGCTGCTACGAATGGCTTGTCACCAACTTGGATCGGCTCCACGAGGTCTTCCGGCCTCGCATCCAGCAACTCCCGTAATCCGCGTCGCGCCGCACCGGCGCCCGCCGTCAGAGCGAGTACGGCACTCTGACGCCCGGCTCGTCGGCCGGGAAATCCTTGGTGTTTCGGGTCACCAACAGGCCTCCGATGTGGCGGGCACTAGCCCAAATGATGGCGTCGGGCAGGCGAATCCGACGGTCGCGGCGGATGGCGACCGCGAGTTCGCTCACCGCCTCGTCAATGGGAACCAGCCGAAAACCGGACAAGAACGACCGGAGTCGTGCACCTTCCTCCTGATCTGCGGCACCGGCCATCACCTCCATCCAGGTGATTGCGCTGATCGAAGGGTCCTCGTGCCGCGCGAGTTCGTCGCGCGCTTCCGCTATCCCGCCGAGATAGTCAATCAGGATGTTGGTGTCTAGCAGCGCCTGCATTCAGGGCCACTCTTTCCGAAGCTGGCGCTCGTAGTCGAGACCGTCTTCGCTCCGTCCGCGCCACATCCCGAACACGTCTTCCTGACGCCGCCGCCGATGCTCGTCGAGGTATCGCGTTAGGGCGCGCCGAACCGCCTCGGCGCGCGAAATTCCCTGGTTTCGGGACACCTCTGCAAGCTGCTCTGCCTGCTCGTCGGGGAGTTGGATGATCGTACGCATGATGCCTGATACTGCTATATGATAACATCACTCTCACACTAGGGCCAGCATCTTTGGACCGACGGCCCCAAGAGGGCATGGACGCGGTCCCGGCGTTGCTCCCTGCCGACGATTGGGAGTTCGTGTTCAGAGTCCCGTCAGGGGTAGACCACCTCATTCCGACGCAACTCGACCGTTCGGTTGACGCTCTCCTATCGCGCGAATACGATGAGGTCGTGTGGCGAATCTGACATCGCTGCAAGACATGCGGGGGTCATCGCAGACCGTGGCAGACACGTCATTGTTCGGTCCACACACTATGAATGGTCCATGGGGGCTGGACTCGAGGTTAAAACTCGTTGCATTGGCTTGCGACTTCTTCAACGTCAAGAAAATCGCAGCGCACCACGCGACCATTGGCAAGGCACTGTCGAAGCAGGGGAATCCGACGCCGCTTACTGCAGCCGATTTTCTCCAGTACCTGCACGTCAAGAGCGTGTTTCCGAAGGCGCCGAATGCCTTCCGCGTCGCACGAATCCTGGAACGGATGGTATCCACCGGACTTCTCGTCCACGTGGGTAGCGGCAGTTCGTCAGTCACGGGACTCCAGAACCACTACATCTACGCCTTGACACCGCACGATGCCCGGCGGGGTCTATTCCGATTGGTGCCCGTGCTCGGGCCACAATATCTCTTTAGATTGTGCGAACCCGGCTTGGTGCACATCACGGGAACCAATGCCAAGGGCGATGAAGTCGCCGGAACCGGCCTCGTGGTCGACTCGCGCCACATCCTGACCTGCCGTCACGTCGTATCCGACATGACGGTGAATCCGCGGCAGACATTCCAGGGGAGCCAGTACGCGGTCGACCACGGCTCGATTCGGCGACACACTGGTGTTGACGTCGCTGTAGTCCCAGTAGAGGGACCGCCGTTGTCTCCGCTAGACGGAGCCCTCATGCAAGCGCCTGTGGTGGGAATGACCGTCTACACGCTTGGCTACCCGAAGCTCCCCGGCCTCCGAGATGCGTCCCTGACGATGCAGCAAGGAGCGGTGACGAACCAAGCGGTTGCTTCACTAACCGGGGAGAGGCTGTTCCTATACTCCGCTATCTCCAGACCTGGGAACAGCGGAGGCCCCGTCGTCTCCGAGGACGGCTACGTGGTGGGTCTTGCTAGCGTGGATGCCACTGGCCTGTATGGGGCCGACGAGGCCTTTTCACCGCACTATGCCGGCATCCCCGCGCAGGTCGTCGTCCATGCGGTGCAGGACCTCGGCTTGGGAATCGAATTGCCGTTCGAGCACTATGAGTGACGCCCGCCTGCACGACTGCGGCCCTGCGGGCCGCTGTGCCGGCTGAAGCCGGCGTTCCAAGCCGGTGCGCAGCCTACGACTTCGCGGGCGGCCCCCCCCCCCCCCGGGTTGCCCCCGGCCCCCCCCCCCCAAAAACCCACCCCCAAGCCCGGATTCGCCGCCAGAAGAATGGAGTTGTGTT
>VXOG01000049.1 GCA_009840165.1 Chloroflexota bacterium
GGGAATTATATACAATTTTAGCCAAAGGCCCGGTCTATCGCCGGGCCTTCTTGTGGCATTTGGAGCAGCGCCCGTCCTCGTGCATCGTATCCGGATAACGGACTGATTCCCTGCAATCCTTACACCGATAGGTGCGCCGGCCATAATGCGATTTAGGTCGGCCCCCGTTGAGCACACGGTTGGCAATTTGCTCTGGGGTAGCGTCAATTCGAGGCGGGTAGCCCCGTATCGGACGCCCCATTTCCTTCTTCGTCTTGCGTGGCATCGTCTCTGCTCCTCTCCGTTCGCATTGTACACAGGAACCCGTAGGCGCGTCCAATTGTTCGCGCTTTTCTGACCGTATGGTATAGTGCCCCCGCCACAGCCGCGCTCTGTCCGATTCATCGGGCCAGGGCCAAGCATGAACATCCTACTTCGTGAGGACAGGCACCTCGTGCCTCCTTGCGGCGTTCGTGCTTGGAAACGGCGGCTGTGGCAAGTAGCCTGCTCCTGACGGTCGCAAGGGGGTTCCCACAGGCGCATTCCGCCTCTCCCCTCCGGCTGTCAATGAATTGGCCGCCGGTGCTTTCCACGTCATTCCGGCGGCCAGTAGCGCACCCATCGGGGGCGAACTGTGCCTATGCTACCACTCGGCCTCCGGGTCAAGCAACTGCCGGACGCGCGTGCGCCGCCTGCTGGTCGGTTGCTTTTTGCTTTCCCTCGCAATCCACCAACCGAAACCACAGGAGCATCCATGTTCAAGAGAATCTTTCCCGGCATCGGGTCAATCCTCATCGCCTTCTTGCTGGTCGGCGTTGTCGCCGCCGCTCCCGCCAACCTTGTCCGGCCCTCCAATCTGACCGTCATCGTCCCCAGCACACCCGGCACGCTCAACGTCAGTTGGGACGCGGTATCCGGCGCCCACTTCTACATCGTCGGCTGGATCAACATGGCCGAATTTCAGGACTACCAGGACGCCGGCCGCTCGTGGGAAGACGCCTTCCACTACGCTACCATCCCGGCCACTTACACCAGTCACAGCATCATCAACCTGGTTCCCGGAGGCGACTATTACACTATCGTCGCCGCGACCATGACCCGGTTCGGTGGTGAAAACCCCACTTGGTCCGATTGGTCGGACAAGGTTACGACCACGCCGGCGCCCGACCCGCCACCTGCTGGCGAAGTCAGGGTAAAGCCTGCCCTGGAACTCAACCCGCCGGCCCTGCTGATAGACGAAAACGCATCCAAGACCTTTGCCCTCTCATTCACCACCGACCCAGCCGCGGATGTAACTATTGTCATCCAGTCCAGCAACTCGGCAAAGGCCATCGCCACGCCCACAACCCTGACTGTCGAATCGGGCACAGCCAACCAATCCCGTACGTTCACCGTCCATACCTTCCAGGACGAAGACACGGAACATGAGCAAGTCACCCTCTCAATCACCGCAACCTCGGAAACGGCGACTACAATGGGCTGACATCGCAAGTGGCGGTTCTCATCAACGACACCACCACAGGCCACGGCGAAGGCATCTGTCCCATCACCGGCCTGACGATTCCCGACGAAGGCTATCTAGGAACCGGCGACAAGGCGACGTGGGGACTCTACAGTTTCACCCTCAATTCCTTTGCAACGCCGGATACCTACACTTTCAAACTCAAAGACGGCACGGAGCAGGTCGAATCCCCTCCGTCGGGCCGAAAATGGCTCACGGTGTCCTTCGATGCAAGCAACAGTTTCGATTTCGACGTGTCCCTACTCGACGGCGCCTACTTCCTGTTGAGCACCGACCGAGGCAACGCTTTCGGCTGGAATCCAGAATACGACCTCCCTCCGGGGTACAAATACACCGATGCGACATTGGCGTTTGATGTTCCCGCCGACGCCGAGGTCGCTGTACTTGCCCTGCGACCCCTAATCTCCAACACCGGCGAAAACGCGCCCAAACTCTACCAGATGGACCTCACGACCCTGGAATAAATCCGACCATTGTTCGCGTCATTGCCGCCACATCCGCGCTGTGCGATAATGCGCGGCACACCTTAACATCACAATAGCCACCCCGGTGTTAGAGCACCAAAGTGGCTATGCCGAACACCTGAAGCACCAGGCACTCGGAAGGTCTAGACATCCCGGATTTTAGCCGGGGTGCTGACGAGAATCAATAGTCCTCGCTTCAAGTTTTCGGGAGCGAGGACATTTTCATGGCTACGAGGCAAGCACCCAGAGACACGTACCGCTACACCTACCCCGACGGATACGTTGGCGTCACCAACAATCCCCGACGCCGCGCCGGAGAGCATCGCAGGAACGATCGGCGAGGTCGGATGCGCGTCATCGGCCCTCGTGTAACTCGTCGAAGTGCGCTCGCATGGGAACGTGCGCGGCGCAGAAGGCGTCGCCGATAAGAATTACGCAATCAGCCCCTCATAGGTGATGCGCTTCCCGTCCGCTCCCCGCGCCATCGCGGCCATCTGGTCAGCGGTGTCCAGCGGACGGCTGTTATGCCGGCCGGCGAACTCGGCGACATAGCGGGGCAGGTGCTTGACGCTCATCTGGTGATAGACACCGATGTAGCCGCGTTTGAGCATCGCCCAATGGGATTCCATCCCGTTGGTGTGCGCCATCTCCCGCACATACTCCCCGACGCTGTGGCGGACGGCCTCGTGTGGGTAAGGCAAGCCGCGATAGGCGGCGTGTTCGTCCGTGTACACCATCGCCCCGTCTGCAACCCGCTCTCCCACGAACCCTTGCAGGGTGGTCCGGTTGGTGGATGGCACGACTGCCGTGCTCACTTTTCCGGTCTCACGGTCTTTGACGCCGGCCACCGCCGTCTTGCCGACCGCGCCGCGCCCCTGCCGAAGTTTCTTGCTGGCGTGCTTGTTGCCTTCCTTGCCGCCGATGTAGGTTTCGTCAGCCTCAACGGGTCCGGCGAACCGCTCGGCGGTATCGTCCCATATCTCGCGTATCCGGTGAGCCATGTACCAAGCGGACTTCTGCGTGATGCCCAAGTCGCGGTGCAGTTTCATGCTGCTCACGCCCTTCAGGTTGGTGGCGTACAGGTAGAACGCGATGGCCCACTTGTGGAGCGGAATCTTGGAACTGTGGAGCAGCGTGTCAGTCTTGACCGAGAAGTGCTTGCGGCAGGCGCGGCAGCGGAACGGTTGGGGTTTCCGGTTGGCGACTTCGGCGATGTTGTCGCTGTCGCAGAACGGGCAGGTTACGCCATCGGGCCAACGCTGGGCGATGAACCACTCTTCGGCCTTTTCGTCGGTGTTGAACTTGTTGACCACATCGACCAGGGTGATGCCCTTGCGGTAGGACTTGCCGGGGCCTTTTTTCGTCGCCATAATCGCACCCAATCCGGTATGATTTATGGCAGTATTTTAGCCAAAAGCGGCTCGAACGTCAAGCGAATTTGGCTAAAATTGTATATAATTCCCT
>VXOG01000044.1 GCA_009840165.1 Chloroflexota bacterium
GGCCCCGCACTTCTTATTACCACCCCGGGTCGGCGGGCGCCAACCCCCCGGCCGCGGCGGTGGGGGAGGGCGGTGGGAGGCGGGGTAGCGGTCATATATCGAAGATGTACTGTCGTACCGGGAAGGCGAATCCGGGTAGCACGCCCTCTCCGTCAAGGATGTCCGGGTCATCGAGTAACTGCGGCTCTGAAAGACCCGGGCGATAGATATGGACCTGTCGTAGCCGAGCGTCAATGAGCCAACCGAGGCGGGTTCCGCCGGCCATCCACTGGGCCATTTTGTTCTGCAGTGGGCGCAGGTTGTCAGTGCGCGAGCGGATTTCCACGACGAAATCTGGAGCGCCTTCGATGATAGTATCCCGTTCCAGATCCGGCAATGCGTCAAAGCGTTCCTGTGTTATCCAGGCGGCATCCGGGCCCAAGACTGCGCCGGAAGGGAGGCGGAAACGGACCGTTTGAGACGACGCGCTGCCGCCGTTGGCGAGTTCCCAATTGGCCAGGAAGGTGGCCAGGTAAAGTTCTTGCTTGTTTCCCCGGTATCCGGTCATAGGCAGTATCAGCAATTCCCCCTCTGCGGTGATTTCCATCTCGTACAGGTCGTTCTGTTCACAGAACTCGATAAACCGCGCGGGAAAATCGTCAGCGCGGTGATCGATGCCCAGGGCCGAGAGACGCAGGACGATGGCGCCGTCGGGAGCGATGGCGGTGGGGGCAGTAGTGGCGGGTTTGGCAATGGCGGTCATGGCGGATTGATACCACTTTGAGCAGCGATAGATGATTGCAAAGCCACGCTGGCGTCGAGAGGCGAGTTCAGTTCACGGGGCTAACTCGCAGACCCCAAATGCAATACGTCCAGCGTTGTGGGCATCAGGCCGCGGCGAGTTGTAGTTCAAACCGCCTGATGTCGGCAGGGCGGTTGCCGGGATACGTCGGATATTTGGGTGGTCGCACGTCAAACTCCATGCCTACGACGGCGGCACGGGGTATGGTGAGCCACGTCGATCCGGGCTCTACGAGGCAGTCGAATTCCGGAGCGGCGCGTCTGCCGCAGATATAGCCAGGCTCAACCGAGATGTTTAACTGGAACGGGGCTCGGCTCACGATACGCTTGGAGGGAAAGATTATTTCCAGGTACTCGATTTCGTCAGTGTCAGGATTGAACCTGGCGATAATCAAGTCTTCAATGTCCTCCGTCTCCTGGCCAGGGTAAGTGGGGCATTTCTCTATACATAGAACGTCTGCCGTGGTGGAGTAGTCAAAGCTTAGTTTCGTATCCATTCGGTAGCTCCTTTTGCCGGCTTATCAGCTATGTATGCAGTGACAATCCAGTCGCGCGGGTCGACATCACTGACCACGACCACAATCACGTACTTGGCACGGGACTCGTCCCATCGCGTGAATAGGCGGGTATTATCGTGGGTTTGGCTGCGCTGGATGTGTTCCGGTTCGGCCAGGGTTGTAGCGATGTAGCGATAAAGGTCAGGGAGCATTGCAGAGTGCTTTTCTCTGATGTGCCGCTCGCGTTCATCATTCAGTTCCACGAGGCCGCCCAAGTATGGGCATGAGAAGAAAGTTACGCTGCGCTCTTCGTCGTTATCCTCCATACTATCAAACTGGCAGTATTGGGGGCGCCTCCTCCGGCAGGGGTACGTTACGGAGGGAGAGGTGACTGCCGTCGGTGAACCAGGGGTTGTGGGGGTTGCGTGAGGGGAGCTGCACGGTGGCCATGCCAGGGGCGGTTACTTCGCCGCGCTGGTTTTCCGCCCAGATGTCCACGTCAACCAGGGCGTTGCCGTCGTGGAGGTACTTGCGGGAGACGCGGCCTTTGAGGAACTGGGTGTCGCCATAGACGTTGAAGCGGCGAGTCTCCACGCGCAGCCGCTTGAGGAAGGCGTCATCGCCCATCCAGTTGGTCATTAGCGTGCCAAGCCACGATACGCGCTGCGGGCCGTAATCGTAGGCGCCGGGGACGCCGACCGCTTCGGCGACGGAATCGCGCAGGTGGCCGATGCCGGTATATTCCAGGCCGCCGCCGGATTCAGGGTTGCGGAAGAAGTGGTTGGGGTGGCGCATGGCCTCGCGGAGCAGGACGCCGTGGGCGCTGGAGCGTCCGGTGCCCACCAGGAAGGCGCTCACGTCCTGCAAGGACAGGGGGCCGCGCACCACGGTGGGAAGTTCCTCGCCGATTTCGGTGTCCTCCCAGTAGCGGGGTTGGCCGCCTCGTGCCGTTTCGTTGAGCACCTGCTCGTCAATGGCCGCCAGTTCGTCCTCGGTGTACTCGTGGCGCTTTGGCACGTCGGCGTACTTGCCGCGCTCGCGGGAGGCGCGGCGCTGGTGGCGGGTACACCAGCCCACGACGCGGGCGACGACCTCATCGCGCTGGTTGGAGTAGGTGGTTTCCACGTACTGGATGACAAGCCGGCCGGAGTACTGGCTCTGCTTTTCCTGCACGTCCAGCACGCGCTCCACGCAGTTGACGGCATCGCCCGGTCGAAGGACGCGGAAGAACTCCCAATCGTTGCCAGCGAAGAAACCGTGGACGCCGGGCAGGCCCCAACGGGTTCGGCCCGACCAATGCCGCATGTAGGGCGCGCAGGGGTGACCGACGACGCTGCCGTACTTGGAGTAGGCGGCGTATTCCTGATCTCGGAACAGCGGATTGGCGTCGCCGATGCCGTTGACGAAGTTGAGCATGGTGTCCAGGTTGGCCTGGCGGACGTACTGCTCGGTGCGCATTCGCACGCCGATCATGGCTCGGGCGGCGGCGAGGGCCTCGTCGGAGATACCGCCCTCCACTTCGGGGAGGGTTTCTACGACCTGTTGTTGGGGTTGTTGCTGCGTCATTGCCGGTCCTCATTACAGTCAGAAGGTGACACGCTATGCGAAGAACGTGATATACGCGTTCGCCATGAATATCAACGCAAGAATAAACATTTCCCAGTACAACCACAACAACGGACCGCTCACGATCTCCTGTCCAGTAACAGGGCGCTCAAGACCAAGAATTCGGATTACGGAAGTGAATACGAGAAAGTATGCCGCGACCGCAAACAAAATCGCGAAAGATTTTCCTAATAGTCAGCCAAAGAAAAGAGCCTGTCGATCCATCCGAAGGCCGGTCCAAATTCAATCCTCCTCCGAAGAGGCTAACTCCAATTGCGGCAGTTGCAATGGCCAATATGGCCAGGGCTTGTTGATGCCTATCAGGTCGCTTGAAATTCATGGAGAGTGATCCGTACCTTGAGCCTCGACATCGTTCGCCTTTTTTTCAGGCTGTAGATCAGGATGCATAGGCCGGAAATTAAAATTCCCACACTCATTGACATCGCGGCCCAAAAATTCTCATGAACAAATCCGTTTCTTATGAACCCTAACACTGTAGCGATTAACCCCACTGTGATCGGTGCATACGCATACTGCAACAGAATATTGCGGGAACGAGTCTCCGAGAATTTTGCCCTGCTGAAAACGGTGAACATGATCGTCCTCGATAGGAGGTCTAGCTTTGGCATACGGTTGCCCCCAATGACGCTAATATACCACCTGCCGTTCCTCTAGCTTCGCCAGTTCCGCCTCGCTTAAACCCAGCGTGCCGCACAGCACCTCCCGGTTATGCTCGCCCATGAGCGGGGCGTGGCGACCCACCGCCGATGGAGTTTTGCTCAGCCCCCACATCAGGTTGAAGATGGGTTCGGCGCCGAGGGCCGGGTGATCGATGTCGCGGTACAACCCGCGCTCCATGAAGTGGGGGTGAAACAGACGTTCCTCGGCGCTCAACACCGGCGCGACGGCGACGCCATGGCCTTGCAGCAGGTCGGTGAGGACGTCAGGGTCATGGCCGGCTGTCCATTGAGACAGCAGGGCGTCCAGCTCACGGCGGTGTCGTTGGCGGCGATACTGGCTGCCGAACCGTTGGTCCTTTGCCCATGCCGGGCTGCCCATTGCCGAGACCAGACCCTGCCATTCGCTTTCGGTGGCAACCGCGATGGAGAGCCACTTGTCATCATTGCCATCCGGGCTCGGGGCGCAAGGGTAGTTTCCGTAGGGAACCATCGTCGGGTCATAGTTGCCCCGAGGCTGCAAGGCACGGCCGGTGAGGGCGTGTTCCATCAACCCGGCCCCCTGCGTTACCACCGTGGCACGCAGCATGGACACGTCGATGTACTGTCCTTCACCCGTCCGGTTGCGGTGGTACAGCGCGGACACGATGGCGAACACGGCGTGCAACGCGCCGCAGATGTCGCCGAAGGCGTGCTTGAGTCCCAGCGGCCCGCCGCCCTCGTACCCCATAGTGCTGTCGAGGCCGGACAGTGCGCCGATTGACGGAGCGTAGGCGCGCAGGTCGCGCAGCGGGCCGTCCTGCCCGGTGGAGGATATGGAGGCCATGATGATGTCAGGCTTGATGGCGCGGAGTGTTTCGTAGCCCAGGCCAAGGCGATCCATCACGCCGGGAGAGAAGTTTTCAATCACCACGTCGCACTTTTCCACCAGGCGCTTGGCGAGAGCCACTGCGTCGGGTTCGCTGATGTTGAGCGTAACGCTCAGCTTGCCCCGGTTGACGTTGTGGAACATGGGGTTCTGTTCCGGGTCGGGCTGGTCGCCCACAATTGGGCGGCCCATGCGCATGTAGTCGAGGCGTTGGCGTGTTTCAACTTTGACTACCTCTGCGCCCATGTCGGCCAGAACCATGCCGGGGATGGCGCCGGCCAACACCCAGCCGAAGTCAAGGACCCGATAACCGGCCAGAGCGCCATGGCCCTGGCCGTCGTTGCCGTGTGTAGTGTTTTCAGTCATACGAATCGCTTTGCCCGCAGTTCATTCTTGTTTCCGTTCCGGGACTATCCAGGCCGCGACGGCCGGCATCACGGCCAGCGTAACTGCGGCGGCGATCTTGGTGTACAGCGGCTGGTACACCAGGCTCACCGTCCAAAGAGCAGCGAAAACGATGGCGCCCACGACAATGCCGGCGGCTAAGATAACCTCCGGTCGGTGGTTTTTGCGGAGGGCAATCTGACGGGCAATGAGGCAACTGCCCAAGAACAGCACCAAACAGACGATTCCAATTCGCAGCAGCATGGCGGCACCATTCAGATGATACCAGTCTGATACAGCTTGACCAGTTCCGTAGGCGTGTATCCCAGCTCGTCGCACAGCACGGCGCGGTTATGTTGACCGAGCGTCGGGGCCGGCTCAGGATTGACAGCATCGGAGTCAGCCAGTCTGTAGGGTACGCCGGGGTAGGCTACCGGGCCAGTGTCGTCGCGTTCAATCACCACGAACAGGTCCGCCAACGACGGATCGGCGCGCACTTCATCGTAAGTGCGAACCGGGGCCAGCGGGATGCGGTGTTCCAGGGCAATCTCCAGCAACTCGGCCTTGGCGTAGTCGGCGAGCCATTCCTCCACGTAGCCGTCCACCTCGTCGGCGTACAGGTTGTTCATGGCGGTACGGTTGCGGAATCGCTGCTCCTGGGACCATTCCGGACTACCCATTATTTGCAACAGGCGGCCCCACTGGCGTCCCTCCGGCGAGCCGACGAAGATGTGACCGTCTTTGCAGCGCAGGATACAGTTAGGATACGGGAAATCCAGGGCGTGGTGGCCGGTGCGTCGGGTAACGCGCCATTGGTACACCGCCATCAGCGCCTCCGGCCCGTTGTAAAGGCCGGCCATGGTTTCGGCTTCGGCGATGTCGATGTGCTGGCCGCCGTGAGTCTCGCGGGCGAGCAGAGCCATGACGATTGACGATGCGGCGGCCATGCCGGCGAAGTAACCCACTTCCGGAGTGCCGAAACTTAACGGTTCCCGGTCAGCCTCACCCAACCCTTCGCAGATGCCGCCGGCGGCGGCGAGGTTGATGTCATAAGCCTTGTAGTCACGCCAAGGGCCGGAGAGTCCCCACGGGCTGATGCTGGCCATGACGAGGTTGGGGTTGTCGTCGGCCAGCGCGTCGTAGTCCAGCCCCAGCCGTTCCATGTCCGCCGGCGCAACGTTATGAACAACTACGTCGGAGGCTGCTGCCAAGCGGCGCATGATGTTGCGTCCGGTCGGGGTTTGCAGGTTGGCGGTAATTCCTTCCTTGTTGGAGTTCAGGTACAGGAACAGGCCGCTGCGTTCGGGGTGCGGGACATCGCTGGGCCAGGGGCCATAGCGGCGGGATGAATCGCCGTCGTCCGGTGATTCCAGCTTAATGACGCGCGCGCCGGCATCCGCCAGTAACTTCCCGCAATAAGGCGCGGAAAGCATGGAGCCGATTTCGAGGACGCGGAGGCCGGAGAGGAGGGGGTAGGTCATGGTGATGGAATCCTACGCGTTCGGAGCAATGATGCGCAGGGTGTGATTAAAGATATCGTCAAGGAACTCGGATTGCAAATTTTCGTTTGACAACAGTTCAACGAGCAGAAAATCTTTTTCAAACAAGCGACTTTGGTCGAGCCGTCGTCGCATTTCGGGAGTGATCACGCCGGCAACCAGGAAATTCTTGCAGCGAGAGTTGACTTCAATCGCTGCTTGGGCAGATTTTCAGCGGCACCCAAGCGCTCCAGAACGCCGGCAGGGTCAATCCCGCCCTTAATTTCGACCGTAGCCTCCAGCGAACCGCTGCGATAAAAAGCGACATCGGGTTCGGAGCTGAAGACCATTACAAAATCATTTGCTAGGTTGTACCGCCTTCTTTCGGGGTTGGTTGGTATCGAGTAGATATCCGGGTATGCCGGAGTTACCAACAGTCCACTCTCGAAAACGTACTCTAGCAATAAACGACGCAAGCGTTGTTCCGGCAAATCCCCCATCGTGTTACGTATCGATCCGTCAAAAGAGATACCTATTGACGCGATCATGGTGCGATAGCCGTTTTCAAGTGTCCAATCGGTAGTATTTTCAATAATGGTCGACATGAAGCTGTTATACAGCCCGGCAATCTGTTGTGCCGCCTCTGTTGCTACGCGGGGTTTTCGTCGCCTAGTTTCCGGATCGCGTTCCCAAGTATCTACCGACCTAACTTGTTCCTGCACTTCCTTCCGTGACAATGCGTTCATGTCTCGGTAGTACAAGGAAGTACACGGTTCCTCTACCAGCATATCCGGGTGGCAGAACACGCTGGCCGGATCCAACCCCGAGTTCCGCACGTGCTCCCAAGCTCCTTGGGAAATCAGATACGATTCAACGCTATCGGCAAAACTATATTGGCCACCCAAATCTGCCACCATTTGCCGCGCCCGCAAATCCAATCGTCTCTGCAAGGTGCGTGTCAAATCCTGAGAACGCAGTTCCCGGGTAAATCGTCGATAATCACTGGTCATCGCCGCACCCACCAATAGACGCACTTCCGCAGTTCCTTGCGACCAAAGCGTCCCATCTGCTGACTGGCGTTGCCCTTGCCCCGGGCGAGTGTCCAGATTGCTTTGGTGTGAAATCCGCATTGCTCGGCAAGGTCGGACAGTATCAAATCCACCGGCACTTCTTCACCGTGATACTGCACGTTGTCGTTCACCATGAAAACCGACGCCCCGGACCGGCAGACTCTGGAGAGCTCAGCGATAACCACCGACATTTCCATGAAGTAATTCCGAACCAACCGTATGACGTGTGGGTTGGGCAGTTCACCCCGCTGATTGGCGCACTCCAAGGCGTCCGTTATTTCCACAATCGCCCCGTGCCGGTCAAATCGGGCCAGCGCAGCGCCGTGGTCAGCCGCAAGCTGCTCCCGCTTGGAACGGTTTTCGACGGTGGCTGACAGCAAACGCTGGCGCAGCGCGCTGATGCCTTGGTTATCGTAACGCAGCCATGCCAACTCCAGCGCGTAGGTACGGGTATAGTCGTACCGATTGGCGTAAGGCGGTGAGGTAATCACCGCATCAACGGAGTCAGTAGATAATTCCGGCAGGACATCGTAACAGGAGCCTTCGATAATCCGTACATCTTCAGCCTCATAACGCCCAGCCAATGCCGGCAAGTCCGCGGCGATATTGTCAATCCTATTACGCAGAGAGACCTCGTAAGGCAATACTTGCCGTTTTTCCATCCGGGCCTTGAGTTTGCGCCCGGAGCGGTGATCCCAGCGCAGATACTGGCCGTCTTTGCTGGTCCAGCTGGCATCTTCCAGCGCTGCCATTGCAGCCAGCGATAGCAGTTCGGTCTCCGGCGCTGCTTCGGTCCGACGCAGCCAGTTACGGGCTGCCGCTATCTTGGCCTCACCGTCCGGCGGGAATGCCTTTTCGGTGATACGAATGTGGGGGAACCAATCCACCGCCGGCGCGCCGGGAGCAGTGGCGACATATTTCAGGAAAGCCGTCGCTTGCCGTCCAAAAGCCGAGTGGTCAATGGCGGGGGCGGCCAGCAAGGCGTTAGAGATATTAACGCCTACGGGCAATATCTCGACGCCTATTCCCTGCCACCCTGCGCGGGCTGCCGTAATTGGCGCGATGCCGGTGCCGGCGAATGGGTCAAGCAGGTGACCGGGTTCGTCCAGAAAACCCAGCAGATAGCGCACCAGCCCAGCGCTGAAACCTTCCTTGAATTTGAACCACCGAAATCCCGGAGTATGTTTGTTGGATTGCCATGAAACCAACGAACGCGACAGGTCAGGATTGACGGCAATTCGGTCAGCGAATCGCGCCAGCAATTGATCCCGCCGGCGCGTCATTACGCCGGGGTTGGCGGTTACGTTAGTAGAGAACTCCGGCGACGCGTGGTGTTCTCTGGAGGTGTCAAGCAAACTCGTCATATCGTGTACTGACCGCGCTATCTGCTTTCGCACGGTATCCGGCGATGTGCAAGTTTCACCTAGCGCATCGTGTCGCGTCAACCCTATGGCCGTCGTTATGCTGCACCGCCAGCCAGCAATCCCATTTCAACGACAACCCGACTCCCCTCAAACGGCACGCCGTACCGATGATGCGCAACGCCACCTCCCGATCTCAGGTGTCTGGTGGAGCATCCGTGTCCAGCTACCGGAAGACGGTATCGGTTTTGCCGGGGATGCTGAGGTTCTGGATGCGCTGGTCATCCAGTGGTTTCGTTTCCAGCTGGTTGAAGGGTATCTCCGCATGGAAGTGCGCCAGCTATTCGGCGAGGGCGTCCTGTTCCTTGCCGGGAGCGAAAGCGTCGGCCAACCCCGGGTCGGCGGCAGCGACCGGCTCGTCAATGACGCCGTTTCCGTTGCTGTCGGGGAAGTCTGTGTCGTGGGGGTTGTACTGGCCGGCCTCGCCGCTGAAGTCAATCCGACCCGGATGGGGCACCGGGAACGGGTAGGCGCTGCCGCCGTTGGCCAGGAAGTTCAGCGTAGCCATCTTGATTACGCGCTCCGGGTCTCCCGTCAACTCGCCGCCTTCAACCACGCGGTCGCTCACCTCTCCGCTATTGTCGATCACCGCCAGCGAGCGGATGCGCTGGCCCGATGGGGCCGACGGGTCGAAACTGAAACGCATCCCGCCCACCTGGGGGAATCCGCCGGACGGTGTTGTTCCGATGTCGTCAGCGGCGATGGTGTGTTCGATGACTTCCACCAGTTGCCGGGCCGTCAGGGGCACGATGACGACGCCGTTGTCGAAGCGCAGGGCACCTTGAATGTCGAATTGAGATACGTCGCCTTGCAGCTTCCCGGTTGCCGGATTGGCCGAGGGCGGCAGGAATCGCACATCCGCCGGGTCGGTTGTGCCGGGCGGTTGAACGACGAGGCCGATGGCGTCCCGGATGCCGCCGCTGTTTTTGAGGGATACCTGCACATCGGGATCAACCTGCTGGGCCAGCCAAAGATTGGCGTCCGCAGTGAGGTTGCCCAGGTTGCTTTCCTGAGTGCGCACGGTAGCGCGCCGACCGTCCAGGTACACGTCGGTCCGACCGATGATGTTGCCGTCGCGGGCGACGAGGACGCTGCGCAGGGATTCGGCGACGCGGCTAACCTCCGGTATGGGCTGACCGGAGAAAGCCTGACCGCCCTGGCGGTCGGTGGCGTAGGAACCGCTGAGGTACGGGTCGATGGAGCCGGGAATCACCCGGCCCGCGTGATCAAATTGCACTACCAGCCGGCCCAAATACTTATAGTCGCCGTCGGTGTTGACCAGCAGCACGGGCGCGTCGTCAGCAGCACGGTAGGTGAGAGGGTAAGTGTCGTGGGCCGTGTCACCGTGCCGCAGCCGGTCAGTTTGGTCGGCCAGTAGCGTGTTGGAACCGCCAGCGACGATGATGTCAACGTTTTCCAGCAGGGTGGCAAGGGTTTGCTCGATGTTAATGCGCTGCATGTGGGACAGCAGGATGACCTTGCTGATACCCTGGTCAACCAATTCGTCCACGGCGCCCTGAATAATGGCGGCCAGCGCGTCCACATCGAAGATGTCATCCGGCGCTACGGCGATGGCGCCGGCTCCAGTGATAGAGGCCAGGGTAGGCGTGGTCGCGCCGACGATTCCGATGCGTTCGCCGCCCACCGTGACGACCGCGGTGCGCGCCAGGCTTCCCCCTACCAGCATGGCCTCCTGCCCATCCGGAACTACCAAGCCGGCGAGGTTTTCGTCCGCGGTGAAGTCCAGATTGCTGGACAGGTAGGGGAACCGGGTCCCGGCATAGATTCTGCCATCATCGGTTTCGGACCCGATGATGGTGGCGAAGGCTCCAGTGCCCTGGTCAAGTTCGTGGTTACCAAGGGCGGACGCCTGGAAACCCATGGCATTGAGGAAAGCTATGTCGCCGCGACCGTTGCCGGCAATGCCCAACAAGGCGTCGTTGGAAGCGTCGCCGGCGGCGAAGTAGCGGGGGCCGGGGACGTAGTTATCTCCCGAACTCAACACGAGAGTGTTGTTGGGAAATTGACGACGGAAGCCGTCCAACATGGCAGAGAAGTTTTCGACGTTCTCCAATGCCCCCACTGCGCTGTCCATGTCAGCGGCGTGCAGCAGTTGCAAAGTGAAGGGTGAGCCGGCTGGCAACTGAGATGGAACCGGAGGGTGAGCTGTCGCCGGCGGTTGGAGTACACCGGAAGCCAATGCTTGTTGCAGCTGTGCCGTTTTGGTGTCAATGTCGTTGTCGATACGGTCGATTTCGGATTCCAACCGGCGAATGTCAGCGGTGGATGCAGCGGAAGAGTCCGCAGGGTCCGGCGCGCTGGCGGATTGGGACACAGCAGCAACGTCTTGCTTCAGGGTAGCCACTTCCCCGCGCAGGCCCGCCACATCGGCTTGAATCGCCGATAGTTCCGCTCCGCCCGCGTCGCTACATGCCACAATTGCAAGCGCCACCAGTATCAAGACTCCGAGCGCCCATCTCCGAACCTCCGATATGCTTCCGTTCATAGCACTTGTATTCACTCCTTTGATATGGTCGGCGGCGAAATATTGTACCTGAATCACTCTGGTTCACAGTAGATTATGTTACACTGCCCGCCATCAATCCGACTCCAGGAATTACCCACAGGAGGCACACCATGCCAAAGATGCGCGGCACCGGCCTGATGATGGTCTGGTGCGAAATCCCCGCCGACGTTGAGGAAGAGTTCAACCAGTGGTACAACACTGAGCACTTGCAGGAATTGCTATCGGTGCCCGGCGTGCTCAACGCTGCCCGCTACGAGGCCACCAGCAGCGGCCCCAAGCACCTGGCGATGTACGAGCTGGAATCCGCTGACGTGATCAACACCGACGCTTTCAAGAATCGGCCGCCGACCCCGTGGGGGCAAAAAGTCGGGCCTCGCGCGGTGGCTACAACCCTGATCAACAACGTGTACACGATGATTCACCCGACCAGCCTGTCGGAGGCGCTGGCAAACTCCGATATGTCTCCGGCGCTGCAAATCGGTCGGATGGACGTTCCCGCCGAGAGTGACGAAGAGTGGAACAACTGGTACTCCGGCGTGTACGTGCCGAACTACGAGAAAGTGCCCGGTTGCATCCGCGGGCGCCGCTGGAAGGCGGTTCGCGGAGAACCGGCCTACGCTACCGTGTACGAGTTCGAGAACCCAGAGGTCTCATCCACTGCACCCTGGCTGGAACAGCGGGAAGCGCATCCCGACAACGTCCGGATGCGGGACGTAATGACGCACGCTCCCGGCTCGCCCGGAATCTGGCGCAAGACGTTCCAGCCGTAGCGAAGCATTCAGGAATCTTCGGCGCCGGCAATGGCGTACAATATAGGGGCGAACGATCATTCGCCCCTATATCCTTGCAGGTGGATTGCAGTTGTTCGGCAAGATTGCGAACGCAGTTGGGCTGATTTTCCTGGTCCTTATGGGCATCGGGATGGTTATGCCTGCCAGCGCGTGGGCGCAGGACATCATCGGCCCCGATACGCGCCGCACTGAGGCCCAAGCCGGCCCCTATGTGGTGGATGTCGAGGCTAAGCCGCTCCCCTCGCTGCAATCCGTCCAGTTCATCGTCCAGGTCCGAGACGCCGCCTCCGGTACGCCGGTGCCCGATGCCAAAGTCACCGTACACACCTCCCGGCAGAGCAGCGACGAAGCCGGCTATGCCCACGCCAGCCCCGTCGGCCCCGGAGTCTATTTCGCCACCGTCAAAATGGACAATCCGGGAGTCTGGGACACGGTGCTGGATATTGAGCAACCCGGCGGCGAATCGTACCCGGTGGACGGTTTTGAATTTAACGTCATTCCGCCCGCTGGCAATCCCGAGGCCGGTTACGTGTTCATCGGCGTCGCGGTGATACTGGCCGCCGGCGCCGGATACCTGGTGTGGCGCATCCGGCGGAACCAACGGCAGCGGGCCGAAAGGTCGGAGAGTACGGCAGCATGATGCGGCGGGCCGTACCGATTGGATTCGCAGCCGGCGCGCTGGCGACCCTGGCCCTAGGCGTGGGGATTGCGTCCGCACATCAGGGGATCCCGCCGGGGCAGACCCCGCTGACCGCCTGGGGGTTCATCACCAATCCAGTCCCCAGCCTGTTCCTGCTGGCGTCCCTGTATTTCTACATTAACGGCCTGAACAACTGGCCAAACCCCACACATCCCATCAGCAATTGGCAGAAGGCCAGCTTTTTCGCCGGCATCCTGGTCCTGTTCGCGGCCTTACAGTCGCCGGTTGAGCCACTTGCCGAGCACTACTTCTCAATCCACCAGGTCCAGCACATCCTGGTGCGCATGGTAGGCCCGCTATTGATTCTGCTGGGCGCCCCGCTGACGCCGATGCTGCGCGGGATGCCAACGTGGCTGCGACAGGGCGTGATTCGCCGCATCGTGCGGACGGCAGCGGCGCGGTGGATATACGTAAAGATTACCAATCCGGTGTTCACGATTGTGCTGTTCCTGGGGTTACTGTTTTTCTGGCAGGTTCCCGGTCCGCACGACCTGGCGGTGCACAACGACTGGGTGCATGAGTTGATGCACGGCACCATGCTGATCAGCGGGTTCCTGTTCTGGTGGATCGTGGTTGACCCCAAGCCGCACCGGTCGCGCCTGCACTACGGCCTGCGGGTGCTGTACCTGGGACTCATCGTGCTGCCCAACACGTTGTTGGGGGCGGCCATCACGTTTCAGGAAGGTCTGATCTACTCCGCTTATCAGGAGTTGCCGCGTCCG
The DNA here is from genome assembly GCA_009840165.1 of Chloroflexota bacterium. Taxonomy (GTDB): domain Bacteria; phylum Chloroflexota; class Dehalococcoidia; order Lucifugimonadales; family UBA3495; genus Bin87. Next base: position 13,521 of record VXOG01000044.1, read on the forward strand.
TGGGAGGGTTTTTCATACCTGTCCGACCAGCGGCTTGGTGGTCTGACCCTGTGGGTTCCGGGCGACATGATGTGCATAATCGGGGCCGGCATCGTGATGTTCATGTGGTACCAGCGGGAGATGGAACAGAACCCGAATCCGCCGATGCCAGTTCCCGTAGAAACGAGTGGTGAGGACGACAGCCAGTAATTGGCCGTCATGCTATGGCGAATAGGGCAGCGCGATGATTTGGGCTACCAACGAAGTAGTCAGCGTGTTGGTTTTCCTTCTGCCGGGGCTGGTGGCGTCGGCGATATTTTATTCGCTGACATCGCATCCCAAGCCCAACGAGTTCGGGCAGGTAGCACAGGCATTGATGTTCACCATATTGAGCCAGGCAGTGGCGTGGGCAATAGGTCTGCTGTGGCCGCATGTGGCCAGCCGTGAGGATTGGCAGTTGTTCTTTCCAGTTCCGGTGGCTGCTGCGGTAGCCATGATCGCAGCCTTTTGTTCCAATCACGACGCGGTTCACAGGGTCTTGCGTTGGGCCAGAGTAACACGCGAAACATCCTATCCATCAGAATGGTATTCCGCGTTTGCCGAAAACGATGATTGTTACGTCGTATTGCATTTCCACGACGGACGCAGGCTGTACGGGTGGCCCCGAGAATGGCCAAGCCAATTGGGAGGAGGTCATTTCATCGTAATCGAAGGGGAGTGGCTGGTTGAAGATGAACGCTTCCCGGTAAAGGGCGTTTCGGCGATGCTAATTCCCGCCGATGACGTAAAAATGGTAGAATTTATGCGTATCGATACCGCTGAATGAGTGAGCTGACCATGACTAGAGTTCCCAATCCCGCTCCGAGCCAACGCCCGAAGTCTGATCCGATTTCAAAGTTGCGCAAGCCGCCGCCGCCGCCAGCGCCACCGCCGCCGCCAAAACGATAGCCAATTCCGCCCACTCACGCGCTGATTGGTGATGTATGACTGACAAAAACGGGCGACGACCCGAACCGCGTTTTGACTGGTTCATACCGATTGACGGCGATGGTGACCGCGCCGGCACGTTGCGGGCGCAGCGTCCGCCGACGTTTGACTACCTGCGGAGCGTGGCCCAGACCGCGGAGGACTGCGGCTTTTACTCAATGCTCATACCGACGCGGTTCGCCAACGGGTTGTTCTCGGAGGACGCGCCGCTGGCCGAGACCTGGACCACCGCCACCGCTCTCGCTGCGGTGACGTCGCGCATCCGGTTCCTGGTGGCCGTTCGTCCCGGATTCATCGCGCTGGGGCTGTTCGCGCAGATGGCGGCGGCATTCCATGAGATGTCGGGCGGCCGGCTGGACATCAACATTGTGCCGGGCGGCATTCAGAACGACTTCGAGCGGGTCGGCGAGGTCAGCAGCCACGCCACCCGATACGAGCGCGCCGAGGAATTCATCGAAGCCTGCCGCGCCCTTTGGCAGGAACCGCAGCCGGTGAGCTACCAGGGCGATTTCTACCGCCTGGAAGACGCCTATTGCGCTCCCGCTCCGGGCGACGATGCCCCGCGATTCTACCTAGGCGGCGCATCCCCCCGAGCATTGGGCTTGTCATCCCGGCAGGCGGATGTGCACCTGGGTTGGATCGAACCCTTGCCGGACACTACCCAGCGGGTCAACGATCTGCGTGAACAGTTGGACGTCACCGGCCGGCCCGTAAATTTGGGGCTGCGTACCCACCTGGTGATCAGGGACAGCGAGGCGGAAGCCTGGGACGCCGCCCGCAGCCTCATCTCCGACGCCTCTCCGGAAGTCAAAGCGCAACGCCAGTCGGCCATCGCCGGCACGCCCATGGTCGGGCAGCAGGCCCAGGCCAGAGAGGCCGAGGATCATCGCTTAGGCAAACATCTCTGGAACGGCCTGTCCGAGGTGCGGGTGAACTGCGGCAGCGCACTGGTGGGCACGGCGGAACAGGTGGCGGATGAATTGCTGGGATACTGGCGGCTGGGCATCGACGAGTTTATCCTGAGCGGTTTCCCCCACGTTGAGGAATGCGAGCGGGCCGCCAATGAGTTAATGCCCATATTGCGGGAACGGATCGACGGTGAGCGACAGCGTTAGTTCCCAGCAGCATTGCCCGGGTATGGTAGGGGCGGGTTTGAAACCCGCCCCTACCGTTTGGCGGAGCTAGACCTCGGGTCACAGAGCCGCTTTCACGTCTCGCAGGAAATTTTCTCCGGCGATGCGGAGCAGGCCCCAGCCCGAGACGGTCACGAAGTTTGCTCCCTGGCTGACGAACTCGGCGACGCCAGCGGTGTCTGCCGGGTTGTTGCCGCCGACTCCGACGTGTTTGCCACTGGCGCGGGCACGGGGGATAACCTCGCTCATCACCTTCCGCACTTCGGCGACCCCAGGGTTGCCCATGCTCTGCCCCAAGTCGGAGGCGGCCACGTGGAGTACGTCCGCGCCGGATACGGCGAGAATATCGTCCAGGTTGCCTACCGCCTCGACATCTTCGACCATCGGTATGACCAGCACCTGGGAGTTGACCCACGCGGTTGCCTCGTCGCGATTGACGCCGATGCCATAGTCCTGGGCGCGCCCACCGCCCATGCCGCGATAGCCATCGGGGTAGTACCGAGCGGCGCGGGCGATGGCCGCTGCCTGCTCCCCAGTGTTTACGTGGGGGACGATGATCCCTTGTAGTCCCCGGTCAAGGTAACGCAATATCGTCTGATCGGAGTGGTCTGGGATGCGGGCGATGGGAGTGATGCCGAAAGATTCGGCGGCGCGGACCATGTGCTCCACTTGGTCCAGGTCAGCGGGGCCGTGTTCGCAGTCGATCATCACGAAGTCGTATCCCAACGCGCCGAAAATCTCGACCATATCGGGAGCATAGCGGGTGATTATGGCGCCGAAGACGACGCCGCCATCGTTGAGCTTGGCTTTGGTGGTATTAGTACGCATTATGAATCCTCCTACAGCGCGCCGTCGATTACCATGTCCAGCAGCGCCGGCTTTCCGGAGGCGACGGCACGGTCCACCGCCGGCTTGATCTGGGACGGTTCGGTGATGCGTTCGCCGTACACGCCCATGCTGTTGGCGATGGCCGCCATATCAAAGGGCGTGCCGAAGTCCGAATAGAGCAGACGTCCGCCGGAAGTTTCCGGCAACTCCAGCACATCCTGCTGGTAAACGTTGAAGTTCACCTTCAGCACCCGGTACATCCCGTTGTTGCAGATGACGAAAATGCAGGGGATGTTGTCGTTGGCGGCAGTCCACAAACCCTGTATGGTCATCATGGCGCTGCCGTCGCCGATGATGCCGAACACGGGCCGGTCGGGATTGGCGCACTGTGTGCCCATGGTGGCGCCCATACCGCCGCCGATGGACTGACCCCGCACACCCCGCAGGTCGCCCCGGCGTTCCGCCTGGAAGTAGTGGCGCATCGTCCCGCGATTGCTGATGGAATCATCGACCACGATGGCGTTGTCGGGTATGGCATCGGCCAACTCCGACATCATCCGGGCCGGCGTCATTGGCTTGTGGTCCCACTTTTCGGCGACCGATTCCTCGAAGGCGGCGCGATTGTCCCTCCGTTGCTGGATCACCGCCTGCTTGCGCTGCTCAATCTCAGCAAAGTCTCCTGGCGATAGTCGTTCTTTCACGGCGGCAATGAGATCCGAGAGCGCCAATCCGCAGTGGCCTACGATACCCACGTCGGTAGGTTCCGAGCGCCCGATGGCTTTGCGGTCCGGGTCGATGTGGACCAGCCTGGCTTCCGGCGGAAGAATCACGTCGCCCCAGTAGAACAGCTCCTCGAAAGGATCTGAACCCACGGCCAGCACCAGGTCAACCTCCTGAAGCACCGCGCGTTGCTGGGTCACCCGCAGCGACAAGGCGCCGAGGAACTGGTCATGCCGGGTGGGAAATGCCGCCTCCGCTCCCCGCGCCTGATAGACGGGCAGGCCCATCAACTCGGCCAACTCGACAGCCTGGTCCAACGCGTCGTCGTCGGAGAGGCGGTCGCCCACCAGCATTACCGGCCGGCTGGCGTCCATCAGCAGCGTAGCGGCCTCGGCGATGCCGTCGGCGCCGGGGCGCGTTGCGTCATGCACGGGCCGGGAAGGCGCGATGTTCATTTCGGCCATGCCTTCCAGGGCGTTGGAAGTGAAGCCAACGTACACCGGCCCCTTGGGGTGACTGTTGGCCTCGTTGAAGGCGCGGCGTATCACGCTGGGTATCTGGTCAGGGTGGTTCAGCTCCACCGCCCACTTGGTGACCGGACGGACCAGGTTCGCCAGGTCGGTGATCGTCTCGTTGACCTTGCGCGCGTCATAGTTGGCCGAGGTTACCACCATCGGCGTGCCGGTATTCAGCGCGTCCAGCATGAGGGCGATGCCGTTGGCAAGACCACTATCGACGTGGAGGCTGACGAAGGACGCCCGCCCGGTGGCCCTGGCGTATGCTTCGCCCATGCCAACGGCGACGCTCTCCTGAAGGGTGAGGATGTAACGGAACTCGGGGTAGTCGCCGAGCAGGTCGATGATCGGGCCCTCGCTGGTGCCGGGATTGCCGAAAATATACTCGACCCCTTCGGCCTTGAGCATTTCCAAAAGAGCCTGTTTGCCGGTCATCAGCTGGGACATTGCTGCCTCCGATGGTGTGAGATTGAAGTTCAGTTCGCGGGGCAATTCTACAACAAACGGCGAATCGTGATTTTGACGATTTCCCCAACCGTAACGGATGTTGTACACTTACGACAATCACTGCATTGGTAGGCCAAATCGTGGCACAAGTTACCGTTATCGGCACCGGCTTGATCGGGACATCATTGGGGCTGGCCCTGCGCGCCTCATCCCTGCGTAACCTCACCGTGGTGGGCACGGACGCGGAACACGCCGCCCGCTCCGGCGCGAATCGCATGAACGCCTTCGACAAGGTTGAAGGTCGGTTGGGCAACGCGATTGAAGAGGCGGACATCATCGTGCTGGCGACGCCGGTGCTGGCGATGCGCGAGTTGATGGAAGGCATGGCGCCCTACCTGCCGGAAGGTTGCGTCGTGACCGACGTGGGCAGCACCAAGACCCAGGTTTTGCAGTGGGCCGACGAGTTGCTGCCGGACTCGGTGGACTTCGTGGGCGGGCATCCCATGGCCGGCCGCGAGACTCCGGGCCCCGAAAACGCTGACGGAACGCTGTTTTCCGGCAAGCCCTATTGCGTGATCCCCAGCCCCAAGGCCAGCCAGCGCGCGGTGGGCGAAATTACCACCCTGGCCGAGGCCATCGGCGCCGTGCCCTACTTTATCAGCGTGGACGAGCATGATAGCTTCGTAGCCGCGGTCAGCCACTTGCCTTTCGTCCTTTCCACCGCTCTGGTCGGATGCACCAGCAAGTCAGCCAACTGGTCCGATATCGGTCAGTTGGCTTCTTCAGGTTACCGGGACATAACCCGTCTGGCGTCGGGCGACACCATCATGCACCGGGACATTTGCGTGAGCAACGCGCAACCCATCGTCGCGTGGATCGACGCATTCATCCGGGAATTGTACGAATACCGGAAGCTGCTGGATACAGACGGAGAGCCGCCCGACAACGAGGCCGTGGAAACACTGTTCGAGGACGCGCGGGTCGCGCGGGCCAAATGGCTGGCCGGTGAAGTAAACCCAAAAGCGCGTGAGATGCAACAAGCGCAGGAGTACCCTTCGTTCGGCCAATCCATGAGCCAGATGTTCATGGGCAGCTGGGGGGAACGGGCGATGCGCAGGATGATGGGCCAGCGGGACGACGACCGCGGGGATCGTCGGTCATCCGATAGCAGGTAAAACGGAGGAGGGTTCCAGTGGAAGAGACCGTCCGCAGCCCGGAACGACTTGCCGGCGCATTGGCTGTGCCCGGCGACAAATCAGTTTCGCACCGCTCATTGATCCTGAACGCTATGGCCAACGGCAGCGCGACCGTAACAGGCATCTCCGATGGCGCGGACGTGCGCTCCACCGCGGCCTGTCTGCGCGCGATGGGTGTCAGCATAGAACCTCTGGATGGGCCAGGGAACTTCTTGGTTTCCGGTTTAGGGCCGAATCTCCAGGAACCGGCCGATATGCTGGACGCTGGGAACAGCGGCACGTCAATGCGGCTGCTGTCGGGCCTGCTGGCCGGCCAGGATTTCCTTTCAGTGCTAACCGGCGACGGTTCCCTGCGCACCCGTCCCATGGGCCGCATCGTGCAGCCGTTGCAGCAGATGGGCGCGTCCATCATGGGCCGCAGCGGCGACACGCTGGCCCCGTTGGCGATACGAGGCGGCAGCCTCCGCTCCATAGAGTACGAAATGCCGGTCGCCAGCGCGCAGGTGAAGTCGTGCCTCATGCTGGCGGGCCTGTCGGCAGCCGGGCCGACCGTGTTGCACCAGCCCGCGCTGTCCCGTGACCATACGGAGCGCATGATGACGGCCATGGGGGCGCGCGTCGAAACCGATGAATTGGCCCTCACCCTGCATCCAGCGGAATTGCAGGCGGTGGACGTGGCAGTGCCCGGCGACATTTCATCGGCGGCGTTCTGGATGGTGGCGGGCTTGATCCATCCCAACGCGCGGGTCACCATCACCGGCGTCGGCCTCAACCCCAGCCGGGCCGGCATCATTGACGCGCTGCAAATGATGGGCGCGGGCGACTCACTGCTGCTGGAAAACGAACGAGTGGAAGGCGGTGAGCCGGTTGCCGACGTGGTGGCGACATCCGCCAACCTCAAGGGTATCGAACTGGGCGGAGAGATCATCCCAATTATGATTGACGAGCTGCCGGTGCTGGCAGTTGCCGCCTGTTTCGCGGAGGGCGAGACGATCATACGGGACGCCGCCGAACTGCGCGTCAAGGAATCGGACCGCATCGCCACCACCGTGTCGGAGTTGACGCGCCTGGGCGGCAAGCTGGAACCGCGAGACGATGGGATGGTGATACACGGCGTGGGTAGCCTTGCCGGGGCTGATGTAGAGAGCCACGGCGACCACCGCCTGGCGATGTCCATGGCCGTGGCCGGGCTGGCCGCGTCGGGCGACACCGTGATCCATAGCGCGGAGGATGCCTCCGTGTCGTACCCCGCGTTCTGGGAACACTTGGCTTCCTTGACTGGCGAACAATGACGGGGGCCGTGGAACTGCCTCAAGCCGGCCCCGCCCCTCCGCTGCTGGTGATAGTGTCCGGGCCGTCGGCGTCAGGCAAAACCACGGTGCTGGGCGGACTACGCAAGTTGTGCCGCCCCTGGCACTTCGCGGTGACGGCTACTACGCGGCCAATGCGCCCCGGCGAAGTGGACGGCAAGGACTATATTTTCATGGACACTGCCGACTTTCTGCGGGCGCGGGAACGGGACGAACTGCTCGAATCAGCCCAGGTGTACGACCGCTGGTACGGTGTCCCCCGTTCGCAGGTTCGGGATCCTCTCATCGCCGGCAAGGACGTTATACTAGGAATAGACGTCCAGGGCGCGGCCACCATCCGCAGTATCGCCCCGGAAGCGTTGAGCGTTTTCGTTATGCCGGCCAGCATGGAGGAACTCCGAAGCAGACTGGCCCAACGCGGTACCGAGGAAGAAGCCGAGATGCAGCGCCGCTTGCAGGAGGCATCCGTGGAGTTGAGCCGAATCGATGAGTTTGACTACCGCGTGGTAAACCGCAACGGGGCGCTCGAAGACGCGATGCGGGATATAGACGCCATCATCGCCGCCGAAAAGTGCCGGATCAATCCGCGCCTGGTTCAAATGCTGTGACCGGAGACCGAAATGACCACGCAAACCGAAACCGCCATCCGGCCCCGCCTACCCGACTGGTTGAAAGTGCGGATGCCCGGCGGCCCCCGTTACATCGAGCTGAAACAGCTGATGCGCGACAGCCAGCTGCACACCGTATGCGAGGAAGCCCATTGCCCCAACATCGGCGAGTGCTGGGAACGCTCCGCCGCGACTTTCATGATCTTGGGGGACATCTGCACCCGCGCCTGCGCTTATTGCGCCGTCACCACGGGCCGGCCCGGCACATTGGACTTGGGCGAGCCGTTCCGTCTGGCCGCCACTGTCAAGCGCATGGGGTTGAAGTATTGCGTCATCACATCGGTGAACCGGGACGATCTACCCGATGGCGGCGCTGGCATATTTGCCGCCTGCATCAAGCAGGTGCGAGCCGCCGTGCAGGGCTGCCGGGTTGAGGTGTTGATTCCCGATTTCGACGGCAATTGGGACGCGCTGGAGAAGGTCGTATCGGCTGGGCCGGAGGTGTTGAACCACAATATCGAATCAGTGGAGCGCGTGTTCCAGCGCGTGCGCCCCAAGGGGGACTACCGCCAGTCACTGGAGTTGATACGCCGGGTCAAGGAGATCAATCCATCAATGCCCACCAAGTCGGGTATCATCGTGGGCATGGGCGAGACTATGGACGAAGTGCGCCGGACGATGGGGGATCTGCGTTCCGTGGATTGCGACCTGCTGACCATCGGGCAGTACCTTCGCCCTTCCATCAAACACATCAAGATAGACCGTTTTTACACGCCGGCCGAGTTTGAGGAATTGCGCGAGGCCGGCGAGGCAATGGGCTTCAAGCACGTAGCGGCTGGCCCGCTGGTCAGGTCGTCCTACCACGCCGACGACCAGCACACTGCGGCGGCAACCCAGTTGACCCAGGCGTGATCGCAAGGATAAGCAGCGCTAGGAAAGGCTCTGGGAGTTTCGCAGAGACAATGGTGCGATGGGGTTGGCCTCGCTGGGCAATTGCGCCAGTTCCTCGGTCCGTCCTCCCCACCGTGCTGCCATCGGCCAGTAACGCGATTGTAACGGTTCCGGCTCGTGGTAAGTATCGATCGTTCCGCTCGTGGGCAAGTCCTGATCGTCCTGCGGGTTGTCGGCGTCCGGTCGCCAGGGCCAGGGCAGGTGCCGTACCCACGGGTCAGCGCCATCTGAACCGTCGGCCTCAGCAATCGCTGCCAGAACCTGGTGCGGTCGATGAAGTCGATAAGTCGGCGCCTCTCCGAGTGTAGCTTCACGATCTATCGTTGACCACAGCGCCGCGCCGGACGCCGCCCCCACGCTGCGGGCACAGGCCACGTCCTGCGGCCCGTCGCCCACGTACATGGCGTCTTCGGGTTCTACCCCCCCCAGCCCGTCAAGCACAGTGTGGAGGCCATCGGGCGCGGGTTTGTAGGGTCGGGCGTCGGTTTTGAAATCCGCGTACTCTACCAAGCCCGACAGTCCCGACCGTCGCAACTCAGCGTGACCGAATTCAGGCAGCTTGTCGGACAGCACGCCGATGCGGATACCCCGGCGTTTCAGCGCGCCCAGCAGGCTGGCAACGCCAGGGAACAGGTAGTTGCGCAACGCCACGAGGCCGTCGTATTGGGACAGGTAGATTCGGACGATTCTATCCAGCTCATCCTCGGCGTCGGGCCGGCTTCCGAAGAACCAGAGCAGATGCTGGCGAAACGGACGATGAAATTCGGCGGCGACCTCCTCAAGCGAAGGTATCTCCACGCCCAGTTCGGCCGCTGTGTTTTCCATCAAACGGAGATGGATGCCCCAGCTGTCCCAGAGGGTGAGGTCCCAGTCGAATACGACGGCGCGCATGGCATCAGCAATGGCCAGGATGGTTGTGCCCGCCGCCCTGGTAATCGATGGCGCTGGGCATAACCGTGGTGCCGGGATGCCCTGCCCGACCGATGTTCACAGTGAAAGCGCCACTGGCATAGTGCAGGACGCCGCTGACCTCCAGTGTGGGCGAATCGGCGAGGTACGTGATGCCGCCGTCGGCCTCGACACGGAACGGCCGGTCGTGTCCTGGATAGATGGTGTCGGCGGCGGCAACGATCTTCTGGATGCTGGCGCGTGCGTCCGCCTCGCTCCAGAAGACGATGGCCGGAGCGCCGCGCCCGATGGCGCCGGCGTCGGACATGGCGTCGCCGCCAACGCACACCGTTCCGCCGGCGGTATCAACGACCACGCTGACATGGCCCCGGGTGTGGCCAGGGGTTTCAATAAGCCGGACGCCGGGTTCGAGTTCCGTTTCGCCGCTGACGGTGCGGACGTTTTGATCCAGCAACGTGTTGGCGAAGTAGCGCGCGGTGGCGAGATCGCCGGGCCGGGGGTTGCGGCTGTACTCCAGCTCGTCGGCATGGATGACGATTTCCGCGTTGGGGAAAAGGTCGGTGTTTTGCGAATGGTCCCAGTGGGCGTGGGTCAGGATGACGCGGCCAATGTCATCTGTCGATATGCCGTTGGCCTCCAACTGGTCGACCAACATATTACGGCGGCCAAAATGGGCCACATCGACAATGGACAGCACTTCACCACGGATCAGCGTCACCGTACACAAACCCAAACGGGTCTGGTCGGTATTGATTGAGTAGCCGCCCATTATGATTTCCAGTTCCGGCATGGTTCCCTCCTAAACGCTGTCGGCGGTTGACGGTTTAACTGAGCGGAGGCGATTATAGCATTGGGGAGAATCGTCAGAATCAGGATTTACAGGATTAGAGGATTGTCAGGATTTGGTTGACTTGATATTGCGGAATGCGATCGTTCATGCGAGGTCGGGAGACGATGCGGTTGCTGTTGCCGGGGGCGTTATCGCAGCGGTAGGCAAAGGCGCGGAAGTGATGCAATTTGCGGGAGCGGACCCGGACGTGATTGACTGCGGAGGCCGGGCCATCGTGCCGGGAATTGTGGACGCTCACTGCCATTTGTTCGCGGCGGCAGCAGCTCTCAACGGCGTGGACTGCCGGCCGGCGGCTGCCCCCAACGTTGCAGCGGTGGTAAGCGTATTGCAAGAGGCGGCCGCACACGGCGATGGATGGGTCCGCGGCTACGGCTACGACGACTCACCAGTCGGTCTGGGTCGGCATTTGAGCCGGCATGACCTGGACGTCGTTGCGACGGAGCGGCCGCTGCGGGTGGAGCACCGCTCGGGACATTCCTGCGTGTTGAACAGCACTGGGCTGGCCGCCGTGGGCATCGTGCGCAGCACGCCGGACCCTCCGGGAGGCGTCATAGTGCGGGACGACCGGGGCGAACCCACGGGGCTGCTACTGGAAATGAACGGGTGGCTGAGGGAGCGCATCGGCCGCCATACCGGTGTTGATGCGGCAGCCCTGCGCCGGTTCGCGCAGCGGCTTCTGGAATACGGTATTACCGCCGTTACCGACGCCGGGCCGGAAAACGGCATCCAGCGGTGGCGGGCGTTTGCGGAAATCGTTGAAACGGGTGCATTGCCACAGCGCGTTACCATGATGGTGGGTTACACCCACCTCAAAGAAATGCGCGACGCCGGCCTGGGTTACGGAGATACAGCCTGCGGCGGCAGGCTGACGGTCGGCCACGCCAAGATCATGCTGACCGCATCGTCCGGACGGCTGCATCCGCACCCGGAGGAATTATCGGAAATAGTGGCAATGGCGCACGGCATGGGTTACCCGGTGGCGATTCACGCCGTTGAGCAGGATGCGGTGGTAACGGCCGCTCTGACCTTGATTGATCATCCGCCGCCGGTTGGTCAGGATCGCATCGAACACTGCGGAGAGTGCCCTCCGGATGTTGCCGAGCTCGTGGCCCAATCTGGCGCGCTGGTGGTTCCCAACACGGGGTTCCTTCACTACGACGGAGAGCGATACCTGCGCACGGTGTGCAGGGAGTTGCTGCCGCACCTCTACCCGGCTGGGGCACTGGACGCGCTGGGCATCCCGGTGGCGCCGGGGTCGGACGCGCCGGTGGTGGAGCCGAACCCATGGGCGGCGATGGCGGCGGCGGTTTCGCGGCGCACGGCTCAAGGTACTTATCTGGGCGGGACAGGACTGGTATCAGTGGCTGATGCGCTGGACATGCACACGGGTAGTAACCGCATCGCGCCGGGATGCCCCGCCGATTTGGCGGTGGTGGAACCGGAGCCGTTCGCTACTCCTTTGGATCAGCTGCCGGAGGTTCGCGCCGTTTTGACGATGGTGAACGGGCGCGTGGTTTGGCGTAGTGGACAGATCAATCGGGTCAAGGTTCAGTAAGGCGCACAAATTACCGGAATTGCGGGAGCTGGACCAAGCTACTGCCGTCGACTTGGATGGTGCCAATAGTGTTGTGTGAACCAATCTTCAAAGGGCGTTCCTACCAAACCTCGTTTTGGCTGACTGTTGAACCATCCGACAAACTCTCGAACAACCTCCGCAGGGAAGTTGCATTTATGTCCCGGCCCATTTGGCTTGATGAGGGTTCTAAGTTGGATGGGCAATAGCGGGCCATCACCGCCCCAATAGACAAAATCGTTGCTGACCAACACCCGATTTGTTATAAGCTGGTCGCGTACATGCAGGGGATTTGAGAAATGCTCGCGGTAACGCCGCTCCGAACTGAACTCTCGGAAGTCGATCACATCGGTAACACGCATGGCGTAGATTATAGGGTATGCCGGATAGTCCGTTCCGCGCATTTTCCGATACTTGGCTCCAGCTAGGCCGATCACGTAATCGCCTGCCTGCACAGTCCGGCGCATTTGTACCATGCAATAGGCCAGCGTACAGATTTCATCCGTGGGATTGGGGGCAAATCCATCATCATTGGTCATAGTGTACGAGTAGATCTTCATAAGATGTACTCCATTAGGTCCTTACGCTACTAACTCCAGTAGTTCCGCATCCGACGAACCTGTGTGTTGCGCTATCCACTCGCGAAGCACGATAGTGCGTCCGTGTTGCTCATCGTCATTGGTGTCCAGCACAGAGCGGCAAGCGCGGGTGTAAGAACTGATCGTGCCTAGTTCCGTGTTTTTATCCCAATTCCAAACCTTGCCTCTTGCGTCTCGTAGAACCCGGTCGCATATCTCTCGGGTAATCGGAACGGCGCGTTTAAACCGACGTGACTGATCGGAACCTGCGATGCCCCAGAATTTGTCATCCCTTCTGATCACGTGGTCGTTTTTGGTGAATCTATCCAACTCAGGGGACTGTCCCGTAATCCAGCCGGCGTACTCCGCCAACAAACCACCAATTAGATAGAATCCGTACCACCCGGTTCGTCTCTCCCCAACCCAATCTTCCAGCCTGGCCAGAAACAGCAGGACATCACCCTTTTGCATTCTGGTAAGCGCGGCAGAACGCCCGTTATCACCTACATCGCCGTAGGTCAAGGTCACGAACTCGGGGTCGTTGTGGCAGACTATGTCCCACAATTTCTGCGGCACATAGCAGAGCAAGTCACGGTCAGGGTAGTTGTGAGAACGCAGATCTCGGTAAGAAACAGCCCCAGGCCATTCACTCCGCCGAATATACTGACGGGTACGGTGATGAGTGACGGGAATCGGCAAGAACTCAAACGTTCCATCAGCAAATATCGGGCTGAACAGACCCTGATGGCTGGAATTAGCACCCACGTTGGCCATGAAAATACGCATCTGGATCTCCTTACCGGGTGCGTTCCCGGATGTAGTCCACCATTTGGAGGAGGGAACGACGCGGTGGGCAGTCAGGCAGTTGGTCTAGCGCATCCGCCGCCTCGGCGCAGTAATCGCGGATAACCGCAAAGCAGTCGGGGATGATGTCAGAGTCGTTGATCATCGCCAACGACCGTTCGAGCAGGTCGTCCACTTCGCCGTTACCGGATTTTATGGACGAGAACAGAGCGTCAATCGGGTGGTCATCGGGATAGCGCTCCATCAGCATGATGCTGGGGAGCGTTAGTACGCCTTGCAGCAGGTCGTTGCCCACGGGCTTGCCGATTTCGGCAGCGTCGCCCTGCACGTCCAACAGGTCATCGACGATCTGGAAAGCCATGCCGATGTTGTGCCCGTATTTCCGGAGAGCCTGGACCTCGTTTTCAGGGGCGTTGCCCAGTATTGCGCCTGATTCCGCGGATGTGCAAAAGAGCGACGCGGTTTTGCGGTAGATGCGTTCGTCGTACAGCCGGCGGGCTTTGTTGGGATCGAACGTGGTGAAGAATTCGATTAGCTGGCCACTGGCCAATTCCATTATGGTCTCGGAGAACCGGCGGATGACTCTGATGACTTCGGTGTCGCAAACGAACGTAGCCGACGTGGCGAAAAGATAATCGCCCAACAACACGGCGACATGGTTGCCGTACAGGTTGTTGATGGTGGGCTTGCCGCGCCGCATCCCCGCGTTGTCCACCGTGTCGTCGTGGATGAGGGTGGCCAGGTGCAGAAGTTCCACTGCCGAGGCCATGATCTGGGATCGCCAGCGCTCGTGGGGGTGAAACTCGGCGGCCAACAGGGTCAGCGCAGGCCGGACGCGCTTGCCGCCGGAACGGAGGGCGTAATCCAGCAGCGGGTCCAGGTCGGCGATGTCCGTTTGGCACAACTCGTGGAGCTGGTCTTCGACCTGGGCGAGTTGATCCACCACCGGAGCGTAGATGGAAACGGTTTTCAGGTCCAGTCCGGTGACCACGTCGTATCGCTCGATTGGTAAGGATCAGGCGGGAACGCCTAGCTGTTCGGCTTCCTGCTCGGCGACGGCGGCATCCAGCTTGGTGTACAGGGCGGACGGATTCCGCAGGGGAGCGCCTGGCTTGATACCTGCAACCAGCGCGTCGAAATCCCACGGCTCCGAGCTCACGTCGCCGTCGAATCCCAGGAACTCGTGCAGTTTCTGGCTGGTAAACGGCAGGTAGGGAGACAGGATTACCTTGAGGCAGTTCAGCACCTGGATTGCGGTGCCCAGCGAACGGGCGGCGTCGGCTCGGTCGGTCTTGATGGACTGCCAGGGCGCGCGGGAGTCCAGGTAGCGGTTGGATTCCTGCGCCAGCGCGAAGGCGCGACTGATGCCCGCGCGGAACCTGGTGTGATACAGGCTGTTGTCCACGTCGGCCATGGCCTGGCGAGCAGAATCCAGCAGTGCGACTTCAGCGTCCTCGGGCGGCGCGGGAGCCACGGGCACCTGGCCGTCAAAGTTGCGGTACGTGAAACGGAGCACGCGATTGACGAGGTTGCCGTAGGTGGCGACCAGTTCGTCGTTGTTGCGGCGGACAAACTCGTTCCAGCTGAAATCGGTGTCGCCGGTTTCCGGCATATTGATTGACAGCATGTAGCGCAATGGGTCCGGGTCGTAGCGGTCCAGGTAATCCGGGACCCACAGCGCCCAGTTCTGGCTGGTGGAAAACTTGCGGTTTTCCAGGCTGAGAAACTCATTGGCCGGCACGTCGTAGGGGAGGTTCAGGCCGCCGTAAGCCATGATCATGGCGGGCCAGATGATGCTGTGGAAAGGAATGTTGTCCTTGCCGATGAAGTAGTAAGCCTTGGTTTCGGCGTCCTTCCAGAAATCTTCCCAAGCATCCGGGTTGCCGCTGCGTTCCGCCCATTCCACAGCGGCGGACAAGTAGCCGATGACGGCCTCGAACCAGACGTAGATGCGCTTGCCTTCGTAACCTTCCATCGGGAGCGGAACGCCCCAGGTCAAATCGCGGGATATGGCGCGGTCTTTCAAGCCGCCCTGCAAGAAACCGCGGGTGGAATTGGCTACGTTAGGCCGCCAAAACTCCTTGTCGCCGATCCAGTTCAGCAAGGATTGCTCGAAAGCGGACAGGCGCAGGAAGAAGTGCTCGGAATCGCGGAAGTCGGGCGTTTCGTTGCAGATGCTGCACCGGGGCTCAACGAGTTCTATCGGGTCGAGGGTGTGGCCGCAGTTGTCGCACTGGTCGCCCCGGGCGCGGTCGTTGCCGCAACGGGGACACGTGCCCTCAACGTAACGGTCGGGCAGGAAACGGGAGCAGCCGGCGCAATGGGCCAGCAGCATAGTGTCGGCGTATATGTAATCCTGTTCCTGAAGGCGTTTGAAAATGTCCTGCACGACCCGCTGGTGGTTCTCGGTGTGCGTCGTGGTGAACAGGTCGAAGGTGATGCCCAGCCGCTGCCAGGTGTCCAGAAACTGAGCGTGGTAGCGGTCCAAAATCACGCTTGGTTCAACGCCTTCCTGGTCGGCCCGAATGGTGATGGGGGTTCCGTGGGCATCCGAACCGGATACCATCAGCACTTCGTTGCCCTTCATGCGATGGTAACGGGCAAAAATATCGGCGGCCAAATAGCAGCCGGCGATGTGTCCCATATGCAGGGGGCCGTTGGCGTAGGGCCAAGCGACGCCAATGAAAATTCGCTCGGGCAAGGGTACCCCTCCTCAAACTCACCGCGGCCGGATCGCCAGTTATTCTAGCATAACGCGGAATCCGTAAGTATGATAATGGCAGACGAAGTTTCCGGTTTAGGGCGTGTTCACACTATAGCAGTGCATCGATGATGAGTGCGAAGGAGATGAAC
>VXOG01000058.1 GCA_009840165.1 Chloroflexota bacterium
CTGTCGGTATTGAGATGGGCAAGGTGAAGCTGGACGTCGTTCTCACCTCGGCTCCATCGGAGGCTTTGGAGCGCAGTCTGATAAAGGCGATGCAACAGGAAAACGATTACGGCGATTCCTTTGACGCGGGTGACGAGTGGCGTAACGAACCGCTCTGGATCCCAGACCGGGAAGCGAAGAACTGGCAGCGCACCCACCCCAGGGAACAAATCCGGTGGACGCAGGAAAAGAACCGCAGGACCAACGGCCACTACATCCACGTGGTTAAGCTGGTTAAGTGGTGGTGGCAGATCCAGCACCCGGAGCAGGAACACCCGCGCAGCTACCCGCTGGAGCATATCGTCGGCGACTGCTGCCCTGACGGCGTCACCAGCCTTGCCCAGGCGTTTACCGAGACGATGGAGCGCATCGCCCGCTACAACCCGGCGGCTGGCTCCCCGGATCGAGGGGTGCCGGAACAGAACGTGCTCAAGCGGATCACAATGGCGGACGGCAGCCGTTTTCAGCAGTTCGCAGTGCAAGCGGCCGCCGTAGCCCGGCGAGCCTGCAACAGCAAGGACGAGGGCGAAAGCGCAGACCTGTGGCGGCAGATTTTCGGAAGCAAGTACACTGTTCGCAAAAGCCAGAGCGGATTCACCCCTCGCAATCAGCCGGGTCAAATAAAGGGCAACCGGTTTGCGTAGTCCCGATACAGAGAAGCGCCTTACCGATGAACTCCGGGCCGGGTTGGCATCCCTTGCCAACCTGCCCGGTATCGTCATTCTCGATACACCGGCATGGCGCCCGGAAACCCGGCGCTGGGCTATTCCCTGCCGGATTGCCGCCGACGTGCGGGCGGACGGCCCCATACCGGCAGTCACGGACTGGTTCGTGCTTGCGGACGACAGCTATCCCAATGGGCGCATCGGCATTTATCCGGCCAAAGAAGGCGGGATAACGCAGACATTTCCGCACCAGAACTACAACGGCCCCGGCAGAGCCGAAAATCCCTGGCGAAGCGGTCTGTTGTGTACTTGGACCAGCGTGGCGTCCCTGCGTCGCAAAGAGTACGACACAGAGCAGGCAGAGCCGGGAAGCAACCTGGCCTGGCACCTAGCGCGGGCGCAAGAGTGGCTGGAACTGGCGTCGCGGGGCGAGCTGGACCAGCCCGGAGACCCTTACGAACTGCCTTATGTTCCGCACTGCGGCGATATGAACGCCGCCTTCTGCGAAGGCTCGTCAACTCTGCTCCGGTGGACGGAAATCGCTACCCAGCATGGGACCGCTGAAGCCAATGTGCTGGACGCCAATCCCCCTACCATCATAGTTACCCGGTTCAACGCAGGGAAAAACCATCCACCGGTTGAGCAGGAATGGCGGAAGGATATTGGCGAAAATGAATCTCCGTCATTGATCTGGATCAGGACCAAAAGCGTACCCGTTCTGCCGCCCTATCAGATTCCGATGACATGGGGAGAACTGAGGGAAGCCTGCCAACTCCAGGGTATCAACCTGGACAGCCTATTGCGTCCGGCAGTAAACAACTTGGCTAACGGGAAAGCGGTGCTCCTCATCGGGTTCCCGATACCGGATAAGATCGGAGGTCCGTGCCTGCGTATGCACTGGCTGGCCCTGCTGCTGCCGGAAAAACCCAACCGCCACACTCGGGGATTCCAAAATAGAGAGCGAGGCCGTTGGCTGGCGTACAAGCAATATGCTATCCACGATGCGGGGGCTTTGAACTGGCTGAACACTGAAAACTGGCACCGTGATGAAATTTCCGTTAGAGGCAGATTGAGCGACGCCGCAACCCAACAGCGCGTCCTCATCATCGGGGCGGGCTCCGTTGGATCCGCCCTTGCGGAGATGCTGGCCCGCGCTGGCGCTGGGGATATAACCGTCATGGACTCTGATTGCCTGGAAGCCGGGAACTTGGTGCGCCACAGCCTGCTGGCAGAAGACATCGGCAACCGGAAGGCATCGGCCCTGGCCGCCAGGCTGGACGCCGCCGCGCTGCACACCGTCGCCACTCCGATTGACGCCAGGTTTCCGCCCAACCCTGATGATGCGGAACAGTCCCACAATATAGGGAGCTGCGACGTTATCATAGATGCCACCGGCGACGACGCTGCCGCCGCCGCGATGAGCCGCTTTCAATGGATTGGAGACAAGACTTTTGTATCAGTTTCCTTGGGCATGTACGCCCGCCGACTGTTCTGCTTTACCGCCCGCGGGTCCGTCTTCCCCAACGCTGAATTCAGAGAACAGCTCGATCATTGGCTGCGGCTGGAAGGCGAGGAATACAACCTGGACGAACTGCCGCGAGATGGGCCTGGATGCTGGCATCCCAGACATCCCGCCCGGACTGATGACGTATGGATGCTGACCGCCGCCGCGGTGAAGCTCGTCGAGCGGGCAATCGCCGATCCGCCTGGCGCCCCGGTGCTTACCGTGCTGGAACAGCAGACGGACGCAGCCGGTAAATTCGCTGGAATCAGGGACGTTTCACAGAATGACATGCAAGGGTAGCGAGGAGTTCCGTTCCCCTGACGGCCGGTTCCGCCTGGTTATCGGCAATTGCCAATTGTCAGGTATGCGCGACCTCTGCTCCAAGTCCCACCCCCTGGAAACCGGGGGCGTGCTTACCGGCTATTACAACGCGGGTCTTGATACCGCAATCGTAACTGGCGCCGGCGGGCCTCCGCCGGACTCGGAAAGGGGCAGGACCGGATTCTACCGAGGAACGCAGGGGTTGGGCCAAGCACTGGCTAGCTTATGGCGAAAGAGGGAGTATTACTTGGGCGAATGGCACTATCACCCTGGTGGTTCCGCTATGCCCAGCGCTGCCGACGTCCGGCAGATGCAAGACATTGCCAGAGACGATAAAGCGCACTGCCCCGAACCGATCCTGCTGGTCATGGGCGAAAACAACGCAGTGACGGCACACGTTTTCCCCAGAAACCAAACGGCAGTCGAACTAACAGTGGAATGCGCAACCTGATTCCCGAGAGGCCGCAAATGACCGACCCAACCGGACGCTCTTTTCTCAGCTATCGCCGGAGCCGAAGTGACGAGTGCGAACGCCTTGTCGTCTCCCAGCGCGAACGCGGCATCCCTACGTGGCGGGATGTTGACGACATGAACTCTGAACCCACGGAGAGCGAGTTGCGGCGAATCATCCGCGACGGCTCCACCGCCAACGTTGTCCTGTGGATAACGCCGGAAACGGCAGGGTCGCCAATGATAAGGAACGTTGAAGGGCCGGTTGCCTTGGAACGGCATGGAAGGAACGACGGATTCTTCATCGTTCCGGTA
>VXOG01000090.1 GCA_009840165.1 Chloroflexota bacterium
GCGGGGGCCCCGGTGCGGGCGCGAACCATATCGTCAGCCTCCGGATGCTTGTTGCCAGTCTTGCAGGAAGCGCGAAAGACCGGCGTCGGTGAGTGGATGTTTGATCATCTGCGTCAATACGTTGTAGGGCACGGTGGAAATGTCCGCGCCGGCGGCGGCGGCCGTGGTGCAGTGGCGCGCGCCGCGAATGCTGGCCGCCATCACCAGGGTTTCTATGTCCTGCTCACGGTAAACGGCTACTATGTCTCGCACCAGTTCCATGCCGTCCTGGCCAATGTCGTCCAGACGGCCCACGAAGGGACTGACCACGGTGCTGCCGGCGTTGGCGCCGAGCAGCGCCTGGTTCACGGTGAATACCAGGGTCTGGTTGATGTGGATGCCGTCGCGGGCGAGGACGCTGATGGCTTTGAACCCTTCTTCGGTGCTGGGTATCTTCACCCAGGGGTTGGGGATCCACTCGGCGATGTCCCGGCCTTCGGCGATCATGCCCGCGGCGTCGGTGCTCACCACTTCAACGGAAATCGGGCCGTCGATTATGTCGGCGATTTCCTGCACCGCGGCGCGGTAGCCCGTTGCGCCGCCGATGCCCTCTTTGGCCGCCAGCGACGGGTTGGTGGTAACGCCGGAGATGACGCCCAACTCGGCGCCCTGGCGAATTTCATCAATGTTGGCGGTGTCCAAGAATAGTTTCACTGTTTATCCTCCCTGGCCATCCGGCCCCGCTTCAACGTATCTATTGAGTTGAGAATGACCACCATCCGGGGCGGTTGAATGGCAATTGCTTGCCCTCGCGGACGGTGTTTCCCGCCTGTCCCACCAGGGCGCGGAACAGCGGATGCGGACGGTTGGGGCGCGACTGAAATTCGGGATGGAACTGCACGCCCACCATGAATGGATGGTCGGGCACCTCGGCGGCTTCGACCAGTTCACCATCGGGAGAAAGGCCGCTCATCACCATGCCGGATGCTTCCAGCGACTCCCGGTAGTAGTTGTTCACCTCGTAACGGTGGCGATGGCGTTCGTTGATTTCCGACCAGCCGCTGCCGTATGCCTGCGCCATCTGCGTGTTGCTCTGGGGCCGGCAGGGATACTGCCCCAGCCGCATCGTCCCGCCCAGGTCCGTGATGCCGCGTTGCCCGTGCATAATGTCGATCACCGGATGCTCGGTGTCCGGGTCCAGCTCTGATGAGTTGGCCCGGCGCAGCCCGGCCACGTCCCTGGCCCAGTCGATCACCATGACCTGCATACCCAGGCAGAGGCCCAGGTAGGGAACCTCTTTGTCCCTGGCGTACCGGCTGGTCTCCACCATGCCCTCCACGCCGCGCGGCCCGAACCCACCGGGCACCACGATTCCGCAAACGTCCTTCAGATACTCGTCCGGCCCGTCCCGTTCCACCGCTTCGGAGTGGACCCAACGCACCTCGGCGCGCAGGCCGCAGGATGCCGCCGCGTGGCGCAGAGCCTCGCGCACCGACATGTACGAGTCCGGATACTCCACATACTTGCCCACGATGGCGATGGGCACCGCCCGCTCCGCCGAGTTCATCCGGTTCACCAGGTTGTACCACTCGCGCAGTTCCAGTTTGCCGTCCAAGTTCAGGGACTGGGAAAGGAAGCTGCCCAACCCGAACTGCTCCATGATGAGTGGGACTTCGTACACGTTGCCCACGGTGGGCATGGGGAATACCGCTTCCGTTTCCACGTCGCAGAACAGGGATAGTTTCTCCTGGATGCTCCGGGTGATCTCGGTATCGCTGCGGCAGATCAGAGCGTCGGGCTGGATGCCGATGCTGCGCAGTTCCTTCACGCTGTGCTGCGTCGGCTTGGTTTTCAACTCCTCGGACGCCGATATGTAGGGCAGCAGGGTCAGGTGCATGTAGAAGACGTTGTTGCGCCCCACGGTGTTGCGCATCTGGCGGATGGCTTCCAGGAAGGGCAATCCTTCAATGTCGCCAACCGTGCCTCCCACTTCCACGATCACCACGTCGGCTTCGGACTTCTCGGCCAGGCTGATCAGGCGGTCCTTGATTTCGTTGGTGAGGTGCGGGACCGTCTGGATGGTTCCGCCCAGGAAGTCGCCGCGGCGCTCACGGGTGATCAACTCGAGGTATGCCTGCCCTGCCGTCACGTTGCTGTCCCGGGTCAGCTCAACGTCGATGAATCTTTCGTAGTGGCCGAGGTCGAGGTCGGTTTCGCCGCCGTCCTTGGTGACGAACACCTCGCCGTGCTGGTAAGGGGACATGGTTCCCGGGTCCACGTTGAGATAGGGGTCCAGTTTCACCACGGTGACGGATAGCCCCTGGCTCTTGAGGATGCGTCCGATTGACGCAACGCAGATGCCCTTGCCGATGGAGCTGACCACGCCCCCGGTGACGAAAATATATTTAGTGGGCATGGGTGCCTGATGAAATCAACGCCCGGTTCCTTATGCCGCGGGAGGCCCGTTGCGCCACCAGTGGGCGGTATGAACCATTACAACGGGGCATTTTCGCGGT
The DNA here is from genome assembly GCA_009840165.1 of Chloroflexota bacterium. Lineage (GTDB taxonomy): Bacteria > Chloroflexota > Dehalococcoidia > Lucifugimonadales > UBA3495 > Bin87. The sequence continues at coordinate 2,496 of VXOG01000090.1, forward strand.
GGAAAAACGCCGAGCCACCGAATGTCATATCGGTCAATACGCTCAACGACGCATGACGGTACACAGGTAAACAGGAGACTGGTCCGTACCGCCGCAGCCAATTATATGGTACAACGCGCGCCGACAACAGTCAAGCAAACGAAGCGCGCGCAAAAAAGCGTAATAGCGAGCATCCGCCAGCGGCGCGCGGCAAGCGCCCCCACTGGCGTGCGCAACCCTTCTACCGATGGGATTGCCGCGTCCTGTACGACTACGGCACCACCTGGTACTCGGCCTCGGCGATCTTCTGGCCGCTCTCATTGTACACGTACACCCAGTGGTGGCCGGGGGCGCGCCGGAACGGGTCGCCCAGGTACACGTGGAACCATGCCGCCGGACCGGATTCACTCTGGTACACCGTTCGCTCCTGCCATGCAGAATAGTAGGGATACCGCTCTTCGTGGTACTGTTGCACGCCTACTCTGACGGTTTCCGGCGGGTTGGTGGCGTCACTGAAATACAGCCGAAGCCACCGCCGTTGGTCCGGGCTGCTGGCGGATACTTCGGCTATTCTATATTGGCGACTGTTGTGGCCGTAATCCCGGAGCGATACACTTGGCGAACTACCCAGTCCGGCGATGGTTCCCGTGGGATCACTGGTATCGGTAAGTATCATTTCACCATAACGGCGGGCCAGGGTGTAGCCGGCGCTGCTGAAACTGGCGTTGGAGGTCAAGCACGATGAGCAAAATGCGCTCATCAGGCTGAGGCCCTGGTCAATCTCGTCATCCTCGTAAGTGGACAGCCGCTGGTGCAGGTTGCGAAAGCCGGTGGCGAACGCCGTATGCCCGATGCTGCGGTCCAGGTTGATGAACAGCCGCTCTCCCAGCGAATAGTTGCAGAGGCTGCCCAGGGAGAATCTGTAATCCGGGTTTTCAGCGCGCAAATGCTCGATGGTGCGGTAGTAAGGGCAGGGGTAGTAGCTCGTAAAGAGGCCGTTGTCGCCGAATTGGGTTTTCTCGGAGTAAGCGCTGATGTATTCGGCTGCGCCTTCCGAAATCCAGGCTTCGTGGTCATTATTGGTTGACCACCAGTAGTGACCGATTTCATGGGCGATGGTTCTTTGCCGATACCGGTCACTGTACAAATCCCCGTCGAAACCACTGTCAACCCAAAGGTGGATGCTGTTGTTCGCTCCCGCCGCGTCCGGTATAAGGTTGCTGGAGACTAGGACTCCGACGAAATCCGTTGGCAAAGCCTGAGCCATTACCGTTTCGGAGTGCCGAGTGGCAGAGGTTGCCGACTGCATCAGCTCGCTGTTTTGCCGGGACGTAATCAGCCTGACGATAGCGAAAGTCAACGCGTTGTCGTGCTGTCCCCGGACGCTCGTCTCTTCGACCGTTCCGTAATCCGCGAGTAAATCAATGAGAGTGTCCTGTCCTTGAAAGTAAGGCATGCTCGTAACTGCTATGATCTTGGCCTCGGTATTGTCAACGCCGCCGCCATCGGCGAAGGCCGCCCGATTCACCAGATTCCTGGCGTACTGCGGGTTAGGATCTATCAGGGGCGTACCTGCCGACATCAGCGTGAGGGTCTGGATGGCCTGCAAGTCGCCGGGGGTGTGATCCTGGAGGAAAGGCATCCGTACCAGGCTGGTTACCAGCGACGGGTTGTAGTCTTGAAGCAAGCCCAGCCAGCCGCCCGTGATGGCTTCCGCTTCAGTAACGCCGTCCCTGATCCACGGCAGACCGGTTATGTCGGAAGTGATGGCGTAGCTGACATCGCCGCCGGGCCCGTTGGGTTCGCCATCCGCTTCTTTCGACGCGCCGCCGGAATCGGGCGGGCGAGTCAACGCTTGGCGGTTAAGCGCATCGCCGGAATCGGACAGGCGGGCGAGCACCTTTTGGTTGAGCGCGGCGATGCTCTCCAGATGCGCATGGTGGTCACGATCGCCGGAGTTTGCGTTGAGGACCGGATCGTGGGGGTTGTCCGACTGGAATGGATTGACCGAAACCCGGGGCGCTGCCGCCTCTTCGCAGGCGTCGTCGTCCCAATAGGTACAGGGCGGTTCGGGCATTTCGGACTCTGACACCCGCAGGCCGATGGGCTGGTGCGCCTCCGCGTCGCTAGTACTAAAAAGCGCCCCGTAGATCGAGGCTGCGGTCAGGAGTGCAGCGACGGCCCAAATCAGCGTGCGACGGTATGTTATTGATGGCATATTCTTGTTGCTCCTCGATGATTGCTGCTCCAGATTACCCTGTGAAACGCCGTAAGCATTGTAAGGTCTGTCGTCAAATCGGGAAGGGTCGGATCGCCGCAGCCTCGCGGCCAACCGTGTCCCACAGACGACAGAATAACACAGGCATACCGGCAAATATGTAATATAAATGTAAAATTCTCCTGCTTATATGTAAAATTTTACCAATTTACCCTAACCCGGAGGATTTGCACGAGCTGCGGGGAGGGAAAAGTTGTGGCTACCGTATGCCTATGACCGGCCGGCGAGGGCAGAGTAAGCGGGTCGGCGGCCTTCCAAGAGGTCTGGTGCGGTACGCCTTCAGGCAGTGCTACTGAGCCTGCTAGGCGCTGGTATAATGCGGCCCACAGCCAGCCTCGCCACTGCGCCGGAGGCGGACGCCATGACTACGCCTACTGCCAAACCCGCCGTCCAAACGCCCCCGCCCTCGGGCCGCTTCCGGCTGCCCGACATCCCCGAACGGGATCCTGACGAAGTGACTCAATTCGACCGCCTGTTCAAGACCGGCAACGCTCATTACCTGGCCCTGCACCTGGGCAGTTCCGAAACCACCCTGGTGGAGGCGGACCGCTGGATTGTGCCGGATGCGAGTTTCAACAAGAGGCGGGCGCGTTACCCTGACCTGCTGGTGTCCTTCGACACGAGCCCCGAGGACTACGCGGCCAGCAACGGGTACATCGTGTCGGAGCAGGGCAAGCCGCCGGACTTTGTGCTGGAAGTCGCTTCACCGAGCACGGCGCAACGGGACCTGAACGAGAAGCGGGATTTCTACGAATCCATAGGCGTCCTGGAATACTGGCTCTTTGATGCGACGGGGGAATACTATAGGACACGGCTGGCCGGTTTTCGCCTGGCGGACGGGGCATACGTTCCCATAGACGTTGCCGATCTGCCCGGCGGCGACTTGCAGGGTTACAGCGCGGCGCTGAACCTGAACCTGCGAAGCGCGGGGGAAGAGCTGGAGTTTTGCGACCCGGAGACGGGCCGACGGATCACCACCATTGAAGACGAGCGGGCTCGGGCCGACGCCGCCGAGAATCGGGCCGACGCTGCCGAGAATCGGGCCGATGCCGCGGAAGCCCGCGTGCGCGAACTGGAAGCCGAACTGCGCAATCTGCGCGACCCGTCGGCGTAATCAAATTTGATCGGAGGGATTGAATTATGAAACTGCTAGTAATCTCGGGTGGGCGCCACCCTTACGAGGAATCGACGCCGATTCTGGAGACGTTTCTGAAAGGCGCGGGGCATGACGTGACCGTGACGGAGGACGCATCGGCGCTGGCCGACGCATCCGCCATGAGCGATTGCGACGTGCTGGTGTTCAACACGCGGCGGGAGAACGTGCCGGATTTCGGCGACTGGACGCTGACCGCGGATCAGATGGACGGCCTCAAGGACTTTATCAGCGGCGGCAAGGGGTTCGTGTGCATCCACATCGCCACCTGCGTGGCGGCGGCCTGGCCGGAGTACCACGACATCACCGGCGGCGGCTGGATTTCCGGGACCAGCTATCACCCGCCCTACGGCCACTTCACCGTCAACGTCAGCCAAGCCGGGCATCCCGGCTGCAGCGGCATCGGCGACTTTGACACCAACGACGAGCTGTACATGAACCTGGCCATCAAGGACGGCAACAACGTCTTTCTGACGGGCGATGCCGAGGACGGCACCTGGCCGTGGGGTCCGGATCGCAGCCCGACCCACATGCCGGGCGGCACCTATCCCCTGGGCTGGACCCGGCAGTACGGCGATGGCAACGTGTTCGTGCTGTTGTTGGGACACGACGGTCGCAGTTTCGAGACGCCGGAGTTCCAGCGCATCGTGCTGAACGGCGTGGAGTGGGCTTCCGCGAAAGCGCCGGCGTAAGCCGTGTTGATCCGCCTATGGCGGACCGTCATTCTATGGCGGACTGTCATTCCGGCGAAAGAACGTCACCCCGTACTTGATACGGGGCCGGAATCCAGAAGATGCTGGCCTTGAGGAACGTTGGCAGCAGCAAGACGTTCCTGGATTCCGGATCAAAGCCTGCCCCGTACTCGATACGGGGTCCGGAATGACGGAAATAATCGAAAGGGCGGGAATAATCGAAGGGGCGGGTTTCAAACCCGCCCCTTCATTCCACAAGATATGGCGCCGCGCTCAGTCGGCGGCAGCGGCGGCTACTTCGGCGTACCACTCCGGCCCTTCCTGGCCAGGCTCGGGCAGAACGAAGCCGCCCTCCATGGTCCAGGACGCCGGGTTCTCCCTGATGCGGCCGGGGATCTGCTCCGCCGGCACGCCGGAGACGTCGCTGAAGGCTTGGGTCAGATCGGCCAGGAGCTGCTGCTTGACTTCCTCGGAGCGTCCGGCGCGGTTGCCGCCGTCCAGGTAGTACTCGGAGCCTAATTCCGGTTGCTCGCCGTCGGGAGTCTCGAAGAAGGCGACGGACACGAAACTGCGCGGGGCGCCGGTGCTGTCGCAGTGGATGTCGGTAAAGGCGCGGGCGATGTCCTGACGCTGCTCGAAAGAGAGGGCGTCTTTGGGGATGATGCAGCGGTAGTACGGCATGGTGGTGTTCGCTCCTGTTGGGTTGGTTAAGTTTCTCGGCGGTCGCGGGCGGATACCACGAGTTCGGCGGTGGTGCATCCGGTCAGTTCCATCCAGCGATCCTGAATAGCGTGCATCAGCAGGACGCGGGTTTCCTGTTCGCAGCCTGGCGGGATTTCGCCGCGCACGGCAGAGGTGGTGGAGAGCTCGCCGCCACGGAAACCGAAGCCGTGGGGAACCTCGATCCACTGGACGGATACCTCGGCAGGATCGCCGCCCAGAATCCCCGTGCTGATGCGCGCCAACTCGGAAGCCAGCGCAGGCCGCAAATCGTCGGGAATGATGCCTTCCTGGATGGTGCAGTTGAAAGTGATCATGTCTGCCTGTCGGTGAGAGTCAGTGTTTGACCGGCGCGGAGCGTACCACAGCGGAGCGGGCGGGGCAATCAGAGGCGGTAGGCCCGAACGGCAGTGCCCTGGTACATGGCGGCCTTCTCGGAATCAGAGTAACCGCCGGTAACGCGCTTGAAAGCGTTCCAGCAGGTGGTGTAGGCGTAAGAGTTTTTATCCACCGGGAAATTGCTCTCGAACATGCAGCGCTCCGGGCCGAAATGTTCGATGCAGTGTTCCAGCCATGGGCGGATGGTTTCCGCCACGTCTTCGGATGCTGGGGGTACATCGCGGCGGTGCCAGTCGTAGCCGCTGATGACGTTGCCGAACCCGCCCAGCTTGCATACCACGTTCTCCCGCTCGGCGACCGACGCGATCCCCTTTTGCCAGTCGGCGAATACTTCATCGCGCCGGCCGGCGTAGGGGCCGACGCCCAAAGGGCGGCCGATGTGGTTCAGGATGATAACCGCATCGGGAAACGCGCCGGCCAACTCAGCCAGTTCGCCCAACTGGGTGTGGTACACCAGCGCGTCGAAACTCAACCCCATGCGTTGCAGGCGGTCGAATCCGGCGCGGAACCGGCTGTCGGCGAGCATTCCCTGGGTGTTGGTACTGCCGGGCGATACCTCCGGGCTGGCGTCCCACCCGCAGGAGAACCGGATACCGCGGAATCGGTTGCCGCTCGCCGCCTGGTGTGCCTCCAGCACGGATTGCACCGCGTCGCCGAGCATCAGGTCGGCATTGGAAACGATGCCGGCGGCGACTTCGGTGGGGCCGTACTGACCGCTGGCGCTCTGGGCGGCAAGGCCCTGCACAAACTCGGTTTCGCCGACGGAACGCAGCTCCTCCGGACCACGAGCGCGGTACATGGAATGGCACTCGATGAAGACGGTCTGGGTCACGTTGTGACCGCCGCCGAGGTCATCGGTGAGCTGGTCAAGCAGGTAGCGGTCGCCCTCACGATCCCAGAAGTGATGGTGCGGGTCGCAGATGGGCAAATCCGGTTCGATGGCGTCCTCAACCACCTGAGCAAGCCATGTTTCGCGAGGGCTGGTCATTGCGGCACTCCCTTGTGGTGGATGTGGGGCTAGATGGGCAGCGGAGCTTCGGTGATGTTGTCGGGCAGCTCGACGCCAAAGGCATTGACGTTGAAGGCCAGCATGGCGTAGCAGCCCATCAGCGTGGTCAACTCGGTGGCGCCGTTCCTGCCGAACTGTTCCAGCACCGCGTCGAAAGCTTCCTGGCTGACCCGGCGAGTGCGGAAGAACTCGCGGCCATAGTTGATGACGGCGGATTCGTCGGCGGCCGGGTTGGGGATTTCCTGCTTGTCGCGCAGCGCGTCCACGATCTCATCCCGCAGACCGGCGCGGCGAGCCGGCGGCGCGTGGGCGTTCCAGATGAACTGGCAATCGTTCTCCCGGGCGGCCAGCAGCATCGCCAGTTCGCGGATGCGTGGATCCAGAGAGGTGTCGGTGCGCAGGTAGAGCGCGAGACCAAGGGCGCGCTGGGCGACCTCGGGCGCGTTGAGCATTACGGAGCCGGGGCCGGTGGCGGGCACTTCGCCCCGGTCGGCGACGAAAGCGTCAAAGGCGGCTTGTTCGTTTTCGGGCACGGATTCGCGGGTAACGGTTGGAGTCCTGGCCATGATGTCCTCCCGGTGCTTGTGATTGAGTGGGAGTCTAACATCATTCTTCACTCCCAGGTCGGCGCTGGCCGTGTGCCGCGAACCCACCTCCAGGATGAAGTCCGGCGGCTTGCCCTGTTCCGACACCATATAGCCGTTGCGGGCTTGGTAAGCCGCCCGGTTCACGCCCAATGCCACCAGCAGATCCGGATAGGGGCATTCGCTGGCGCTGTAGGCCGGCCCGGGCACGATGTAACGCTCGCCGCTGACGATGGTGGTGTCCGGATCGCCCAGGTATTGGGCGACATTGCTGACATTGCCGGTTGCGGCCAGGTGCTGAAAACTGGTCATGTCGTCGGGATGTTTCTCCGGAATGTCGGGCAAGCGGAAGAACTCGGCCGCTGCCGGGACGGATGCCCCGACATCTTGTGCGCGTCGTGTAGTGGTCATGCTGAATCTCGACAAACGGGGCGGCGCGGCGCGGTAAAACGGCGACGCGGATGCCGGCGTCGCATTGCAACGCATCACACCATTCTGCGCAGCCTGTCATTGCAACTCCGTCAGAGGCGAAGACAATCCCGGTAAAATTCCCTTCGCACGGATGACACCGTCCCCGTTGACCCATGCCGCACCCATGTTCCATCATAGTATCGTGCACATCAAACACCAACTACGTCTCCGCCAGAGGTGATAACCCAAGGTCGTACACGGCCAACCCGTCAGAACCAAAATCGCATACCCGCTCCCGCCAGGACCAGCGTCCGGTCAATACCTAACCGGCGTGGTCGCAACGGGGCCAGCGCCTGCTCACACGCTGGGCGAACGGCACAACTCCCTCTCCCCTTGTGGGAGAGGGCCGGGGTGAGGGGTTATCATCCTCCCTCGCGCGCCGTCCGCCAAACCTTGAGTGAGCAAAAACCCATGCGTAACCCCTCGGCCGTGGGGCTGACAACGACCACCGGAAAACATCACCTCTGGCAGACACCACACCCAACAACCAAAAGGAGGCAAAACCCCACCATTCAATCCATACCTGCCACTCTCGACCCGCCCAACTCAACCGAGGTACGTGTGAGAGCGCCGCCCGGTGGCCGCCGGTTAGATTTCGGAAGCCTAACCGCCCTGGTCTCCCACTCCGTCGTTCCGCGCCACAAACCGCCGGATCGCCTCGAAATACTGCCGCATCCCCACAAACATCAGGTCGTTGTGCCCGGCGCCGGGAATGACCAGCAGCCGCTTGTCCTCGGCCCGAATGTTTTCGTGCATCGCCACCGCGTCCTGCACCGGCGCCAGCTCGTCCATCTCCCCGTGAATCACCAGCGTGGGGATGCTGATGGAGTGCGCCTTGGCGTGGTAGGCCGCTTCAAGAGCTTGCGCCGCCTCCGGCTCCAGCCCCATGGTGAACCGCGCTAGGTTGGGCCGACCGCTCTCGATGATGACGCCGGCGATCCGGTCTGCCGCCTCTACCGCCAGCTCAAAGGCGGAATGGCGGCCCATCGAACGGCCCATCACGTACAGCGACCCGGTGAACCCCGATTTCTTCAGTGTTTCACGCAGCCAGTCCAGCACCTTGCGCGCGTCCGACAGCATCAGCGTGAACGCCGGCGACCCATCGGAAACGCCGTAGCCTCGGTAGTCAGCCACGAAGAAATTCACGCCGATCCGGTTGTAGAACGGCGCGATGCTGTCGTAGCCGGCCGCCGTCTCGCCGTTGCCGTAGAAGAATAGCACCGTCGGGTTCTCCAGCCCCACCGGGAAAAAGCGGGCCGACAACCGCACTCCGTCTTCCATGGGGATCCCGCAATCAATCGCCCCCTCCGGCGTCTCCGTCCAATGCCGCTGCGGATAGAACGACATCCCCGACGCCTGCGGGTTGTCCAGCACGGAATAGTCAACAGCGTCCATCGGTAGTAACCCCTTCATAAACTTGTCATTGCGAGCGCAGCGCGGCAATCTCGTCATCGGAGCCACCCATCGCTGCTACACGTATCCGTAGGGGCGAATGATTATTCGCCCCCTGCTCTGTTCGTAGCGTCCTAAAACTCAAACCCAAGCTGCGCGTACCGCACGAACACTGTCCCAAACGGGTCGCCTATCGGCCCGTTAATCGCCAGGATGGCGATGGTGTGCTGGTTCCCCGGCTGGGCGTCCGCCGTCACCGGCACTCGCTGGGACACGTTGAACCCCTGCACCGTCCCACGCTCCCGGTTGCACTCGCCGTCAATCCAGATTTCGCCGTGGTCGTCCACGCAGGTCTCGAACTGCACCCGCATTCCGCTGGTGGGATGCCCGTCAACGGTGTCGGGTATGGTGATGGTGGTGCGGTACCACGCGAACCCGAACCCGCCGGATACGCGGCCCGGCAGGTCGTCGCAGATCTCCCAGCCCGAATCGTCGTAATCGGGCAGCCGCGCCGGACTGCCGCCCGTCTGCTCGAATACCAGTCCGCCGTTCTCCGCCCCCGGAATGTATCCGGTGGCGTACCGCCACGTTGACCCCACCAGCGCCTGCCCTTCCGGTTCTGCAATATTGATCGTCACTCTCGGCATTTCGTCTTACCCCCTCGCGGTGCGATTATTCCATTGACCCAGCGAATCACAGATTGCCTCCGTAACCCAGCCTGCCCTTGTTGGTAGGTATCAGCGTTTCATTGGTCGAGTCCACCGTGAGCATCAGAATTTGCAAGGTGGTGGCGCCGACCAGACAGTTATCGTCCCCTTCCGGGCCAAAAATCACCGGGCAGATTCCGTCCCGGTCGTTAATACTGAGGCGCGCCTGGCCGCGCCCGTAGGTCACCTCGCTGCCATCGGCCAGCACGTAATCAACCCGCGTGCGCGGATGCACGTGTAGATATTCCAGCAGAGAAGCCGGGAACATCGAGTCCGACGCTCCGGTGTCAACCAGCGCCTGTAGTTCCTCCTGATAGCCACCTTCGAGGTTGCCTACCAGAACGGTCGTGGAAAAAATGCCCATCGCAGATTACGTCTCCAGAGGTGAAGTTCGCTCTCGCCCAAATATACCACTTTGTCGGATGCTGATACTTGACACTCAATCATCCCCAACGCTGCTTGAATTATGCTTTAATGACGCCGCACACGGAGGTGGCAATATGGTTACGAGAAAAGGTACTGCCCTGTTGGTGGTGTACGCCGATGTGGACGTTGAGCACGACGCCGAATTCAACGCCTGGTACAACGAGGAACACGTCCCCGAGCGCATGAGCGCGCCCGGATTCCTGAACGCCGCCCGCTACGAGGCCCTGCGCGGCGGCCCCCGCTACCTGGCGGTGTACGAACTGGAGTCGGTGGACGCCTTGCAAACGCCCGAATATAAGCACATGAGCGAGAACCCCACCGACTGGACCAAGCGCATGTCCCCCAACGTCGTCGGGCGCGGCGCCCAGCGCCTGGTCTGCACCCAGATCTATCCGGCGGAGATTGACTCGCACACCCTGGGGCGCGGCATGGCTCCCGCCCTCCAGATCGGCCGCATGGACGTGCCCGCCGACATCGAGGAAAAGTACAACTGGTACTACGACAACGAGCGCACGCCGGCCAACCTGCAAATCCCCGGCTGCCTGCACGTGCGCCGCTACCATGTCGTCGAGGGCTGGCCCAAGTACCTCACCATGTACGAGTTCGAGCACGAGAAGGTGCCGGAAACCCTGGCCTGGGAGAACCAGCGCAAGCAGGACCGCATGCACGAATACATCGGCGGCTCCTACGGACACGCTCACGGCTCCCCCGGCGTGTACCGCCGCATCCTGCCGCCCCGCGCCTTCTGACCACCTTGACCGTCGCTCTGACCTCCTTACTGTCATTCCGGCGAAAGCCGGAATCCAGGCTCCCCGCACGCGGAGATTATGACCATGCCACGCCAAATGACCCGGCAGGAAGCCCACGACTTCCTGGACAGCAAGCCCGGCTGGATCGCCCTCACCACCGTCGGCCCGGATGGGTTCCCGCATACCGTGCCCACGGGCTACTTCAGATCGGGCGATGACGTCCTGCTGGGCGTGCGCAACAACACCCTCAAGATCCGCAACATCCGCTACAACCCCCAGGTCAGCCTGATGATCGAGAGCGGCAGCACCAGGCAGGACATCAAAGGTCTGATGATCCAGGGCAACGCCACCGTAATTGACGACCCCGACGAGTTCCTGCACTACGCCCGCGAAGCCGCCAGGCTGCGCGGCGTCGCCGAAGCCGACCTGCCCACCGAACCGCGCCCCGGCGCAGCCTACATCAAGGTGTCGCCCCACAAAATCCGCTCCTGGGACTACTCCCAGGACGCAGGGTAACAAGCAGGGACTTGCCATGACTACCACTGTACCGCAACCCGCGAAGCTACGCGGCCGGCCGGCGCCCTGTTGGCCCGGCACAATCGCAATTCCCCTGGCCGAGTTTGGCAAGTCGCTGGATGATGCTGATCTGGATGAATGGTTCGAGGCTTTCGCGGAACGGAACTCCGATATGGCAGAGTACGAAATTTCCAGCACGGGCCACCTGCTGATTCGGGAACCTACCGGCAATCCAGGCTCAGTGTATGAAACAGAGTTGGCCGGGGATGTGTTGTTCTGGAGCCGGCAAAGTGGCGGCATCGCTTTTGGCTCCACCAGTCGGTTTATTCTGCCCGACGGTTCCCGGTTCGGGCCGGACGCCGCGTGGATTCCGGAAGGACGACGACATGAGATCATGTTGCCGGAGAACCGGCCCTTTCCCCGTATCGTGCCGGACTTCATCGCCGAGATTAAATCCCCTTCTAACAGCAACGCCGAGCTACTCAACAAGATCGACTTGTTCCTGGAGCACGGCACAAAGTTGGCGTGGTTCATTGACGCCGAAACCCGCACCGTCATCAAATTCCGCCCGGGCCAGGAACCGGAGACGCTGCACGACCCGGAGTACATCGACGGCGACGATGACATGCTGCCCGGCTTCCGGTTCGCGGTGCGGGAGCGGATTTTTGACCTTTTCACGGATATAGAACATCAGGAGATGCAAGATGCGGCTGGAGAACAAGGTAGCACTGATTAGCGGCGGCGCCCGGGGCATGGGCGCGGAGGAGGCCAGGCTGTTCGCCCGCGAGGGCGCGATGGTCGTCATCGGCGACGTGCTGGCCGAGGAAGGCCGCGCTACCGAAGCGCAGATCAACGAAACCGGCGGTCAGTGTGTCTTTGTGGAACTGGACGTCACCAGCGAGTCTGATTGGCAGAACGCCGTCGCCACCGCCGTCTCCCGGTTCGGCAAGCTCGACATCCTGGTCAACAACGCCGGCATCTCCGTGCGTGAAGGCATCGAAGACCTGATCGAAGCGCAGTGGGAACGCACTATGGACATCAACGTCAAGGGCGTGTTCCTGGGCACCCGCGCGACTATTCCTGCCATGCGCGAGTCCGGCGGTGGCTCCATCATCAACATATCTTCCGGCGCCGGCATCGCGCCGGCTCTGGGAACCTCCGCCGCCTACGCCGCCAGCAAGGGAGCCGTCCGCCTGTTCACCAAGTCCACCGCCATCCAGTACGCGCGCGAGGGCATCCGCTGTAACTCCGTGCATCCCGGCCCCGTGCAAACGCCGATGCTGGGCACCACGCCGGATGACGCTACCAGGGTCGCCGCGCAAGTAGGCCGCGTGCCGCTGGGCCGCGTCGGTCGCCCCGAGGAAATCGCCTTCGGCGTGCTGTATCTCGCCAGCGACGAGTCCTCATTCGTCACCGGCTCCGAGGTCGTCATTGACGGCGGCCGCACGGCGCAGTAAGCAGCATCTCCGTCATTCCCGCGAAAGAACGTCACCCCGTACTTGATACGGGGCGGGAATCCAGTGTTCGAAATCGCCGGCAACGTTACCCATTCATGCACCTTAAAATTCCTGGACTCCGGCTTTCGCCGGAATGACGACGCTCGGAAAGGAGAAACCCATGCCGCCCAACCTGGTGCCCTACCTGCTCTATGAACCCGAGGAATCGGGCATTCTCTGGATCAAGTTCAACCGCCCCGAGCGCATGAATGCCCTCATCGGCTCATCCGAGGAGAACGGTACCGTCGCCAAGGTCGGCGAGTACATGCGCGCCGGCGACGACGACCCCAACGTCCGCGTCATTGTCCTCACCGGCGTCGGGCGCGGCTTCTGCTCCGGCGCGGATATGCGGCGGGATAACGACCCGTCCGTTACCGGCGAGAACTTCGTCGGCAACCGGGGTACCCAGCCGGGTCCCGACGCCGCCCGCGAGCATTTCTACCACGGCTTCACCAAGCTGCACCGGGACATATCGCAGGTCCGCAAGCCCACCATCGCCATGATCAACGGCCCCGCCGTCGGCTCCGGCATGGACATGGCCCTGCACTGCGACATCCGGCTGGGCTGCGAGAACACCCGCTTCATCGGCTACCAGCAGCTGGGTCAGATCATCGAGAACGGCGGCAGCTACTACCTGCCCAAGATGGTCGGCCTGGGCCGCGCCCTGGAGTTTGCCTATACCGGCCACCTTGACGCCGAGCGCGCCTATGCCTGGGGGATGCTCAACTACCTGGTGGCCTCCGAGGACCTGGAGCAGACTACCCGAGACCTGTGCGACCGCATCATCCGCACGCCGCCCATGGTGCAGTGGATCAGCAAGCGCATCATGCGCGCCGCCCTGGACAGCACCCTGGAAACCACCATGACCCTCACCTCCAACGCCGGCGGCATCCTCAACGGCTCCGAAGACGCCCAGGAGGCAAGGCGGGCCTTCCTTGAAAAGCGCGCGCCGGAGTTCAAGGGGCGGTAGATTGCCTTGCCCCTCACGTAAGAGGGTCAATTGCCGACTGGAATCAACCTGCAATCTGGTAGCCTTACTGACAAGGTCCTCTTTGCTTTCTCAAGCATATCCTCGTCCTCAGAAACCAGCAGGAAGTTCGCATGGGAAAAATAAGCTACGCCGTACAACTTACGTTGCTTGAGCCAGTTCAGCTTACACATGGTTTTACATTTGCGTTTGTCTTTCCCCATATGAGCGAAACTCTGATCATAAACCAGAACGAGTTTGCCGGGATGGTTGTGGGCAATTTTACACAGTTCCTGAGCGGTCAAGTGTTCTTTGCTCCATTTGCTTTCCGGCAAGGCAAGCCCTTTGTCGGGGTCAACGAAGAGATGGTCTTGAGTGAAAGCGCACAAGGATTTCTCGAAGTACACGGCCCTTTGTGGTTTATCAGGAACCGGATCTTCTGTCAGGACAGGTGCACCGAGGAATCTGCGGAATTCAGCAGCGAACGTTGGGTGGGAGCGTCTGTAGTCCTTAGCGAACATAGGATGCACAGCCCAAGTTCCAAGCGGGATAAGCCATCGTAGCATCGCCTGCTTTACGATATCGTATGAATCCCCAAACTTGGACGGGTCCATTTCATTCCTCCCGGGTCAGCCGGCATCTGTAGTTTCGCCGTCGTCATCGATGCGTGGCGGTGGGTTGTCCAGCGTGGGCGCTTGGGTGCCCCCCTTGGTTGCCTCTTCCCACCAAGCTTGGATTTGCGCCTGCGCTTCGCTGCGGCCTCTTCTCATTGCCCGTTGGGCGATGCGTTCCCTCACTTTTCGATCCGCGGTGGCGTATTTGAACATGGCGAATAGCTCCAATATGGCATCCCAACCGTCCCGGGACAGCCAGTATGTCAGCGTTACCCCGCTCAAGGTCAGGCAAACAATGGGGTCCGGGTCCAGCGGTGATACGTCTTCGGCGGCGTTGGCGGCCTTTTGCAGCCAACCGGGTGGCGTTATGGTCAGCCGGGCTACAGACACGGCGGCGGCACTGAGGGCCGTCACCGGCACAACCCACTTCGAGCCGCGCCCAATTTTGTAGATTACGCTGTCACTGCTGCCTTTGTCGTGTCCTTGGGATGGATTTTGCGGTCGGTCGTTCATGGCATCAGGATACATCCCGGCTGCCGGTACAGGTCAATTATAGCGAACCCGGTCGCCTCGGCAAATCAGTCCGCAAACGTCAGCTCTTCCCCGAACCGCTCGCCGTGTGTAATCTCCGACATCGGCTTGCGCGGCGTTCCCGTGCCAGCCGGCCGCATGATGCGGTAGCCGAAGGGCAGCACCGTGATCAGTTCCATATCCTCCGGGATGCCCAGCAGCGTCTTGACCTGATCCTGCTGCTCGCCCCGTATGCCCACGAAACACGTTCCCAAGCCCTCCGACCACGCCACAAGCTCCATCTGTTGCAACGCCCGGCCGGCGTCCAGCTGCGGCCGGCGCGTCTCACCCATCACCACGGCGATGGCCAGCGGAGCCTGCCCGATGAACGTCCCCTGCGTGCAGATGCTCCCCAACTCGGCGATGGTGTCGGGATTCCGCACCACGATGAAGTGCCACGGCTGCGTGTTGCTGGAACTGGGCGCCCAGCGCGCGGCCTGCAAGATGCGGTGAACCACGTCGTCCGGCACCGGGTCTGGCTTGAAATCCCGGATGGTGCGTCGCCGCCTGATGTTTTCAAATACTTCCATGTCAAAACCTCCATTCTCTCTTGACGCCTTACCCGCCTCGCACAACGTCATTCCCATCTCTCCACGTCATTCCCGCGAAAGCGGGAATCCAAGTACCCTAATCGGTGATGTACGGCTCGCCCCACCGGTCCTGGTACACCACGTCGGCCAGCGGCCCGCGACGCACCGGCCCGAAGTTCCCCATGGGGTAGCCGATGGGCAGGATGGCGTAGGAGTGGACGCCCGGCGGCAATCCCAGGATCTCCTCCACTTCCTGGGCATGGCGCAGGTGCCGGCTGGTGAGCGTCGCGCCCAGCCCCAACGCGCGGGCAGCCAGCAGCATATTCTGCACCGCTGGGTATATCGACGCGCCGGAGGATCTGGTTGGCGTTTCTTCGCCGTCGTCCTGGCACGCCACGATCCATACCGGCGCTTCGTGATAATGCTCGGTCAGGTACTCCACCGCGTCATGCTGGCGTCGGTAGCGGCCGGGACTGGATCCTGGTGGCGGTTCGCTGCCCCGGTAGCGCGGCCCGACCACCTCGTCAAACGCCTTCTGGTACCACACCTGCACCCGTTCCTTGATGCTGCGGTCCTTGATCACCAGGAACCGCCAGCGCTGGTTCGCCCCGCCGTTCGCGGCCCACTGGCCGGCTTGCAGGATTTGAAGGATCAACTCGTCCGGCACCGGGTCAGGCTTGAGCCGGCGCATCGCCCGCGTGGTGCGCATGATGTGAAACAGTTCGGTTCCTTCGGGCATGGGAGCCTCCTATACTCTGTTAACTTGTCATTGCGAGGAGCGCAGCGACGTGGCAATCCGGGTATGGACACACTCATTGCTGCGACGAGATTGCCACGCTGCGCTCGCAATGACAACTCGGCACAAGCGCGTCGGGGTCTGCTGGCATATACCTAGAACCGCGGCGGCCGTTTTTCCAGGAACGCGGTCATCGCCTCGTTGGGATACGGCGTGTTGAAGCACAGAGCAAACGTCTTGATGCTGTACTCGGCGGCGGCTTCCTGACCCATCTCCAGCCACGCCGACACGATCTGCTTCTGCGCGGCCAGTATGTAACGCCCCATACCGAGGAACGTCTCCGCCGTTTCCAGGGCGTCCGCGTCCAGCTCCGCTTTGGGGACCACCTTGTCCACCAACCCGATGTTCAGCGCCTCCTCGGCGTCCACCGTTTCGCCGGTCAGCAACATCCGCCGCGCCCGCGCCAGGCCCCCCGTCGGCGGCAGCAGCGACGCCTCGATCACCGACGGCAACCCGACCCGCACCTCCGGCAGGCCGAACACGGCATCGTCAGCCGCCACCCTGATGTCGCAGGCCAACGCCAACTCGAATGCTCCCCCAAGGCACGGGCCGTGGATCGCGGCAACGACCGGCAAAGGCGCGTTGAGCACCCCACGAGCGGCGGCGTGCAGCGACCTGATGAACCGCTCCGCCGACAAAGGCTCCAGGTCTTTCATCTCGTGCAGGTCAACGCCAGCCGAAAACGCCCGGTCGCCCGCGCCGCGCAGGATGATGGCCCGCAGGGACTCGTCCTGCCCGCAATCCTCAATGCGCTCTTTCAACTCCCGGAATACATCAGGTCCCAGCAGGTTCAGGTCTGTCCGCCCGTCCAGTTCCAGCGTTGCGATGGCGTCCCGCCGTTTCAGGTTCACGCCGGCGGTCATGCCGATTTCTCCGCGCTTTCGATGAATCGCAGCACCTCAAAGTTGAAGATGTCCGGCTTCTCGAAATACACCGAGTGCCCTGCCTCCGGCACCCGCAGCAGCTTGGAGCCGGGAATCGCCTTCGCGCCGGCCGCGATGACCTGCGGTGGTGAAATCTGGTCATCCTCGCCCACGAAGAACAGCGCGGGGATGTTCAGATTCTTCAATTCATCAGTGCCCGGCCCGGCCGGCAGTCCGTCGGGTGGCATGTGGCGCGGCGGGTTGGTGCGGGAAATCTGGAGGTACAGGTTCGCCAGGTTCGGGTTGCGCTGCACGAACAGCGGCGACACGGCCCTAAACCCTATCTCGCCGGATGCCGTATGCGTTGCTGCCCAATTGTGCTGTTCGGCCACGACTGCGGGTACGTTCATCCCACCCACAGTGTCGGCCATCACCAGACTTCTGACCCGGTGCGGGTACTTGACGGCAAACCCCAGCATCGTGCGCCCGCCCATGGACTGCGCCACCAAGTGCGCCGATTCAATGTCCAGGTGGTCCAGCAGTCCCCGCAGGTCGTCCACAAACGACGCAGCCCCCGGACCCTCCGGTACGTCCAGCGAATGACCGAACCCGCGATGGTCGAATGTGATGCACTGGTACCGCTGGGAGAAGAATGGGATCTGCTGCCACCAGCTCAGCAGGTTTCCGCCGGCGCCGTGGGCGAACACGATGGCGTCGCCCTCGCCGTAGCGCTGGTAGTGCAGGTCAATCCCGTTGATTTTCGCGCTGCTCACTTGGACACCTCGGATTGGTAGGGCTTTGTCGCTGACGTTCGCGGCGATTCTAGCACGGATATTGTGTCGCGCCGGCCGGGATCGGGTGTTGATCCAGCAGGCGGTATAATGGCGACGACGATCACCGTCAACCTCAGTGGAGACAACCATGACTACGGCTACGAAAACGCGCATTTGGCAGGATAACGCGCTGGTGATTGACCCCAGGCACCTGGGGATTACCGCGTCCGGTCGGGAGTTGGAGAAGTTGTTCGTCAATTTCTGCAACCAGAACACGCAGAGCATCTGGCAGTTTGAGCTCAGCCCCGACGGAGAAATAATCGCTATGCCGCCAGTGCATTATCCCAGCGACGACCAAGAAGGTGAGACATTCGGACGGCTCTTGTTTTGGACAGATGACAACGGCGGCCAGGCCAGAAACTCCAACTCATCCTTTCTGATGCCCAATGGCGGTGTGCTGGTTCCCGACGCTTCTTGGACATCCCAGGAAAAATGGGACGCCCACCCGCACGTCCCCGGAGATGCTAACCCGTTCTGTCCCGATTTTGTGGTGGAAATCCGGTCAACTTCCGACAACCTGGCGCCCCTCCAAGCCAAGATGCGGCTGTACCTGGAAAACGGCGCGCTGCTGGGCTGGCTGATCGACCCGGCCAACCGGCAGGTGTACGTCTATCGAGCGGGACAGAATGAACCGGAGCGTCTGGACAACCCCGTCACCCTTTCAGGGGAGGATGTGCTGACGGGGTTCGTATTCGAAGTCGCCCGTTGGATTTTCGACCGGAACTGAATCGGCTTGTGAGCGATCTCCAATGAACGAAAATCTATGGCCCGAAAGCGCGGCGAAAGCGGTGGCGGCAATCGAAGGTTTCATGGCCGCGCTGAACGCCCACGATGATGCCGCACTCCTTAACCTGCTGCACTTGCCCCACGTCCGCATCTCCGGCGCCGGCGTGGCGATCTGGCACGACCGCGCCGAGCTGGAAGCCACCTACCTGCGCGATTTCTACCAGCGCGCCGGCCCCGACTGGCATCACACCATCCTGGACTCCACCGAGGTGCTGCACAGCTCCGAGCACAAAGTACACGTCCTCATCCAGTTCACCCGCTGCGATGCCCAGGGCGCGCCGCTAGCAACCTACCGTTCCCTCTGGATTATGACCGATGATGATGGCCGCTGGGGCGCCCAGGCCCGCTCCAGTTTCGCCCCGTGAGTGTTGACGCCCGCGGTTTGGCATAGTGAAGCGACGCGGCGATACCGTTGCCTGAACATTGTCCCTTTGGGACGAGATTGACGCGCTCAGCTCGCAATGATATTTCGAGTGAAACTGTGTACGCGTGAACACGCCGGTAGCGTTCCGATTTAGGTGGTTTGATTGTAGGCATGAGCAGCGGGGCCGACGTGTTGGGTGAAGAGGAGCGTTATCGTCGGTATTCAAAAAACCGGCGAGACAGCGATGAAACTGGCGGCCCTGGGGCTGAGTTACGCGATGGCCAGCGGTTGGGCCGGGACGGTGAAAAGCACGTTGTGCAGGTGGTTGCAGCGGGAGCCGCTGGACCGTCCCACATTGACCGGTCGGGTGTTGGAGCTGGATGGTCTGTGGACAGGAGGTTCCCCATCAGTTGCGCTACTTGCATTTGCTGCGGGAGTACCGGCGTCGGGAAAAGATGGGAACGGCATGGTCGCCACACAACTTATTTATTGATACTGCCCCAAAAGCGCGGCCTGATCAACCAAACCACCTAAATTGCGACGCTACCATGGTTCGACAGGCTTCCCATAAGCGGATGAAAAAGGAATTTGAACAAGCCCTGGTGTGACGGGGCGCCGCCTTGACCGGCGGTTGGCGCGTGCTGTACTGTCCAACCATCGGCCCGGCCGGAAGGCCAAGAGGGCCCCGGGCGAACAACGGCCCGACGCGAGCGAGGTGGATTCATGGATTTCGGAATCAACGCGGACTTTACCATTGGCAGCCATCCCGACCACGCTACGGCGCTGCGGGTTGCGATGGAGGAGGTGGACCTGGCGGAGGAGATGGGCCTGGACACGGTTTGGCTGGGCGAGATGCACTTCAACCCCAACCGTTCGGTGCTGTCGGCGCCTATCGTGATTGCAAGCTCCATCGCCACGCGCACCAAGAACCTGCGCGTCGGGATGGCGGTGCAGGTGCTGCCGCTGATCCACCCGCTGCGCATCGCAGAGGAAGCGGCTACCGTGGACCAGTTGAGCGAGGGCCGGTTCGAGTTCGGCATCGGGCGCAGCGGCAACGTGCGGGCCTACGACATCATGGGCATCGACTACGGCGAGAGCCGGGAGCGGTTCCAGGAAGCGCTGGACATCATCCTGATGGCGTGGTCGGGCGAGACCTTCTCCTATGAGGGCAAGTACAACACCATCACCAACGCCACGCTGTCGCCGCTGCCGTACACTGATCCACATCCCAAGGTCCGCATCGCCGCCAGCAGCGACGACAGCTTCGGGCGTATCGGCCGGCTCGGGCAGCCGATATTCCTGGGACTGCGGGCGATGGACGTTGAGGACCTGAAAAACAACCTGGAGGACTACAAGTCCGAATGGGACGCGGCGGGACACCCCACCGAGGGCGGCGACATCAACGTGCGGTTCCCCATATACATCGCGCCCAGCGAATCCGAGGCCATCGAGGAACCCAGGGACAGCATCGAGGCGTTTTTTAACCGTCAGCGGGAGCTGTTCGAGTATTCGCTGGGCCGCGCGGGAGTGGCGGCTCCGGAAAGGCGCCGGGAACGGTACGAGAAGCTGAAGAACTCCACCTACGAGGACCTGCTGCAAACGCGGGTGGTGTTCGGCAGCCCCGAGCAGGTGATTGACCGTATCCATGAGTTCAAGGAAATGCTGGGCGTCACCGGCATAACGGCGGAGCTGAATCCGGGCGGCTTTCTGCCCAAGGAAGCAGTGCACCGGAGCCTGAAGCTGCTGACCGAAGAGGTGATGCCTGCGTTCAAGTAAGGAGGTGAAGGACCATGCCAGCGCGCACCGGACAGGAATACATCGCCGGCCTCAGGGACCGACCCCGGGAGGTGTGGATTGAAGGTGAGCGGGTGGACGACGTTACCGCCCACCCCGGCCTGCGCAACGGGGTCAAGGCGGTGGCTGCCCTGTACGATATGCAGCACGACGCGGCGCTGCGGGAGGAGATGACATTCGCCTCGCCGACTACGGGCGATCCGGTGGGCCTGTCCTTCCAGATTCCTCGCACGGTGGACGACCTGATCCGCAAGCGCGAAATGATGTCCCGCTGGGCGTGGGCCAGTTGCGGCATGATGGGACGCTCGCCGGACTTCATGAATTCCATCTTTACCGCGTGGGCCGGCTCCGCGGACTACTTCGCACAGGACCGGCCTGAGTTCAAGCAGAACGTGCTGGACTACCACGAGTTTCTGCGAGAGAACGACGTCACCCTGACTCACGCGCTGGTGAACCTGCAACGCAGTCGCACCCCCGCCGCGGCGGACAACCTCACCGAGAACATCGCGCTCACTGCCATCAAGCAGACCGATGCCGGCCTGGTAGTTCGGGGCAGCCGGGTGCTGGCGACGCTGGGGCCCATATCTGACGAGATTGCCATCTATCCAGTGGCGAGTCACCGTTTGGCCGATGACGACTGGAAGCACTCGTTCTCGTTCTCCATCCCGTGCGACACGCCGGGCGTGAAGTTCCTGTGCCGGGAGAGCCTTGACGTGGGGCGCTCCCATTACGACCATCCGCTGGGTTCACGGTTCGAGGAGATGGACACGGTGGTGTTCTTCGACAACGTGCTGGTGCCGTGGGAGCGGGTGTTCCTGCTGGGCAACGTGGATCTCTGCAACGGCTACGGTACGGGCACCATGTCCAACGCCCACACCGGCTACCAGGTGCTGAACCGCTGCCTGGTCAAGGCCGAGTTCGTGCTGGGACTGGCGGACCTGATGGTGGAAACGTTGGGGTCGGGGTCGATCCCGCACGTGCAGGAGCAGGTGGCTGAGCTGATCACCTATCGAGACATGCTGCGGGCCTGTGTGCGCGCGGCGGAGGCCGACGCCAGGCCCAACCAGTGGGGCATGATGTGTCCGGCCATGGGGCCGATTCAGGCGGGGCGCACGCTGTTCGGCAGGACGGTGTATCCGCGCATGATCGAGATCGTGCAGATGCTGGGCACCAGCAGCCTGATGGCGCTCCCGGCCGAGGCGGACTTTGACACCGGCATCGCGCCGGAGATCAACCGGTATCTGGCCACCGACACCACCGACGCCTGGGAGCGGGCCAAGCTGTTCCATCTGGCTTGGGACGTGTCGTGCAGTTCGTTCAGCGGGAGGCAGGTGCTCTACGAGCGGATGTTTGGCGGCAATCCGGTGCGCAACGCCATGATGCTGTTCAGCAACTACGACAAGGAACCCTTCCGCGCCAAGGTGCGGGAATTTCTTGACCTGGAAGAGGACTAACGAGCCGCAAGCACATCAAACAGGAGGAACCGAAAATGTCGTACACGCCGAAGCATCTGGGGCATTTGGTCATGCGGGTGCGGGACATGGACCGCTCGCTGGACTTCTATACGCGGGTGATGGGGTTGACCATCATGGAGCGGTCGCCCAGCGGGACGGTGTTCATGTCGGCCAACACGGAGAAGTCGCACGAGCTTGCGATACGGGCCATCGGGATGGACGCGGCCGGCCCCGACCACAGCATCATCGGGCAAGCGCACATGGCCTGGCAGATGGAGACGTTTGAGGATTTGCAGGAACTGTATGACCGAATGGTTGAGAACGACGTGCGGATCCAGCGGATCAGCGACCACGGCGTTTCTCTGGGCGTGTACCTGCTGGACCCGGACGACAATGAGATCGAGGTCTATTACGAGATGCCGGCTTCCCAGTGGGAGCGGCATCCGGAGCGAGGGCTGTTTGGCGGTACTTTCCCGCTGAAGCTGCGGGAAGCGGTGGGCGCGGCGGACGACTGACGGGGTTCTTTGTCAAGTTGATGGCCAGCCGGGCAGGGCCTTTCAAAGTTAATCCGTCATTCCCGCTTGCGCGGGAATCCAGAATTTGCTGTGTTCGGAACGGCCTGGATTCCGGACCCGTGTCAAGCACGGGGCAAGCTGTTCTGTCACCGGAATGACGGTGAAATGTCAACACTGCCTAGTCAGTAAGGTCAGAATCAGGGTTTGGCGGGTTGAGTTGCGGGGGTGGAGGTTGGCGCAAGGCAGCAAAATGGGGCGAGTGATAAACCCGCCCCTTACGCTGGCGATGGGCCGGCGGCCTCATGGACATTCGGAGCAGGTTACCTGGCCCGTGCCCTGGCTGTTGGTGATGATGCCGCTGTTACGTCCTACCAGGCTTCCGACTTCGGTTTCGCCGGTTACGCTGCCGGAGGCGGTGCTGCTGATGATGGTTCCGGAATTAGTTCCGACCAGTCCTCCGACGCGAGAGGAGTCTGCGGAAACTACGTCTCCGGTGGCGCTGCTGTCGCTGATGGTGCTTTCTTGATTGTAGCCTGCTAGCCCTCCGGCGTTGTTTGATGAGCCTCCCAGTCCGGTTACGGAGACGGCGGCTGAGCTGAGCCGGATGCCCCCCGTTCTGGAGACTGTCCTTCCCACCAGCCCGCCGATGGTGCCACCGAAGCCGGTAACTTCTCCGCTGGCGGTGCTGTTGTAGATTATGCCTGCGCTATTTCCGGCCAATGCGCCAACGTAGTTGTTGCCCATAATGTTGACGCCTTCCAGGACGACGTTCTGTACATCGGCATTGATGCTTCCGAACAGCCCGACGGTGCTCGTGGTGTTGCGGCTGATGTAGAGGTTGGAGATGGCATGGCCGTTGCCGTCGAAGCCTATTACTACGGGATATATGCCTTGGTAGTTGATGGGTTCCCAGCCGTAGCCCTTGTTCCAGTAGGCGTCTCCGGCGTCGGCCTCGCCGTTGCCGTTGGTGTCAAAGTCCAGCGGGGCCATCAGTTCGTAGCCGATGCACCCGGTGGCGGACGAGCAGCCCATGCCCTCGACGGCACCGGGGAAGGCCGCGGCATAGGCGTCCGCGGACGCGTCGTCGGGTACACCGTTGCCGTCGCTGTCGTAACGGATGGCGTCCAGTTGGGCCAGGCTGATGATTTCAATCAGTCCGTCGTCGTCCGCGTCGTAGTCGCCGGCGTCCGGAACCGGCACCGGCTCCCCTGTGGGGCAGGCTGTGGTGTCGGCTTGCACCGTAAAAAGGACCCACTCCCCGAAAGTCGTCGCTCCATCCTCGGCACTCTTGCTCCCCACCCGAAAGGCGTACAGAACTCCCGGCGTCAGCCGGCGCACCGTGCGCGAAGTCTGCCCGACGTTCTCAACGTCAACGAAAGCGAATGCTTCACTCCAGGGCCGGCCACCCTGCTCGGAGATTTCCACGTAATCGGGGTAAGCCACCCAGCCGATGCGATAGTAGTTCGCCGTTTGAACCGCGTCCCAACTGATCACCACGTCGCCGGGAGTATCGTCGTCTATCACCACTACGCCCACAGGCGCGGCGAAGGGTTCACCCTGGGCCGTGGCGGGGGGCCGCGTTACCCCCGCTAGGATAACAAAGGCCACAACCATGGCGATGGCGGCTGACATTGCGTACTTCATTGCGTATCCTCCTTTTGGTTCCGTGTTGCGTTGCCCTATCCTGGTCAAGCGACGATTTCCCGCACTGTAAGCCGTCGCACCCGCCGGTTTTCCCATGGGCACGCGCCTATCGGCGCCATCCTATCATACTGAAGTTATCCTGAGAGAGACATTTTTGTCAATTATCGACAATAATATGTAATATTTTGTAAATTTCTGCGAACTATAGGAAACTCGCACGTCTTTGAACCAACCGGCTCCCAGCCGCAGGGCCTTTTCAAAGTCATCGTCAGAATCAGGCCCAGTATCAAGTACGGGGTGACGTTATTTTCATGATTCAGGGATTACCAGGATTGGGTGTTTCATTCACTGGACGGTTCCAATCCTGGTAATCCAATAATCCGGTGCATCCTGATTCTGATGATTGATCGCTGCCAGCAAGGACTTTGAAAAGGCCCTGTCCCAGCCCCCAGGGCTATCGCATATGGGCAATTAATCACCGTCATTCCCGCGCAAGCGGGAATCCGGAAGTTCGTTGTGTTCGGAACGGCCTGGATTCCGGCCCCGCATCGAGTGCGGGGTGACCCCGTGTCAAGCACGGGGCAAGCTGTTCTTTCGCCGGAATGACGGTTTGAGGCGGAAGGCCGTTGTCCACTTCCTCGTGTCTGAGCGCGCGGCGTTTAAGCGCGGACGGTTTCGATGAAGTTGAGGGTGCGTTGGGCGAGGGTTTCGGGGATTTCCACCTTCATGTTGTGCCCCACGCCGTCGAATACCTCCAGCGTGGCGCTGGGCATCATCTGGGCCATCAACTGCTGCGCCTCCAACGGGGTTATCGGGTCGTGGCGGGCGGCGAGGATCAGCGTGGGTACGGTAATCTGCGGCAGCAGCGGGGCGAGGTCGGCCGCCAGTAGGCAGGCCTGGAGGGCGAGCACCTGCGTAGCGTCGGTTTTCGCGCCCTCGTCGGCGTACCAGTCGATCACTTCGCGCGGAGTGTCGGGGCCGAACCGCTTGTCGGTGTCGGACAACAGCCAGGCGCGCGTGCCCTCCGTGCGCAGCGTGTCGCCCCAACCGCTGGCGTCCATGTCCGCGCCCATCTGGGCGAGACGCGGCGTTGAGGCAACCAGGGTGAGGCTGTGCAGGCGGTCGGGGAAGTCGTGGGCGAATTGCAGGCTCACAATGCCGCCGGCGGACGCGCCGACGAGGTGCGTCTTTTCAACGGCCAGCGCGTCCATGACCCTGGCAATGTCGGCGGCCAGCTCGGTGATGACGAAGGGAGAGTCGGAGTTGGACGTAGTGCCGGCGTGGCCGCGCATGTCGAAACGGAGCGTGGGATGCCGGCGGGCCAGGGTCGGAACCCACGGTCGCCAGCGGTGCAGGTTGCCGCCGGCGGAATGGTGTAGCAGCACGCTTTGAGCCGAGCGCCAGGGATCTGAGAAGTCGTCCGCATGATAGTGAAACTGCTCGCCGTTCAGTTCAAGGGTTGGCATGGGGTTCACCTCCTGCTCCTCTGTGGGGATTGTCAGAATCAGTTTTCACAGCATTACCAGATTTTCAGGATTCTCGCCATGCCAGCATAATCAACGCTACCGAGTGACCATCCACCAGCCTTTCCATTGTCGCCAACCCCAGTCCGTAATTCCCGCCCCCACCGTAATTC
>VXOG01000031.1 GCA_009840165.1 Chloroflexota bacterium
CATCTCCTTCGCACTCATCATCGATGCACTGCTATAGTGTGAACACGCCCTAGTCCAGCCGGTTCCCACGGACCTGCCGACACCGACAGTTCCCGTTCCCAGCCCGGAGCTGGTCCCTGCTGACGCGTCGCCCTCGGCGCACCAGGAAACCTGCTTGATACCGTTCCTCAACTGGCTGGTTGAAACTCCGTGGACCACGGCGGAAGATCTGCAGACCGGCTTGGATGGTTTCTACAGCAGCAACTCCGAATGTGATCAAACAGAGTTCGCTCCCGAGTTCTTTGCGAACCCGATCTGCAGGGATGAGAATAGGGTGGGCGGGATGCGCGTCGGCGAATCCAGCTTCTCCGTAGGCGCATCGTACAACTACAATTTGGGACTTAGCCGCACGGGACGCAGTGGATCTGGGAGCATGCTCATCCACTTCCTCAAGCTACCGGATTCCCCCAACGGCGGATGCTGGTATTACCATGCCAAAGCAGGCAAGTGGCGCGGGACTGAGGTCGAAACAGGGCCGAGCGGACTCGTCCAGACCAATCTGCAAATGCCCGTAATCCCTACTCCAGCGCCGTCAGCATCGGGTGCATCCGACCACAAGGCGCCAACCCCGACGCCCGTGCCCGGACCCTACTGGGAACGCTTCACACAGGCGGAATACGACCGGTTCCTGCCGCCGAAAGGAGCAATCCAATGGCCGGGAGAAGAAAAGTGCACAATAGTCGGGCATACGTACCAAGGGAAGCTGTACTACAACCTGAACGACTCCACCCCGGACGGGATCAAGTCAAGGCTACAGTGGGTCCCCGACGAATACGGCGAGACGTTGTTCACCAGGGGAGTTGGGCCACGTTCCGCTGAACTCATGGAGCAGGAACAACCCGACCTGTTCAAACCACGATATGGACACGTCGGGGAATTCTGCGGCTTCGCAGAAGCTCTCCACCCTGAGATCCCAGTCATCCGCACGACCTTTGAGTTCAACGCCAGGACAGGAGAAGGATGGAAAAACGATCGAGGAAGAACGATCTACGAGTGGGACGCGTACCGGGTCGAAATCCGGTACATCTTCGTCGACGATCTCGAACACCGTTTGCCCAGTCTCAGATACCGGATGGAGCAGCACGGACCGATCCTGATAGAGAAAATGCAAAGCCCCTGCGACAGGACTTCGATGCGGATCAGCGCAGAACAGTACTGCCAGACCGCGCCGTGACGCCGCATGGACGCGCGCAACGGTTAGTTGGATGGATTGCCGTTGCCGGGAACTTCCTCGGGACGAGCGTATCGCCGGGCGATATGTAGCTCGGCCCATCGCGGTTTCTTCTCTTGCACGTTGAGGTACGGCGCTGATGACGGATGAAGTGGTGATTTATCAGACGCCCGACGTAACGGTTACGACCGAACGGGTTGCACTCGGCGATGAGGTGATCCCCGTCGCCTCCATCGTGTCCGCGAGCGTGGGCACGGCTACAGCGGTACCGCCGCTGGCTTTGGGATGCATGGTTGCGTTTTTCTTGCTCATAGTCCTGGTTTCCGGGATCGGCGGGTGTGTGGCCTTGACGGAAGGATCCAGTGCCGGACTCGCATTGATCGCCCTGGGTGTGGCGGCCGCCGCCGTGATGTTCGTCGGCCACAAATTCGGGAGCAGGAAGATCTATTTCATCATCGTCAATACGGCGGCTGGAGCGGCAAACAGCGCCAACAGCAGGGACGAGTCGTCTATCCGAGCTGCTGTCGAAGCCATCAATAACGCAGTGATCTCCAGGCGCTAGATAGTGCCCTGCACATGACCCGTGCAATCTTGAGAACGGCGCGATTGCAATAATGGAACCAAAGATCCACGAGATTTGGATCGGGCTTATAACCAACGTGGATCTGTCGTCCAATCCGCGGTTTCATTTGGCCAAGCGGGCCCGGTTGTAGTACACCGTCGTACGCGGGAACAAAGCCGTGTTGTCCGCGAATTCTCGCAACGTGAGGTATTGAGCTTGCACGAGATCCGGTTCTGTCGCCACGGCGTTCACTGGAATTGCTTGCATTATTTCGGCATCCCGCGTTGCGTCGCTTGCGCTTGAGTATCCCGTCTCGCAGTTCGTTAGCCTTGCAGCGGACTTAGGCGAATCCGGCCTGCGGCGTTCGATGCAGGCAGCCATGAGCTCTCGTCGCTATGTGTTGTTCTGGGAGTCCAAGGATGATATCCTTGGATGATGTTCAAGAACCGTAGGATATGGGTCAGCGGAGGGATTAGGAAATGGCTTCAAGCGAACGGCTGCTGCCTACGGGTGAGTGCTGGTGTGGATGTGGTGCGGAGACATCAATCGGCTCCTTCTTTCTGCCAGGCCACGACAAAACCGCTGAGTCAGCGGTGATCTCGGTGGAATACGGCGGTGTTCCCGGTTTCTTGGTTGAACATGGCTATGGACCGGGGGGCAAAAACGCGGTACGCGAGATGGACAAGCGGCGTTCCAATCGCAGGCAGGGAGGCAGAACACGATGACGACAGCGAGAAGGAGGCGCTCTAAATCTGATAGGAAAGCAGGACCAGTCAGCGACAACACCGCCATGGACTATCGCGCAGACCTCTGGCGCATGGCCGACGCCCTTCGGGGTAGCATGGACGCCGCTGAGTACAAGCACGTGGTCCTCGGCCTCATTTTCCTCAAGTACATCTCCGACGCCTTTGAGGAAGCATACGCAAGGCTGGAGGCCGAGCGGGACCAAGGCGCAGACCCGGAGGACCCGGACGAATACCGCGCCCAGAGCATCTTCTGGGTGCCGCCCGAAGCCCGGTGGCAACATCTGAAAAACCAGGCCCGCCAGCCCTCCATCGGCCGCCTGGTGGACGACGCTATGGCCGCCGTGGAGCGAGATAACCCGGCTCTGAGAGACGTATTGCCCAAGGAATACGGCCGGGACGCTCTGGATAAGCAACGGTTGGGCCAGGTGGTGGACCTGGTGAGCAACATCAAGGTAGGTGGAGCCGCAGCCCAGGCCGACGACGTGCTGGGGCAGGTGTACGAGTATTTCCTGGAGCAGTTCGCGTTGGCCGAGGGGCGCAAGGGCGGCGAGTTCTACACCCCGCGCTCGGTGGTGCGGCTGCTGGTGGAGATGCTGGAGCCGTACCAGGGCCGGGTGTATGACCCTTGCTGTGGTTCAGGCGGAATGTTCGTGCAGTCAATGGACTTCATCCGCGCCCACGCTACTGGCAACGGCAACGGCGGAAAAGCTCGGGGCGACGTTTCCATCTACGGCCAGGAATCCAACTACACCACCTGGCGGCTGGCTCGTATGAACCTGGCTATCCGGGGCATTGAAGGCCAGATTTCCCACGGCGACACCTTCCACAACGACCGACACCCAGACTTGCGGGCCGATTTCGTACTGGCCAACCCGTTCTTCAACGATTCGGATTGGGGCGGAGAGCGGCTGCGCGACGACAAGCGGTGGGAGTACGGCGTGCCTCCGGTGGGCAACGCAAACTTCGCCTGGGTACAGCACTTCCTGCACCACCTGGCGCCCCGGGGCGTCGCTGGCTTCGTGTTAGCTAATGGCTCCATGTCGTCCAACCAGTCGGGCGAGGGAGAAATCCGTAAGAGCATTATCGAGGCGGGCCTGGTGGACTGCATCATCGCCCTGCCGGGGCAGTTGTTCCGCTCCACCCAGATACCGGCCTGTCTCTGGTTTCTCCGCAAAGGTCGCGGCGCCGGGGAAACACATCCCGGCGAGACACTGTTCATCGACGCCCGCAAGCTGGGCCACATGGTGGACCGCACCCACCGCGACCTGTCTGCCGCGGACATCGCCCGCATCGCGGATGCCTACCATACGTGGCGGGGCGACGATGAATATGCCGACGTTCCCGGATTCTGCAAGTCTGCTTCTATGGAGGAAATCCGCCGGCACGGCCACGTGCTCACTCCCGGCCGCTACGTGGGCGCGGAGCCGCAGCCCGACGACGGCGAACCATTCCAGGAAAAGATGGCCCGCCTCACTATCCAATGGCGCGAACAGCAGGCCGAAGCCCGGTGGTTGGACGCGGTCATCGCTGAGAACCTGGAGCGGTTGGGTTTCGGGTAGCCGAGCCGCACACTCTTCTCCCCGCTTCGTCCCCTATTGCCAACGGTTGGCCTTGTAGTCAATGCCGTCGGCTGTTGACATCATTTTGGGAACGCTTTACTATTTGTTACATTGGGATGGGCGAGAGTTGCTTTGAGGGTTATCTCTGAAAAAACGCTCAGGACTTTTTGGGAGCGTTACCCAACGGCTGAGAAGCCGTTGCAAGCTTGGTTAGCAGAGGTAAAACGAGCGCAATGGGCCTCTCCTGCCCAAGTAAAAACCCGGTTCCCCAATGCCAGCATAATCAGAGACAATCGGTTGGTTTTCGACATAGGGGGTACGCGTTTCCGATTAGTGGTCTGGATCAACTACACCCACCAGGCGATTTACGTCAAATGGTTTGGCACTCATGCCGAGTACGACCGGATTGATGTGGAGAGGGTAGAGCCATGAACACGATAAAACCTATCAGGTCAGACGAGGACTTGGACGCCGCCTTGGCGCGTATTGAGGAGATTTTTGACGCTGAGCCAGACTCGCCGGAAGACGATGAGCTGAGTGTGCTTTTGGATCTGGTAGAACTTTACGAAAGCAGGCATCATCCCATACCGGACCCGGACCCCATTTCCGCAATCGAGTTCCGCATGGAGCAGGCTAACTTGTCCCCCCGCGACCTGGTGCCGTTCATAGGAAGCCGGGCTAAGGTCTCCGAGGTGCTTTCAGGAAAGCGCGCCATCACCATGTCCATGGCCCGGGCGTTGCACCAGCACTTGGGAATCCCGGCTGATGTTCTCTTACAGGAACCGGGCGCCAGCTTGCCGGATGCGGTGCCGGGGCTGGAGTATGAGCGGTTTCCCCTGCGGGCGATGGCCAAGGCTGGGTGGATTCGCCAAATCCCTAAGCTCAAAGACCACGCCGAGGAATTGATTACCGGCCTGATGAAACGCGCTGGCGGTCCAGAATTCGCCGCTGCTCCCATGTATCGCAAAAATGACGGTCGTCGGGTCAACGCCAAAACCGATGAGTACGCGCTGAAGGCCTGGTGCTGGCAGGTATTGGCCCAAGCCGGGGAAAGAGGGTTGTCTCTGGACTACCAAGCGGATGCCGTTACGCCTCAATTCCTGCGTCAAATTGCTCAGATGAGCTTGCTGGAGGACGGCCCGATCCAGGCTAGGAGGTTCCTGGCCCAGCATGGCATCGGCCTCGAGTACATCAACCATCTGCCCCGGACCCACTTGGATGGCGCGGCCTTGCGACTCCGCGACGGTAGGCCGGTTATCGGAATGACTCTGCGTTACGACCGGATCGACAACTTTTGGTTCACCCTACTGCACGAATTGAGCCATGTGGCCCTCCACATGGGAGTGTGCAGTGATGGGACGGGCTTCGTGGATGACCACAGCCTGCGGGGTATTGAACCTGGCGGGCACAACACCACCGAGCATGCAGCTGACCAGTCGGCTCAAGATGCCCTGATACCACCGGAAATCTGGGATTGCGGCGCCATTCTGGAAAACCCGGGGCCGATGGCGGTTCTGCAAATGGCCTGGGAAGCACAGGTTCACCCAGCCATCATCGCTGGTCGGGTCCGTTATGAGATAGGCAACTATCGTCTGCTTTCTCAGTTTGTAGGAACAGGGGAAGTGCGACGGCAGTTCATGGAGAATTAGACAACGATGCCAAATAAAAATGTCCCTATGGCTTTGGTCTATGACTTCGACGGAACCCTGGCTCCGGGGAACTTGCAAGAAAACAGTTTCATTCCCGACATCGGCATGGATAAGCAGGATTTTTGGAGTGAGGTGAACCGCCTTTCACGGGAAAGGCAAGCCGATGGGATCCTGATGTATATGCACCTGATGCTGGACCGAGCCAAAGCAGCGAGGGTGCCGGTGCGCCGGGACGACTTCACGAAACGGGGAGCCGATGTCAAGTTCTTCAACGGCGTAGTGGACTGGTTTGATCGCATCACGGCTTACGGAAAAGCAGCCAACGTTGATGTAGAGCACTATATCGTCTCTTCGGGGAACGCCGAGATCATTGAGGGAACCATAATCGCCAAACATTTTAGGCAGATATATGGCTCCAAGTTCATGTACGACGAGAACGGCGCCGCCTGCTGGCCGGCATTGGCCATTAATTTCACCACCAAGACCCAGTTCCTGTTTCGCATCAATAAAGGCGCTCACGACTTGAGCGACAACCACGATATCAATCAATTCGTCCCCATGAAAGACCGTCCGGTTCCATTCGAAAACATGGTTTATATCGGAGATGGCGAGACCGATGTACCCTGCTTCAGGCTGGTTAAGGATCTGGGCGGGTTGTCTGTGGCCGTGTTCAAACCAAACACCAGAAACGCACGCAGTAAGGCAGAACAGTTCGCTACGGACGGACGAGTGCATTGCATCGCTCCTGCCGATTACACGGAAGACAAGCGACTGGACCAAGTCGTGAAGAGTCAGGTTGATCTGTTAGCTGCTCGAGAGATGCGGAATAAGATCCTATGACTGACCGCCTGGACCTTCCCCGCCGCTACCGCGACCAGCTCGAGGCGCTGTTGGGCGAGCACGTGCCCGGCGTCGAGGCGTGGGCCTACGGCAGCCGTGTCAACGGTCGGAGCCGCGACGTCAGCGACCTGGACCTGGTGTTGCGCGGCCCGGGGCTGGAACCCCTGGGCTACGAGTACGTCGAACTGGTCGAGGCGCTGGAGCAGTCAAACATCCCCATACTGGTGCGAGCCCACGACTGGGCCCGACTGCCGGAGAGTTTTCACCGGGAGATCGAGCGGAACTACGTGGTGGTGCAAGAGGCTAGCGGGCAAGAAATGGCGAGCGGGTGGCGTCAATCTCCACTAGGGAACGTGATTGAACTCAAGCGTGGCTATGACTTGCCGAAACGGGATCGAATTCCAGGTAAAACGCCGGTTGTTTCATCTTCGGGAACCACCGACTGGCACTCTGAAGCGAAAGTTCGCGGTCCCGGCGTCGTAACCGGCCGGTACGGCACTTTGGGAGAGATTTACTTCATCCAAGACGATTTCTGGCCGCTGAATACAGCCCTCTATGTCCGTGATTTCAAGGGTAACGACCCTAGGTTTATTAGCTATTTCCTTCGTGGCTTGGACTTTTCTGCCTATTCCGATAAGGCTGCTGTACCGGGGCTGAACAGAAATCACCTGCACGAGGCCATAGTACGTTATCCGATGGATATCGAGGAGCAACGGCGCATCGCCCACATCCTCGGCACGCTGGACGACAAGATTGAGCTGAACCTGCGGATGAACCAGACGCTGGAGGAAATGACCCGCGCCATCTTCAAGGACTGGTTCGTGGACTTCGGCCCCGTCCGCGCCAAGCTGGAGGGCCGGGAACCTTACCTCCCGCCGGAGCTCTGGGACCTGTTCCCCGACCGGCTGGCCGACTCGGAATTGGACGAGATACCCGAGGGTTGGGAGGTAAAGGCACTGGATGAGATTGCCGATTACAGGAACGGTCTTGCCTTGCAGAAGTTTCGGCCTGCCGAAAACGAGGAACGTCTGCCAGTGGTGAAAATCGCCCAGTTGAGAGCCGGCAAACCCGATGGTGACGAATGGGCAAAAGCCAGCATAACCCCCGATTGCATCATTGACGATGGCGACGTGGTTTTTTCCTGGTCGGGTAGTCTGCTAATCAAAGTTTGGTGCGGTGGCCCAGCAGCCCTCAATCAGCACCTGTTCAAAGTTACGTCAAGGCAGTATCCCAAGTGGTTCTATCTGCACTCTACAGAATCCCACCTACCTGCATTCCAAGCCATCGCTGCCGGCAAAACGACTACTATGGGCCATATCAAAAGGGAACATCTCAAAGAGGCAAAATGCGCGGTTCCCGACGCAGCCCTGATGACGGCGGTTGGCGGGATACTGGCTGAGCTTCTTGCGAAAACCGTTTTGGCCGATGTCGAATCACGAGCGCTCGCCGCCCAGCGGGATGCGCTGCTGCCGCGGCTGATTTCCGGGGAGTTGAGAGTTGGAACAGCCGAATGCACCCTGGAGGTGGCAAAATGAGCGGACCAGGCTCAACATTGGACATCCTTCTGGAATTGGGGTTCGAAGATCGGCCGCCGGCAGCCCAGATTTCGCCTTCCATAAGTTGGATGGTGCCCGAGCACGTTCGATCTCCTTTGGTGAGCGTCTGCTACCCATTCGCCAATTTCGATTTGGTCGCTTCCCCCGTGACCAAGAGGTGGGGGCTGGAGGTAGTCCAGTTGAGCGGCGTCATCGAATCCAGGCGTAGCTGGACAGAAATACAGGGCGAGATACCGCCTTACTTGGGTAGCTTTGTGGAGGTTGCCGCCTGGGTTAGCTTTGCGCTGAAATCTTACAAATCCGACCTGATACCCCTGCCGGGATGGTTTGTCGAAGGCGAACGTAACTGGGACCTCGTTTATGCCCGCATGGACCCCGAAGGTTGGAAAAGGCAACAGGCCTATCGGGACTGCCCGAAGTGCTTTATCGATAGGGAGTATGCCCGGCCTCTCCGGCGTAATTTGCACGAAGAATTCTCAGGGCTTCCCGGGGAGACCGAAATGACGTTCAGCTTCGACGGGCGCGTTCTCAGCATCATCCTAAACGAACGTGCCCATGATGTGATTGCGTCGGGATGCGATTGGCCGTCCTCCTACCAAGCCATTGTGTCCCCGGAGACGAAGTTGCCCGCCCGGTTTCAGTCCCGAATGGTGGAAGTCAGCGTATTTGAAGGCTATGTGAGCTTCGACAGGGTTCGCTTGGGGCCGTGTGAACCGG
The DNA here is from genome assembly GCA_009840165.1 of Chloroflexota bacterium. Classification (GTDB taxonomy): domain Bacteria; phylum Chloroflexota; class Dehalococcoidia; order Lucifugimonadales; family UBA3495; genus Bin87. Next base: position 8,840 of record VXOG01000031.1, read on the forward strand.
GCAATTAAAATTGACCGAAATCAGCGTGAAGGCACTGCCTTGGTATGGCTTGCTGATTTGATCTGACAAAGGCCCCCGACATCGCGCTTGGTGCACCGACCAGGAGAACGTCCCAAAGAATAGCAAGAAGCACTTGAGCGGGGCACAATTGAGTAGGATGATGGCCGTCATGGAGACCATCGGAATGGTTCGAGCACTGGACAAACTCTTGGACTACACCGCCAGTGGGATTGGGGCGGTGGCCGGTCCTATGCTAGCGCCTTGGCGAGCGAGGCGCGAAGCGGCTGCCCTCCAGATCGCCGCTCAAAGCCAGGCGGACTCGTTGCGCATCATTGCAGCTGCCCAGGCAGACGCTCGCGATGCCTTGGTGTCCAAGGCATCCGACGTTCGGGGCGAGATTGACATAGCGGAAACGGTACGTCAGAGAATCCAATTTCAGGAGGAAAAACGCCACGGCAACATCGGGTCTGTCGTTGGCCGTGCCGCCGAAGAATTGGGCGAGAAGGAGGTTCCCGACCAAGAGCCGGACCACGATTGGACTGCGCGCTTCTTCAACTACATCCAAGACGTCTCATCGGAAGAAATGCAGTCCCTATGGGCCAAAGTTTTGGCGGGCGAGATAGAACGACCCGGTAGCGTATCCATCAGAGGTTTGAGCATTCTCCGAAACTTGGACCAAGCCACCGCCAAGCTTTTCCAGAAGCTATGCTCCTGCTGCATGGTGACTATCGTAGCCGAGCACAAATTGGACGCAAGAGTACCTTCTTTAGGTCATAGTGCTGGGGAGAACTCTCTCCAGCAATTCGGTCTCTCCTTCGACGAGCTGAACATCCTGAATGAACATGGGCTGATCATAAGCGACTACAATTCGTGGTACGACATGAAGATGTGCATCGGCATTTCCACGCCGGGCCTCGATCAGCAAAACGCCATATTGCGCATCCCTTTCCGATTTGAAAATCGGTATTGGGTTCTCGTTCCATCTGACCAAAGGACGTTAGGTTTCGAATACAGAGTATCGGGCGTCGCGTTGACCCAAGCAGGTAAAGACCTGTCGCAGATCGTAGAGTGCGAGCCAGTGCCTGAATACCGTCAAGCTTTGGCAAGTTTCTTCGCCTCGCAAAACCTCGTGATGGCCGAAGTCGCCATCCCAGAGCCACACGTTATATCCAGCAGGACGCCAACGTAATGACGCCGAATCTGCAATTGGAGCAGCGCTCGCTGGTGGTCGTCCGAGCAGTTGCGGCCGACGCCGGCTACCAGGTTGTCAGACCGGAGCCGGACGTTGACAGCGTGGACGGCGTTCTCATGGCCAGCTTCGGACGGCGGCCTCGAATTGAATTTCAGGCCAAGGCAACGGCGCGGAATATGCTGCGAGGCGACAGCCTGCGCTTCCCGCTGCCAATTAAAAACTACAATGAACTGCGGCTGGCGAGTTGGACGCCACGTATCCTGGTAGTCGCGCTGATGCCGGACGAATCCGGGCCATGGCTGTCGCAAACCGATGATGAGTTGTGCCTGCACAGCAGCGTCTATTGGGTCTCGCTTGCGAATATGCCGGCGGTGTCAAATACCGCCACCGTCACGGTTCCTATACCCGTCGCTAACGTCTTCGACCGGGCGCAACTCGACGCAATGATGACCAGAGCCGAGGCCGGGAGTCCGCTATGATCGTTCAGATACGCGACCGGACCGCCTTGTCCTCCATTTCTATCGCTAGCCTCCGCGCGTATCTCGATTCGCGGGGGTGGAGCAACGAAGGCCGCTGGGGAGAGCGGCCGGCGACGATTTTCGCTAAAGAGCATGACGGCCGGGCTTGGGAGATTATCGTTCCTCACCAAGACACCGTAGCCGGTTATGCCGAAGGTATGGCAGATGCAGTAGCGGTGTTGGCCGCCGTTGAGGAACGTTCTCAACTGGACGTTTTCTACGACTTGGCCGGCGCCGGCGCCGATGTGATACGGGTGCGCTCGGTGAATGGAGCCGCAAAGGAACCGCTGTCGCTGCGACGCAGCGCGAATTTCCTGAACGATGCCTACGATATGCTGGCCGCCGCCGCTCGGTCTGCTGAGCGAACGCGAGCCACCTATCGTGGGCCGTTGAGCGCGGATGTGGCCGAGTTCCTGGACCAAGTGCGGCCTTTGCCGGGCTACTACGAAGGCTACGAACTCACTCTCCACTCTCCCGTGCCCGTGGGACTGGAAACCCAGATGGATATGGGGGACGAATTCCGTGCCCCCTTCCCTCGTCGCGCCACCCTCAGGTTAGCCGAAGCGTTGGAACATTCCAGAGCAGCGATTGCGGAAGTAGTTGCTGATGATCCGCTGGCGTCCTTCCGCCAAGCCGTGTCCCACGGCGTCAGCGCCAACCTGTGCGACGCGGTGGCCGAACTGGCGCGCAAAGGCGACGGCGTGGAAATCGGTTTGTCCTGGGCGGGTGTGCGACCGCCGTCGGCACACCAAACACCTGCCCCCGCGTTCAGGTTTTCCCAACATTCGGCGGACATTTTGACCGAGGCAGCTCGGTCATTCCGACGCAACGAGCCGTCGCTTGACGAATCACTGATAGCTCAGGTCGTCAGATTGGAAAGGGAACCGGAAGAATTCGATGGACGAGCGACAATCCTCTACGTCATGGAGGGCCGTCCCATCAGGATACAGGTAGAGTTTGAAGAAGAAACTTACGAAATCGTTATCCGTGCTTTTCAACAGCGCGAACCCATCAGCGTGGACGGCGACATCTATCGAGTGGGCAACGCGTACGAACTGCGCAACCCGCGCAACCTGTTGTTGGCGTCAGAGCAATCGGACGACGTACCCGCCAATAATGGCGCAACGCCATGACTACCCTCACCGAAGCCGACGTCGAGGTCGTCGACATAGCATGGCTCGCTACCCTGGGCTGGTGGACAGAGCACTCCACCGGCATCCCTTCGGTACACTGGCAAGGAGAACGATTTGAAGATGTCCACAAAGGGTGTTTTCATCAGTTTTGACTACGACCACGATAACGACCTGCGAGGGAACCTGGTCGCTCAGGCCAGAGATCCCGAATCCCCTTTCAACATCACGGATTGGTCGGTTAGACATCGGACCGACGAGAACTGGAGGAAGGAAGTTCGCGAGCGTATTCGCAGAGCCGACCTCACCATCGTTATTTGCGGCGAGCATACACACGATGCGCATGGGGTAGCGGCTGAAATCACCATCGCCCGTGAAGAGGGTAAGCCCTACTTTCTGCTGAAAGGGCGGAGGCGGCGGACTTGCACCAAACCGGCAATGGTCCTCAGGACAGACGAAATGCACAGTTGGACTTGGGAAAATCTCAGGCGCCTGATTGCGGGAGCGGCGTAACCGATGTCCAGTGGATCTGGAGATAGCCTGTTCCAATTTACGGCAGAGGACTACGGAGGCTCGTTCAAGGCCGACCTGCTGGAGCAGTACAAGCTCTACGTGCAGTCGGCGGAGAACGTGAGTGCCCGTCGGGTTCAGTCAAGCCGTTATCTGCTGACCCTCAATGCCGCCTTGGTGGCTCTGTACGGATTCCAGTCGGCGGGCTTCGGGCAGAGTTACTGGGCGCTGGTCGTTCCAGTCGTAGGGATACCCGTATCTCTGCTCTGGTACTTGATCATAAAGTCGCACGCGGACCTCAACCGGGTGAAGTTCGACGTCATCCACGAGTTTGAGCGGCACTTGCCCACGGCCATGTACAAGTACGAATGGCGATTAGCGGAAAATGGCGAAGGCAAGTCCTACCGCGCCGTGACCGCCATAGAGAAGTGGATTCCGATACTGTTTGCCATTCTTCATGTGGTGCTGGGAATTTTCATTGTCCTCTCACTCGTTGGGATTTTGCCTTGATTACCTGCGATGACCACACTCACTGAAGCTGAAGTTGAGGTCGCGGCTTTGGAGTGGCTTACCGCCTTGGGCTGGCAGGCGGTCCACGGGCCCGACATCGCCCCAGACACACCCGGCGCGGAGCGGGCCGACTATGGGCAGGTGGTACTGGAGCGGCGGCTGCGGGATGCTCTGGGCCGATTGAACCCCTCCCTGCCGGCTTCAGCCCTCGACGACGCCTTCCGCAAACTGACCCAGCCGGAAGGGACGACGTTGGAAACTCGCAACCGCTCTTTCCACCGAATGCTGGTCAACGGCGTCAACGTGGAGTATCGCTCCGGCGACGGCAACATGCGGGGAGAGCCGGCCAAGGTCATCGACTGCGACGATTGGGCGGCCAACGATTGGCTGGCGGTCAACCAGTTCACCGTCAGCGAAACGGCAGGCGGGAACCGGAACACCCGCCGCACCGATGTCGTGCTGTTCGTCAACGGCCTGCCCGTGGGCGTTATCGAGTTGAAGAACCCCGCTGACGAGGACGCCACCATCTGGAGCGCCTGGCAACAGCTTCGGACTTACCAGGCGGAACTGCCCTCCTTGTTCTCCATGAACGAAATGCTGATGGTGTCCGACGGCCTTGAAGCTCGTATCGGCGCCCTGGGGACCGGGCAAGAGTGGTTCAAGCCCTGGCGCACTACCACTGGCGAGACCCTTGCAGGTCCTGACCTGACCGAGTTGCAAGTGATGCTGGAGGGTGCCTGCCACCGGGAGCGATTTCTGGCGCTGCTACGCGATTTCATCGTGTTTGATGACGATGGCAGCGGGCGGCTGGTCAAGAAGATGGCCGGCTATCACCAGTTCCACGCTGTTGGCGCCGCCGTGAGCGAGACCCTGCGGGCGACGGAGTTACAACGGGAGAGGCAGAGGATTGCTTCGGGACCCATTCGCGGCAGATATGAAACGGGACGAAGGCCAGGCGGAGAACCGGGCGACCGCCGCGTCGGGGTAGTCTGGCACACTCAGGGTTCGGGCAAGAGCCTGACTATGGCCTTCTACGCCGGCGCCATCGTCCGCGAGCCGGCTATGGAGAACCCCACCATCGTGGTCCTCACCGACCGCAACGACCTGGATGACCAGCTTTTCACCACTTTCTCCCGCTGCCAGGACCTGTTGCGCCAACCGCCGGTGCAGGCCGAAAGCCGGGCCGACCTGCGGAGCAAGCTATCGGTGGCATCCGGCGGCGTGGTGTTTACCACCATCCAGAAGTTCTTCCCCGAGGAGCGCGGCGACACTTATCCCACCCTGTCGGAGCGGCGCAACATCGTCGTCATTGCTGACGAGGCCCACCGGAGTCAGTACGACTTCATCGACGGCTATGCCCGGCACATGAGGGACGCCCTGCCCAGCGCATCCTTCGTCGGCTTTACCGGCACGCCCATCGAGTTGCAGGACGCCAACACCCGGGCAGTATTCGGCGACTACATCAGCATCTACGACATCCAACGGTCTGTCGAAGACGGGGCCACGGTTCCTATCCACTACGAGAGCCGCTTGGCCCAGTTGCAACTGGACGAATCTGAACGCCCGACCATTGACCCGGACTTTGAGGAGGCCACCGAAGGTGAGGAAATCGAGCGCAAGGAGCGGCTGAAGACCAAGTGGGCGCAGTTAGAGGCCGTTGTCGGCGCCGAAAACCGGGTCAAACAGATTGCCCGGGACATCGTGGACCACTTTGAGCAGCGTCTGGAAGTGCTGGAAGGGAAGGCGATGGTGGTGTGCATGAGCCGTCGCATCTCCGTTGACCTGTACGACGAACTGGTGCGCCTGCGTCCTGACTGGCATGACGATGATGACGGCAAGGGCGATATCAAGGTGGTAATGACCGGCTCGGCCTCGGATCCTTTGGAGTGGCAGCAGCATGTGAGGAACAAGGCCCGGCGGGAGGCGCTGGCCAACCGCTTTCGCGATGCCGACGACCCTTTTCGCATCGTGCTGGTGCGGGACATGTGGCTAACCGGCTTCGACGCGCCCAGCCTGCACACCATGTACCTGGACAAACCGATGCGGGGCCATGGGCTGATGCAAGCCATCGCCCGGGTGAACCGGGTGTTCAAGGACAAGCCCGGCGGGTTGGTGGTGGACTACCTTGGGCTAGCTAACGATCTGCGGCAAGCGCTGGTCACTTACACCGAGAGCGGGGGAACCGGGCGCACTGCCATCGACAAGGAAGAGGCAGTGGCCGTCATGCTGGAAAAGCACGAAGTCTGCTCCGCCCTGTTTCATGGCTTCGACCGGTCTAAATGGACCACCGGCACACCGGCGGAGCGGCTGGGATTGTTTCCGGTGGCTCAGGAGCACATCCTGGCTCAGGAAAACGGCAAGGACCGTTGTATGGCGGCGGTACGTGAACTCTCACAATCCTTTGCTCTGGCGGTCCCGCACGCAGAAACCTTCCGCATCCGCGACGATGTGGGATTCTTTCAAGCGGTACGCGCGGCGTTGTCAAAGCGAGCGGAAAGCGACTCCCACCCGGAGGAAGACCTTGACTTGGCAGTGCGGCAGATCGTTTCCCGATCTGTATCGTCGGAAGGCGTAATTGACATCTTCGCTGCGGCTGGTCTGGACAAACCCGACATCTCGGTGTTGTCTGAGGAGTTCCTCGGCGAAGTACAGGGGATGCCCCAACGAAACCTTGCCGTGGAGTTGCTACAGAAGCTACTCCAGAGCGAATTGGCAAGCCGCCGGCGCGCCAACCTCGTTCAGGCCCGCTCCTTTGTTGAGATGCTCGAGCAGACTCTCCGCCGCTACCAGAACCGCGCCATTGAGGCGGCGCAGGTGATCGAAGAGTTGATCCAACTGGCCCGTGAGATGCGCGAGGCTAACGCTCGGGGTGAAAAGCTCGGTCTGACCGATGAAGAGTTGGCCTTCTACGACGCCCTGGAAACTAACGATAGCGCCGTGCAGGTCTTGGGCGACGAAACTCTGCACGCCATTGCCCGTGAGTTGGTGGAAACCGTCCGCAGCAACGTCACCATTGACTGGACGCTGCGTGAAAACGTGCGTGCGCAGCTCCGTGTCTTGGTCCGGCGTATCTTGCGGAAACACGGCTACCCTCCCGACAAGCAAGAGAAAGCAATGCAGACGGTCCTAGAACAGGCGGAAGCGCTGTCAGAAGGATGGTGGACCCCATGAAGGCCGGATGGCTTCGGTTGCAGGAAAGATTTCGCGACTAACGCGCATTGCCTCAAAAAATGATGCTCCTATATTGGTCAAGCCGGCCTGTTGGCCATTCCCGCGGAAATCTGCAGGGTCGAGAAGATCTCGCGGCCGACGCGCTGCACCCCTCTGACAGCAATCTCGAAGCCTTCCTGCCCCGGAAGAAAATTTACCTGTGTGCGCCTATGCCCTAATCTACCGATGGGGAGCGCGCGGACAGGGGAGGCGAGGTTGGGAAGTGTGGGTGACCGGCATGAGGGCGCTGGTCCCGACGGATTGGTACGCGTGCTGAGCGCGTCGGCGGCGCGAATGGAGTTTGTTGACCTGCCGTGGCGTCGGCTACGGGCGAGAACGGCGTGCGCATTGGGGTAAGAGACACAGGAGGGAGGCCGGCCGCCTGGCGCGGGTCCGCACGGCGGTCGGGTAGTTCGGTGGACGGACAGTCGCCGCGGCCGCGGCTAGGAGGGGAGTGGTGGGGCGCGCAGTCGCGCCACGGCGTTGCTGAACCGGTTTTGCCAGGGCCAGTCCTGGGGCAGATGCGTGGTGAGTGTCCCGCGTCAAGCATTCTTGCCGGTTGAGCGTCAATTAGTTTTGCCGGTACACCTCCTTGGCCTCGCTCCGCTCCTGAGCTTCGCCCGTGCGGTAGCTGGGGACGTCAAACTCCAGGATGGCGGAGTCGTGGACCACCCGGTCGATAGCAGCGGTGGTGGCCATGGAGTTGGTGAAGGTGCGTTCCCACTCGGAGAAGACCAAATTGGACGTGATGCCCAGCGATCTACGTTCGTAGTGTTCAGCGATCAAGGTGAAGAGGACCTCTGACTCTTCGTTGCCCTGGGGCAGGTAGCCCAGGTCGTCCAGTAGCAAGAGGTCGAAGGTGTCCAATCTGCGTAGCCAGCGGGGCAGGTGCAAGTCGCGCTTGGGGGCCAGGAGTTCCTGCACCAGGCGGTAGGCTGATGCGAAGAGGACGGAGTGGCCGGCTTCCACCCGATGGTGGCCCAGGGCACATAGCGCATGGGTTTGCCGGTGCCGGGGAGCCCGAAGGCCAGCACGTTGACGCCACGGTCCACGAAGCCGCCCTGGACCAGTTGATCGAGATTCTGTCGGATTACCAGGGGCATCCGGTCATGCTCGAAGGTCTACCAAGTCTTGCCGGCTGGCAGTCGCGACTCTCGGCGTAGCCGGTTGATGCGCCGGTGGCGACGATCCTCGGCCTCCTGCTCCAGCACTTCCAGGAAGGTGGAGAGAGCATCGCCGTGGCCGGCTTCGGTGAAACGAGCCACCGACTGAGCGCCCATGGTGAACAGCTTGAATTCCTAAAGGATCTGGCCCATTCGCTCTTGGATGACGCTGGTGTCGGTGTCCATCATCTGCGCACTCCCGACCCGGCCAGGCTGACAGTGAGGAGAGGCCGTCGTAGACCTTCAGGTCCGGTTTTCCAGAGAGGACAGCGCAGGGGCTTGTATTTACGATGTTGGGGTTGTCCTGATTTGCGTGTACGAGCATAGTGTCTGCGATGGCGCCGTAGCCGTTCTCTCTTTGCGTGGATCCCATCTTCAGGACCAGGGCCTCCGCGATGGCGAGTTGGGTTTATGGCCTCTTGGAGCCGAAAGCAGGGTCCAACGGGTCGAACCGTAGCTGCCCGTACGGATCTGCCTGATCTCGAACGGCATTGCTGCACCTCTCTGTTGCTATATTCCGGCTTAGATGTTGGGCCGTCTCCTCTGCTTCTGCCTGCTTTCTGGGAGTGCTCCGAATTGGGTTGCCTGCTTGGGCCTCGAAATTTCCCCTCTCGCGGCATTTTTGTCTGCCGGCGCATGAAACTTAGGGATTTGGTTTAAATGGCCGCGAGAGGCCGAATTTATAGCCTCTACATTCGATCTTTGCGGCTTGGGGGTATCCGGTTTTCGAGTTGTTTTTGGGACGCGCAAATTTCAGGGCCCGCGATCTCCTGGAAGACGAGCTATTTTCTGTTTTTCTGCGGGCCCGCTTTGGCCGCACTACGTCCTACCGTGTCGTTCCTGCTATCAAGGTGGCGAAACTGGTCCAGGCGCCGGTCAGACTGAGGGCCCGCGCCGCCGCCCGATAATCCCGACTGGCCGACCCCGGCGGTGCGGTTGGTCAGGGCTGACGAGAGAGTGCGCCAGGCGCCGGGGTTCAGCGACGCGCCCGTGTCCAACCCGGTTCTGATGCCGTGACGCTGCCAATGGTCGGTATGGCGCTGCTGACCAAAACGGGCCGCGTTTTCACCATGAATCGGTATCAACAGAGCTTAATGGTGCGCGTCACCCGAGATGTGGGTATCGGCGACGAAAACCGACGCTCCGGGCCGCTGATCCAAGGCTCAGGGCTACGGAATCTGTGCGGATCTGCGACGAAACCCGGCTACCGAGATGGCTGAAGATCCGGTGGCGAAAATCGCAACCGCGCCGGCGGGGCGCTCCCCCGCACGGCGCGATTTACGTAACAAATCTTATGCGAACCATGTTCGGTATCAACAAGCAACGACTGAAAAGGCTCTATGCGCCCTCAGGGGCGGTGTCGAATCCGTAACCGGTCGTTGCGATCAGTTTTATCGGTCGGGTAGCCCGATACCGGTTGTTGGCTTTCGAGAGACGACTCGCGACAATGTCGATGACTTGGGCCGGAGTCCTCTCAGTGTAGCATACCTTTGCAACAGCTTCGTTGGGTATCCTGAGCAGGTTGATTGGATACCCCAACTGGTCCGGCTTACCCGTCCCGATTGTCTCGTTTAGTTCGACAATTAGGCGCCATTCTTCTTCGTATTGCCATATGTCGCCCTTTGTAGACAGGAGCGCGTTTACGTTGGTCTCGTTGAGTGCGTCGAGTACCACCAACGGGATAACGTTGTTGCCGTAGCGCATCTCCCGTAAGCAGTCGTTCCCGTGGCAGATTTGCTCAATGACTGCCTTGTCGTACCCGATGGCGAAACCCGACCCGTAATTTCCATAGTGGGCCCACATGAGAGGATGCAGAGGGTTGGAAGTGAATGAAACGATTCCGTAACGTTGTGATAGTTGTTCAACCAGCAGGTCTCGCAGAAACAGACTGCCGCGCTCCCGCCTCGCCTTTTCGACGGCGTCTGAGCTGACCGGGGTGGTGCCGTTGAGGCTTGACAGCAGGGCGGCGATTTCATCGCTAGGGGCTTCGGAAACGCGGCGCGTCCCCGGCAAAACTAAGCACTCGAAGGGATCGTTCAGCGCCTGCGGCTGGGTTGCCCTAAGAGCTCCGTCGCCCACATCGGGCAAGCAGGTCAAGGCCCGATCAGCATTGACGTATTTGTAAAGGACATCCATCGCCGTTTACTTCACGCCGCGATCCCCAGCTCCCGCAACCTGACCACCAGGTATTCCTGCGGCCAGTCGCATCTCACCCGGTTGCAATGAGCGCACAATAGCTACAGGTTCTCGACGTTGTCCAGGCCGCCGGCACCCTGCGGGATGATGTCGCCCACCTTCAGCACTCGCGGCAGGTACTCGATCCAATGCCCAATCTGAACGTAGGCCAATCGCGTTAGGAGATGCGCTGCTCATGGAGAGTCTTTCCCGCGCTGGTTTTCATTGGACCAAATGTCGAAAAACGCCCCTGCTGCGATCATGAATAACCCAATTCCGAAGCCCGGTATAGCTGCTCTCAGCATCCATTTGGACATATCAAAATCCTCTTGAGCCTGTGTGCTGACCTGCGTTCCAAGAGACACGTCCATTGCTCCCGCCATGGCACCAATCGCCAGGATTAGCACCATCAGTAGGTTAAACAGCGCCGCTCCGGACAACAGATACTGCACCTGTTGAGACTGCTTGAGATCGAGTTCACTTGACCACTGGATAGTCGGCCATTTACGTGTGCGACACGCGCGCCACAGGCGCCACACCAGTATGATGGCCATTACGATGAGAGCCATTCCGGAGAATGCCAGCATTGCTAAAATGACAACGCTCTGCACTATCTCCACTCCAAACCAACCCATCGCCAGGATGGTCCCGTAGACTAAAACCGATGTGGCGCAAATGCCGAAGGCGGGCCATTTGATCTCAGCCAAGTCAGAACTGCTCAAAACTTGGCGACAAGCTCTAAAATTTCGCCACACTTGATGGACCACAACAAGTGTGGCCGCCACCAACGCGATAGAGATCAAAATTATATCCGTGGCGAGAGTTTGCGATGGATAAGCTTCCAATGGTCGGATCTCCTTCTATAGTCAACACCAATCGTGCGGTTGGTGGATTCGCGAAACTCGTCCAAAATCCCTACGTAGCGATCCCCAACTCCCGCAGTCTGGCCACTAGGTACTCTAAGGCCGGTCTCCCTTCATCCTGTTGCGGTGGGCGCACAGCAGTCGGAGGTTCTCACGGTATATTGCGGCGAACTTGGCGAACGTTAGACGAGGGTGCTCTGCTGGCCCTGGCTGCGGCGACGGCGCGGCGCTTGGCGGAAGGTGGCCGGCGCCCCGCCGCGGGGGTAGGAGACGGTCTGGCCGGCGAGAAGCTCGTCGATGGTCAGGATCTGGACGCGGGGATGCTGCTGGTCGGGGAAGTGCTCGGGGGTGTAGATGCCGGCGGACAGGGCCTCCTGGCGCATGGGCTCGGTGGGTTGCTGGAGGGTGATGAACACGCCGAGCTCGGCCTTTTCGCGCTCCATGTCGCCCTTGAGGGTGGCGATCATGCCGCGGTTGACGTGGCCGCTCTTGACCTGGGCGATGATGCGCTTGGGCCGGCCGCTGTTGTCGTCGAAGAAGTTGATGTAGCCGTCGACCCCGGCGTCCGCGCCGCGGCGACGGTCGTTGGCGGGACGGGCGTCGACGAGGCCCAGGGCCCACCACTCGAACTGGTAGCGGTCCTGCTCGGCGAGGGCGGCGGCAGAGCCCGAGTCGGTGGGCTGGCCGACGATCTCGTAGGGTCGGAGGGCGTCGCCGAAGCTGTCGTGAAGGCGGTGGCGGACCAGGGTGATGGCGAGATGGGTGATGTCGATGCCGATCCAGCGGCGGTTGAGACGCTCGGCGGCGACGGTGGCGGTGCCGCAGCCGCAGAAGGGGTCGAGGACGACGTCGCCCTCGTTGCTGCTGGCGTTGATGATGCGCTCCAGCAGGGCCTCGGGCTTCTGGGTGGGGTAGCCGAGACGCTCGCGAGCTTGGGAGTTGATAGGTGGGATGTCTGCCCAAAAGTCCTGCAATGGCAAACCGGGCATCTCGTCGAGGTAGCGCTTATAACGTGGGACGGCACCAGGTCTACTTTGTACCACCCTACCAGCCGCGACAAGTTGTCGCATACGCTCTTCACTGTAGCGCCAGTAACGAGTGACGCCCAATACTTCGTATTGTGGATTTCCTTTCGACGCTCCGCCGGGCCCGGTCAGATTGTCGAGAGTGTACCGACGATTAGTCTCCGGCTCGATCAGGGAGAACCTCGCTACGTATTCGGGTTCATAGTCGGTAAACGTGTTGTTCCATGCCCATTGATCTGATTTGGAATAAAAGAGGATAACGTCGTGGACGCGTCCGTGCTGGCGTCGTCCTTGTGCCCCGTCATTGTGGGCGGTAGTACGTTTCCAGATGATCTCACTGCGAAAATTACCTGCTCCGAACACCGCATCCATCAGCAGCTTCAGATAATGGCTGGCGGTGGGGTCGCAGTGGAGGTAGATGCTGCCGGTGGGTTTGAGGACGCGGTGGAGCTCGATCATGCGCTGGGCCATCATGGTGAGGTAGGCCATCATGTCGTTCTGGCCGAGGAACTGGCGCAGGGCGGCGAGGAGGCTGCCGACCTTGTCGGGGCCGCGGGTGACCACGTCCTGGAAGGCGGTCTCGGACTCCCAGCCCCAGTGCCAGGTGTCCTCGAAGGCGGTGATCTGGGCGGCGGATTCCTCGCCGGAGCGCTCGCGGAAGAGGACGTTGTAGGTGGCGTTGGAGTTGAAGGGCGGGTCGAGGTAGATGAGGTCGACGGTCTCGTCGGCGACGTACTGGCGGAGGATGTCCAGGTTGTCGCCGAAGTAGAGGCGGTTGCCGACATCAGGGGCGGAGGTCATGGGAGGGGTTCCTTTGGATCGATCGCACGAACACGATCGCGGTCTTGTGTCGCAGTCAGAAGCTGACTGGCACGGGACCCGAGTGTAACAAATGGCGTTCCCTGTTGCGCCCGAGACCGCCAGACAGGTCCGCCCATAAATCGGCAGAGTTCATTAGAAACTCTGCCGATTTGGCTTCGGTTCGCCGCTGCATCCAGCTTGGCGCCATTGCTACGCCCAACCCCGAAGCGCGGAAATTGGCAGACTTTACTGCGAACTCTGCCACCACTAGACTGAAATATACTCGATTTACCTTGGTCGGACCTCCCCAGTGCCACTGACCACGTTCGCCTCAATTACATGAGCCGTTCGGAGGTCGCCACCGCTTTGGAGGCCAATCTGGCTTTGGTGCAATCCAAAACTCGCCGACATCCGAGGGCAACCCATGAAATCCAATATTCAGGAGATACTTGGTTGAAACGTTCGAAGATGATCCTAGTGTCAAAATGGATGTGGCTGAAACTCGGGGTTCGCCGCATCCAACTGAAGCCTCATAGGCTGATATGGATAGCCCCTGTTCCCGTTGCTGCCATGTCCGTTGCCATCGTATTGTCGGCGGTTTACTGGGACTGGTTGAGAGGCTATCTCAACGGGGTCCCACCGCAAGAGCTTGAATCTCCCAGTACGACGATACGGAACTTGGCGCTTGGGGTAGCAGGGATTTTCGCTCTGGCTGTGGCCGTGTGGCGGGGGTGGGTCGCGAACCGGCAAGCCGACACTTCAGAGCAACAATTACTCAACGAACGCTATCAAAAAGCCACTGAGATGCTCGGAAGTCCGATTATGACAGTGCGATTGGGAGGCATATTTCAACTGCAGCGCCTTGCGAACGAACAAGCGGAACGATACCACATCCCGGTCTCACAGTCTCTTTGTGCTTTCGTTAGGGAACCTCCGGTCCCACTCGGTAACCCCTCAAATCGGGAAGTTATGGCTTTCTCTCATGTGCCGGCTGACATCCGTGCGGCGTTAGAAGCAATCCAAGATCGCGACTCTCATGACCGTCTCGATATTGAGGTGAGGGCAGGATATTGGCCCGATCTGCGGCGGGCCAGACTAGCAGGTGCGGACTTAACAGGGGCAAATCTGTCAGAGGTGCGTTTGGATGATGCAGATCTTTCAGGGGCAGCTTTGGAAAGGTGCGATTTTTACGGCAGCTTTATGTGGAGCACTGTCTTGGTTGACGCGGAACTACTTGATGCGAACCTGTGCGAGGCTGACCTGTTCTTGGCTTATCTTGATGGAGCCGACTTCACTAACACTGACTTTTCAGGAGCGATCGTCACCGGAGCGAATTTTTCAATTGGAGGACGAAATCCTGCAAAGGGGCTGACCCAACACCAAGTGGGCACAATGCGCGCCGAACGGGGTAGCGAACCTGAATTGACGGGAGTCGTCGATGCAGAATCGGGAGAACCGTTGATTTGGAATGGGATCACGATACCAGAAACGCTAGACGGTTGATCCTTTGCTTGTCTGATACGACCTATCTTCAATATACGTGCGTGTCCGCAAATCCGTTCTGTATGAGTCTGCCACTACGCCGACTGAGGGATGTGGAGAGGCCACCTGCGCCAAAGCTGCGGTGCTTCAAGTCCCGAAGAATGACAAGGCTGCTGTTCGCCGGCCCCGTTTGGTGGCATCATAATCACACCCAAAAACTCGGTCCCAAACTGCGGGATACCACGCACGACCGAGTTTGCATGAGGGCATCCATATGGAACCCGAAGCCTCGCAATTTCTACAGCACCTCGAGACGGCCAGAGCGATAGCAAAAACGGCGGAAAAGACGGGGCTGTTGGGAAAGGTCCTCTCTTGGGTTAGTTTCCGCCGCGATCCGGGACGCCCAGAGGACCCGGCTAGTTATACCGAGAGGGCACTACACGCTCTCCGCGAAAATGCCATTGAAACTATCGCGTCATTGGAACTGACAGTGGCAGAGGCACTGCAGATTCTCGGACCAGATTTCTTGCTAGATGATCTGGGCAGCGTCAATTCAAGCTGGAAAAAACATTGGGAAGAACGAGCGTCGAGGGTGGGGATTGACGATAGTGAAAGACGGATCTGGTGGGCTCGGCTTTTGGCAGGAGAAATAAAACAGCCGGGAACGTTTTCGCTCCGCACGTTGGCCGTAATGGACACGCTATCAACGGAAGAGGCCCGACTGTTCACCCGGATTTGCAAATACGTTTGGTGGGAACCGCTGGGTGAGCCCCTGCTGATAATGCCGAGATCGGCTAGTGATCAATGGAGGCCCAACTTCGAGGAATCAACGCTGTTGGAGAATGCCGGCCTGGTCAAATTTACTCCCACTGATGCATCGCGAAGTCCAATTTACCTCGGTTTAGATGAGCCTCAAGGCGGCAATTTGGTGTTGGTTTATGACAAGGTTCCTTTCCGAATCGATTTTCCCGCCAACTCGCAAGATATCCGTTGCGGCGATCTAGTGTTGACAGACGTGGGCAAGGAAATATACCGGTTGACCACCCCTGAATATTCGGATTCTTACCGCGACGAAATTCTTCTGGAGTGGCGAGGGACTTTTGACGTGACAGAGATGGTAGGACGGGGCTACGGATTCGATTAGCCGCGGCCAGTACAACGAGAAATGTTGGTGATGTGGACGCCAAAGGGTTGCGCTACCATCGGGTCCATTGCTGTTGTAGCCTTCACCATCCCTCATGAACTCGTCGATCTATCTTCTCATCCGGCCTTGCTCCGCTGCGCATCACGCCGCTCCCGTTTGTCGGGAAACCGTCTCCAGCTGGCACGCCTGGCGAAGAACCAGGCGGGTTCGGTCTTGGTCGTCCTTCGCCCAAGGTGGCCTTGACCAGAGCCGCGGCGAGATTTACCGGCACGGCGTTGCCGATCTGCGTGGTGACCTCGCCGACGTTCCCGTGGAACTCATACTGGGTTTCCTCGTCGTCGAACCCCATGGCCCGGGCCAGCTCGGTGTTCTACAGCATCCGGAACCTGAAGTCCAGCAGGTGAGGCTGTCCGTCCACGAACACCAACCGTCTGGGATCGATGGCGTCGCTGACCTCGTCCTGATCCAGTCGGGGAACCACAGGTTGCCGGCGCCCCGGCTGGTGATCGTCGGCACAGGGCCGCGAATGTCGTGCGTGCGCGGTTCCTGTTCGGCGCGTTCGCCGAAGTTGGGGACGATGTAGGGTTGCGCCATGCCTAGCTCGGGCGATGTGGTGATAGACGGCAACGGATCGTCCAGGTCCTGCACTCTCCGGTCGTTGCCTCGGTGTCCCTGCGGCCCGTTGCCGTGGTTGACCTGGACCAGCGTGGGGTTGGCCAGCCCGTGTCGCGCCTTGGCGGTGACGGTAGGCAGGGGCTGGTCCACGTCGGCGGCGTCGCTGTTGCCGTAGTATTCCACCAGCGTGGGTTGGACCAGGCCGTGTTTGCGGGCCCTGGCGGTGATGCGGGAAAGCGGGGTCTCGACGGCCTGGGCGTCGCTCTGGCCGTAGTACAGGATGATGGAGGGTCGCACCAGGGAGATGGCCCCCGCAGTGCTTATGGTGAGCGTGGGCTGGTCGGTGTCCCGGGGAGCGCTGCGCGACTGCTGGCCGAGCATGAAGGGCTCGGCGTCGGCTGCGACCAGGAACGTGCTCCCGCCGTAGGCCGTGGTGATCGGCGGGATGAGTTCGTCAATTCGCCTGGGCGAGTTGTCGGTTCAGTTGGCGGCGATGAACCGGTTGGCAATCGGCTACACCAGGTAGGCTGCTCCTCGGGTGGTTGCGGTGGGAACCGGCGCGTCGGCGGAGTGGATGCGGTCTCCGCCGTTGTCGCCGTGGCGGTCTACGATGAACGGCTCGACGTGGGCGCATTTGCCGTTGGCAAACATTTCGGCGCTGTCCGGCAGGTTTAGCAGCCGGGTGTACAGGCGAGCCAGGGGGCCGCCGAAGCGCTCCAGTCCTCGGGCGATGCGCCGGCGGGTCTTCTCGCTCAGGGGCTTGTTGACGTACTTGGGGTCGTCCAGGATGGACCGGCCCGGGTTGTCCCAGTCGATGATCTCCCGGGCGCCCCGCCAGGGCCTGCGCCCGGGCATCAGCGTGCCGTCGCGTTTGGCGTGGGTGGGCTCGGGCCGGGTCACGGGCACGCCGTCCTTGCGGGCGATCAACTCGTGGCCCCCACCGATACGGTGAACGGCGTAGAATATAATTGGTTCATCAACAAGACGACCGGCGGAAGCCGAAGAGGGTGGAACGTCCGTGTGTTTTTGCTCTACTGATCGTGCCTTTGTCCGTCCGGTCCCGCGAGATCGCTCTGTTGGGCCTCAATGGCGTGTCCTTACGCGTAGGCGTGGGTCGGGGCGAAGGTAATCCGACACTTCACGGGAACTGCGAGCACATACTGGTAAATGAGGAACTGTATGAAGGAACTGACCGGGGTGATTCGAGATTGGGATCAAGAATCTCAACGAGGCGAAATAGCTGGAGATGACGGGCGAGTCTATTGCTTCTCCGCCAACCATTGGACCGAGACGGAAGCCCCGGAAGTTGATGGCGGTGTTCGGTTCGTATGCGAAAACGGGCGGGATGTCTCTACGGTGGAGTACATCTTGATTGAGCATATCCCCATTCTCAAGGTGGAGGCGTTTTCTCCTCTGGGAGAGCTGATTTTGTCCGAAAAAAGCCGTTTTATCGGTGGCCCTTGGCGGATGCATTCGGATGCCCTGGCATGGATGGCGGCTGCTGAGAAGATCCATCGTGAGTTGGCCGAGATCCCTATTTCCGACATTTCTGCGTTGCTTCGCGGCGACCACTTCCCCATAAGCGCTCGCGGGTCCGTAGTGAAATATTGTTACGGACTCGCTTTCGAACTGTATTTTAAGTGGATTTTGACCGAAGCAGGCGTCAGTTATCCGGAAAGGGGCGAACGTGGGCACAGACTATCGGTGCTTTTGGGCAGGTTGCCCACCCCGGTCCTCAACCGGCTTAGGACCATTTACTCTGAATTCCTGAGCGTTGAGAGACGAGAGTTGAAGATTCTGTCGGCCCATGTGCACGGTGTAGATCAAGTGGCGTGCGACTGGTCTACGCTTGACAGATTCGTCAAAAACATCGACGACTTCCATTTCGTGACAGGGAGATACGCAAAACCTGAGGACTACAGCGCGTTCCAGACTTTATCCTCGTCGCTTTCGAAAGAAATGAACATGTACATGGATTCGGACGATTTTTTTGAATTGGGCAACATACTGCTTGCATATGAGCCTGACGTTAACGACTACAAGGAAGTCTCGGGATAGACCGATGAGACGCAAACGCAAATGGAACCACGGGGTTGAGGGCCGATCCAACAGTAAAGGGAAACCGCCGACGATCCCCGTAGAGATGTAAATCTTGCCGGGTGGGCACCGGTCTCGGTCAACCAACTACTTACTCAGTTACTTGCGCCGGCCGTTTCCCGGAAAACGGTTCTCCAGCTTGCCCGCCTGGCGCAGGTGGCAGGTCATCAAGGTGGCGGTGAGCTCTAGCAGGTCGTCGTCGGGAACTTCGTCCAGAGACGCGATGTCCAGCACCACCTTCCCCTCGTCCGTCCGGGCATACGGCTCGAAGTGCGCGGGCCTGTGGGTCAACAGCCCGGTGACGCACTTAACCGCCATGGACTGGTAGCTCCACTTCTTGTGGGGAACTCCCATCGCGTGGATGAGTTCCAGCTCCGGCTGGGCGCCGATCAGCGACGACGCCAGCGTCCTGAGGTCCTTGCGTGTGAGCAGGGCCAGACGCCCCATGGTCACCCTGATCATCTCCGCGTCCTGACCGTCGGTAACCTTGAGCTCGGTTTCGACCTTTTCCCGGTGCGTGGGCGTGTCGATGGACAGCTTCCGGTCATAGCAGGACCGGTTGGTGCAGACGAGCTTCACTCCATCCTCGGTGGATCGTCAGTTACGCTTCGCGTAGGCCGCGCCGGCGACGTAGGACCTGCATTCGGCCAGGTTGAAGAAGGGAGGCACTCGGCCGCCGCTGCGATCGCGCTCCCACTCGTAGACTTCTTCGGGTCGTGCTTTCTCCAGGTGATAGACGACAATAAGGAATGCCGCTCGTGTTGACTATTCTTGCCGGTCTG
>VXOG01000107.1 GCA_009840165.1 Chloroflexota bacterium
CCCCTCCACCGCTGCGCCCTCCGCAGACCCGCGCAGCCACGCCCGCAGCTCTCGCCGGGCGATCGTCACCGTCAGACCCTCACCGCGCTGAGCACGCAACTCCGCCAGCCCGACCGACGCTCCCAGCGCCGCCGCCGCGCCGGCCTCGGCCAGCTCACGATGCAGCGGGTCGCCGGCGTCAAACTCCGGTATCGGCAACTTCCATAGATGCTTGTGCAAATCCCGCGCCCCAAAGTGTCCTTTGGCCATCAGCGGCTGCACCGCGTCATACAGCGCATCGCTGTTGATGATTGCCAGCAGGTAGTTGGCTTCTTGTATGTCTTTGCAAGCAATCCAAAATAGTACGTTCTCAACAAGAGTTTCATCATCGTAAAGTATTGCGGCAGTTGGTTGACCGGACGAAGTATAGACCAGGCGGATTCGCCTATCGGGATTACCTTGTTGCCAATCCATTTGCTCCGATAACTCGCGGTGGTAATCCAAACGTTCAAGCAAGTTCAGTCGTGTATTCCTTTGTTTGTGCTCATCCCATAACCTGCTGATGGTTTGCCATCGCCCCCGCATCCTCCGTTCCAGTCCGCTCAGCCGGATGCCGCCCGGCCCGTCGCCGTCGGCTGGGATTGCGTACTCCCCGCGTTTCACCGGCAGAAGGGCCTTGAGCGGTTCCAGCGTGGGGTAGGGAACCACCGTCTCGCCCAGATGCACGTCGTATAGATGGCGGCGTTCGATGGTCTGCTCGGTGATGGCGGTCAGGTCCAGATCACGCCAGGGCGCTTTGTCCACCCTGGAATCCGGTTGCGACCCCGTCCCACTGGCCTAGACTCCCATGCACCCGTGCGCCATTTGGCGTACTGCCCTGATTGCAACGCACTGTGGGGTAACACCATCCCAACTACGCCGCTATCCCGTAGATGTAAGAACGCCTAACAAAATGGTTTGCCAACGCATAATCAGGAGGTTAATCTTTCGGTAAATCCGATGCGATGCGTTGCGCTGGCATAGTAGGCACGGAAGTGGGAGGCCGTGTTCGATGGCGAAACCTTTGGTCAGCGATGAGCTATGCGAGATCGTACAGCCGCTACTGCCAGCCCCCAAACCCCGGCGGTTTCGCAACCCGGGACGCAAGCGCCTCCACCACTTCAACGGCCTCGCCCAACCCGGCGCCTAGAACCTCGCGCTCCGGCGCGGTGGAAGGCCAAACGAAGTCGGTGATGAGGAAGCGGGTGGGCATCAGCAGTTCCGGCGGGCGTGACCGCTGCGGGGAGAGTATAGCCGACGAGCCATCAAGGGCGAAACAAGGTTGCGTCGCCTTTCACCTTGCCGCAATCTGCGGTTGGCTAGTATATTCGGGGCCAGCAGCCCGGACGGCTAGGCTGCACGACTTTGGGCAGAAATCATGCCATACGAATCCATAGATCTGTTGCAACAGCAACTGACCAGCGACGTGTTCAGCTACGCGAGGGACCCTAGGGCCTGTTTACAAAGTTGAGCGGGGTGCGGCTATGTTCGGCATCCTCCCGATTGCGGGATAGATGTTACCCCGTCCACTCCGCGCCCGCTCATTGTAACAACGTCAGCCGTCAGTTGGCAGGCAAATCGACCCGGTACACGGCGGCTTCGGGTTCCAAGTTGTTCACCGCGTAGATCGCCACCGTAGCGTCATCTGGCACATCCCAAACGTCACAGGCGGTCCTGCTCGCGCCGGCCGGAACCTCGCCAGTGTCGCGCCAATTGGTAGTCCCTTCATCGAACCATGTGAAGCCGATGCCGCTATCTGTCGCCAGGTTGTTGTTGAACCCGGCGAGAAACACAGCCGTATAGCCGGATGGGGCCTTAAGCGTTCCGCAGACTTTGAGCAACTGCCTTCCCTCGAAAGCCGAGTAATTCGCGCCGTTGAGCCGGAACGTACTCTGGCGGGTAATGCTCGTCAGCGTGAATTCATCGCCGAAGATGTTGGTTGTTTTATCGTTCACCGACAGATAGCCTTCTGGTATCGCCAAGCCGGTAACTGGACAGATGTGGGTCGTGACGGCCTCTACGGTCAACTCCGTCCACACCCAGGACGAATACGATTGCCCGTCGTATGGCGCTACGGCAAAGTCATAGACGGTTCCCACCGTTAGACCATTGAACAAGACGGACATGGTGGTCCGATTGGTGCAGTTCCAACCGCCGGGTGGGTTCTGGACGCGCCGGCAGGCTCGGTAGGAAGTCGCGCCCTCGGCGGTGTCCCAGGACAGCAGGACTTCGCCCTCGGTGTCGGTGAGTTCCGCCGTCAGGTTGGCTGGCGCGGCTGGCGCCGGCGTTTGGGCAAAGACGGGGTTGGCGGCAATGGTCAGAATCAGCATCGCCATGATGCCGATGACCGCAAGCCGTAGCAAGCGAAACGGGTGGGCGGGAACGCCGGCGATAGTGCGGATGGTCAACATGGGGAACCTCCCTCTGCGAGTCGGATAGGGCTACTCGTGACAGTGAGCCGGTTCCAGCCATGCAAATGGCTCAAGCCCCGCAGAGAAAGGCAAGATGCCTCTACCCTTGAATGGACTTGCGCCGTTTATGTAATGAGCGTTCATAAGAACGCCCGTTGGTCGCCGACGGAGACGACTCACTGTCGCGCCGACGATGCTATCACGTCAAGGAATGGGATTCAAACTCATCGAGGGGGATTTGGCGGCTCCACTGCGTTGTGCCCGACTCCGGGACCACAAACGCAAATCGCTTTCCGCAACCCCATCTCTCGCAGTGTTTGGTCCGTGCTGAATTCCCTCATGTTGCTCAACAGGAGTTCAGCGCGGATGCGCTCCAACTTCTTCGACCAAGACTGACTGTTGAACACAATCGCCGTGATCGCGGGGACGACGCCAGGGCCATGCCCCCCGCGCCATAGAATCGACGCAGCAGCAAATCCCACTCTGACCTTGCGTTCCACGCGGCTCTTCGGACACAGCAGTACCTCTTGGCCGGTTTTGTGATGAGACATGATTACCCCTCCTTTGGGTGTGTTGCGCCAGCAAAAAGCCCCGGTCGAAATCCGACCGGGGCGGTTGACACAAGTCACCCTACGGGGGTACGATGCCCTCGAAATTGGAGTTTCGGTTGGGGCGGGTACTCCCGTTCCGGTCAAGAGCGCAGGGTGCCAGCCCTGCGTTTTCGACTTAATGGCTTTCGCCGGCTATGTCATTTGCCCGTAGGGTAGCATCCGAGTTGCCGACAATCAATCAGCAATCGCACTATCGCCGTCAGTGATGGTGTGCCAACGGCAGTTGCCCAGGGTAAGCCGATGTAGGTTCTGACTGCCGTTCGTACTGCGACGGCCCGCGCCGCGTCCGGCTGGTGCCGACGTACCACGCCACCAGCGACAGCATTCCCTCGAACATCTCCGCCAACTTGCAGTAGCGGGTCGCCACACCCCGGAACTGCTTGGCGTCAGCAAAGGCATTTTCCACCAGATGCCGAGCCTTGTACGACACGGAATCATAGTAGATCGGTTCCCGGCGGTTTGACCGACCCGGTATCGTTGCTATAATGCCTCGTGAGGCCAGCAACAGACGGACGGCATCGCTGTCGTAAGCCTTATCAGCCAACAGTTCGCTGGTTTCAGGACGGGCGTCGTCGAGGAGAGCGGACAACTCATTAACCTCGGCGGCGTTCCCTGGTTTCAGTTTGAACTTGACGAACCTCCCTGCTCGATCTGTGAGCGCGATGACCTTCGTGGTCAGCCGACCGCGACTTCTCCCAATGGCTTGAACGACTTGGGATTCGTCTGGTGGGCGTCCTCTTTTGGGGCGCCCGTGCCGTGCTGATGAACCTTGACGAACGTGCCGTCCACCATCACCACGTCGAGCCGGAGCTGGTCGGACAGAGACGCAAAAACGGCGTCAAAGACGCCGCTCCTTACCCATCGGTTGAATCGCTGGTACACCGTGCCCCACTTGCCGAACTGCGGGGGCAGGTCCCGCCAAGGTGCGCCCGTGCGGGCGATCCAAAGGATGCCCTCAACGGTGGTGCGGTGTCCCTGGACGTAGGGCCGGCCCTTGCCGCGTTCGGCTGGTAAGAGGGGAGCGATACGTTTCCACTGCCGGTTTGATAACTTCTTACGGGGCATCTGCTATACTCCGAGCGTACTTTTGACAAGCACTTTCACGCACGAAAGTATAGCACAACCGTACTAAATTATCAACATTTCGTACTCAATTTGAGTAGGATTCAGCCTCGACTTTGTAAACAGGCCCTAAGAAGGCTGCCGGCCGAGCTTTGGGAACATTGATTGAGGTCATCACATTCTACTTGATCAAAAGTTGGTTATACGAAAACAGCGTCGCTATCGAAAGGCGATTACCCGAATATGCCAACCCCAGCATCACACACAACGTTGAATTCAGTTTTCATCCGTCGAGCGAAATCGCCACGCTTGAAGCCCGTAAGACTGACGCGCCTTTGACTGCCAAAAAAATACATCGACTTCTGAACTCTCCCGACTGGTCGAGAGATGGTTTCAAAACTAATAATCTGCTGTCTAATGATGGCATCCTGCGTAATGGTTGCGTACTGCATGCAGACGACGCCCGGCTCATGGTCGCCCGCTTGGCAGGGTCCACAGCTACGGATTATAGCGTATCGGTGAATCGGCTCGTTCCACACCCTTTCGCGGTCATGGAGTGTAAGCGCGTTGGCGTCGAGGAGGGCGTTAACAAAGGTCCACAAACTATCGAAAAGGCGAAGCAAGGCGCGTACGTTGCCCGAACCGTATCCGCGCTTCAGAAAGTCCGGATGCGGGACGGCACGACCTACGGCGTCTTGCAAACGGATGCCGGCCAGTTGCGATATGAACCATATAATGACTTCTTACACCAAATAATCGAATCCAACGACAGGGCACTGCTTGAGGATTTCACGCTAACCATAGGTGTTGTCAGCAACCACGGCAACTGGTTCACTGCCGAAGACCATAACAAAGAGCTCAAAGTGCTCGCCGACTCGTACGATTGGCTTCTATTCCTCAGCGATGCCGGGCTTGCCGAATTTGTACGGTCGCTGATCCTGGACCAGATGAACAACATCAAGCAGTCTCAACGGCCTTTCATCAAAGCTACGACGGGAGTAGAGGAGGCAATCGGTTCACCAAGGTCAGGATGGATCTTCACGCTGACCTTGCATTGCGCGACTATTTCAACAGGAACTCGCCCAAGGTCGAAGGATGGTTTAACGTTATATCGCCCGCAGACACTCCAATCGATAAACTGAAATACCATTTGGATATGCTCGTATCCAAAGATTGGGAGGCAATTTTGCGATGACTGCCGGCAGGACTGTAAATTCCAAAAACCTCGACTGGTGCACACCCCCTAAATATGTCGATGCGATCCATAGCCTGTTCGGCGGCGGTGTGGGCTTGGACCCATGTTCTAACGAATGGTCTATCGTTGGCGCCGACACCGAATATACCTTGCCTAACCACGACGGTCTGCTGGAGTCATGGGACTTCCCAACAGTGTACGTGAACCCCCCTTACGGCGCGGATCGCGAGCGGGGAACATCGATCCGGCATTGGTTGGCGCGGTGCGCTGACGCACACGATCAGCATGGCGCAGAGGTGGCAGCGCTGGTTCCAGTGGCTACGAATACCGGGCATTGGAAAAAGTACGTGTGGAACCGTGCGGCAGCCATCTGCTTTCTGTACGATACTCGACTTCGTTTCTTAGTGCAGGGGCAGGATATTGGCAAGGGCGCTCCAATGTCTTGCGCCATGGTGTATTGGCATGATGACATCGACCGATTCGCCGAGGTATTCAGCGAATTCGGCGCAGTGGTAGATATACGAGCATTTCAGCAACCGGCTCGCACGAGTAGGATGCTGTGAATTCGGGCGGTTCGCGATTGCGTTCGCCTCTACGAACCCCGACCATGCTTAAAGCGCAGTGAACATCGCCAACCACTTGTTGCAGAATTGGTAAATCATGGCCACCACTAAAATAGAGTGGACTGACGCCACCTGGAACCCCGTTACCGGCTGCAACAAGGTTAGCCCCGGCTGCAAGCATTGTTATGCTGAGCGTCTGTCCAAGCGGCTAAAGGCTACGGGCATGGCGAAGTACAGCAACGGGTTTGAGGTGACGCTGCACCCCGACACGCTGGAGATCCCGCTGCGCTGGCGCAAGCCTCGGTCCATCTTTGTCAACTCCATGAGCGACCTTTTCCATGTTGACGTGCCGGAGTCGTTCATTCGCGACGTGTTCGACATGATGGAGCGCGCCGACTGGCATCGCTACCAGGTGTTGACCAAGCGCGCCGAGCGTGTGGCGGAGTTGAGCGATGCGTTGCCCTGGCCGTCACAGGTGTGGATGGGCGTGAGCGTTGAATCCCAGGACTACGCACACCGGATTGACCTGCTGCGCGAAACGGACGCCCAAGTGAAATTCCTGTCGTTGGAGCCGTTGTTGGGACCTTTGCCGCATTTGAACCTGGACGGTATAGATTGGGTCATCGTCGGGGGCGAGTCAGGTCCCGGCGCGCGGCCCATGCAACCCGATTGGGCCCGCGAAATCCGCGACCAGTGTGTTGATGCCGGCGTAGCTTTTCACTTCAAGCAATGGGGCGGCGTCTTTAAAAAGCGCAACGGGCGCGAACTCGATGGCCGCACCTGGGACGAAATGCCGGCTTTCCCACTCGCCACCGCGGAAGTTGCTTAATATACGTGTGCATCGTAATCTGTACGATGTCGATAGAATCGTAGTAATTGCAATGACATTCATCGTGGATGGTGTTCGATGTCAACTCAAATTACCGTGCGTTTGCCGGATGAACAGACGGCAGCTCTGAACGCGGCGGCCGCGGCGCTCAAACGCAGCCGGGCAGAGATAGTTCGCCAGGCGGTGGAGCAGTACCTTGAGGACTTTGACGATCTGTCCGTGGCAGTAGAGCGGTTGATGGACCCGTCCGACCCGGTTCTGGATTGGGATGAGGTCCGCCGTGAGCTACTCGGTCAGAATTAAACGCAGCGCGTCCAAGGAACTCGCGCTTATTCCTCTTGATGCCAGGGAAAGGCTCATCGCCGCCATAGACAGGCTCGGTGAACAGCCTCTGGCCGGGGCTTTGCTCAAGGGAGGGTTGAGAGGATTGCGCCGTCTCAGGGTGGGCAATTACAGAATCGTGTACGAAGTTCTGGATGATGAACTGATCGTGCTGGTGATTCGGGTCGCGCATCGGCGCGAATCATATCGCTGACAGAGCGCAAAAATCCTCTCGACCGGAATATCTCAACCCGGATTAGTTCCCCGCCAATTTGCCATCATGCGTTTTCCATGGGCTAACGTCGCGCTGATTGTCCTGGTGGCGGCGGAGCTGGTCACCGGATACCTGGGCCTGACCCATAACAACCCGGAGTGGATTGCGGCGATGCACCTGCACCGGGTTTTTGGTTTCGCCATTCTCGCGCTGTTCATTTGGAAATCCCGCAACATTCTCGGCTCGCTGAGGTCGGGTTACAACTGGCGACGGTCGGGGCGGGAAATGGTCTGGTCGTTGATCCTGCTGGCGGGATTGCTGTTCGTGCTGGGGTTGGGGTTGGCCTGGAGCCACCTGGGCAGCTACTACTGGCTGGGGTTCTCCGGCACGACCATCCACATGAACCTGGCGTGGATGCTGATACCGCTGCTGCTCTGGCACTCGCTGCGTCACCGCATCAGCTTCCGGACGCGCTACCTGGCCGACCGGCGCAACCTGCTGCGGGTTGGCGGGTTGGCATTGGCCGGCCTGCTGCTGTGGCGCACGGCGGAGTTGGCCGGCATCTTGTCCGACGGTCCGGGCGCGCGCCGGCGCTACACCGGCTCGTACCCCGAGGACGGGCCGGACTTTCCGGTGACCATGTGGCTCAACGACAAGGTGCCTTACGTTGGTGCCGAGGCCTGGCGTCTGAGTGTTGGCGGCCACGTGGAACAGCCCTTCGAGATGGACATAGTGGAGTTGCAAAGCTGGAACGAATCCGTCACGGCCACCCTGGATTGCACCGGCGGCTGGCACACCACGCGGCAGTGGGAGGGCATCCCGGTCAACGAGTTGTTGGCCCGCGCCCAACCCAGGCCGGGGGCTGCCAGCATCACCATCCGTTCGCGCACCGGCTACTTCCGGCGCTATTCGCTGGCCGAGTCCGAGCGGGCTATCCTGGCCAGCCGGGTTGACGGCGCGCCGCTGTCGCCGGGGCATGGGTTTCCGGCCCGCATGGTGGAGCCGCACAAGCGCGGCTACGATTGGGTAAAGTGGGTGGACTCCATCACCGTCAACGACACCGGGAAATGGTGGCAGCCGCCGCTGCCACTGACCTAGCCGACCTCAACGCGCTACGACGCGTGAGTTCCGTTCGGCTCAGCCTGCGGGTCTCCGTTTTCCAGCCGGCGGATGCGCTCTTGGAGATCCTTGATGATCGGTTCGAGTTCTGCGCGCATTTCAGCCCGGCCCTCTTCACGGCCCTTTTCAAGACCCTCTTCAAGACCCTCTTCGCGCTCAATGCGCATACGCTTTCTGGCAAGGACCATTAAGACTACTTCCACGATGGCAGTGAAAATCAGCGCCAGGATTGCGGAATCTTCCGCATAAGCTGCGAAATTATCGTAAGCGGCCCAGTACGTTTCTGAACATACTCAATGGCGGCGGTCAACAAGAAGTCCAGCATGGCAGCCGATTATATCAGCCCAGGGTTGGGGCGCGGCTTGGGCTATGCTAAAATCAGCCGCAACAAACACCAGCAAACGAGGTGCCGCATGGCGAATATCGTCCTTTCCAATACCAACTACAATGTCGTCGGTACGCGGCCGATCCGCCACGACGGGGCCGACAAAGTGACCGGCCGGGCCAAGTACGGCGCCGACTTTGAGATGTCCGGGATGCTGTTCGGCAAGGTGCTGCGCAGCCCCCACGCCCACGCCCGCATCAAGTCCATAGACACCTCTGCTGCCGAGGCATTGCCCGGCGTCCGCGCCGTGGTTACGGGCGCCGACCTGCCCATCGCCGCCAAGGACAACCCGCCTCTGTCGGCCCGCGCCGCCAGCGACAATGTCCTCGCCGGCGCCAAAGCCCTGTTCCGCGGTCATCCCATCGCCGGCGTCGCCGCCGATTCCGCCCATGTCGCCGAGGAAGCGGCGGGGCTGATCAAGGTGGAGTACGAAGTCCTGAGCGCCAGTTCCAACGTGCTGGACGCGATGAAGGACGACGCCGAGTTGCTCCACGAAGACATGATCACCACCGAGTTCGGCGAAGAAACCGACAAGCGGAGCAACGTCTCCAACCGCTTCGTACACGAGCAGGGCGACGTGGAAAAGGCTTTCGGAGAAGCGGACTACGTGGTGGAGCGCGAGTTCGACACGCGCACGGTTCACCAGGGATACATAGAACCGCAGAACGCATCCGCCTTGTGGAACGCGGACGGGCACCTGACGGTATGGACGAGCACCCAAGGCGCCTTCGTAGCGCGCGACGCGCTGGCCGGCGTGCTGGAAGTGCCCGTATCCCAGATCAAAGTGGTGCCCATGGAAATCGGCGGCGGATTCGGCGGGAAGATTCCGATCTACCTGGAGCCGATAGCTGCGCTGCTGTCAAAGAAGACGGGATGCCCGGTGAAGATGCAGATGAGCCGCACCGAGACCTTCGAGGCCACCGGCCCGACGGCCGGCGCCCACGTGAAGATAAAGATGGGCGCGAAGAAGGACGGCACGCTGGTGGCCGCCGACGCGGTGCTGATCTATGAGGCGGGGGCATTCCCCGGGTCTTCCCCCGTGTCCGCCGGAGCCCAGTGCGTGTTCGCGCCCTATGATCTGGAAAACCAGCGGGTTGAGGGCTATGACGTGGTAACCAACAAGCCCCGATCCTTCGCCTACCGCGCTCCGGGAGCGCCGATCTCAGCCTTTGGCGGCGAGCAGGTGGTGGATGAGCTGGCCGCCAAGTGCGGCATGGACCCGCTGGAGTTCCGCCTCAAGAACGCCAGCAAAGAAGGCAGCCGGAGGGTTGACGGCCCGCAGTTCCGGGTGATCGGCAACATCGAAACCCTGGAAGCGGCCAAGGACTCCGACCACTACAAGTCAGAGTTGTCGGGCCCCAACCGTGGGCGCGGCATCGCCAGCGGATACTGGATGAACATCGGGTTGGCGTCCAGCGCCAGCATCAGCGTGAATGCCGACGGCACCATCGGCCTGGTGGAGGGTTCCACGGACATTGGCGGCTCCCGCGCGTCCATCGCCATGCAGGCTGCGGAAGTGCTCGGCATTCCGGCCGAAGACGTGCGCCCGCAGGTAGCGGACACCGACTCGGTGGGCTACACGTTCCTGACCGGCGGCAGCCGCACCACGTTCGCGACGGGATGGGCGGCATACGAGTGCGCCCAGGAAATCAGGACCAAGATGATCAACCGGGCCGGCCAGATTTGGGAAAAGGACCCTTCGGAAATTGACCTGGCCGACGGCATCTTCAAGCACAATTCCGACGAAGACCTGCAAATGTCCTTCAAGGAACTGGCGGCACAGCTGGGTCGCACCGGCGGCCCCATATCCGCCCAGGTCAGCGTCAGCCCCGGCGGAGAGGGCGGCGCGTTCGGCACTCACCTGGTGGACGTGGAGGTTGACCCCGATACCGGCAAGGTGGAGGTGCTGCGCTACACCGCCGTGCAGGACGCCGGCAAGGCCATCCATCCCAGCTACGTGGAGGGCCAGATGCAAGGCGGAGCCGTGCAGGGCATCGGCTGGGCGCTGAACGAGGAATACTTCATGAACGACTCGGGCGACATGGTGAACTCCAGCTTCCTGGACTACCGGATGCCCACCAGCCTGGACCTGCCGATGATCGACACTATCATCGTGGAGAAGGCCAACCCCGGCCATCCCTACGGAGTGCGCGGCGTGGGAGAGGTTCCCATCGTACCTCCCATGGCTGCCGTCGCCAACGCCATCCACGACGCCATCGGGGTGCGCATGGAGCAGTTGCCCATGTCCCCCGGCGCCATCCTGGAAGAGCTGTGGGAGAAGAACGGAGGCTGACCTCTCTGCCGCAATAGCGCGCAATTGCCGGCGGCGGTTTTACATCGTCGCCGGTATCCATAAAGTAAGACAACATGACGACACCAACAGCGGCGACGCCCAGCATCGAGGAGCGCATGGCTAACCTCGAGTCACGGATGGGAACGCTAGAAGCCGTGATGACACTGTTCATCGAGGAGCAGCGGGAGCACCGGCGCGAAGTCAACGCTCGGTTCGACAAGATCGAAGAAGACCAGCGGGAGCACCGGCGCGAAGTCAACGCTCGGTTCGATAGGATGGAGACCCGCCTGGACTGGCTGGAGACCCGCATCGATCAGGTGGCGTCGAGCATCCCGCGTATGCTTTACGCAGTAATCGGCATTTTCACAGCGGTGACGGTTGCCCTCATAGTATCCAACGTCGTCGGGTAGCCAACAAAACCACTGCCACACCACGAGGTAACATCACAATGGCCCGCGTACCTTTCGCTACCAGAGACAACATGGACGCTGCCGGACAGGCGGTTTGGGACGAGATCGAGACCTCACGCGGCGGTGTGCAACGCAACTATGCCGCCATCCTCAACAACCCCCAGGCAGCCAGCAACTTCGCCCACCTGGGCGGCTACGCGCGCTTCGAGACTCCGTTGCCGCCCCGCGTGAAGGCCGTGGCCGTGCTGACGGCGGCGCGGGAAGCGTGCGGACACTACGTTTGGACGGTGAACCAGCCCGCCGCCCGCAACGCCGGCCTGACCGATGCCGACATCGCGGCCATCCACGAGTACCGCGCGCCCAACGGGTTGTCAGGGGATGACGCGGCAATATCCGGTTTCGTAATCGAACTGCTGCGCCAGCACCGTGTCTCAGACGCCACTTTCGAGGCCGTCCGCAGCATCCTGGGCGATGCCGGGATCGTGGACATGCTGGTGGTAGTGGCGTACTACCACGGGCTGGCCCACTCGCTGCAAGCACTGGCGGTGGAGCTGCCGGAGGGCACGGCGGACGCGTTGACTTATTGATTCTTCGTTTCTGCCTCGTACTCGCGGAGGCAGTTGACGATTACCTTGTTCATCGCCGGGAACTCGTTCTCGGCGAAGTTCTTTACCCACGCCTCGATTTTGGAGCAAACGTAGGGATCATCCCATCGAGCGTAATCCGATTCTTCGAGGATGTATTCCTTGGCGTCTAAAACAATCCATCCGCTCCGATATCCCCCGTCTATGGGCCTGAATAGTGTTTGGTTTTGATTCGCGCCGTCCAGTAATTTCCTCCTTATCCTTTCGTCGGGGCACGGCGATAAACCTAAATCCAAATACGGCAGGTTTGAGATCCCGTCCCTGAAGTTGATCTGAAACAACAGCAACGCGCTGGAATCTTGTCCTAACCAACCGGTTCCCGTCTTCTGGACCTCAAAACTGTCCCATGCACTTGGCTGGAAACGTAGAAAATTCTGATCCTCACAGTCCAGTCGCGAACCCGATATTCCAGCGATCGCTTCCCTGAAAATGTCCTTCGCTTCCGCTCTGATATCCGGCTTGTGCTGGATGATTAGCTCAATCGCTTGTCGATGTTCCAAGTAGATTTTGCGGACCAGTTGCTGCAATTCGGTGTTGGCGTCTAGCACGATCTTGTTTCTCCTCAGAGTCATCGCGTATTGTCGCAGCAACGCCCGCGCGTCTTCATTGAAGGACGTCCCGGTGTGTTCGGCTGTCTGCTCCATAATTTTGAGTACAGTAGAATAGTTTTCCACGGTCCAATGCTCGCGATCAGATTCATTCCGTGGTGACATACCAGTCGGCGACAGGAACACATAATGCATCTCATAACCCGGGAACAATTCTTCCAACCTTGTTCGGTAACCGTATAACTGACTTACCTCATCTTCTCCGATGCCTTCCGGGGCCCATATCTTGTTTTCAACGGCACAGACGACGCGAGCTTTCCGGTTCAGCACGCGTATATCGATGCGGTCCCGTTCGAGCAACACTTCCGTTCCTGACCAGTCAATGGTGTGGATTCGAGACGGAGCGACGCACGGCAGACCAGCTTCTACAGCCTTTGTACACGTTTGAAACAGGAAGGACTTCAGGAAATAGTCTCCCAATCCGTGGGTCTGGTGTGGGTCCAGTAACCAAGCCAAGAACCGGGAATGATGCAATTCAGAGCTTCCCACTCCCAGCACCTGGAAGATATCTACCTGAGCGAGCAGCTCTTCATGCAGTTCTATCAACCGCGCCAAGTCCGTAGAAGCGGTAAATCTCTTCAACGCCGTGATCTTTGTGCCTCGTTCATCGGCAACCAGCCCTTCCAGTCGTTCCAAGTCAGGTACCACGCTATTTACCGCGGCAATTTGCTTTGCCGTTTCTACGTCGTTCGTTTGCATGATGGTTGCCGACCTGCAAGAATAATGGCGGGACATTCGGCGGTGCGCCGCTGTCGCCAATCCGCGCGCGATCATACCATGCCAGAGTGTACCGCCCGGGGGAACCGTTATGGCTACGATTACCAAAGACATCACCGACCAGGTGGCCGCCATCATCGGCGATACGCTCAACGGCTGGTTTCAGCCGCATCTCAATTTCGACCCCATCGTCGTCCGGCAACGCTACGATGACTGGTACGGCGAGGACTACCTGGAAGCGTGGATTGTGTGGGAAGGGGACTACGATTACATGGACTACTCACGAATCAACGGGTTGAGGAGAGTCATCGAGCCACAGCTGAACGAGTTAGTTGTTGACCTGTTTATTCATCCCCACTACATCGCGAAATGGGACTGGGATCTCAATAACAAGCGGTTGCTCAAATGAATCCGTTGGATCTTATCGCATTGGCCCGGGCCCTGGTTGATGGCGTCATCATTGGCAACACGATATCACCTACTCAAACCGAACTGCGCCGCGCCGTCAGTTGTGCATACTATGCCATGTTCCATACACTGGCCCTGAGCAACGCCAACACACTGATTGGAGCATCACCCGCTGATCAACAGCGCTGGGCTTGGCAGCAAACCTACCGCGCTGCCGACCATCGCCCGACACGCAACAAGCTCAGCCGTGCGAGCCTGGGCGGCCGATTCCTGACCGCCATAGACGATTTTGGAGAAGTATTCGTCGCTGCTCAGCAAGCACGCCATTCCGCCGACTACGATCCTCACAGCGAGTTCTCTGTCACAGAGGTGACTAGCCTTATCAGCAGAGTAGAATCCGTGATTGCAAACTTCAACCAAACCCCCGACGACATACGCCGCGATCTTGCCATCCACATCCTGACCAACGTCCGCACCGACTGACCTCTCCAACCATCACACCGAATACGGAGGCCCCACCATGCCCGATTACGCATACCTCGTCCAGATGGACATACCCGCCGAGCACGAAGCTGATTTCAACCGCGTTTATGATACCGAACACGCCAAGTACATCACCAACGCGCCCGGCGTGCATTCCTGCGACCGCTTCCTGCTGAAGTCCACCGACGCACCCAAGTTTGCCCGCTACGCCGCCCTTTACGGCATCGACGACCCGGGCGTTCCAACCTCCGCCGGCTGGCAGGTCGAGAGCGAGAAGGGCGACTGGGCCACCAAGATACGGCCCCACGCCACCAACCGCACCCACACCATCCTCCGGCGCATCGCCGACGCCGGCGACGCTTACGGCGATGCCGGCTATCTCTTCATCGTGCAGACCGACATTGCCGCCGATGCAGAGGATGAGTTCAACCACCTTTACGACACGGTACACCTGCCGGGCCTGTGCGAAGTTGACGGCGTGGTCAGCGCGCGACGATATCGGGTCGAAACCACTAACCTGGACGGACTCCAGAAGTACGCGGCGATGTACCGCATCACCGGCCCGTCGGTGATCGACTCGGAGTCGTGGCTGGCGGCGGTTCAGGACGAGTGGACGGCGAAAGTCCGGGACAAGTGCGTCGGCCTCACCCGAACTATAATGGAGTGCGTGGCCAGGCACCCCAGCGCATAGCGGCCATCGGAGCAAGCAACATGACCACCTCAACCACGCCCCAGGTTGACCAACGCCATGTGATCGCCGAGCGGATCAGGAAGTTCGTCCAGGAAGGGCTGAACCGTCCCCTCTCTGAGGATGATCCTGACATCTGCTATCCCAGCTCGGACGGTGAACCTTTGGCTGAATCGAAATTGCAATTCACACCCCTGACCGAAACCGTCCACGTACTGGAACATCGTTACCGCGACCGGGCTGACGTGTTTGTGGCCGGCAACCTGCTCTTGTACTACCGGATGAACGACAACGAAGTTCGCGTGGCTCCCGACGTGATGGTGGTCTTCGGCGTGGAGGATTATCCACGAGACTCTTACATCGTCTGGCGAGAGGATGGCAAGATACCCGACTTTGTGATGGAGATCGCTTCGCCAGGCACTTACTCGCGGGACGTTACCGATAAGCGCGACGTTTATGCTGGCCTGGGGGTTACGGAGTATTGGCGTTTCGATCCCACCGGCAAGCTCTTCACTCCCGCTCTGGAAGGGGATCGGTTGGTTGACGCCGCCTATCGGCCAATCCAAATCGCTGCGGATGATGACGGCGTCCTGCGCGGGCACAGCGAGGTCCTGGGGTTGGACGTGTGCGTTCGCCCGGAGTTGGAACTGCGGCTGTACGACCCGGCAACGGGAACCTGGCTGCGCAACTTGAACGAAGCCGAGGCCGCTCTGGCGGAATCCACCCGGCAGAATGAGGCGCAGACGGCGCGAATCCACGAACTGGAAGCGTTGATGCGGCAACAGGGTATCGAACCGCCGGGCCCGTCGGCATGAGCGATTCGCCCAACGTGACCATACACACCGACGGGGCCTGCCTGGGCAACCCCGGCCCAGGCGGGTACGGTGTGATTCTAGATTACGCAGGTCGGCGGAAGGAATTATCCGGCGGCTACGCGCAGACCACCAACAACCGAATGGAGTTGCTGGCCGCCATTATCGGCCTGGAGGCTTTGACCCGCCCCTGCGACGTTACGCTGTACTCCGACTCTCGATACCTGGTGGACGCCATCGAAAAGGGTTGGGCTGCCCGCTGGCGTCGCAACGGGTGGATGCGCAACAAGCGGGAGGCGGCGGTGAATCCCGACCTGTGGGAGCGGCTGCTCAACCTGCTGGAGCGACACAACACCGAATTTCGGTGGGTGCGCGGGCACAGCGGCGAGCCTAACAACGAACGCTGCGACGCGCTGGCCAGCGCGGCGGCGCGTGGCGACAACTTGCCCGTGGATCCCGGCTACCCGCCGGCTGGATTCCCACTTTCGCGGGAATGACGGGAACTGAATAGGCATGAAAGGAGCGGCCGGTCCCGAGGGGGAGTCGCTGAAGGAGCGGCTCGCTGCCGGTCGCTGGCCTATGATTGTACCCACCGGGCCGCTCGGTTGCAACCGATAGCACAGTTTCGCTACAATCGGGAAATCACATCCCAATGAACCGGAAGAGGTAATCGCCATGGCTGTATCCGCCAGTACCATCAGAAACGTAGCGCTGCTGTCTCATAGCGGGGCCGGCAAGACGACGCTTGCCGAGACCATGCTGTTCAACGCCAAGGTGATCAACCGCATTGGCCGGGTGGAGGACGGCAACACCGTCTCCGACTACGAGCCTGAAGAGAACAAACGCGCCGCCAGTGTCCAGACCAGCCTGCTCCGGTTCACCGAAGGCGACGATAAGGTCAACCTGCTGGACACTCCCGGCTACGACGAGTTCCTCGGGGAAGCCGTCGCTGCCGTGCGTGTTGTGGAATCGGCCATGATCCTGGTGGCCGCGCCGACCGGCGTGGACGTCGGAACCGAAAGGGCTTGGGACCTGGCGCGTGGGCGAGACCTGCCCGTTGCCATCGTGCTCAACAAGATGGACCGCGAGAATGCCAACTTCGAGCGCAACGTCCAGGAGATCCAGAGCGTTTTCGGCAACCAGTGCGTGCCGTTCCAGCTGCCCATCGGCGAGGCGCAAGACTTTACCGGCCTGGTCAGCGTCATTGATCCGCCGGCCGAGATACCCGCCGGCGTGGTCGGCGACTTCGACGCCGCGCGAGAACGGCTCATTGAGGCAATGGCCGAATCCGACGACGCGCTGGCCGACAAGTACCTGGAAGGCGAGGAGATCACCGCCGCCGAGGTGACCGCTGGCGCCCGGGAGGCTATCCGCAACGGTGACCTGACGCCCATCCTGGTGTCGTCCGCGACGCAGAATATCGGAGTCGATGAGTTGGTCCAGGTGATGCGGGACTTCCTGCCGTCGCCGGCCGACCTGCCCGGCACGTCCGGCGACGCCGATATAGCCGCCGATGCTTCCGGCCCGCTGACCGCGCTGGTGTTCAAGACCACCTCCGACCCATTCGTGGGCAAGTTGTCCATGTTCCGGGTCTTCCGCGGCACGGCCCATTCCAACGGCGAGGTGTATAACAACAACAAGGGCGAGTCCGAACGGCTGGGCCAGTTGTACCTGCCGCAGGGCAAGAACCAGGACAACGTGGCGGAAGTGGTGGCCGGAGACATCGGCGCCATCGGCAAGCTGAACGCGACCCTGACCGGAGACACCCTGTGCGCCAACGACAGCCGGGTAACGCTGCCCGGCGTGGAGTTCCCCAAGGGCTTTTACTCGCTGGCAGTGATGCCGGCGACGCAGGCCGACCTGGACAAGATGTCTACCTCGCTGGCCCGCATCGTCGAAGACGACCCCAGCCTCCAGTTCACCCGCAACCCGGAGACCAGCGAGAGCCTGCTCACGGGCTTGGGCGAAGTTCAGATCGAGGTAGCCCTGGATCGCATCTCCCGCAAGTTCGGCGCGAACCTGAACGTCAAGCTGCCCGTGGTGCCATACCGCGAGACCATCACCCAGGTCACCAACTCCGAGTACCGCCACAAGAAGCAGACCGGCGGCAGCGGGCAGTACGGCCACGTGCTGCTGCGCATCGAGCCCATGACCCGCGACGAGGGCTTTGAGTTCGGCAACGAAGTCGTTGGCGGGCGCGTGCCGCGGGAGTTGATTCCGGCAGTGGAGAAGGGCGTGGTCAACACGCTGAAAGAGGGCGTGCTGGCCGGCTTCCCGGTGGTGGACCTGAAGGCCGTTATTTACGACGGCAGCACCCACCCGGTGGACGGCAAGCCCATCGCCTTTGAAATTGCCGGCAGCCAGGCGTTGCGCCAGGGTATGCAGAAGGCATCGCCCGTGCTGCTGGAACCCATCTTGAGGCTGTACGTCACCGTGCCGGAGAACTACACCGGCGACATCATCAGCGACATGAACAGCAAGCGGGGCCGCATCCTGGGCATGAGCCCCGAGACTCGGTACACGGTAATCGAGGCCGAGGTCCCGCAGGCCGAAGTGCAGCGCTATTCCCAGGATTTGCGCTCCATGACCGGCGGCCGCGGCTCCTACCGCTTCGAGTTCGACCACTATGAGCAGGTGCCGCAGAACATCGAGCAGCGGGTGATTGATACCGCCAAGCAGGCGAAGGAGGCGGCTACGGCATAGGGTCGCCAGTACATTGGGGACGAGCAGGGGCGGGTTTCAAACCCGCCCCTAACGTTGGTGAGTGGTAGCAGCTATCCGGTTTTGCTCCACCGGGCAGCGCAGTTCAGCCGGCGTCGGCATAGCCGGCCAGACTTTCAGCATCGTTGATGTAATCGGCAGTTTGGCGGATGCGTCGCTCCACATCATCAATGGGATCGCAGATGCCCAGGTAAAAGCAGTCGCCGTGCAGTAGGCTCTGTCTGGAGTGATAGCGTCGGCGCAGGTGGCGGAATACCTGGTCTTCTGCGGCCAGTACCGCAAGCCCTCTGGAAGTATCGGAGGATATTTCAGGCTCCGTGCCTGTGCGGGCCAGGATGAGGGCGTCGGTGGCCCGCTTGGTGGCACACCACGCCTTTTCAGCAGCGTCGCGGATATCGCCGGCTTCCAGCATCCGCAGCGCGTCGGCGTGGACGGCGCGGGCGTCGGCGAAGATGGCGGGTACGCGGTCGGTGGTTAGCATTTCAGGCACCTAAGTAGTCGCGTCCATCACAAGAAACGCCAAGCGGGGAAACTCGATTGTTGCTGCATTCGCTGAGTGGCTTGGGCAACGAGACCACCGTTCTGGGATGCCCAGATGAAAACTACCTTTGATGCCGAATGTGCGATATACGCCCCCGCATGGACATTAGCATCGCGGATGCGTTGCAGTTTATCTTCGATTCTTTGCCGAAAATTGGCTTTAGTTTGACCGCGCGAGTAACCTTGATCGTAGAGTAGTGTGAGTCTATTTTGGCGGTTAGGATGGTTCAGGATTGGGATAAATTCGTGAAGAGTGACGTGCTCAACGTTGCCATTTCTAGCGTTCCCTACACCTGTCCAAAGTCCGGTATCGGGGTCTAGGAGCAGATGCTCTTCACACGCTTGGGCGGCCGCAAGAAATTGTGCTCTGACGGGCGATTCGCCGGCGACGATATCAACATTTAGCGCCGCTTCGTATCTCTGCAAAAAGGGGTGTGCCCATGCCGGCTCTGGTCTCTCGTTGTACCACATCGGATGTGCATACCACCGCTCATCGGTCAGCCAGTGCATTATTTGTCGTTTTGCCATGTCATGGGAATCGCCGAAGAAAGTTGGTTTCATAACGCCAATGCTCCATGTGAATCGTTTTTCATTGCACCAATAGTGGGCCATCCGTAGGGGCGAATAACCATCCGCCCCTACGCTGCCGCCCTCAGTGCATGGGCGAGAAGCTGGCCGGGATCATGATTTTGGTTTCCTGTTTCACGCGGCCGGGGGCGCCGGAGGGCCACTGGGGTATCTTGCTGGCGGCGGCGCGGACTTCGGCGCGGTGGTTGAGGTCCTGGTAGGGCCAGACGTGCATCCACTTGTTCAGGTCGCCGAACTCGGTGAACATGCCGGCGGCCAGCGGGGAGAACTCCTCGCGGTAGGGCAGGGACTCTTCCCAGCGACGGAGCAGTTCCGGCATGGAACCGTTCTCGTAGGTATAGACGCGCATCTCGTAGATATTGCCCAAGGCCTGGTCGCCGCCCATGGGCCGCATGAAGGAGGCGGGGTTCCAGATTTCCGAGTTCATGTTGAGGATGTTGCCGGGGGTGATCTTGGGCGGCCAGTTGGGGTCCTGGCCGGCCTCGGCGCGGATGCGGTTGCGCTCTTCCATGTTCTCGTAGCCCCAGACGTGGATGATCTGGTTCAGGGGACCGATTTCGGTGTGCCAGAAGGCCGCGATGGGGGAATACTTCTCGCGGTGAGGCAGCGCCTCGGCGAAGGCTTCTTCGGCCTGGGGCACGGCGCCGGGTTTGAGGTCGTAGGTGCGGACTTCGTAAATCATGTTTCACTCCTGAAGATGCGTGACGTCGGCTGGGTGTTCATCCGATAGGACAATACCAGTGTAGCAACGGCATAGAGTAGGGGCAACCAACGGCGCCGCATGCGATGCGGCATCCCGCGGGGTTCTCGAGAGCCGGGCGGGGAACCTGACGCAAACAGGATAGAACGTATCAGCGGCATGGCGCAATGGGCGGGTGTCATGTCTCTTCAAGCCACCTAAATTGGACCGCTACCCGCTGCTATAATGCGCGGCAGCAGGTGGACGCACGATCACGGAGATTCTCGGGGGATGAGATGAGCGCGCCGGAAATGGGCCAGACGGCATTGGAATACGTGAACGCCTCCAAACGGGAGCAGGCGGCTGGCAACCACGTCAAAGCGGCGGCGCTGATGTGGCAGGCGACGCAGGCGACTTTCGCCGCGCTGGCCGACGCGCATGGCGTGGAACTCAAGAGCCTGGACGAAGACGATCTGATTATGCTAGCCAGAAGACTGGAGGCGGACGGCTCCGTACCCAAGTGGCGTTACCGGGGCGGGCTTTCCCCGGGCTCGCTCTTGAAAGACCACGCCGAGATGGAAGTCTTGGAAAGTTATCAACTGGACCTGGCT
Source organism: Chloroflexota bacterium (assembly GCA_009840165.1). Taxonomy (GTDB): domain Bacteria; phylum Chloroflexota; class Dehalococcoidia; order Lucifugimonadales; family UBA3495; genus Bin87. The sequence continues at coordinate 20,931 of VXOG01000107.1, forward strand.
TACGAAACGGCGGAACAGTTTATCCGGGGGTGCTTTGGCAACCAACCATCCCACTGACCAGTACCGACAGAGAGCCGTCCGCCATGAAGCCCGAGCGCGCAATTATCGCCGACAAGCCAATCTGTTGCTGGAACGGGATGATGACACCGACTGTGCCGGCGCACTCCTGTATGAATCCGCCAAGCAGTGCATTAATGCAGTCGCAAACCAGCGTGGAAGGAACCCCGGAACTACCGGCGGCAAAGTCAGCGTGGTACGAGAGTTGGCGCAGGAGGACCCAAGCGACACGTCTCTGATGCCAAACTGGCAACGCGCCGACCGGCTACATATCCATGCGGACCGTGGCAACCTGAACGCAATCGAATATGCTGAAGCTTGGGAACAAGCCCAGGCTTTTGTCGAATCCATGCTCAACATCTACGCACGCAACGCCTGAAAGGAGGCTGACAATGGAATACCGGATCAACCACGTTCACATCCGCGCGGCGGACCCCCACGCTACGGCGGCGTGGTACGAGCAGCACTTCAACGCCAGGATCGTGTCGGAGCGGACGGTGATGCCCAACACCATCACCATCGGAATGGAGATGGGCGGGCAGTGCCGGCTCAACGTATCGTCGAAGCCGCCGGGATCGTCGGACGAGCGGGCCGTGGCCGAGTTGAACCGTCTGGGCCTGGAGCACTTCGGGTTCGACGTTGAGGACATCGAGGCGGAGATGGAGCGGCTGACCGCGGCCGGCATCCGCACGGTGCTGCCGATCACCGACACGCCCACGGGCTCGCGGCTGTCGTACATCGAGGGGCCGGACGACGTGCTGATCGAGTTGGTGCAGCCGGCGGCGGCGGCGTAGGGTGGCGGCAACCATTTAGCGTCGACAGGAATCCAGGGCACTCCCACTTCGGCAAGCGCGGGTAGGGCGAGAACTCCCTGGATTCCGGCTCAAGGCCGGAATGACGGGTTTGGTGTGAGACGGTCACCTCAAGCCTGAACAGTTACAGCGTTTGAGGAGAAGGGATATGGCGGATACGCCTCTGCACTACCAGACCATTACCGAGGTGGCGGGCCGGCTGGCGTCGCGCGAAATTTCGCCGGTGGAACTCACGCAGGCCATGCTGGACCGGATCGCCGCGCTGGACGGCGAGTTGAAGAGCTACGCCACCGTGATGGCGGAGCCGGCCATGGAGTCGGCGCGGGCCGCCGAAGCCGACATTGCCGCCGGGCGCTACCGGGGAGGGCTGCACGGCGTGCCCATCGCCGTCAAGGACCTGTGCTTCACCACCGGCGTCCCAACCATGGGCGGCGCGAAGGCGCTGCGCGATTTCGTGCCCGACTTTGACGGCACGGTGGTGCGGAGGCTGAACGACGCCGGCGCGATCATCCTGGGCAAGCTGAACCTCACCGAGGGGGCGATGGCCGGGTACAACCCGGAGTTCGACATACCCATCAACCCGTGGGGCGCGGATCGATGGGCCGGAGCGTCGTCCAGCGGCTCCGGCGTGGCGACGGCGGCGGGCCTGTGCTACGGATCGCTGGGCAGCGATACCGGCGGGTCGATCCGCTTTCCGGCGGCGGCCTGCGGCACCGCGGGCATCAAGCCGACGTGGGGGCGGGTGAGTCGCTACGGCGTGCTGGCGCTGGGTGAGTCGCTGGACCACGTGGGGCCGATGACGCGCAGCGCCGCCGACGCCGGCATCATGCTGCAAGCCCTGGCAGGGCACGACCCCAACGATCCGACGTCGCTACGCGCGACCGTGCCCGACATGCTGGCCGGCCTGGACCAAGGGGTGGCCGGCGTCCGCATCGGCGTGGACGAGGAATACATCGGCGGCGGCGAGGTGGATTCGGAAGTCGCGGAGGCGGTGCTGGCCGGAGCGCGTCTGCTGGAAAGCATGGGCGCAACACTGGTTCCGGTGCGGATGCCGGAAACGCTGCCGTACTCGCGGGCCTGGGGTGTGTTGTGCTCGGCGGAGGCCGCCACCGCTCACCGGGACACCTTCCCGTCCCGGGCCGACGACTACGGCCCGTGGTTCCGCGGGTGGCTGGAAAAGGGGCATGGGTACACGGCAGTAGATTACGCCGCCGCCAACCTGGTGCGGCTGGAGTGCAACGGAGCGCTGGCCGGCATCTTCGCGGACATCGACGTGCTGGTGTGTCCGTCCATGACCGGGGTGGCGCATCGGGTGACGCCGGAGGAATTGTACGGGCCGATGGGCGAGGACGAATGGACGTGGGGACGGTTCACCATACCCTACGACTTCAGCGGCGCGCCGACGATTTCGCTGCCGGCCGGCCTGAACAGCACGGGCCTGCCCCTGAGCATCCAGTTCATCGGCAAGCATCTGGCCGAGCCGCTGCTGGTGCAGGTTGGCGACGCCTACGAGCGGGCGACGGAGCATAACCTACGGCCGGGGGTCTAATGCCTAATCGTCGCGATTAGGTAGGTTGAACACGGTATTGCCATCGACATCGTGCCGGTGATTCGCCAGGGCAATTACGATTTCGTTGGTTCGTCGCACGTCATCCGACAGTTGCTGAACCTGCGTTGCCAGTTGCTGAACCTGATCGGTCAGTTGCTGAACCTGCGTTGCCAGTTGCCGAACTTCAGCGGTCAGCTGGCTGACCTCCGTTCCAATTCGGCTGATTTCGACGGTATTCGTCTCCACGCGCTGGAACAACCTGCCCAGCGCGAATGCGCCGCCCAGCATAAAAAGCGCAACCGTTACGGCAGCGCCAATCAGTACGTAGGTTTGTGGTTCCATAGATACCTTCCAGCGTAGGCCCGCATTTTAGCACGGACGCTACGACCCGGCGATCCAGTCCGCGACGCGCTCGCCGATCATGATAGCGGTGGCGCTGGTGTTGGCGCGGGTGACCTGGGGCATGATTGATGAGTCGGCGACCCAGAGGCCATGCACGCCGCGCACCCGGCACTGCTGGTCGGTTACCGCCATGGGGTCGCCGTCGGGGCCGATGCGGCAGGTGCCGGAGACGTGGCGGGAGGTGCCGACGGTCTGGCGAATCCAGGCGTCCAGGGTGTCATCGTCGGCCAGCGTTTCGTCCGTGGGCGCTTCGCGGTATTCCATCACGTCCCGGTAGGCGTCCGATTCCAGCATGTCGGCGGCGAGGCGCACAGCGTCGCGCATCCGGCGCATGTCGTTCTCGTTATGGAAGTAGCGGTAGTTGATGGCGGGCTGCACCGTCGGATCCGACGACTGCAACCGCACCCAGCCGGAGCTGTCGGGCAGTTCCAGGGCGCAGGCGATGCGGGCGGTACGGTCGGGCAGACGTTCCCCGGTCATGACGTTGAAGATGCCCAGGGTGTGCAGCATAACGTCGCTGGGGTAGGACGGCGGCTCGGAGGTCACGCGGAGGCCGAAGCGCAACGCGCCGGCGTTGGCGTGGAGCCGGACGTGGTCCTTGACACGGAAGGTGACGTTACCCATGGGATGATTGAAGAGGTTCTGACCGACGCCAGGCGACTCGTGGATGACCGGGATGCCGAACTCAGTAAGCTGGTCACTGGGGCCGATGCCCGAGAGCATCATGATGTGGGGTGATTTCAACGCGCCGGCGCTGAGGACTACCTGGTCGCCTTCAACGGAGAAGATCTCGCCGCCGCTATCGGCTTCTACACCAGCGACGCGGTTGCCGTCGAACAGTACACGACGAACGAACACGTTGCCCTTGATGGTGAGGTTGAGGCGGTGGCGCACCGGGTTCAGGTGGGTGATGGCCGTGCTCATGCGGACGCCGTCGCGGTTGTTCATGGGAATCGCGCCGATGCCGGCCGAGTCGGGGCCGTTGAGGTCGGGGTTGCTGACGTAGCCGCGCTCCATAGCCGCCGCGTGGAACGCCTTCTGAACGTCGGGCCAGGGTTGGTTTTCGCGGCGCACGATGGGGATGGGGCCGTCGCTGCCGTGGAAGTCGTCCTGAATATCCAGGTCGGTTTCGGCCTTACGGAAGAAAGGCAGCACCCTGGTGTACGACCATTCCGCGTTGCCGAAGGACTCTCACCGCTCGAAGTCCTCGGGCAGGCCGCGCAGGTACACCTGGCCGTTGATGGAGCCGGAGCCGCCGATGACCTTGCCCTGGGCGATGTTGATCTCGCCCTGCTGGTCGTTGATGACGCCGCGCAGGTTCCAGGACACCGGGGAGCCGATGGCCTCGCCGTCGCTGGAGTGCCCGTCGCGGACAGCGTCGGGCAGGTGCTCGGCGTTGGGATAGTCCTGGCCGGCCTCCAGCAGCAGCACGGAGCGGTTAGGGTCTTCGGACAGGCGGCTGGCCACCACGGAACCGGCGGAGCCGCTGCCGACCACGATAACGTCGTACTTCATCGGGATGCCTCTTATTGCAAGATGGGATGCCCGATTTTACACCACTGGATTATCTGCTCGATGTTCCGATTCCTGCACACCGCGACTTCTGGACTCCGGCTTTCGCCGGAGTGACGGTATTTGTCCACAGGCTCTAGGGGGCGCGGGCAGGGTTGCTGCGGTTTCGCAAGGGGGGTTTGGTCCAGTAGATGCGGTTGATGTCGATGGGATTGTGGGGGTGTTCGATGTTCTAGCCGATCAAGTACTCGGCGTAGCGCGCCAGAAAGTCCTCCAGCTGGTCGGGGTCGCGGATGAGGTACTCCATGGTCGGACTGCGACGGGCGGCGGCTTCAAGCTGGTCTGCATCCTCAAGTACGTTGCCTTCGCACTCGTGGAGGCGGTCTTCGCAGACGCAAGGGAAGGGATCGTTTTGGTAGTACACCGGGCCGTGCTTGCTGAATTCGATGAGTTCAGCGCGGCGTTGGGCTGCCAGTTCTTCGGGGGTGAGCTCGACAGGTTCAGGCTCGGCGGCTTTCTGGGCGTCGGCATCGTCGGGCAGGTAGTCGAAGCCGCGCTGGAGTAGTTCCTTGGCGGCGGAGAGGCGATGACAGGGCCTGAAGTCGGGGAGTTGGCCCTGCATGGCGTCGATGAGGAAGCGGACGATGAGGCGTCCGTCCTGGGTTTCCTGGGTGATGATGCGGCGAGAGAAGACAATGATCGTATGTGGATGGCCCCCTTTTAAGACGCGATTGCCCTGACGTGACGGGGCAAGGAAGATATGGCGCAGGGCGGGGTGATATATTGATGGCAGCGACACATTGCAGGATTTGAGACATGACCAGCGCTACTCAACACCAGACGTTTCTTGCCCGCGCCCTGGCCGACGGCTACGTCGAAATCACCGGCGAGGGGCGCAATGAGCGGATTCATTACGTTGCGGCCATGCACTCGGAGCGGTGGAGCGATCCCGAGGAGAAGGTGCGGGCCGAGCTGTGGGCGGAGCTGATTTACAAGTACGAATACGCGCCGGAGCTGATCGGCTTTGAGGTCAACGTGCCGCGCCGCACGCCCAACGATTTTGCCGACCTGGTGATTTACAGCGATGACGAGAAGAAGATGCCCTGGTTCGTCATCGAATGCAAACGGGGCGATTTATCCGACGCCGCGTTTGACCAGGCCATCGAGCAGGCTTGCGGCAACCGGGCCAGCCTGGGCGCGCCCTACTGCGGCGCAGTTGATGGCATAAGACGCCGCCTGCTGCGCTTTGACGACCGCAACAAGTACCCTCCCAGCGAACGGGAACGCAACCATATCACCGATTTTCCGGTGCGTTACGGCGCCCCACCACCATGGCGGTTTTACAAGAACGAGCCGGGCAAAGACCTGCCCGCCGTGCCCCGTGAGGAACTGCGGGCGGCCATCCGCAAGTGCCATCAAACGCTGTGGGAGGGTGGCCGGCGCAGTCCCATCGCCGCCTTCGGCGAGTTCTCCAAGATAGTGTTCATCAAGCACAGGGATGAGAAAGACTTGGACCGCCCCAACGGTGAGCCTTACGCTTTCCAGCGGCGGGACGGAGAAACCACTGAGCAGTTGGCGGGCCGTGTCGATGCGCTGTACGACAAGGAGCAGCGGCTGGAGCCGGACGTGTTCACCGACCGCATCGCCGTGGAGCCGCCCATCCTGGCGCAGTGCGTGGAACACTTGGAGGGCATTTCGCTGGACCGCACGGAGCTGGACACCAAGGGCGTGGCGTTTGAGGAGTTCATGGGCAGCTTCTTCAAGGGCGACTTCGGCCAGTATTTCACGCCGCGCGAGTTGATCGCGTTCTGCGTGGCCGTCCTTGACCCCAAGCGCACCGACCTGGTGCTGGATCCGGCCTGCGGATCCGGCGGGTTCCTGCTGTACGCACTGGACCACGTGCGCAGGGAGGCTGACCAACGCTTCAGCTCAGACAGCATACAGCATTTTCAATACTGGCATAACTTCGCGCAGAACAACCTCTATGGCCTGGAAATCAACGAGGAACTGGCCCGCGTCGCCAAGATGAACATGATTATCCACGACGATGGACATACCAACATCGTGGGGCATGACGCCATGGACTTTCCGGAGAACATCCGAGAAAAGAACGCTGGCCTGACTGCCGACAAGTTTGACCTGGTGCTGACCAATCCGCCCTTCGGCGCAACCATCCGCCGCACCGAAAAGGGCGACGGCTACCTGGAACAGTTTGAGCTGATGCGCTACCTGGGCAAGAATTACCCCTTGCACTCGCAGATGACCGGCGCCGGGGACGAAACGGACACCCGAAGGATGTCAAGAGAAGTACGTCCCCGCGCCAGGGCTATCGCATATGAACATCCGAAAATTGAGATAGCATGGTGATCAGGAAA